>CAZUFP010000027.1:20000-46171 GCA_964619835.1 uncultured Gemmatimonadaceae bacterium | reverse complement strand
CTCCAGCTACGGGAGCAGCTGTCCGAGTACTTCTCGGAACGATTGACGGAAGGGGAATCTGGATGACGTGTGCCGAGCTGGTCCGATACCTGTCGGACTACATCGATCAGGATCTGGATGAGGCCCTCGGCGCCGATGCCCGGCAGCATCTCGCCACCTGCGACAACTGCCTCACGGTGCTACGAACGACCGAGCGCACCATCGATCTGCTCAGGACGGTGGGAAACCACCCCATGCCGCCCGAACGCCGGCGCGCCGTGCTTGCCCGGATCCGCGAATCGCTCGCCGGCTGATCGACGCTCCGCTCGTCCGCTTTTCCCTTACAGCAAGGTCCAGCCTTTCCCCCACAGCGTTCCGCCTACCGCCGTGATAGGTTGACAATCACACGCAACCTCCGGAAATCGAGCCGATGCGGCGGCAACACACGAACCTGGAGATGTTATGAGTGAGCGGACCCGAGTATTGATCCTCGGCGCGGCCGGTCGTGACTTCCACAACTTCAATGTGGTCTACCGCAACGATCCGCGGTTTGAAGTGGTTGGCTTCACGGCGCAGCAGATCCCCCACATCGACGATCGCATGTATCCCGCCGTCCTGGCGGGTGATCTCTATCCCGACGGTATCCCGATCCACCCCGAGCACGACCTGGAAGCCCTCATCGCGGACCTGCGGGTGGACCGTTGCATGATGGCCTACTCGGACGTGTCGTACGAGTACGTGATGCACCTGGCCAGCCGCGTGAACGTGGCGGGTGCGGACTTCGAGCTGACCAACGCGCCCGGCACCATGATCGCGTCCACGAAGCCGGTGGTGGCGGTGTGCGCCGGCCGGACCGGCTCGGGCAAGAGCCAGACCAGCCGCGCCGTCGCGCACCTGCTGCGGCAGGCTGGCAAGCGCGTGGCGGTGATCCGCCACCCGATGCCATACGGGGATCTGGCCGAGCAGGCTGTCCAGCGCTTCGAGACCGAGGAGGATCTGGTCCGCCACAAGGTGACCATCGAAGAACGCGAAGAGTACGAGCCGCACATGGATGCGGGCTCCGTGGTCTTCGCCGGCGTCGACTACGAGGCGATCCTGCGGGAGGCCGAGAAGGAAGCCGACGTGATCCTGTGGGACGGCGGCAACAACGACGTCTCCTTCTACAAGCCGGACGTCTACATCACCGTCGTCGACCCGCATCGCCCGGGACACGAGATCACATACTACCCGGGTGAGAACAACGTGCGCCTGGCCGATGCCATCGTCATCAACAAGATCGGCACGGCCCCCTTCGACGATGTCCTCCAGGTGCGGGAAAACGTCAACGCCGTGAACCCCGGCGCCATGATCCTTGAGGCGGCCTCACCGCTGATCGTGGAGAACCCGGACGTGCTGCGGGGTCGCCGCGTGCTGGCCATCGAAGACGGCCCCACGCTGACGCACGGCGGCATGCGCTACGGCGCGGCCACGCTGGCCGTGCAGAAGCTCGGCGGCACCGTGGTGGATCCGCGGCCGTTCGCCGTCGGCGAGATCCGGGAGACCTTCGAGCGCTACCCGTCCATCGGTCCGCTGTTGCCGGCCATGGGCTACGGCGATGCCCAGATCAAGGATCTCCAGAGCACCATCAGGAAAGCGGCAGAAGGTGGGATCGAAGCCGTCGCCATCGGCACGCCCATCAACCTGGCACGCCTGGTCGACATTCCGGTTCCGTTCACGCGGGTGAGCTCCGCGCGGCTGGGCCGCGGGGGGCCGGCACGGGTATTTGTACTTACGTCCATCCTTGGCCGCCAGGGGGCGCGGGCCGCGTAAGGGGCCCGCGCCCCGTCGTTCCGCCCGCCACGCTTCACCCGCCCCGCAGCTTCTTCAGGATGTACTGGGTCACGGCATCGATGTCCTTCGCCTTCAGAGGCACCAGCCCCCAGTGGGGCATCCCTTCCCCGTTCCCTTCGAAGACCGCCTTGTGGATCCCTACCGGATCATGGGCGTATTTCCAATCCATGGCCAGGAACGACGGCGGCTTGAGCGTGTCTCCGTTGAGCACGAAGCCCGCATCGCCGCGTCCCCGTTCCCCGTGGCACTTCTGACAGCTGTATGCCCACACGACCGCCCCCCGGTCCAGGGCTTCCTGCTCATCCTTCCAGTGGATGGTGTCGAACGCCGTCGAATCGTAGGCCGCTGCAGCCACGGCCGTCGAATCCACGTGCACGGCAACCTGTTGATCGGAGTTTCCACCGCCACAGGCTACCAGCCCGAACAGCGTTGCGAGCGGAAGGCCGATCCAGCGCATGATTCCCTCCTTATTACAGAGGAAGATCGCTCGCTTTGAGCGCTCCAAATCCAAGTTACTCCATCCATCGGGCACGGCAAGCAACGCTCGACCCGCGGCTGCCCGGCCGGCGCCCGTTTCCGAGGACAGGCCGTGTGGGGGCATCTCCTACCGCCGCCGCGGTTCCATTTTCCGCCGTTTCCCTACAGACTTCCACTACCCTGGCATGTATCCTGTACGTGGAGTTTTCCACCCATGTTAGTTCCTAAGGAGGCGACATGTCCGATACCGTAACCATTACCGATAACCGAACGGGCAAACAGTACGAGCTTCCGATCATCTACGGCACGTACCCGAAGTACGGCGCGTCGATCTCGGCGCCCGAGATGCGCAAGATCAAGGTGTCGGAGGACGATTTCGGCCTGATGAGCTACGACCCGGCCTTCAAGAACACCGCCTCCTGCAAGAGCTCGGTGACGTTCATCGACGGCGAGCGCGGCATCCTGCACTACCGCGGCTACCCCATCGACGAGCTGGCGGCGAAGAGCAACTTCCTGGAGGTCGCGTACCTGACGCTGTTCGGCGAGCTGCCGACGGAAGCGCAGCTGACGGATTGGCGGTACCACGTCACGCACCACACGTTCATCCATGAGAACATCAAGAAGTTCATGGATGGATTCCATCACGATGCCCATCCGATGGGCATGCTGGTGAGCACGGTGGCGGCGCTGTCGACGTTCTACCCGGAGAGCCGCAACATCGCCGATCCGGAGGTTCGCAACAAGCAGATCGTGCGGCTCATCGCCAAGCTGCCGACCATCGCGGCGTTCGCGTACCGCCACAGCATGGGCCTGCCGTTTGCCTACCCGGACAACGACCTCAGCTTCGCCGGCAACTTCCTGAACATGATGTTCAAGATGTCGGAGCCGAAGTACGAGCCGGATCCCATCCTGGAGCATGTGCTGGACGTGCTGTTCATCCTGCACGTGGACCACGAGCAGAACTGCAGCGCCAACGCCATGCGCAGCGTGGGCAGCTCGCACGCCGACCCGTACGTGTCGGTGGCTGCGGCCGCGGCCGCCCTGTATGGCCCGCTTCACGGCGGCGCCAACGAGAAGGTGCTGCGGATGCTGACGGAGATCGGCTCGAAGGACCGGGTCGGTGAGTACATCAAGCGGGCGAAGGCAGGCGAGTTCCGCCTCATGGGCTTCGGCCACCGGGTCTACAAGAACTACGATCCGCGGGCGAAGATTCTGCGCGAGCTGGCGCCGAAGGTCTTCGAGGTGACGGGCAAGGACCCGTTGCTGGAGCTGGCCATCGAGCTGGAGAAGATCGCCCTCGAGGACGACTACTTCGTGTCGCGTAAGCTGTACCCGAACGTGGACTTCTACTCGGGCATCATCTACAAGGCGATGGGGCTTCCGGTGGACATGTTCCCGGTGCTCTTCGCCATTCCGCGCGTCGCCGGCTGGCTGGCCCAGTGGCAGGAGATGCTGACGGACAGCGAGCAGGCCATCGCGCGGCCGCGCCAGGTCTTCATGGGCTACGACAAGCGGGAGTACGTGCCCATGGGCAAGCGTTCGGCGAACGACGAGCTGCTGGCGGTCAAGTAGTCGCCACTTCCCGTCCTTGCAGGCGGGGCGCCCCTCGACCCGGGGGGCGCCCCGTTTTACGTTTCTGCCCGGGCGCCTCCCCGCTCCACGGCGCCCCATCGCGGGCCGCGGCATGGTCTCTGCCTCTATGCGCGTCGGCCCGGCGACGACGGACCGTGCGACATCTACTTGCAGGAAAGTGACGCCCCGACATGAGCACGAAAGGCACCATCGGCATCCTGACGGGCGGAGGCGACGTGCCCGGCCTGAACCCGGCCATCCGCGCCATTACGATTCGCGCGCGCATAGAAGGCTACCGGGTGCTGGGCATCCGGCGTGGCTGGGCAGGTCTGGTGGACCTGGTGCCGGAGCCGGACGCCGACAACAGCCACTGCGTCCAGGAGCTGACCGAAGAGATCGTGAACCGGGCAGGCCGGACCGGCGGCACCTTCCTGCACACGTCGCGCACGCGGCCGAGCCACCTGCCCAAGGCCGTGGTGCCGCCGCGCCTCCAGGACAAATACACGGAAGAGATCAACGACATCACGCCGGAGGTGCTGCACAACCTGGAATTCCTGGGCATCGACACGCTCATCCCCATGGGCGGCGACGATACCCTCAGCTACGCCCACCGCCTGCACCAGGAAGGCGTGCGCGTCGTGGCCATTCCGAAGACCATGGACAACGACGTGCCCGGCACCGACTACTGCATCGGCTTCAGCACGTGTGTCACCCGCACCATCGAGCTGACCCACCAGCTGCGAACCACGGCGGGGTCCCACGAGCGGTTCCTGGTCATCGAGGTGTTCGGCCGCTATGCGGGTTACACCGCCCTGCTGCCGACCATGGCGGGAGCAGCGGACCGCTGCGTCATTCCCGAGCATCCCTTCGACATCGACAAGCTCACCGATCTGTTGGCGTACGACCACCACCGCAATCCCAGCCACTATTCCGTCGTGCTCGTCTCCGAAGGCGCGACCATGCGCGGCGGCGCCATGGAGTTCGAGAGCCAGGAGACCGACCAGTACGGGCACAAGAAGCTGGGCGGAATCGGCGATCAAATCTCCGTCGAGCTGAAGAACCGATCCGCGCGCTTCAACAACGGCCAGCGCATCAACGTCGTGAACCAGAGGCTGGGCTACCTGGTCCGTTGCGGCGCCCCCGACGCCCTGGACTCCATCGTGCCCATGGCCTTCGGCAACCTGGCGCTGGACCTGGTCCTGGCCGGCAAGTCGGGCCGGCTGGTGAGCGTGCGCAACGGCGCCTACGACAACGTGCCCGTCGACGTCGTGATCGGCCGCAAAAAGGTCGTGGACGTGGACCGCCACTACAACACGGACCGGCTACGGCCCATCTACCATTCGTTCAACCGGCTGCCCCTCTTCATCATGACGAGCGACGTTTGAGACCGCCCGCCGCACCGGCGGCGGACGAGGCAGCCTCCAACGCACGCCCGGCCCAGCATCGTGCACGCCCCGCCGGCAGGCGGGGGGGGAACGCCGTGCGCCCTCATACGTATTAAACGCGAGCGAGGAACGTTGCACTCCCCCGCCGGACGTTTCATCCGGCGTTTCATGCAACGCGGTCCGGATCGGTGCGAAAGGGCGAAACGCGCGGCATGACGCGCGTTCCCGGCGGTTCCCGGCCGGGCACCCGATGTGCACCATGACCTGGCGTCGGCCCCCGCCGGGCGCACCGCGCCGGCGGCGGACCGCCTCTCACCGCAGCAGGGACGAACGGAAATGTTGATCAGGAAACCGGACGATATCGCGGCGTCGGAGATCACGCCGTACGAGGTGTACATCAATCGGCGCAAGTTCATGCGCCAGGCGGGGCTGACGGCGCTGGCCGTGTCGCTGGCGCCCGGCCTGCTGGCGGGGTTCCGGCGGCCGCAGCAGACGCCCATCAAGGGATACGCCGACGCCCGGTCCGAGCTGGGTGAGAAGCTGACGTCGTACGACGACATCACCCACTACAACAACTTCTACGAATTCGGCACGGGCAAAGAAGATCCGTCCCGCAACGCGCAGAGCTTCCGCACCCGTCCATGGAGCGTCACGGTGGAGGGCCACGTGGCCAGGCCCGGCACCATGGACCTGGACACGTTCCTGAAGCCGTTCACGGTGGAAGACCGCATCTATCGCCTGCGCTGCGTCGAGGCCTGGTCCATGGTGATCCCGTGGCAGGGCATCCCCCTCGCCGACGTGATCCGCAGAGCCCAGCCGACGGCTGATGCCAAGTTCGTCCAGTTCGTCACCCTCTACGACCCGGGGCAGATGCCGGGGCAACGCAGTCGCATCCTGGACTGGCCCTACGTGGAAGGCCTGCGCATGGACGAGGCGATGCACCCGCTGACCATCCTGGCCACCGGGCTCTACGGCCGGCCCATGCCCAACCAGGACGGCGCCCCGCTCCGGCTGGTGGTGCCGTGGAAGTACGGCTTCAAGAGCATCAAGTCCATCGTCAAGATCCGCTTCGTCGAGAAGATGCCGGAAACGACGTGGCACAAGGCCGCGTCAGACGAGTACGGGTTCTACGCCAACGTGAATCCGCACGTGGACCACCCGCGCTGGAGCCAGGCCCGCGAACGCCGAATCGGCGAGTTCCGGCGCCGGCCGACACTCATGTTCAACGGCTACGGAGACCAGGTGGCCAAGCTGTACACGGGCATGGACCTGCGGAAATGGTTCTAGAGGCAGGCGGGGGCGGGGGCTGAGGCGAGATACGGGCACGGGCACGGGCACGGGCACGGGTACGGGCACGAGCACGGGGAGAGGATACGGGGAATGGCGAGGACGTCGAAGGTCCGGTTGAGGGCGTTCCGGGCGGCAGGCTGGGTGGCGCTCGCGGCGCCCCTGGTCTGGCTGGGGCTGCGGTTCCGGCGGGACCACCTGGGGGCCAACCCCATCGAGGCCATCATCCTGTGGAGCGGCGTCTCCACCCTCGTGCTGCTGATGCTGACTCTGGCGGTGACTCCGCTGCGGCGCCTGACCGGCTGGAACGAGGTGGTGCGGATCCGCCGGTTCCTGGGACTGACGGCGTTCGGCTACCTCTGCCTCCACTTCCTCTCCTACGTGGGCCTGGACCAGTTTTTCGCGTTCCAGTACATCCTGTCGGACATCGCGAAACGGCCGTTCATCACGGCCGGGTTCGCGGCGTTCGTGCTCCTCGTGCCTCTGGCGGTCACGTCGACGAAGGGTTGGATCCGCCGGCTGGGCCGGCGCTGGCAACGGCTGCACCAGCTGGTGTACGTCGCCGCCACCCTGGGTGTGCTCCATTACTACTGGAAGGTGAAGGCAGACACCCGCTGGCCGCTGGCGTTCGCGGTCATCCTGCTGGTGCTGCTGGCCATGCGACTGCGCCTGCACCGCGCCGCCGGGAAGGGAATGGGGCGTCGTGCGGAGCCTGTTGCGGAAGACGTGGAGCCGCCCGTCACGGACGGGGAGTCTCACGCGCGTGGAACCCGGCGCCGCGTCGCCATGGAAGCCTGACGGGCCCCATATCGTCCTTCGGTGCCTGAACGGAAACTCGCACCCCGTCGTCGGCGTACTGGAAGGAGCGGAATCCAGGCACTCAACGGGGACGTGACATGCGATTCAGGCTGGTGATGCCTCTGCTGTGCGTGGCGGCGTGGCCGGCCGTGGTGTCGGCGCAGGTCGCCGGAGCCAGGCCGGACACCGTCGTGGCGGGCGCGCCCGCCGACAGCGTGGTCCCCACCGCTGAAGACAGCACGGAGATTCCGCCGGATTCCTACCTGGACCCGGTCGCGAAACGGCTGGTGGCGCTGGCCCGGCAGTCCCGGCGGCAGAGCCAGAGCTCGCTTCTCAGCTACACGGCCATCGTGAGTCAGCGTCTCGCGGCGGGCATCCGCATGCCGCTGAAGGACCGGACGATCTTCCGGGCGGAGGCGGCGGCGCGTGTGCGCTGGAGTCGGGACGAGCCCATCGTCGCGCAGGTGCTCGCGGAGCGTATTCAGCATCCCGGCGGCGTGGAAGTGGAGGGCGACCTCAGCGGCTTCGCGGTGGACCAGTTGTTCGACCCATCGTCCGACCGGCTGATGTTCGGACTGCTGAACGGGGACGACCAGGACATCTGGATCCGCCATCCGCTGGCCGCGGGATCCGAGTGGCTCTACCGCTTCCAGTCGGGCGACACGGTGACCATGTCGTTCCCGGACGGGCGCCAGCTTCACGTGGTGGAGCTGAAGGTGCTGCCCCGGGAATCGCAGCCGGACCTGCTGCGCGGCACGCTGTGGATCGAGCCGAACAGCGGCATGCTGGTGCGGGCGGCGTTCCGGCTGGCGCGCAAGATCGACCTGGAACGCGACGCGCCGCTGCTGGGCATCGACGACGAGGATCTGAAGGACGTGCCGGGCATCCTGAAGCCCATGGAGTTCGACATCGACCTGGCGGTGATCGAATACTCGTTGTGGGAGTTCCGCCACTGGCTGCCGTCGGTGCTGCGAATCGAAGGCACGATGCGCATGGGCATCTTCACGTTCCCGGCCACCGTCGAAGTCAGCTACCGGATGCTGAGCGTGCAGGACGATTCCACGCCCGCGGCAACGCCGGTGACGTCGGACGCCATCACGAAGGAATGGGAAGCCGCGGGCGACGGCTACCACGTCGAGACCCGCCACCAGAACGGCCGGATGGTGCTGGTGCTGATGCCCAACGACTCGACGTCGCTCATGCACAGCCGTTTCCTGCCGCCGCCCGTCTGGCAGGGTGCGCCCGAGTTCCTGACGTCGAACGACATCCAGGAAATGAAGGACGCGGTGTCCAGCGTGCCCCGGGCGCCCGATCCTGAGGCGGCGTTCACCTGGCGGTGGGGTCCGCAGCAGTTCGGGCTGCTGCGTTACAATCGCGTGGAGGGCCTGTCGGTGGGCGCCACGGCCAGCGCGAGACGCGGCCTGTTCACGGGCACGGCGACGGCACGGCTGGGGCTGGCGGACCTGAACCCGAACATCGAGCTCGGCCTGCGCCGCGCCGGCGACCGGCGCTCCATCGACCTCGCCCTCTACCACCACCTGACCACGGTACACGAGGACGACCGCGCTCTCGGGCCAGGGAACTCCCTGTCCGCGCTGCTGTTCGGGCTGGACGACGGCGAGTACTTCCGGACCACCGGCGCCCGTCTCACGCTGGCGCCGCCGCCGGACTCCCGCAACAACGCCAGCTGGTCCATCTACGCGGAACGCCAGGGACCGGCGGACGTCGGCACCGACGTCACCCTGCCCGCCCTGTGGCGGGACGCGACCGTGTTCCGGCCGAACATCGTGGCGGACCGCGCGGACCAGGTGGGCACGGCCATCCGGTTGCGGCACTGGTGGGGCGCCGACGTGGCACGCCCGCAGCTCGGCGCCGACCTGATGCTCCAGGGCGAGACCGGGGACTTCCGATTCGCGCGGGGCCAGCTCGCACTGCGCACGGTGCTGCCCGTCACCGACTCCCTGCGCGTCGGACTGGACGTGGCCGGCGGATCCAGCCTTGGCACGGTGCCCGTGCAGAGCCTCTGGTACCTGGGCGGTGTTCAGACGTTGCGAGGCTACGCCGGCGCGGCCGCCGTGGGAAACACCTACGTGCGCACCCGGCTCGAGGTCGCCCGCTACTTCCCGGTCGTGGGCGTGTCCATCTTCGGCGACGCCGGTTGGGCCGGCCCGCGCGACGGGTTCAGCCTGCGCAACGCCGCAGACCACGCTCTCTTTTCGGCCGGCGCCGGCTTCACCGTGATGGACGGACTGATCCGCCTGGACCTGGCCCGCGCTCTCCGCCCCCCGCTGGGCTGGCGCCTCTCCCTCTACCTGGATGCGCCCCTGTAGGAAACGGAGCCCCCACGCGCACGCTCCACGTTCCACGCTAAACGTTCCACGCTCCATGCGGGCGGCGCCCTCGACGATCCGGCGCGTTTCGGTTAAGCTCCCGCCGATGTCCGACAACCGCATGCACCCGGCGCTGGTGGAACGCCTGGCCGAGCTGGCCGGCGACATTCCGCTGGCGGAAGCGTTCGTGGCGGTAGACGCCCGAGGGCCGGACGATCTGCCGGCAGTGATCCGCTACATCGTCGTGCGGCGCCGGGCCGAGGGGACGGTGCCGCGGCAGATTCCCATCTCCAATCGCCGCGGCGTCCCGGACTGGTTGTGTACCCTGGCGAGCGAACCGCTTCCGGACGCGAGAGCCCACGCCGCGTGGCCGGCGACGCTGTTGGAATCGCCGCTGGAGCTGGAGCCGAACCCGTTCATGCGCATGTACCTCGCCCTGGCCCTGCGGGCCCGGTACTCGCTGACTCCACCCCGCCGCTGGCCGTGGATCATCCAGCTCATGCGGATTGTGGTGCTGGCCACGATGATCTGGCTCGCCGCCCAGGGCGCCGGCCGTGGCGTGGCCCTGCTGGTGGCTCTGGTGGCCGGCGGGTGGATGCTGGTGGCCACGCCCCATGTGTCGGAACGCATCGCCCGTGCCTTCGCCGTGCTCACGTTCAACGACGCGCTGGAAGACGCGCTCGACGACAGCGCGCCTCCGGACGAATCTCTTTCCCGGCCATCTGCGGCGCCCTAGCTTAGCGGGGTTCATCCCGCCTCCGGGTTTCCCTGCGGAAAGACAGATGATGGAACGCGAATCGCCGGCGACGAAACGCGAATCGCTCCGCGCCGCCAGTTTCTGGAAGAGCTTCGGCCCGGGCCTGTTGTGGGCCGGCGCGGCGATCGGTGTGTCCCACCTGGTTCAGTCCACGCGCGCCGGCGCCGAAGCCGGGTTCGCGCTGGTGGGAGTGATCCTGCTGGCGCTCATCCTGAAATACCCGTTCTTCGAATACGGGCCGCGCTACGCCGCCGCCACGGGGACCAGCCTGGTAGAAGGCTACGGCCGCATCGGGCGTTGGGCAGTGTGGCTCTACCTGCTCATCACGCTGGTCACGTCGGTGATCGTGGACGGCGCCATCATCCTGTTCACCGGCTTCCTGCTCATGACGGTGCTGGGTGTGCATGCGGCGCCCTGGCTGGCGGCGGGCATCCTGTACGTTGCTTGCGCGTTGCTGCTCTGGCTCGGGCGGTACCGGCTGCTGGACGGGGCCATCAAGGTCATCCTGGTGGGTCTGGCCATCTCCACGCTCGTGGCGGCGGCGGTGGCGCTGCCGCGGGCGGACCTGAGCACGCTGGCGCTCTGGCCGGACGTGGGTACGGGCGGCGTGGTGACCTTCGCGTTCCTCCTTGCCCTGGTGGGCTGGATGCCGTCCGCCATCGATGTGGCGGTGTGGAGCTCGCTCTGGACTCTGGCCAAGGACCGCACGGAGCACGTGCGCACCAGCGTGGCGCACGCCCGTCTCGACTTCCTCATCGGCTACGTGGGCACAGGCGTGATGGCGTTCGCGTTCCTGACTCTGGGCGCGGCCGTGATGTACCGGAGCGGCCATGCGTTCAGCTCCGCGGGCACGGCCTTCTCGCTCCAGCTCGTGGACCTGTACGCGCATACCCTGGGCGCGTGGGCGCGGCCCTTCGTGCTGGTGGCCGTATTGACCACCATGCTGTCCACGTCGCTGACGGTGGTGGACGGCTTTCCTCGCGGCATCGCCCGCAGCATCAAGGTCATCCGGGAAGGCATCGCGGAGACGCAGGTGGACGAGGCGGGCGGGGTCTACTGGGGGGCCATCGTGGCCATCGGCATCGTGACGACGCTCGTGCTGGCGCTGCTGGCGCGTTCGCTCACCGCCATGGTGGACTTCGCCACCATCGTCTCGTTCCTGACCGCGCCCGTCCTGGGTTACCTGAACCTGAAAGCCGTCACCGGGCCCGAAGTGGCGCCGGAGTATCAACCGGGCCCGGCGCTCCGCTGGCTGTCCTACATCGGCCTGCTCCTGCTGGGCGGCACCGGCCTGGTGTACGTCATCCTGCGCCTCGCCTGACGGCGCCGCCGCGCGTGGCCGCCGTGACGCTCATCGAACGGTTCCGGGCCGCCCGGGCGGACCCGGAGCTGGCCGTGCTCGAGGACTTCCACCCCCTCAAGCATGCCCTCCGCTTCGGCGCGGATGTCATCGAGCTGGTGGTGACGGACCCGGTAGAGCTGGACACCTTGACCCGCCAGCTCGCGCCGGACCTGTTGCCGAGGCTGCCGGAGGCCACGCCCGTCTCCGCCGGGACGCTGGCACAGTTGACGCCGAACCCGCCGCGCTCGGGCATCCTCGCCATCGCACGCCGGCCGCCGGTGTCCGTGCCCGCCCTTCTTGCCGACTCGAGGGCCGCGCCGGTGGTGTTGCTGGAGCAGCCGTCCCGCCTGGGCAACATCGGCGCGGCCGTCAGGGTGGCCGCCGCCGCGGGCGCCGCCGGCCTCCTTTCCCTGGGCGAGCACGACCCGTGGCATCCGGCGGCTCTGCGTGGGGGGGCCGGGCTCCAGTTCGCGGTGCCCGTCGCGCGCATCGAAGCCCTGCCAGCCACCGACCGGCCCCTGGTCGTGGTAGACCCGGGAGGCGATCCGTTGGCGCCCGGCCGGCTTCCGGACCGTGCAGTGCTGGCGTTCGGGAATGAGCGGGCAGGCGTGAGCGAAGCCCTGCGGAAGGCCGCCGACCAGCGGGTGGGCATCCCCATGCGGCCGGGCGTGTCCAGTCTCAACCTGGCGACGGCCGTCGCCGTGGTGCTCTACGCCTGGCGCTTCGGCGTGTCGCCTGCCGCCGGCCCCGCCACATCCGCCGCCCCCTCCGGAGGCGAGCCGGTCGGCGCTGAGGGGGGCGGGGGCGGCCCGGGCAACGGCGCCACCAGGCCGTAACGTTCCAGGAACGGCGCGTCGGCGAGGATCTCGTCCAGGGGCGCGTCCCGCACCATCGTGCCGGCGTCCAGTACGACTGCGCGCCGGCACAGCGCCCTGGCGGCTTCCAGGTCGTGGGTGGCCAGGATGAGCGTCTCGCGCCGGCTCCGCAGCAGCTCCACCACATGGCTCCGCCCGCGGGCATCCAGCGCGCTGGTGGGCTCGTCCAGCACCAGCACATCGGGGCGAGACACCAGCACGGTCGCCAGGGCGCCCAACCGCCGCTCGCCGCCACTCAGGTGGTGCGCCGCGCGGTTCGCCGCGTGCTCGATGCCCAGCTCGCGCAACGTGTCGTGCGCCAACGATTCGGCCGCCGCCGGCGTCTGGCCGTCGTTCAACGGCCCAAACGCCACGTCCTCCAGGAGGGTCGGAAGGAAGAGCTGGTCGTCCGGGTTCTGGAACACGAAGCCGATGCGCCGGCGGATGTCGCGCACGGTGGCTTCGGAAACCGGCACACCGTCCACAACCACCACCCCGGCGTATGGAAGCAGCAGGCCGTTCAGGTGAAGCAGCAGCGTGCTCTTCCCCGCTCCGTTCGGGCCCAGCAGCGCCAGGCGCTCACCCGCCGCGACCTGGAACGACACGTTGCCGAGCGCGTCGGCGCCGCCGGGGTAGCGGTAGCTGACATCCTGCACGTCGATCAGCGGCGGCCCGGGATTCACAGGCGGGCCGTCCACATGATGCCCAGCGCCAGGGCGGACACCGTCGCCAGGGCAAGAGCGGAGAGCCGGTCCATGGGCTGGGGCCTCAGGGCGGGGATGGCGTCCTGGTAACCGCGCGCCAGCATGGCCTGGTGCACCCGTTCGCTGCGGGCGAAGCTCCGCCCCAGCGACGACGCCGTGATCCCCACCAGCAGCCGGCGGCGACTCGCGGCGCCCGCACCGGCGTTCCGGCTGCGGGCCGCCCGCTGTAGCTGCTCGACTTCGTCCGTGAGGATGTAAAGGTAGCGGTAGGCCAGCCCGAGGGCCGTCGTCACGACGCCGGGCAGCCGCAGGTCGCGCAGCGCCTGCACCAGCTCCGTGAACCGCAGCGTGCTCACCAGTACGACGGCGGCACCCAGGGCCGGCAGCGCCCGCCCCACCACCGACGCGAACCGTAACAAGCCGGCGCCGCTCAACGACAGCGGGCCGATCCGCATCACGGGCGTGCCTGGCACCAGGACCGGCAACGCCGCGCTCACCAGCAGCACGAAGCCCAGCGGCGGACCCAGGCGTGCCGCAAACGCACGCGGCGGGATGCGAGCCAGCAGGGCGATCACGACCACGAGCAACGTCAACGCCGCCATCTGCGGCCACGCCCCCAGCGGCAGCAACGCGGCGGCCAGGGCCAGCACGACGGTGCCCAGGACACGGGCCGTCGGCGCCAACCGCGTCACCGGCGTCGACAGGTCCGCGTAGCGGTCCAGATGGTGGAAGCTCATGGTTCGGGCCTCACCCGCCCCGGATCATGCGGCGCGGCGCGCGGCGCTCAGGCGGAACAGGACCCACGCCACGGCGAATGCCGCCAGCACGCCGATCAAGGAGCCCCACGGACCACCCGCGCCCCCGTAGTGGGCCAGCGGCTTCCATGACGCCCCGCGTGCGGCGAGGCCCAGGGCGCCGGCGGCGGACTCCAGCGCGTCCGGCCGGGTCGATGCGCCGTACGCCGCGCCCACGGCAACCACCAAGGCGGCACCCAGGCTGGCGAAGGCCCAGACCCGGCCGCGCTTCGTGGCCGACGGCTCCTGGAACAGCTCCGGGCGCAGGCGCACCAGCATGCTCAGGATGCCGCCGGTCAGCACAGCCTCGCCGATCCCCACCAGCAGATGGCTGCCGCCCACGGCGAGCAGCGCGGGACGCAGAGGCACGGTTCCAGACAGGGCCAGCTCGATGGCGACCGCCGTCCCCACCAGCGCGGCCGACACGTACGCGGCCACGGCGGCCGCCGCCACGCGCCGCCGCGTTCCGTGCCCCAACAGCAGGAAGATCCAGCGGTACACCATGTAACCGAGCCCGGCTCCCAGCACCGCCATGTTCAGTGTGTTCGCGCCGATGGCCGTGATGCCGCCGTCCTGGAACAGCAACGCCTGGACGAGAATGACGGAGAACAGCACCAGCATGCCCACCCACGGCCCCGCCACCACCGCCACCAGCACGCCGCCCAGGAGGTGGGCGCTCGTGCCCGCACCCAACGGGAAATTGAACATCTGAGCGGCGAACACGAACGCCGTGGCCGCGCCCAGCAGCGGGGCCTGCCGGTCGCGGAGCTGGCGCCGCGAACGGTGGGCCGCCAACGCCAACGCACCGGCGCTGGCGACCGTCGTGGTCGCCAGGACCGGTGCGCTCAGAAAACCATCGGGTATATGAGCCATCGTTCAGCTGCAGGCCGGCCCTTCGGGCCTCAGGAGGCCGCCGTCCGGCGGCCTCCTCGCGAGCCGAAGGCGAGCCTCCTGGCGCCGAAGGCGCCTCACATCGCCGGGGGCGTCCCGCCTTCGCCCGCCTTTTCCGCTTCCTGGCGCGAGTAGTGATAGAACATCCACAGCGCCAGCGGGAAGACGAGCAATCCGAGCAGGCCCTGAGCCAGCGGGCTGCCGACGATCACCGGCAGGTGGATTTTCAGCACGATCACCGCGGCGATGACAATGCCCATGAGGGCCTCCCCCGCGATGAACCCCGACGCCACCAGGATGCCCGTGTTGTTCGCTCGTTCCATGCCTTCCCGGCCAACCCGTCGGCGCTCCAGCGCGCGGTCGACGATCCAGCGCATGACGCCGCCGATGAAGATGGCGAACGTGCTCCAGATGGGCAGGTACATGCCCACCGCCACCAGCATGGGCGACGGGGCGCGAACCAGGATCAGCATGATGGCGAACAGCATGCCGGCCAGGAACAGCGGCCACACCATCTGGCCGTTCACGATGCCGGTGCTCATGAGCGCCATGAGCCCGGCCTGCGGGGCCGGGAGCGCGGTCGCCGGATTGGCACCGGGGGCGCCGGCGAAGCCGTAGGCGGCGCCCAGCAGCATGAGCACGAGGGCGAGGAACGGAGCGGCGATGACCACGCCGATCAGCTCACCCTTCTGCATGGACCGGGGCGTCCCTCCCAGGATGTGCCCCACCTTCAGGTCCTGCATCATGTCGCCGGCGATGCCCATGGCGCAGCAGACCACGGCGGCCACGCCGAGCACGGCCTCCACACCGTGCGGGCCACGCAGCCCGATGGCGACCATGAGCAGGGCGGCCAGGATCAGCGTCGAGAGGGTCAGCCCGCTGATGGGGTTGTTGCTGCTGCCGATGAGGCCCACCAGGTAGCCGGCCACGGCGGCGAACAGAATGCCGGCCACTACCATGACGACGGCGGCCAGGATCGAGCCGCCCACGCTGCCGCTGAAGTAGAAGTAGAGAGCGGTGATCGGGACCATCAGCCCCAGAATGCCCCAGACGATCCACTTGTAGCGGATGTCCAGCTCATAGCGGCTCACCGCTTCCACGGCCTTCACCGACTTCAGGTCGGAGAAGACGCGGGCGAACCCCGACGCCAGGCTCTTCCGCATCTTCCAGAGCGTCCACATGGCCGCGACCACCATGGTGCCCACCGCCAGCGGCCGGACCTGCTGCTGCCAGACCACGTCCAGCGCCACGCTGCCCCACCCCTGCGTCGCCGCGACCGGTGCCAGGTCGCGGTTCACGAAGGTCATGATGGGCACGAGGCACCACCAGCCCAGCACGCCGCCGGCGAAGACCACCGCGGCCAGGGCCGGGCCGATGATGTAGCCGACGCCGAACAGCGCCGGTGAAGCGGAGGGCGTCGAGGCGAACAGCCCGCCCGCATAGGACTGGGTCTGGGCCGTCGCGCCCGTGCCCAGCGTCATCTTCGACGTGCCCCAGGACCAGAACCCGGTGATCTGCGAGGACAGCACCCGGATACCGGAGCCGTTCTTGATGAGCTCGATGAATGCGGCCACGGCGCCCGCGATGACGAGGTACCGGCTGCCACCCGCACCCCTCTGCCCCGCCTTGTGGATCTCCGACGCGGCCACCGACTCCGGGAACGGCAGACCCGACTCCTCCACCAGCGTCCGGCGCAGGATGATCACGAACAGGACGCCGAGCACGCCGCCGACGGCCATGATGAAGGTGGCGAGCCAGAAGTTGACGTTCTCCCACACGCCGGCGATCACGAATGCCGGAATGGTGAAGATGGCCCCCGCCACCAGCGCTTCACCCACGGAAGCCGTGGTACGGGCGACATTTTCCTCCAGGATCGAGCCGCCCATGGGCCGCAGGACCGCCATGGCCACCACCGCCGCGGGGAACGTCGCCGCGATGGTCAGACCGGCAACCATACCGATGTAGGCGTTGGCTGCCCCCAGAACGACCGCCATGATGACGCCGAGCACCACAGCGCGCAGCGAAAATTCGGGCAGGTTGGAATCTTCCGGGACGTAGGGTTTGTACGGCAATGGCTGATCCGCCATCGGACCCCCCTCTCTGTGCAGTCGACGTCACCCGTGGCTCGTCGGTGGACGGCAGGCGCGGCCGCGCCGGGCGGCACAACCGGGATGAGCAAGCAGGTGCAAGCTGGATCGGCACCGAAGCAGTGTCAAGAAGGGCACACGGCGGGCCGCGGGTCGGCACGGCGAACCGCGGGCTCCGTTGCGGAAAGGCGCCGGCGAGGAAAATCGTGTGCAGGGCCTGCCGGGATGCTATTTTCCCTACGCATTGATCAACGTCATCGTGGCGGAGCCGCCTATGGAGCCAGACCACCTGCCCGGGCCCCCCGGGGAGTCATCGCTCCCGAACGAAGACACCGCACGCCTGGAAGCATCCTACAAGCAGCTGTTCGAGGATTCCCGGGACGCGGTGTACATCAGCACGACGGACGGTCGGCTGCTGGACGCCAACGCGGCCATGTTCGTGCTCACCGGGTACACGCGCGAGGAGCTGAGCCGGCTCGACCTGGCGGAACTGTACGACGACCCCGCGGAGCGGGAACGGTTCCGGGTGGAAATCGCCGAGACGGGTGCCGTCCGCAACTTCGAAGTGACGCTCAGGACCAAGACGGGCGAACGGCTTCAGTGTCTGCTGACGTCGTCGGTCCGCAGGGATGACGGCGGCGCCATCGTGGGGTACCAGGGCATCATCCACGACATCACGGCCCTCGCGCGGACGCAGATGGCGCTGCGCCGTACGAACCGCGCCTTGCGTGTGCTGGGCGCCACGTTGGGAGCGTCGAGCGCGGCCACCGGCGAGCAGGAGTTCCTGGACGCCGTGTGCCGGATCGTCGTGGACGTGGGCGGGTACCGGCTCGCCTGGGTGGGTTGGGCGGAAAGGAACCCGGAGCGGCAGGTCCGGCCCGTGGCGCAGGCCGGCTACGAGGAAGGCTATCTTCAGAGCATCGTCATCACCTACAACGAATCCGCCACGGGCCAGGGGCCGGTGGGCACGGCCATCCGCACGGGTCTTCCGGCCACGGCGCGCAACGTGTCCACGGACCCCTCCTTCCACCCCTGGCGAGACGACGCGCTCCGGCGCGGCTACAACTCGGTCGCGGCAGTTCCCCTGTTGGATGACGATAGTGCCATCGGTGCCCTGGCGATCTACGCCTCCGAACCGGAGGCCTTCGACGACGAGGAGCTGCGGCTGCTGGAGCGCGTGGGCACGGAGCTCGCCCGGGGGCTTGCCGGCCGGCGCACCAGGGCGGAATCGGAGCGCCTCCAGGCCCGCCTTCAGGACGCGCAGAAACTCGAAGCGGTCGGCCGGCTGGCCGGCGGCGTGGCCCACGAGTTCAACAACCTGCTGACGTCCATCGCGGGCAACGTGGAATTCCTGCGTGAGCAGTTCCACGACGACGCCGATGCCGCAACGGGCTTGTGGGAGATCGGCCGGGCGGCGAAACGTGCCTCCGAGCTGGTGCACCAGCTCCTGGCGTTCAGCGGCAAACAGGTCGTGGCGTGGGAGGATGTGGACGTCAACGCGCTGGTGAAGGACATGCTCCCGGTGGTGGCCGTGTTGGCCGGCGAAGGCGTGACGGTCGAGAGGGAGCTCGAGGCGGAGCCGTCGCTCGTGCGTGCGAATCGCGACCAGATCCGCCAGGTCATCCTCCGGCTTTGCGACAACGCGCGGGACGCCATGCCGAACGGCGGGACGCTCCGGATCAGCACCCACAACGCCGTGTCCCGAGCACCCGGAAAGGAGCCGGGCTCCGATGAGCGGCAGGTGGTGCTGGCGGTGACGGACACCGGCGAGGGGATGGCCGACGAAACGCTACACCGGGCATCCGAGCCGTTCTTCACGACGCGGGACCCGTTCCGCCGCCCGGGGCTCGGGCTGAGCACGGTGCACGGCATCGTCAGCCGTTGGGACGGTGTGCTGGAGCTGCGCAGCCAGCCCGGCCAGGGCACGACGGCGTCCGTCTCGCTGCCGTCTCGGGCGCCGGCGGCTGCGGAGCCCGCCGAGGATCTGGTGGCGTCGCCCGAGACGCGGACCATCCTCGTCGTGGAAGACGAGGACGCCGTGCGCGCCGTCGTATGCAGGACCCTGGCCCGGGAGGGCTATTCGATCCTGGACGCGCCGAACGCCGAAGATGCGCTGGAGAAGGCCGCTGCGTTCGACGGGGAGATCGATCTGCTGGTCACCGACGTGGTCATGCCCGGCATGACCGGCTCGGAGCTGAGCCAGGTGCTGGAGGCACGGCGGCCGGGACTGCGCGTCCTCTATATGTCGGGCCACACGGAAGACGAGATCGTGCGCCGGGGCATCGATCGGGAGAACGTGGAGTTCCTCCAGAAGCCGTTTTCGCCCCGGGACCTGGCCGCCCACGTCGCGCGGCTGCTGGCGAGCCCACGGAACACGCATCCCCGTTCGGTTTAGCAATGTGCCCGGCCGGGGCCCCGGCCATGCACGCACTCCGCACAGGAGGATCGGTGGCAGAACAGGCAAAACCAGGCGACCAGGTGTCGGTGCACTACACGGGCAAGCTGGACAGCGGTGAGGTGTTCGACAGCTCGGCGGGCAGGAACCCGATCCGGTTCGAACTGGGCACCGGCCAGGTGATCCCCGGTTTCGATCGGGCGGTGGAGGGGATGGCGGTGGGCGAGAAGCGCGACATCCGGATCGAACCGGAAGACGCGTACGGGCAGCCCAACGACGAACTGTTGGTCGACGTGGCGCGCACGCAGCTTCCCAGCGGCATGGAGCCAGCCGTCGGCATGCCGCTTCAGCTACAGACCAATGACGGCGAGCAGCGCGTGGTCCGTGTCGCCGAAGTCACCGACGACAAGGTCACGCTCGACATGAACCACCCGCTGGCCGGCCAGGCGCTGAACTTCGAGCTGGAGTTGGTGGAGATCGGCTGAACGCCGGTTCATCTGGCCGCTCGCAGAGCGGTTCATTAGCTTTTCAAGCGTCAACGGTTCGTGCGATCATTGCCCGCCCCCAGGGGGCGGGCATCCGCTCATCAGGGCGAGTCCGTGCTGACCCGACTGCGCCACCAACTTCGTTCCGGTCTCACCGGCCCCGACGCCGCCGAGATCAGGTTCTATCTCCGCACCACGACCGTCGTCCTGGTGGGCCTCGTGGCCGGCGCGTTGCTCCGGTGGCTGCCGGCCGAGCCTTCGCCCTGGCGGTGGGTGCCGTTCGGCATGGCGTACGGGGCCGGCGGATACCGCATCGTGGTGGACAGCTGGCGCGCACTGCGCCGCGGGCGCCTCTCCATCGACTTCCTCATGGGCGCCGCCGCCGTCGGCGCGGCCGTGGTGGACAGCCCGTTCGAGGGCACCGTCCTGATCTTCCTGTTCAGCCTGTCCAACCTGCTGGAACGCTACGCCATGGGGCGTACGCGGGACGCGATCGCACATCTCGTGGACCTGCGCCCGCAGGAGGCGACGCTGCTGGGCGATGACGGCGGTGAGCACCGCGTGCCCGTGGAGCAGCTCGCCCCGGGGCAGACGATCCTCGTGCGGCCGGGCGAGCGGGTCTCGGCGGACGGCGTGGTGGAGTCGGGGCGCAGCGACGTGGACCAGGCCGCCATCACGGGCGAATCCATGCCGGTGCCCAAAGCGCCCGGCGACGACGTCTTCGCCGGCACCATCAACCAGGGCGGCGCGCTGGTGGTCACCGTCGGCCGGCCGGCCAGCGAGACCATGCTGGCGCGCATCATCCGGCTGGTGGAGGAGGCGCGGGAGGAGCGGGCGCCCGCGCAGCAGTTCATCGACCGGTTCGCGCATCCGTACACGTTCGGTGTGGTGCTGGTCACCATCGTCGTGGCCGCGGTCCCGCCGCTCCTCTTCGGCACGCTCTGGTCCCACAGCTTCTACCGGGCCATGACGCTGCTGGTGGTGGCCAGCCCCTGCGCGCTGGTCATCTCCACGCCGTCCGCCATCCTGTCCGGGATCGCCAACGCCGCACGCTACGGCATCCTGTTCAAGGGCGGCGCGTTCCTGGACCTGGCGGGCACCATCGACACGGTGGCCTTCGACAAGACCGGCACGTTGACGGAGGGCCGCCCCAAGCTCCAGGTCGTGATCACCCGGGCCGAGCTCATCGAGGATCATTTCGGCCCGGACGCGCTCTGGCATGCGCCGGCGACGCTCATGGATGAGGACCGCATGCTGGCGTGTGCCGCCGCCATCGAGCAGACGTCGGAACACCACATCGCCCGCGCGATCGTGGAGGCGGCGAACGAGAGAGGCCTGGCGGTTCCGCCCGTCGAGGCGTTCGCGTCGTTCCCGGGCGAGGGCGCCAGCGCGGACGTCGAGGGGCGCCGCACGTGGGTCGGCAACCTGTCCATGGCGGACCGCATGGGCGTGCACCTGAGTGCCCTGATCCTCGGCTGGACCGCGGAGCAGACGCAGCTGGGCCGCTCGGTGGTGTACGTCGGCAGCGAGGACGAGCTCCAGGGCGCCATGGCGCTGGCCGACGTGCTCAAGCCCACGGCGGCCGCAACCATCCGGCACCTGAAGTACGAAGGCATCCGCTGGATCACGCTGCTCTCCGGCGACCACCCGGAGGCGGTGCGCGCCGTGGCCGCCGAGCTGGGCGTGGACGAGGTGCGGGCCGGGTTGCTGCCCCACGAGAAGGTGGACACCGTCCGTGCGCTCGTATCGACGTCCCGGGGCGTGGGGATGGTGGGCGATGGCGTGAACGACGCGCCGGCCCTCGCCGCCGCCACGCTGGGCATCGCCATGGGCGCCATGGGCACCGATGTGGCCATCGAGACGGCGGACGTGGTGCTCATGAGCGACGACCCGGAGAAGGTGGATTACGTGATCCACCTCGGGAAACGCACCCGGCGCATCGTGCGCCAGAACGTCTGGTTCAGCATCGGCTGGATGGCGTTCCTGGTGGTGACGACCCTCGCCGTGGGCATCCCGCTCCCCCTCGCCGTCGTCGCGCACGAAGGCTCGACGCTGCTCGTCGCCACCAACGGCCTGCGCCTGCTGCGCGGCAGGCCGCACCCGCCCATGGTGCCCGCTGCCCGCCACAGGGCGGACCGCGGGTCCGCGCGGAGACCATCCCACACCGCCGGCTGAGCCAGGACGATGGAGAAACGACCACGGACCGCCGCCGCAGGCGCCCAACCCGTCCCGAATGGAGTCAGACACTCATGCGCATCTGTCTGCTGACGGACTCGCCCGAGCTCACGGGTCCGCGCCAGCCGGAAGACGACTGGCAATGCGACCCCCGGCCGTATCTGCCGGAAGCGGAGTGGGACTGGCAGGTGCTGGAGAAGCCGACCGCGGTGAGCCGCCTCATCGAGCTGGCGCGCAGTGATTACGACCTGTTCTTCAACCTGTGCGACGGAGCCTGGGACGAGGACCGTCCCGGCATCGAAGTGGTCCAGACCCTGGAGCGGTTGGGCCTTCCGTTCACGGGCGCCGACTCGCGGTTCTACGAGCCGACCCGCGAAGCCATGAAGCGGGTGTGCTACGCCCGGGCCATCGGCACGCCCGACTACGTCATGGTGCGACGCCCCGAGGACATCGAGCGAGCCGCGACAACGCTGCGATTCCCGCTCATCGTGAAGCACCCCAGCAGCTACGCCAGCGTGGGGCTCACGCCGGAGTCCCGGGTGCAGACGGTGGAGGCGTTGCGGATGCACGCCGCGGCCAACCTGCACACGTTCGGGGGTGCGCTGGTGGAGGAGTTCATCGACGGTCGCGAGTTCACCGTGCTCGTGGCCGAGAACCCCGACGACGCGCAGCAGCCGTTCACGTACACGCCGGTGGAGTTCCGCTTCCCGGAGGGCGAGAGCTTCAAGCACGAACGGCTCAAGTGGGTGGACTACCACGACATGGGCGACGTGCCGGTGGAAGAGGCGGAGTTGTCGGTCCGGCTGCGCGAGATGGCCGCCAGCTTCTTCGTGGGCCTGGACGGCGTCGGGTACGGCCGCTGCGACATCCGCATGGACGGGAACGGCGAGCTGTACATGCTGGAGATCAACCCGAACTGCGGCCTTTACTACCCGCCCACCGACGCCGGCAGCGCAGACCTCTGCCTGCTTCACGACGAGGCCGGGCACGTCGGCTTCACGCGCGCGGTCGTGCGTGCCGCGCTCCAGCGCCACGAGCGGCGCACGCAGCCGTGGGAGGTGCGGACCAACGGCAACGGGGAGCACGGCGTGTTCGCGATCCGGGAGATCCGGGCCGGAGATCGCATCATCCGCTTCGAGGAGCGGGCGCACGTCCTGGTGACGCGCAGCCACGTGGACAGCCACTGGGGCGAGCCCGACCGTTCCTGGTTCCTGCGGTACGCCTGGCCCATCACGGACGAAGTGTGGGTCACGTGGAGCCGGGACCCCGAAGACTGGATGCCGGTCAACCACTCCTGCGAGCCGACCGCCTGGATCGACGGGCTGGACGTGGTCGCCCGCACCGGCATCCGGCCGGGGCAGGAGGTCACCCTCGACTACGCCACGTTCTGCAACGAGCTCATGCCCAGCTTCAACTGCGAATGCGGCGCGCCCAATTGCCGGGGCACGATCCGCGGCGACGACTACCTGCGGGACTTCGTCACGCGCTACGGCGACCACCTGTCCGACTACGTGCGCCGCAAGCGGGCCAACGGCGCATAAGCCTCCAGGCGGCCCGGCCCCCAGGCGGCCCCGGCCAAACGACAGGCGCCCCGGCCGTCCACGACGACCGGGGCGCGTCCCATCCCGGAGCGGCGGCCTGCGTCTAACGACTCCGCCACCACTCCATCACGGACATCCGCTTCGCGCCCGGGTACGGCGTGTCCGGACCCTTCATCATCGCCCACAGGATCCGGTTGAACAGCTCATCGTTGGAGCTGTCCTCGAAGCGCAGGTCCAGCAGCTTCGAGGCTTCGGCGCCCGGGTTGTCCGGCTTGTTGCGCTCGTCCAGCGCCACATCCGGTGTCAGCGACGTGTACGGCTCGAGGTCCGGCGTGGCTGCCCAGATGCCGTGCAGCGGCCGGCCGAAATGGTCGAACTGGGACAGGCTGCCCATGTGCAGGATGTCGGCGATGGTGGCAATGACATCCGTGGTGTTGGCGAAGCGGTGGATCACGCCCGGCCGGTTGTACGGTGAGATGACGAAGAGTGGGGAGCGGTGCGAGTCCACGTGGTCGGGCCCGTTCTGGGCGTCGTCCTCCAGCACGAAGATCACCGTGTTCGGCCAGAATGGGCTGTGGGTCAGGCCGTCGACGATGCGGCCCAGCGCCAGGTCGTTGTCCGCCATGTACGCCTGGGGGGTGGGCGCGCCCACCGTGCCGCCGGCGTTGTGGTCGTTGGGCAGGTGCATGATGATGAGCTGCGGCAGGTCCCCGCGCTGCTCGTAGCCCGCCAGCTCCTTCAGGAACACGTCCGCCCGCTTCTGGTCCTGGATGTTGAGGTCGAAGCCGGCGAAGTCCGGGCTGGTGTGCGTCGCCAGGAACGGCTTGACGCCACGGTAGGCGGGCGGCATGGGCTCGTCGTCGGTGACGTCGTTGGGGATCACGAACTCGCCGTAGTTCCGGAACGTGAGCCCGGCCCGCTGCGCCAGGTCCCAGAGGTAGCCGTTGGCCGGCTCGTTCACGTCCTCACCCTCCGGCGGGATGCTGTCCCAGCCCCGGTTCGTGCCTTCGTAGTCGTAGCTGCGGCCGCGGCCGGAGTAGTTGGACTGGACGGTCTTCTCGACGTAGTCGGCGGCGTACGCGGCGGTGGACCAGTTGTGCCCGTCGGCGCTCACTTCGGCGTTGACGAAGAACCGGTCGAAGAGGCCGAAGCGCTCGGCCAGGGCATGGTGGTTGGGCGTGTCGTGACGGGGGAAGAAGACCAGCGACGTGTCGCCGTCGCCTTCCTTCATGTCGCCCAGCACCTGGTCGTAGGTCCTGTTCTCCTTGATGATGTAGACCACGTGTTTGAACGGCGGATACGCCGCACGTGTGCGGGTGCCGCCGTCCCAGCCGTTGGCGCGCGCCACCCGTGCCGACCATGCGGCCAGCCGGGTCGCGTCGGGCAAGCGGATGGTGGAAAGCGACCCGGACAGCTGCCCCAGGGTGTAGTTCCGGGCCAGGTCCGCCCTGTTTCCCCGCACGCCAGGCTGCGGCAGCCCCGCGTTGGGTCCGCTGCCGGCGCCTTTCGCGTTCACCACCAGGAGGGTGTCCCCGGACAGGGCCAGGGCGGACGGGTACCAGCCCACGGGGATGCGGCCGACGAGCCGGTCGTCACCGGCCGCGTCCTTCACCCCCGAGGTCAGGGGGGAGAGTTCGAACTCGGCCACGGCGTTGTTGTCCGCCTCCGCCACGTACAGGCGGGTGCCATCGGCGGACAGGGCCAGCGCGTTGGGCGTGCTGCCCTCCGTAGGGCCTTCCGGCGCGGCGTCCAGGAGCTGTGTCAGCACCTGGCGCGTGTACGTGTCCACCACGGCCACCCGGTCCGTGGACGCCGAGGCGACGAACAGCCGGCCGCCGCTCGCGCTCAACAGCAGCGCGCTGGGGTGCCGGCCCACCGGAATCTTGCCGTCGGCTTGCAGCCTGCCCGATCCATCGGGCCGGAACACGCGCACGGAGGTCCCCGCCCAGGCGGACACGTACACGGTCCCATCGCCCGCGGCCACGACGCCATACGGGTACCGGCCCGCAGGGAACCGCTGCACCACGCGCCGGGCCGCCACATCCACAACGGCGAGGGAGTCGTAAAGGTTCTCGGCCACGTACATGGTGGAGCCGTCGGGCGACAGCGCCAGGCCGGCCGGGTAGCTCACCCCGCTCTGCCGCCGGCCGCTGGTCTTGGCGGCTAATACGACGCTGTCCTGCAGCGTCGCACGCCCGCCGCTCCAGCCGTAGACGTAGATCACGTCCTGGTTCCCGCCCGACGCGTACAGCGCCGAGCCATCCGGCGCGAACGCGAGCCCCAGGAACGCTGCCGGCTGCTCGAGGGTCTGCGCGTTCCCGCTGGCCCGGTCCACGACCTGGAGGCCCTGTTCGCGCCAGCCGTTCAGGAGCACGGCGGCGTATCGCCGGTCCGGCGACAGGGCCATGGCCAGCGGAAAGGAGCCCAGGGGCACCGACGTGCCTTCCGGGTCCAGGAACGCGCCGGTGGGCAGACGTCCGGGCGTCCA
>CAZUFP010000027.1:17484-19900 GCA_964619835.1 uncultured Gemmatimonadaceae bacterium | reverse complement strand
GGCGGACGCCGCAACGGCGCGTTGTCGGTTGCAGGATCATGGGTCGCTCTTTGTGCTGGTGCGAGAGCCGGGTCGGGCAGCCGGCGCGTGCGATGGCAACAATACGCAGGTTGCCCCTGCGCGGCCAACCCGCCGTCACGCCGCCGGGATCCTCAGGGATTGAACCAGTAGCTGGCCTTGATGACGAAGATATTGTCCGGCCGTGCGGCGAAGAGCGCGCGCTGGTCCCGGCCAACGTCGAAGGTGCCCAGCGGGTCGAAGCTGTTCCGGCTCTGCTGCCAGGCCAGGTACAGCGTGCTGCCCCGCCGCCACTCCCAGCGCAGCACCGCATTGCCCCGCAGGCTTCGCACGTTGAAGTCGCGGTTGGGCGCGCTGTCCGTGTAGGGCGCGAAGTCGAAGGTGGACGGCGCGGCGAGCGTCTTGGGAGCCCCGTAATTGCCGCTGGACAGCAGCGGCTGCACGTACGCCTCCACCGACAGGTCCGGCGTGAACGCCAGGTTGAATCGGGCCTCCAGCGCGAGCTCCGTGTAATCCAGCGGCGCGAACACGTACCAGCTGCCGTAGGTCTGCACCGCAGCGGGATCCGGCACCGTGGTGACGTACTGCGCCACGGTATACTGCCGGACCAGGGATGGACCCAGGCTCAGGTTCCAGCGGGACGATGTCTTGAGCTGCACGCTCACTTCGCCCGTGCCGCTCCAGCCGCCGAACTCGTCCCGCGCGCCGGACACCAGCCCCGTCAGCGTCACGGGTTTGCGGGCATCGGTCCGGAAGTGGATCGTTGCGTCGCTGGAGGCCGGGCGCACGGCCATGGGTCCGCCCCGGGTCAGCCGGTCGTCGTTGGCCCGCAGGGAGTGGTTCACCTGGGCGTAGACGTACCAATAGCTCAGATGGCGCCCGTAGGCGGTCAGTGTCAGCCAGTCCGCGATGAGCTGGTCGGCGGTGTTGAACTCGAAGCGGGCCCGGCCGGTCATGTACCAGTTGCGGAAGAAGCTGCCCGGGCGGTTCTCGTAGTAGCTGACGTCGGTCTCGAAGTCGCGCCGGTCCGTGCGGTAGTTGAAGCCGACGTCGTTCACCTCGTAGCCCGGCGTGGTGGTGGCCAGGCTCATCTCGCCACGCCAGTGCTCGCCCGCCTGCCGGGCCAGGGCCAGGAAGGCCGAGACTCCGCCCAGGCTCGTGGCCGTGGTGTCCACGCCCAGGTGCGTGGCATCGGGCCGCTGGAAGTAATGGTTGGACAGCCGCTGGACCAGAGTGATGGCCTGGCGGCTGCCCAGGATGTAGCTGCCCGCCACGCTGCCGCGCAGCGCCCAGTGCCGGTCCGCCCACTCGTGCCGGAAGTCGACGCCGCCGGCGTACGCGCCGGACCGGAGCTGGGCCTCGGCGGCGGGCTCGCTCATGCTGCGGTTGACCGCGGTGAAGATGCCGCCGATCGCCGTCGCGCCGCCCCGCAGGTCCCGGCGCACGCGGCCCACGAAGTAGTTCGTCAGCGGCTCGGCGGTCATCCGCAGGTCGTTGCCGTTCAGGTCGCGGTAGCGGGCGACCTCGCGCTGCGTCAGCGCCTCAACTCCGCCCACCGACCAGCCCGACGGCGTCTTCCCGGACAGCTTGGCCGCGCCCAGGATGGTGGTGGCGGCCGGCACGTCGGCGAACGGCGTGGGCGGCGCGATCTGGGGCGCCCGGCCGATGCGGCGGGTGTAGAACAGCGCGCCACCCGGGCCCGAGCCGAAGTCGAAGATCTCGCTGCCCTCGATGAAGAACGGCCGCTTCTCTGCGAAATACGTCTCGTAGACGCCCAGGTTGATGACGGCCGGGTCCACCTCCACCTGGCCGAAGTCCGGGTTGATGGTGGCGTCCACCGTCATGTTGGACGTCAGGCCGTACTTCAGGTCCAGGCCGGCGGACATCGTCTGCTGGGCGTTGGAGCGGTACGGGTTCGTGCTCGCGTCGATGTACTCCCCCCGGGCCACGCTGTAAGGCATCAGCTCCAGGCGCCGGCCCGGCCGGATGCCCCGCAGACCCTCCAACAGCCCGTATTTCGGCACGCCGCCCTGCTCACGCTTGGGGATGAACGTGGACACCGAGTATTCGCGATTCCGCCCGATCACGCGCTCCAGCTGGATGCCCCAGGTCTGGACCTCAGCCGAGCTGAACCGGAGCTGGCTGAACGGGATCCGGTACTCCGCCGTCCAACCGCTGTCGTCCACGGTGGTGACACCGTCCCAGACCGGATCCCACGAGTTGTCGTCCGTCTCGATGACCTTGATCTCGTCCCGGTGCACGCCCGCCGGGTTGATGTCGAAGCCGAACGCCGTGCGGTGGTCGTGGTAGCTGTCCAGCATCACGCCCAGCCAGTCGGAGTCGCCCAGGTCCATGTCCCGCCGGCCCAGCCGCCCGATGACCTGCCCCGTGTCGTACA
>CAZUFP010000027.1:10346-17384 GCA_964619835.1 uncultured Gemmatimonadaceae bacterium | reverse complement strand
CGGGCGGCCAATATACCACCTCACCCGGAAGGAGCCAGGCTGGGGCGGCGGGCGGAGGTGAGGTGGCGCGTCCGGGTCGGCCGCATGACCGACGGGCCCCGGTGGTCAGGGGTTCAGCCAGTAGCTGACCTTGAGGACGAACACGTTGTCCGGCGGAAGGGCCAGCAGGGCCCGCGCGTCGCGGCCCAGCCGCAGGTTGTTCAGGTCCGTGTAGTCGGAGCGCGACTGCTGCCAGACCAGGAACAGCGTGGAGCCGGGCCGCCACTCCCAGCGCAGGACGGCATTGCCCCGAAGGCTGCGGCGGTTGAAGTCCTCGTTCTCCAGCGTGAACGGCTGCGCGGGGCCGGCGCCGTCGGGGTCGATTGTGTATTCCCCGTCCTGCAGGTGGATGGTGCCGGTGTCGACGCCGTACTCGAGGAAGGCGAACGTCCGAGGCGCACGCAGCTCCTTGAGGCCGGAGAAGTTTCCGCTGGCCAGAAACGGCTGGGCGTAGACCTGGATGGTCAATCCAGGCCGGAACGTGACATTCAGGCGCGTCTCCATGGACACGGTGGTCTGGTCCAGGTGGGCGAACAGGTACCGTTGCCCGAACGTCGCCGTCGCCAGGGGGTCTTCCACCGACTCCACGTACTGGGCCGCCTCCAGGGTGTGCTGCCACGACGGCCCCACCGAGATGTTCCACGCGCCGGACGGCCGCAGCTCCAGCCGCATGCCCGTGTGGACCTGCTTGCTGCCCGCCGCGTCCCATTCGTACGACGTGTTGACGTGCAGACTCCACGGCTTGCGCGAGTCAGACTGCAGGCGGAGCGACGCGCGGTCACGCGCAACGCCGCGAGTCAGCGGTCCGCCCCGGGTGAGCCGGTCGTCGTAGCCCGGGAAATCATGCGAGAAGTTGAGATCGCCGGTCCAGTAGCTGAGCAGCTCCAGGCGGCTGCCCAGGTCCAGGCCGAGGCCCAGGAAATCGCCGCCGTAGTTCCACGTGGCGTCCGGCCCGCCATCGATGTTCCACTGCCGGAAGACGGGCCCGGGCGTGTTCTCCTCGTAGCGCAGGGAGCCCGCGGCGTTCACGCGGTCCGCGTCGCGCTGATACCCCAGGTCGTTCACCTCGAAGCCGGGGCTCGTGGCGCTGACGCGGGCATCGCCGCGCCAGTGCAGCCCGGCGTCCTTGCTGATGCCGATCCGGGCCGTGTAGCCGGCCATGGACGTGGCCGCGGAGTCGAACCGGAGATACGCCGCGTCCGGACGCTGGTAGTAGCGCGCCGACGACGATTGCGCTTCCTGGATGGCGGCGCTGTCACCGGCGATGCGGCTCCCGGCGATGTAGCCGCTCACGGACCATTCCCGGTCCGCCCACGCGTAGCGGAAGTCCGCGCCGCCGGTGTAGGCGCTGCCGCGCAGCTGGTCCGCCAGCGACAGGCCACCCAGCCGCCTGCCCACCGCCGTCGCCATGGCGCCCACCACCGTCTGGCCTTCGCGCATGTTGCGCTGCACCCGCCCCACGAAGTAGTTGGTCAGCGGCGCCACCACGGCACTGCCCGCCACGTGGTTCGCGTCCACGTACGACGCTTTCTCTTCCGCCGTCACCGCCTCCAGAACCCCCACGCTCCACCCGCCCGCGGTCAGGCCCGTGAGCTTCCCGGCGCCCAGGATGGTGGACGCGTCCGGCCGGTTCGAATACACGGCCTCATCCGGCACGTCGCCCTGGGGCCGCGCGCCGATGCGCCGGGAATACAACAGCTGCGTGCCCCGGCCGCCGGGCCCGCCGTGGCCGCCGCCGCCGAACTGGAAGATGTCGCCGCCTTCCACGAAGAACGGACGCTTCTCTTCGAACCGGGTCTCGTACGCCGTGAGGTTCACCACGGCCGGGTCCACCTCGACCTGGCCGAAGTCCGGGTTCACCGCCGCGTCCAGCGTCATGTTGGACGCCAGCCGGTATTTCAGGTTCAGCCCCATGCTGCTGGCGTAGTCGGAGCCGTCGCGGAACGGGTTCGCGAACGAGACACCGTCCTCCGTGTCCACCGGTCCGTACGAGCCCCGGGCCAGCGCATACGGCAGGATCTCCAGGCCCCGGCCCCGCTGCAGGCGCTCGAGGCCTTCAAGCCGGCCGAAGCGCGCGATGCCGCCCGGCTCGCTCTTCGGCGTGAACGAGAACACGGCCTGCTCCTGGCGGCGGGCGATGGTGCGCTGCAGCTGGATGCCCCAGCGTTGCACCGCTTCCCCACTGAACCGGAGCTGGCTGAACGGGATGCGTAGCTCCGCCACCCAGCCCGAATCCGTCACCGTCGTGGACGCTTCCCACACCGGGTCCCACGAGTTGTCGCCGCGCCACGTGCTGCCCCCGGACAGCTTCTCGTCCCGGCGCACGCCGGACGGGTTCACCTCGAAGCGATACGCCGTCAGGTTGTCGTCGTAGCTGTCCAGGGAGATGGAGAACCAGTCGGAGTCCTCCATGTGGCTGTCGCGCCGGGCCAGGCGCGTGGATACGGCTCCGGTGTCCCGCATCACGGCGCCGACGTAGAGCGCGTCGGGCGTGTAGATCAGCCGCACCTCCGTCGGCTGCGTGACCGGCTGCCCTTCCTGCGGGTCCGTCTGGGTGAAGCGGGTGATGGGCGGGGCGTCGCGCCAGGCGGCTTCATCCAGCCGCCCGTCCAGCGTGACGGATGCGGAAACGGGCACGGCCTCGGCGACAGGCAAGGCCGTCGCGACGTCGTCGTTGGGCATGACGCTCTGCGCCGCCATCGTGGCGGGCAGAGCCAGGCATATGACGCCGACAAGCGCGGCGCGTAGTGGCATACTCACGGTCCTGCGCGTCGCGGGGATCAAACGGCTTCCGATTGTTCGAGCGATGAACGGGCCCGCATTCCCATCCTTTCGCAAGACGTATCAACGGGCCGAAACGTTGAGCCAACGGCCGCTCCGGGCAAGACCTGGCCCGACTCGTGCAACGGCGCCGTTGATGGCCAGCGCCGGAGATGTTATCTCGATCAGGAGCGCGCGGCCGTTCGGGATCCACACTGCCACCTGAAAGGCTCACGGGTAACGATGCCATCTGACGGACCCGTGACCGACCGAGGCACAGAGAAGACTCGGGCGGTCCGACCGGCCACCTGGCTGGCCCTCGGCGCAGTCGTCGCACTCATCGTCACCGGCGCATTCGCGCGCGCCCCACTGGTAAACCCGGTGGGCGGATCCGTTCCGCCCGGCGTGACCCTCGTTTTCCCGGCCTGGTACCTGGTCGTCGCTCCCCTCAGCAGCTTCTTCGACGCCCTGTCCCTGCTCACGGTGCGCCAGCACATCGGCCTGGTGGCGTCGGTGCTCCTGGCCTACGCCGTGTGGCGGGCGCTGCGGGGCCGGCGCGGCCGGTCGGCATTGCGCATCGTGGTGGGCGAGTTCGCGGGCGTGGTCGTGCTGCTGGCGGGGATCCTGGGCGTGTACGCCCTGGCCGTGCTGGTGCCGCGGCCCATGGCCTACCTGCACGTGCAGGACCCGGACGTCCTCGTGCTGGACTTCCACAGCCACACGAACCGGTCCCACGACGGACGCAAGGGGTTCTCCGCGGAGGCCAACCGGGAATGGCACCGGCGAACCGGCTTCCAGGCGGCCTTCATCACGGACCACACCTACGTGGACACCGCCATCGCCGCCGCGGCCCGCAACCCGGACCTCGCCGGCCAGGGCACGCTGCTGTTCCCCGGGCGGGAAGTGGTCTTCGAAAAGGAGCACGTCGTCGCGCTGGACACCCTCGATCCACGCACCACGCCGAAGACGGGGCCCGCCTGGCCGGTCCTCATCCAGACCATCCCGGGCAACCTTTCAAGGGTTCCGGCGCCCGGCCCCGGCGGGCTGGGCGGCGTGGTAGGCATCGAGATCGAGGATGCGGCGCCGCGGGGACTGGGCCAGACGGACCGGGACCGGGCCCGCATCCTCCAGATCGCCGACAGCCTGAACCTGGCCACGGTCGCCGCGTCGGACAATCACGGCTGGGGCTGGACCGCCGCCGCGTGGAACCTGATGCGCATCCCCGGCTGGCGCGCCATGCCGTCGGCCCGGCTCGCGCACGTGGTGGAAGAAGAGGTGCGCGTCGGCAGGCAGGCCAGCGTGGACGTGGTGGCGCGCACGCGCATCCACGAACGCGGGCCGGCGATCATGGCGCTCCTCATCGGGCCACGCCTCGTCTGGCACCTGCTCCTGACGCTGACCTGGCCGGAACGCGTGTCCTGGATCGCCTGGATCCTGTTGTTGTACGCGGCGACGTGGCGCCGGCCGCGTTCGTCCCCCGGTGCCGCCGCAGGTTCGTCGCCGGCCCGCGCCGATGACTGAACGGGCGACACGCCCCTTCTGGGTCGCGGCCGTGGCGCTGGCCGTGGCCATGGCCGGGTTGCGTCTGCTGCTGGGCGCGCTGCTGCCGCCGTTTCCCGACGAGACCTACTACTGGGAGTGGTCCCGCCACCTGGCGTGGGGCTACTTCGACCATCCGCCGGGCATCGCGTGGCTCATCCGCGGCGGCACGGCGCTGCTGGGCGCACGCGTCCTGGGCATCCGCCTGCTGCCGGTGCTGGCCGGCTTCGTTACCGTGCTGGCTGGCATCGCCACCGCACGACGCCTGGCGGGAAACGTTGCGGCGCTGCGCGCGTCTGCCATCATCGCCTGCGTCCCTCTCGCGGCCGCCGGACTCGTCCTCGCCACGCCGGACCTGCCCCTCATGGCCGCCACCGCCGTGGCCCTGTACTTCGTCGTGCGCGCCGTCCAGGAAGACCGCGCCGGCCCGAACCTGGGCTGGTGGCTGGCGGCCGGCGCCGCCACCGGGCTCGGCTTCCTGAGCAAGTACACCGCCGTCCTGATCCCGCTCGGTGTGTTCGTCGGGCTGCTGTGGGACCGGCGTCTGCGCGCCCAGCTCCGGCGGCGGGGCCCTTACCTGGCCGCCCTCGCCGCCCTGGTCCTGTTCCTGCCCGTGGTCGGCTGGAACGCCCATCACGACTGGGCGTCCTTCGCCTTCCAGCTGCGGCACGGGCTGGGCGCGCCCCGGGGCTCCGCGCTCTCCCGCGAGGGCGAGCTCATCGGCGGACAGCTGGGCCTGGGTTCGCCCATCCTGTTCGTGCTCATGTGGATCGCCGTCCTCCGCGGGCTGCGGCCCCGGCGCGCCGCCACCGGCACGCCGGACCCCGAGAACTCCCGCCGCGCGGAAGGCGACCCGGCCCGCACCATCCTCGCCGCCACCGCCGCCATCTTCTTCGGGTTCTTCATGTTCAGCGCCCTGCGGCGGCCGGTGGAGCCCAACTGGCCCGCACCGTTCTACATCCCCGGCACCGTGCTGTTGGCCATCGAAGCCGGCCGCGGTGGTCTGCGCCGCTGGCTGCGGCCGGGCCTCGCCCTGGGCGCCGTCCTCGTCGCCGTCGTCTACGTCCAGGCCGTGCGGCCCATCCTGCCGATCCGGTCGTCCCGCGACCCCATCGACCGCGCCTACGGCTGGTCGGCCCTGGCCCGCGCCGTCGAGCGCGCCTCGCCGGCCGACGGACCCGTGACCTTCGCCGCCACCCGCTACCAGGACGCGTCCGAGTTGTCGTTCTACCTGCCCGGACAACCGTTCGTGCATTCCCTCAACCGCCTCGGCCGCCCCAACCAGTACGACCTGTGGCCGGCCCTGGAACCGCGGCTTCGCCCGGACATGCCCGTCATCGTCGTGGCGCCGTGCAAGACGGCGCCGGATACCATCCTGGCCGCGTACCCGCGCCTCGGCACCCTCACCGGCAACGACCTCGTGCGCCTGCCGGGACGCCGCGGCATCGTGCGGGATCGCTGCATCTACCGGTTCAGGGTGAACGACTGACGCCGCCGCGACCCACCCTGGAAGAGACCGGGGGAACGCGTCGGCGCCGACGCCGGCAGCCGCATCGTGGCGAACAACGTTCGGGCGCGGCAAGGCCAGGCTTGCTCCGGCACAGTCCCGGCTCTAACGTATTGAAGACCCGGAGGTGATCTACTCCCCTCTCCCCCGCAGCTTCCGGAGGTCTTCATGACGGCGTTGAGCACGTTGTGGCTGCCGATCCTGTTGTCGGCGGTGGTCGTGTTCGTGGTGAGCTCGCTGATCCACATGGTGCTGCCCTGGCACCGGAGCGACTACCCGCGGGTCCCCAACGAAGACCAGATATTGAGCGCGCTCCGGCCCTACCCCATTCCACCGGGCGATTACATGATGCCGCGGGCCATGGGCATGGCCGAGATGCGTTCCGACGAATTTCTGGAGAAGCTGCGCAACGGCCCTGTGATGGTGATGACGGTGCTGCCGAACAGGGTCCCGTCCATGGCGCGCAGCCTGGTCCTGTGGTTCGTGTACTCGGCGGTGGTGAGCCTGTTCGCGGGCTACATCGCGAGCCGGGCACTGGCGCCGGGGGCCGACTACCTGAGCGTGTTCCGGTTCGTGGGCGCGACGGCGTTCATCGGCTACGCGCTGGGACTCTGGCAGATGTCCATCTGGTACAACCGTGCGTGGTCGTTGACCATCAAGGCCACCATCGATGGGTTGCTCTACGGGCTGTTGACCGCTGGGGTGTTCGGTTGGTTGTGGCCGGCGATGATGTGAGGGCGGCGGGCCGTTTCGTCGCGTTCCTGCGCGCCATCAACGTGGGTGGCCACACGGTGAAGATGGACCACCTGCGCGCGCTGTTCGAGGAGATGGGCTTTCCCGACGCGGCGACGTTCATCGCCAGCGGCAACGTCATCTTCGGCGCTCCGGCCGATGGCCCGGAGCTGGAGGCGCGCATCGAGCGCCACCTGTTCGACGCCCTGGGCTACGAGGTGGCGACGTTCGTGCGCCCTCTGTCTATCCTCGCCGGGGTCGCCGCGCACGATCCGTTCGCGGGCGGCAACGGGGACGGCCCGGGTACGATGTACATCGGTTTCCTCAAGGCTCCGGCCGACGGCGCGGCCTGCCGGGCGCTTGCCGGCCTCGGCAGCGACACCGACGAGTTCGCCCTCCACGACCGCGAGCTATACTGGCTCTGCCACACCCGCTTCTCCGACTCGCCCGTTTCCGGCGGA
>CAZUFP010000027.1:8806-10246 GCA_964619835.1 uncultured Gemmatimonadaceae bacterium | reverse complement strand
CATCTCTGGCTCGGCACCTTCGGGGGCCTGGTGAAGTTCGACGGCACGAGCTTCCACCGGGTGGAGCGGGTCGACAGCGGCGGCAGTCATGTCGATCGGGTGCTCTCCCTGGCGGAGGGCGCGGACGGCGCCCTGTGGATTGGCACGGAGGACGGCCTGTTGCGCCTCGAGCACGGCGCCTTCCGGGCCTTCACGGCAACGGACGGCCTGGCCCGCACGCAGATCACGGCGCTGGCCGTGGACCGCACCGGCGCCGTCTGGGTGGGGACGGCGCGCAACGGCATCGCGCGGTACGCGGACGGTGCGTTCCACCGCTACCCGGACCTGGACGGCGAGCCGTTCGGCCGCGTGGTCTCCATCATGACCGACACCGGCGGCACCGTGTGGATCAACGGAGACCACCGGATCGCGACGGCATCGGCCGGGCCGAGCCCCGTGATCCGCTGGTACGTTCCGCCCGTCGCCGGCGCCATCAACCTCGTCCAGCAGGACCGCGGCGTGCGCTGGTTCACGCGCCCGGGCGGACTGGCGCGAGTGGAAGGGCGCGACGTGCGCGTGTTCGGGCGGAACGACGGCATCACCGATCCGTCGTTCATGGTCGCGGACCCTCGGTCCGGCTACTGGCTCGGCACGCGGGATGATGGCCTCATCCTGTTCCTGCCCGGCGGGAAGAAGGCCTCCGCGCATCGGTTCGCCCTGCCGGACGGACGGGTGCATTTCCGGGTGAGATCCACCCTGCTGGACCACGACGGCAACCTGTGGGTCGGCACGAACGCGAACGGCCTTCTTCGCGTCAAGCGGAACGTGTTCACCACGTACGGCATCCCTCAAGGTTTGTCCCACGACGTCATCACCGCCATCTACCAGGACCGGAGCGGGATCCTCTGGGTGGGCACGAACTGTGGCGGCGTGAACGAGATCGACCTGCGGCGTCGCACGGTCCGGGTCCTGAACCCGCGCAGCCCGGGCGACCCGCACGGGGACCCCTGCGTGTTCGCCCTGGGGGAGGAACCGGAGGGGACGGTGTGGCAGGGCACCTATGGCGGCGGCGTGTCGCTCCTGAAGACCGACCGGCCCGACATGCCGAGGCATGTACGGGGCCTGCGGGACAGCGTCGTCTTGGCCCTGTTCACCGACCGGGCCGGCACCCTGTGGGTCGGCACGAACGCGGGCGGCCTGGCCGCGGTGCGGGACGGGCGGGTGCGCGCTACGTACACCACCGCGGACGGGCTGCCCGACAACAGCGTGCGCACGATCTACCAGACCAGGGACGGCGCCCTGTGGATCGGCACGCGGCAGGGCCTCAGCCGGTTCCAGGACGGCCACTTCACCAATTACGGGACCGCGGACGGGCTGGGCACGACCCACGTTCGGGCCATCTATCAGGACGGCGACGGCGTGCTCTGGGTCGGCACCTACGGGGGCGGACTCTACCGATTC
>CAZUFP010000027.1:7236-8706 GCA_964619835.1 uncultured Gemmatimonadaceae bacterium | reverse complement strand
GCCTGCGGCTGCGCGTCGTGCCCTTCTTCTGGAATGCCTGGTGGTTCCGCATCGGCGCGGGCCTCGTCCTGCTGGCGCTCGTCGCGGCCATCGTGCGACGGCATCAGGTCACGCTGCGGCGCGAGCGCGAGGCCAACGAGCACTTCGCACGCCTGCTCATCGAGAGCCAGGACCGGGAACGCAGGCGGCTCGCCGGCGAGCTGCACGACGGCCTGGGTCAGGACCTGCTCATCGTGAGGAACCGTGCCTTGCTCGCCCTCCAGGCCGACGGGTCGAGCCCGCCCGTCCACGAGCACCTGCGCCAGATCCGCGACGTCGCCACCGCCTCCCTCGAAAGCGTCCGCGAGCTGGCCCACAACCTCACGCCCCACCAGCTCGAGCACCTCGGCCTGTCCGCCGCGCTCCAGGCCATGATCGAAAACATCGCGGAGACCGGCATCGATCTGGACGCTCGCATCGACGACATCGACGGCCTGCTCCCCGCGGACGCGGAAATCAACCTGTACCGCATCGTCCAGGAAGGGCTCAACAACGTCGTCCGCCATTCCGGAGCCACCGCCGCCGTCGTGCGGGCGCGCCACGCCGGCGACGCCATCCGTGTGTCCGTCACCGACCACGGCCGCGGGTTCCGGTTGCAGGGCGAAGACGGAAAACGGGCGATCCGGGGATTCGGACTGTCGAGCCTGGCAGAACGGGCGAGGATCCTCGGCGGTACCCTCAGGATCGCCAGCGCGCCAGGACGCGGCACGCGCCTCGAGCTTGTGGTGCCGGTGGCGCCCACCACACCGGCCATGCCGGCAACCCCGGCCAACCCGGCAACCCCGGCCAACCCGGCGACGCCGCCCGGCGATGCGCCGGCCTCCTCTGACGCGGAAGGAAGATCGTGAACGGACGCATCGACATCGTCATCGCGGACGATCACCCGCTCTTCCGGCGGGGCCTCATGGAAGTGCTCCAGTCCGATCCTTCCTTCCACGTCGTCGGCGACGCCGGCGACGGTGACACCGCCCTCGCTCTCGTGCGCCAGCACCGGCCCGACATCGCCCTCCTCGACATCGCCATGCCCGGCACCGGCGGCCTCGCCGTCGCGGAAGCCATCCGCGACGAAAAGATCGACACCGGCATCGTCATCCTCACCATGTACCGGGACGGCGCCATGTTCCGGCGCGCCATCGACCTGGGCGTGAAGGGGTACGTCCTCAAGGACAGCGCTGCCGTCGAGATCGTCGCATGTGTCCATACGGTCGCCGCCGGCAGGGCCTACATCAGCCCCGCCCTGTCCGACGAGCTGCTGCAGCGCAAAGCCAGGCTCGCCAGGCCCGAGCTCGAAGCGCTGGACGAGCTCACCCCCGCGGAGAACCGCGTCCTCCGGTGCATCGCCCACGGCCTCACCACCGCGGACATCGCAGACCGCCTCGGCAACAGCCCCAAGACCATCGAAAACCACCGCTCCCACATCTGCCGCAAGCT
>CAZUFP010000027.1:1411-7136 GCA_964619835.1 uncultured Gemmatimonadaceae bacterium | reverse complement strand
CGCATGGGGGCCACCCCCCACGCGCCATGGGGGTTGGCGCGGATTCATCATCTGCAACTCCGCTTTAATCTGATCTGCACCGTTACGACGGATCCCTTGCGTGCGCCGTGATTCCCCACCGGCGGCACGTCCAGAGGAAATCGATGGGAAACACCGCTTCCAATGGAAGACGACCGGCCCGCGGGCCGATGGTCCTGCTGGTGGAGGACAATCCGGCGATGCGCGCCCTGATCCGCGGCCTGGTGGCCGAGGTGACGTCGCGGATCCATGAGTGTCCGGACGGCGAAAGCGCGTTGGAGGCCTATGCGTCCGTCCATCCCGATTGCGTTTTGATGGACATCAAGATGGCCGGGATGGACGGGATCGCGGCCACGCGCAGGCTCCGGACCGTGGATCCGGAGGCAACGGTGGTCATCGTGACGGGTCACGGGGGCAAGGAGTACCGCGCGGCGGCGGAAGCCGCGGGCGCTAGCGCGTTCCTGCTCAAGGAGAACCTTGTGGAGCTGCCGTCTCTGCTGCGGGCGGTGCTGGCGAACGCGGGGGCGGCTTGAATGGTCGACGCCGGGCGGGCCGCGGTTCTTTGGGTGCTGTTGCTGCTCGGCCTGCCGGCGGGGCTCCGCGCACAGGGGGTCTGGAGCGCGATGCTGACCATCCAGCCGTTTCCATCGCCCTACTACAGCGACTGGGAAGCGAACCCGAACATCGGCTCGTTGACGGTGATGAACAACACCGGTTCTGCGGCCACGGTGCAGATCTACTTCACAATCACGGACCAGATGAATCGCGTGGTGGTGTCGGGGACGAGCGACCCCCAGACGATCGATGCCGGCGCCATCAGGGTCTACGACTCCCCGTACCAGGTGGCGGGCAGCGCCTCGCACGATGCGCGGATCGAGCGTATCGCATCGCGGACGGGCCGGCTTCCGGAAGGGAGCTACACGGCATGCGCGGCGGTGGCGGACCCGTCGGGGTTCGTACTGGCGCAGTCGTGCGCGGACTTCACAATCGCCTATCCGGCTGCGCCGGAGCTTCTGGGCCCGGACGACGGCGCCGATGTGACCAGCACGTCGCCCCTGTTCCAGTGGACGCCGGTGCAGGTGCCCGCCGGCTACCAGCTGACGTACGACCTGCGCATCGTCGAGGTGCTGCCCGGCCAGCTCCCCGGCGAAGCCCTGCGCTCGAACATCCCCGTGTACGAGGACCTGGACGCCATGGGCACGGTGTTGCGCTACCCGGTGGAGGCGCTGCCGCTGGAGCCGGGCAAGACGTACGCGTGGTCGGTCCAGGCGCTGGACCAGAACGGCTACCCCGCGTCGGCCAACGACGGCCGCAGCGAGATCCGGACGTTCAAGGTGGGCGAGCCCGTGGCTACGACCACCAGCGAGGATTCGCTGACGCTCACGCTGGTGAACGAAGCGGGCACTCGGGCCGACTCCAGCAGCAGCGCAGCCACAGGCCTGGACGGCATCTGCAGTTTCTGGCAGAAGGCGCCCGGCGAGTTCAGCAACCCGGTCCTCACGGTTCCCATGAACGTGCCGTCGGTATTCGGCGGCCTGGCAGGCGACACCATCTACCGCGGCCACGCCACGTTCTACAGGGACCCGGCCTCCGGCTCATGGGCCATCGTCACGAAGAGAGCCCGCTACACCTACCTGCTCCGCGGTGAGTGCGGGGGCCTCGCCCCGCTGGGCGGGCTCCAGTGGATCGCCGTGCGGCGATCGGGCAAGCTCGGCAATCTGCTGGATGGCCAACCCCTGGCGCCTACGCCGGCGTCCGACCTGGCCATGCGTTTCGGCGTCGTGATCGTCTCGCTCTATCCCACCACCACCGAGCTGCCCGCGTCCTTCACGGAAGCACGTGACTTCCTGGACTACCACGACATCGACATACAGCCCGGGGTGAACGCGTTCGCCGTCGTGGACCTGAAGGAGCACCGGCTGTGGCCGCTGTTCCAGGCACTGGGGTACGGCCGCAAGTCCGTCGAGCTGCAGGGCTTCCTCGGCGTCAACACGGCCTGGAGCATCGGCGGCCGGATCACGCGTGCCTCGCGTACGAAAGGCTCCGTGGAGATCTCGGCGCAGCGCACCTTCCTGGACCTGCGGGCATCGCTGGGAGAGAGAAGGCCCACGGGCGTGCTGGCCCGATGGTTCGCGACCTCGCAGGTGGGACTCGAGTTCGTGGCTCAGGATTCCGCCGCCTACCGTGCGGGCAGCGGAGGCACGGGCTCGCGCGCCGCCCTCGACCTGATCCTGCAGGCCGTCCTCACAATGACAGACTCGGCCGGCCGACAATGGCACGGGTCCATCGGCGTCGACCTGACCCAGGAGCACCAGGCTCCGGGTGCCTACGCCAAAGACCAGGCTGCCCAGGGGGACAGCGCGAAGCCGTTCGTCGAAGGCTGCGGCAAGGAAAAGATCGGCGACTGCTTCAAATACGTGCTCAAGCTCGGCGTGGACCAGTGGCAGCCTTTGGCGAGGTTGCCCGTGCACCTCAGCGATGTCGAGCTGGAGATGGACATCAACGACGGCTTCCTGCACATGCTCGTGGAGCGCGACCCCGGCTACCTCGACTGGAGCGTCGTCGGCACGGCGGGGTTCGGCGTGGGCAACCAGGCCGACCTGGGCAAGATCATCCTGGGTCTCGGCCGGAGCGCGGATTCCGTCCAGGCGGCCGCGACGTCGTCCGAGATCGGCGTCGGCTCCAACTCGCCCGTGATGGGCCCGGCTCCGCGCCCCACCGGCAACACCCGGCCACCCAGACGCCCCAAGGACCGCATGCCGCCGGGCCAGGCCGCACCGGCCCAGGCGCCGGCGGAGGGACAGGCACCCCGCACCAGCCAGCCCCAGCCGCTGGAGCCGGCACAGAAGGAATCCGGCAAGCTGAAATGGGGGGTGCGCATTGCCCTGGGAAACATGTCCCTTCAGGACCTGATCCGGCTCATTACCCGGAGTCTACCATGAACATCCGGATCCGGCGGGCTCTGCTTGCCACGACTCTCGGGCTGTTCTGCGGCGCCAGCCACGCGGCCGGCCAGGCCGGCGGCTTCGACCTGTCCACCCTCCACATCCCGGACGGCTTCCTCGATCTGAAGAACATCGTGCTGGCCACGGGCAGCCAGGGCGACATGGTGGCCACCGGCACCACCCTCCTCGGCACCGCGAAGGCGAACGTGCTTCTCGCCTTCGACCGCAACGCGGGGCTGAAGAACGGGCTGACCCTCGCCATCAAGCCGCAGAGCTGGTCGCTGACCAAGGCCATCCCGGCGCTGTCCAACCCCGTGCTGGACAACCTGGACTTCTCCCATGTCGCGCTGGTGCTGTCCAGCGCCGCACGGGAGGAGAGCTCTACCGCCCTGTCGGACCCGGAATGGTACTTCTACCGGGACGTCTACCAGCAGGACAACTTCACGCTCACGCTGCAGCCGGGCGTGAACCTCATCGCGGCCATCCCCGCGGACAAGCTGGGATCGGACAACCCGCTCAACCTCGCCATGAGCGCCCTGGGCATCCACGCGGGCGTCATCCTGCTGCAGGGCAATCTCGGCCGCAGCCTCTCCCTCCTCGGCGGAGGCGGCGCGCCGAGCCTGGACGCCCTCAAGGACATGTACCTGCGGGCCGAGCTGCCGCCCATGCGGCCGGCCGGCTCGCCCCAGTGGTTCCGCGGTGGCCAGATCGCGCTGGAGCTCACCGGCCAGCCGTCGGTGCGGCTCGTGGGCGACATGAAGCTGGACATCGACGACGCCCTGCTGGACTTCTTCGTCGCCACGTCCCTGTCCCGCACCGGGATGGCGCTGACCGGCGGCCTCGTGTCGGAAAACGGCTGGCAGCAGCCGTTCGGCATCCCGTGGCTCGTGCTGAAGAGCGTCGTGCTCCAGCTGGCCATCGTGCCCACGGGGATCCAGCCGGGCTTCGCGGCCAGCATGGTCATTGGCCAGAAGGACATCAACGTCGCCATCGCGCTGGTCATCAGCCCGGCGGGCGTTCCGACCAACGTAATGTTCAAGGGCCAGAGCGCCGCCGGCCTGGCCCTGGCGGACCTGGTGGAGCTTCAGAGCCGGATGGCGGCCGCGCGCAAGGCAGCGGCCGATGCATCCGGCGCGAGGGCCCCGGGCGCTTCGACCGAGCCAGCCGCCGCCATCCCGCTGGACGCGCTCCCGGACATCGCGTTCCGGGACCTGAAGCTGTCCTTCGCCTCCAAGGACGATCCGGACCTGGGCATCCAGGCCGGGTTCCAGATCCGGGGTCAGATGTGGCTGCCGCTGTCGCCCGACGGCGAGCTGACGAACTTCGCCGGCGTGGACGTGGGCGTCACCAAGCAGGGCATCTGGGCGCGCGGCGACCTGGGCGCGTTCGACCTCGGACCGTTGACCTGGCAGGACGCCAAGCTGGACCTGACGGCCACCCCGGACACGCAGCGTCTGATCGTGAAGGGCGCGGTCGACATGTTCGGCTCGAGCGCCATGGTCGACCTGAAGATGACCCGGCAGAAATTCAGCCTGAAGAGCACGACGAGCCTGTTCAACTCGTTCACGGCGGACCTCACCGCCTCCTCCGTGTTCAACCTGCGGAAGCCGTCGTTCCAAGTGCACGGCGTCGCCCACGCGGACTTCGGCGACATGGTGGGCCCGATGGCGCAGGACGCCATGGCGCAGTTCGCGGCCAGGGGTGCCGACGTCGTGGCGGCGGCCCAGCAGGCGGACGAAGCGGCGCAGCAGGTCCTGGCCAACGCCCAGGCGACGGCCGACGACCTGCGCCATGTCCTGGAGGCGCAGCGGCAGAGGGCCCAGCAGGCCCTGGCGGTGGCGGAGCGGGCCGGGGCTCAGGCAAGGATCGCAATGAACTCGGCCCTGAGTGCGCGCAACCGGGCGTACCACGCATGGCAGAACACGCCGCGCCGGCAGGCCGCGCTCCGGGCCCAGCGCCGGGCCGCGTATGTCCAGGCTCGGGCCAACTACGGGCGCCACGCCGCCGTCTACAACGCCCGCATGGCCGCAGTCGCCGCGCGTCGTCGCGTGCTCGCCGACATCCCGCCCGTGGACCAGAACGTCCTCGTGCTCAAATCGGACGCGAAGCTCTCGGCCCTGCGCGACCGTGTCCAGACGATGCACGACAAGCTGACCCGGACACAGGCGGAGCTCGACGCCATCAAGACCGCACTGGCCAACGGTCAGCAGCTCCTGGTCATCGACAAGGCCGAGTTCGACAGCAACCTGCAGGACGCCATGAACGGGCAGGCGATGCAGTGGGACGTCTCGGGCCGGTTTGCCGGGACCCCGTTCGCCATCCACCGGAGCCTCGACTTCAGCAACCCGGGACAGGGGGTCGCCGACATGGTCCAGGCGATTCTGGGTCAATGAGCACGCCCCGGACGTGCGTCCCGATCACCCGCCGGCTCGGCGGCCTCCTGGTCGCCGGCGGCCTCCTGGTCGTCGTTGCGCTCCTGGCCGCTCCACGGTCCGCCCGGGCCCAGATCCCGCTGTTCACGCCGTCTCCGGTGAGCTTCCAGGGCGAGATCACGTCCACCGGCCAGCTCTACTCCACAACGGGACGCGACCAGCGCCAGCCGTCTTCGCTGGGGAACCTGTACGTGCGCTCCAACCTGGAGCTGTTCGGCGTCGACGTCGGCCTGGACATGCTGTTCTCGACGGAGAACGGCTCCCGCTTCGGGCTGTCCGGCCCCGCCGTCCGCCAACAGCTGAACCAGATCGGCATCGCGCCGAAATGGA
>CAZUFP010000027.1:0-1311 GCA_964619835.1 uncultured Gemmatimonadaceae bacterium | reverse complement strand
GTCTTCCTGCGGGCCACGGACAGCCCGTCCTCCCTGCCTTCGCCCGACGGCGCCACGGTCACTCCGGGCAGCGGATTGTCGCTCCCGGTGAACCCGTACGCGGTCACGCCCCAGGAGAACGTCGTCATGGCGGCGGTCAACCGACTGCCCTTCTGGGGCAACCGGCTGACCTGGCAGGGCGAGGTGGCGGTGAGCGTGGACTCCCGGGACCGGCGTGCGCCGGATCTGAGCCCCCAGACGCTGGACCGGTACTCGTCGCTGCTCCGGTCCCTGGTCACGCCCCGGGCCAGCACGTACGGCGACATTGCATACACCGGCCGCCTCGACCTGCGGGGCGTCCAGCTGCCCGGCGCCACGCCCCAGTCCCCGCGCTCGCTCTCGGCGACGGTCGGCTACCGCTACATCGGCGCCGGCTACGTCTCCCTCGGACTCGCCTCGCTGCCCGCCGACCTGAGCGCGGCGAACGCCCGCGTGTCCGTGCGCTACCGCACCTGGTCCGCCTCCGTCCTGGCCGCCCGCCAGCACGACAACCTGCTGGGGCAGAAGCTGTTCACCACCGTCCGCAACCGGCTCGGTGCGAGCCTCGACATGCGCATGACGCCGAAGCTCATGACCAGCCTGCGCGGCTCGTTCGGGGTCATGCGCAACGACGCGGCCGACGCGGCCAACCGGATGGACTTCACCACCTGGATGGCGACGGCCTCCCAGACACTGACCCTCGGCCCCGCCGGCCTCTGGCGGGCGATTTCCTGGAGCGACACGTACCAGCAGGCCGGGGACACGAACCCCGTCCGCGCCGGCAGCAGCCTGCTGGCCCACGACGCGGCCGTGCGCGTCACGCTGGGCCCGTCCCGCAACCTCACCATCACGCCCAGCATCGGCGCGTCCTTTTCGAGACTGGCGGCGGCGGGCTGGGTGGTGCGCTCCACCTACGCCCTCGCCGGCTACCTCCGCGGAAACAACGGCCGCTGGTCCGTCGGTGCGGCGCTCACCAACGCCCGGCTGGGGGCCGGCGGCTCGCTACGCGCTTCCATCAACGCCCAGTATCGCCTGACACCGGGTGACAGACTCAACATCGGCCTGCGCAGCAACCACGTGCACGGCCTCGATCCGACGGTCGGCGCATTCAGCGAGTATGTGCTGAACGTCGGCTGGACCCGGCGGATCCATTGAGGTGCCGGATGCTCGCCCGACCCCGCTTCCGCTCCCGCCGCCTGCTGCGCGCGGCACCGACGATCCTGGCCACGGCCCTCGCCGCCGGCTGCCTCGTGCCCACCGATGGAGGCGGCGGTCCCTTCGGCGAGCTGCGCG
>CAZUFP010000026.1:28206-59565 GCA_964619835.1 uncultured Gemmatimonadaceae bacterium | reverse complement strand
GGCGCGCAGCGCCGGCCCCTCGACGACCGTCGGTCGTTGGGCGCCCCCTCCGGGCTCAGAAGCGCGGCCCGCCCGTGCGATACGCCGTGATCTGGTACTCGTGCGGCGGCGTGGCGCCCAACAGGTACTCCACGAAGTAGTCCCAGCGCCGCCGGATCATGTAGGGCTCGTTGCCGAAGCCGTGGCCGCGGTTGGGGAACGGGATCAGGTCGAAGTCCTTGTTGGCGGCGATGAGCGCGTTCACCACCAGCAGCGTGTTGTAGGGCGGCACGTTGGTGTCGGTGGTACCGTAGGCCAGCAGCAGCTTGCCCTTCAGGTTCTTCGCCACCAGCTGGTTCGCCTGGTTGTCGTAGTTGGTGGTGCCGTCCGGGTTCGTCACCAGCAGGCCCTGCCACTTCTCGCCCCAGTCGTCCTCGTAGTCCCGGTTGTCGTGGTTGCCGGCCTCCGCGATGCCCACCTTGAAGAAGTCCGGGTAGCGGAACATGGCGTCGGCGGTGGCGTAGCCGCCGCCCGAATGGCCGTAGATGCCGGCGCGGCTCAGGTCGATCCAGGGGTAGCGCGCGGCGAGCTGCTTCATGGCGGCCACCTGGTCCGGCAGCCCGTTGTCGCCCATGTCGCCGTAGTAGGCGGCGTGGAACGACTTGGAGCGCATGGGCGTGCCCATGGCGTCCAGCTCCACCACGACGAAGCCCAGCTCGGCCAGCGCCTGCGTATCCCCGTGCGAGGCCCGGAAGCTGCGGCTGCCCACGCTGCCCGTCTGGGGGCCCGGGTAGATGTGGTTGACGATGGGGTACTTCTTCGACGGGTCGAAGTTCGTGGGCCGGTAGAGCAGCCCGTACAGGTCCGTGCTGTCGTCTCGCGCCTTCACGGTGAACGGGATGGGCGGCTGCCAGCCGGCGGCGACCAGCCGCGAGATGTCGGCCTTCTCCAGCGGCATGCGCTCCTTGCCCACGAGGTCGCGCACGACGGTGACGGGCGGCGTGGTGGGCGTCGACGCGGCGTCGATGAACCAGTTGCCGGACGGCGACAGGGTGACGTCGTGGTTGGCGCTGTCGGGCGTGAGCAGGCGCAGGCCCTGGCCGTCCATGCGGATGCGGTACAGGTACTGGAAGTACGGGTCGCCCGGCTCGCGGCCGGCACCGGTGAACGTGATGGTGCGCGAGCGGGGATCGATGTCCCGCACCTGAAGCACGTTCCAGTCGCCGCGGGTGATGGCGTGCTTCAGCCGGCCGGTGCGCAGGTCGTAGAGGTAGAGGTGGCCCCAGTTGGTGCGCTGCGAGTACCAGATCACTTCGTTGGTGGCCGGCAGCACGCGCCAGTTCACCGCGTTGTAGCCCGACTCGTAGAACGTGGGCACCGACTCCTCGAGGATGTCCCGCACGTCGCCCGTGGCCGCGTTGGCCTCCCGCAGCGTCTCCTGCTTGTGGTCCCGGGACGTGGACACGAAGAACAGCCGCAACGCGTCGGGGCTCCACTCCACATCGGAGAACGTGCTGCCGCGGCACGCGATGTCGTCGCAGATGGTGGAGCGGTGCTGGTCCGGCGCCATCTTGAGCTTCACCATGCTGGGTACGCCGTCGGCGCCGCCCACGTCGATGATGACCCGCTCGATCATGGACACCACGCTGTCGCCCGGCAGCGGGTACTTCCACGCCTGCAGCGTGGGGTGGCCCACCTCCGTGGACACCACGTACATCTCGCCGTCGTTGCGCTGGTCCTGGCGGAACGTGGCGATGCGCCGCGAGTCCGGCGACCACAGCACGATGGGCCGGTCGCTGCGCGTCCAGCCGGCGTTGTCCGTGGCGTAGCCGTAGTTCTCCACGCCGTCGCTCGTCAGCTGCGTCTCCGCGCCGGTGGCCACGTCCCGCATCCACAGGTTCCAGTCCCGGATGAACGCGGCCTTCCGGCCGTCCGGCGAGACGACCTCGTTCCGGTCCATGCGCGGCCGCGGACCCGCCTCGCACTTCGCACCCTGCACGTCGCAGGTGAACTGCCGATTCCCCACCGCGAACGTGATGGAGCGGCCGCCGTCCGTGTACTCGAAGGCCCGGAACGGCAGGTGATACGCGTCGTACGTCGTGTCCGCCGCCGCCGACAGCGCCGCCGCCAGCTTGGCGTGGTCGAACGCCGGTTTGCGCGACTTGCGCGCCGGGTCCACCAGCACGAACTCGCTGCCCATGGGCGTGTCGTTCCGGTACCAGAACCGGTTGGCGTCCACGAACGTGGGCCGCACGCTCGCCCCGAACACCAGCGTCGCCGTGTTGGGCGCCAGGAACTGCTCCGCGTGGGCGTACTGGTCCGCCGTGACCGTGCTCGGCGCGTACGCCGTCTGCGCCGCGGCGGACGCCGGCAGGAGGGCCAGGAAGGCCAGAGCGGCCGCCGGCACGGCGGCGGACGGAACGATGCGATTCACGCGATGTCGCATAGGAGACCTCGGATCATGCGGCGGATGGACGTGGACCTGTCGAGTCGCGGTCAACTTGACGCGGCGGCGCCGCCGGGGCAACGGCGCCGCATGCACTCCCGCGGCTTCCCGGGTCGGGTTAGCTTTTGACCGCGGTTTGCATCGATCCACCCCGAACGCGATTCCGGCGATGAAGCCTACGCCGTTCAGAACCACGCTCCTCGCCTTCGCCCTCCTGGCCGCAGCGGCCGGGTCGGGCCCAACACCGGCCGCCGCGCAGGACGGCCTGTCCCTGCACGTGGTGCCCCGGTTCGGCGTGCTCCTGCCCGATTCCTACCTGTACGAGCAGTACGCCCACTTCGGCGCCGGCAACCCGGAGTGGACGGCGGCGCAGCTCGGCCGGGCCGGCTTCGGCGGCCTCGGCTTGGAGCTGGGTCTGGGACAGGGCGTGCGCGTTCGTGCCGAAGCCATGCGCTCGTTCCGTGGCTGGGTCCTCGCCGACCACGTGACCGCCGTGACGGACAGCTCCGGATCGACGTCGTTCGAGCCGACCTGGTTCGACGTGCCCTACCGCATCAGCGAAGCCGGCCTCCAGCTCCTGCTGCCGTTGCGCTTCGAGCACTGGGGCGTCCGGCCGTACGTCCTCGGCGGCGGTGTCGTGCGCTGGTACCACTTCGGGGAGCCCACCCGCGCCAATACCGTCGGTGCGGCGCTGCCGGCCGACCTGGTCATGGGCGGGGCGACGGTGGGAGGGGGCGTCCGCTTCTCCGTGCTCGGACTCGGCGTCGACCTCCAGGGCCGCGATGCCCTGGGCCGTTACCACGCCAAGACCCAGCACGACATGACCCTGTCCGCCGGCATCGTGTGGAGGGTGTTCTGATGCGACGATCCCGGACCGTGCGCAGCCAGGCCGCTCACCGGTTTCCCGGCCTCCCGGCCGTCCTCGCCGCCCTGCTCCTCGCCCTGCCGGCCGCCGGCGCCGCCCAGGGCCCGTTGGGGAAGCTCCATCTGCGCATCGAGCCCCGCTTCGGCATGCTGGTGCCCGGCCAGCACCTCTACGTCCAGTACCAGAGCTACGACCCGCTGGTGTGGAGCGCCGGCAAGATGGGCCGCACCGGCATCGGCGGCGTCTCCGCGGAGATCCGTCTCGACGACGGCATCCGCGTCCGCGGGACCGTCATGCGCTCCTTCCGCGGCTGGCTCTACGCAAGCCAGTCGGTGCTCATCCCGCCCATCGGGTTCAACCCGCCCACGGAGGTGGTCACCTGGTACGACGTGCCCGCAACCCTCACCACCGGCAGCATCGAGGTGGTCCTGCCGACGTGGATCCACCCCCTGGGCGCCCAGCCCTACGTCCTCGCCGGGCTCACCGCCAAACGATACGGCTTCGGCCAGCCCACCGCCGCCGACAGCGTCGGGGCCATCCTGCCCAACAACGGCGTCGTGCGCGCCTGGGACCTGGGCGGCGGCGTCGAAGTCACCGTCCTCGGCCTGAACCTCGACTTCCAGGCCCGGGACACCATCGGCAACTACTGGGGCGGCACCCAGCACGACATCATCGCCACCGCCGGCGTCGTCTGGCGCCTGTTCTAGGGCCTCAGTACCCGTCGCCCTCCAGGCTCACCTTCCCGGCAAACCGCCGGTACACATACGTGATGTACACAGCGGCGATGATCATGCCGGGGATCCACCACATGAGGCCGATATGCAGGCCGGTGAGCGGCGCGCCGACGTTCTGGGCCGTCAGCCCGTAAGCCGGGTCGGTGGTGGCCGGCAGCACGTACGGATAGAGGCCGAACGCCGCGCTGGCCAGCATGCCGGCCAGGTAGGCGGACGACCCGATGAAGCCGGTCCGCGCCTGGTCCCGGCTGATGGCGCTGCGCGCGGTGGCCAGGCCGGCCAGGGCGAGCACGGCGAAGATGTAGCCCCAGGGCGCGTCGGCCAGGTGCCGCGGCACCAGCGGCTGCACGACGAATGTCAGGGCCGTGACGAGGAGCGCCAGCACGAGGACGACCGGCCACAGGATGCGGGCGTAGCGCCGCGCGCGCGCCGCGAGGTCGCCGTCGGTCTTGCCCCAGACCCAGAAGGCGCCGTGCATGGCCAGGGACGACAACCCGGTGAGCCCGACTACCAGGGTGTACCAGTCGAGGATGCCGGTCTGGCCGCGAACGCCCCAGTTGGTCCACAACGGCTCGAAGAACCAGCCTTCGGCGTTGAGCGGCACGCCGCGCACCACGTTGCCCAGGGCGACGCCCAGGAACAGGGCCAGGAGCGTGCTGGCGAACCAGAAGACGACGTCCCAGAACGGAGCCCACACCTCGTTCTTCAGGTGCCCGCGGAACTCGATGGAGATGCCGCGCAGCACCAGCAGCCACAGCACCATCATCAGGGGCAGGTAGAAGCCGCTGAAGCTGGAGGCGTAGAGGCCCGGGAACGCGAAGTAGAGCGTGCCGCCGGCGGCGAGCAGCCAGACCTCGTTGCCGTCCCAGACGGGCCCGATGCTGCGAAGCACCAGGCGTCGTTCTTCATCCTTGCGCGCCAGCAACAGGTGCAGCGTGCCGGCTCCCAGGTCGAAGCCGTCGAGGATCGTGTAGAACACGAGCATGCCGGCAACCAGCCAGAACCAGAGCGTAAACATGGCTTACCTCCCCTCGGGCCCGGCCGGCCCGGCCGGCTGGCCGGCCCCTGCCACGGCCGGCTGCATCTCCGGCCCGTGTTCGATCTCCCGGCGGCACAGGAACAGGAAGAGAATGCCGAGGACCATGTACAGGCCCAAGAAGCCCAGCAGGGTGAACGTGCCGTTGCCGGAGGACACGGTAGGCGAGATGCCGTCCCGGGTCTTCAGGATCCCGTGGATGATCCAGGGTTGCCGCCCCACCTCCGCGGTGATCCAGCCGGCGGTGTTGGCGATATAGGGGAACGGCAGGCTCAGCATCAGGATCCAGAGCGTGGGTCGTGACTCGAAGAGGGAGCCGCGCCACAGCTTCCAGGCCGCTACGAGCATGATGAGGATGAAGAAGGTGCCGAGTCCCACCATGATGTGGTAGGCGAAGTAGAGCAACGGGACATTGTCCGGCCAGTCGGCGCGCGGGAAAGCGTTGAGGCCCCTCACCTCGGCCTGCCACCGCCGATAGGTCAGGAAGCTGAGTGCGCGAGGCACGATAATCCGGTTGTCCAGGCGCTGCTTCTCCATGTCGGGCTGGCCGATGATGACCAGCGGCGCGCCGCGCTCGGTGAAGAACAGGCCTTCCATGGCCGCCAGGGTGGCCGGCTGGTGCTCGGCCACCATCCGGCCCTGCGCGTCACCCAGCGGAAAAGGCTGCAGGATGGAGGCGATGAGACCCGCAATCACGCCCAGGCGCAGGAACGTCCTTCCGTAGCGCTCGTGCTGGCGCGTGAGCACGTAGTACGCGCCCAGCGCCGCCATGACGAAAGAGCCCGTCACCACCGCGCCCGTCATGTTGTGCAGGTACTGCCAGATGGCCCACGGGTTGCCCAACAGGGCCCCCAGGCTGGTGACCGTCAGCTTGCCGCCGGTCCCGATGGCGAAGCCCACCGGGTGCTGCATGAAGGCGTCGGTGACGATGATGAAGTAACCGGAGAGCCAGGAACCCACGAACATGGCCAGCGACGTGGCCCAGTGCGCCCGCCGGCTGAGCCGCTTCTCCCCGAACAGGAACAGGCCCAGGAAGCTGGATTCCAGGAAGAAGGCGAAGACGCCCTCCATGGCCAGCGGCTGCCCGATGACGCCGCCTGCGGCCCTGGAGAACATCGCCCAGTTCGTGCCGAACTGGAATTCCATGGGAATGCCCGTGACGACGCCGGTAGCGAACGTGATCGCAAAGATCCGGGCCCAGAATCGTGCCGACGCATCCAGGTGCTCGTCACCCGTCCTGAGCGCCCTGGTCTTCAGCAGGAAGATCAGCAGCGCCAGCCCCATCGTGAGCTGCGGGAACAGGTAGTGGTACGTGACCGTGAATGCGAACAGCAGTCGGTCAACCGTTACGGGATCCGACATGCTCGCTCCCTGCGGAGGAGGACGCAGTTGATGTTGGTCGGGGACATGATCGGGAGGAACGCGCCTGGCCGCAAGGCGGGGCGGCCAGCCGCGTTCCCGAACCGGGGGTCACCGCGCGCCGGCCGCCGCGCTCGGGGCGTCCGGGACTTCGGGCCCACGAAGCCCATGCGCGGGATCGTCAGTAGCCTGCGGCCATGCCGTCCTTGCGAGGATCGGAGCCGGCGGCCCACCCCCTCACCAGGCGCATCACCGCCTGGGCGCCGCCGGCGGAGCCGGGGGGCAGGTCCACGATGACGTGGCCCATGGCCTCGAGCTGGCGGCGCACATCCGCGCCGATGGGTGCCTCCAGGCCGACCTGCAGCCCGTCGAAATGGCGGAACCGTGCGGCGTCGATGGCCTGCTGCAGACCCATGTGGAAGACCAGCAGGTTGAGCAGCACCTGCACGTGCCCCTGGGGCTGGATGGAGCCCCCCATGACACCGAACGCCAACCACGGCTGCTCCACGCCGTGGTCGTCCGGCCTGGTGACGAACGCCGGGATGATGGTGTGGAACGGCCGTTTGCGGGGCCCCACCGTATTGGGCAACCCCGGCTGCATGGTGAAGCCGGCGCCACGATTCTGCAGGGCGAAGCCGGTGCCGGGCACGACCACGCCCGAGCCGAACTCCCAGTAGTTGCTGTTGATGAACGACACCATGTTGCCGGCGGAGTCGGCGACGGCCAGGTAGATGGTCTCGCTGCTGGATGCGGCCGGGCCCGGGTCCACCCGATTCGCCGCGTGACGCGGGTCGATGAGGGCCCGCCGCCTGGCGATGTAGTCGTCGTCCAGCAGGCGCTTCGGATCGATGCTCATGGCGGCCGGGTCGCCCACCCAGCGGGCCAGGTCGGCGAACGCCAGCTTCTTCGCCTCGATGAGCGTGTGCAGGTACGGGGCGGAGTTGTGACCCAGGGCCGCCAGGTCGTAGGGCGCCAGGATCTTGAGCATCTCCAGCGCCGCCACGCCCTGGCCGTTGGGCGGCAGCTCCCACACCGTGTAGCCGTGGAACCGGGCCGACAGCGGCTCCACCCACACGGGCTTCTGGCTCTTCAGGTCCTCCAGGGTGAGAAAGCCGCCCAGCTGCTGCACCCGCTCCACGATGTGCCGGCCCAGCTCACCGCCGTACAGCGCCCCGGGCCCCTGCTCCGCGATCATCCGGAACGACGACGCCAGGTCCGGGTTCCGGAACCATTCCCCGGCCTTCGGCGCCCGCTCGCCGTCGATCAGGTACGTGGCGCGGGCCCCGTCGTCCCGCTTCAGCCGGTCCGCCGCCTCCGCCCACTGGCCCGCGATGATGGGCGATACGGGAAAGCCGTCCTGCGCCAGCTCGATGGCAGGCGCCAGCGCCTGGGCCAGCGTGATGGTGCCGTAACGCTCCAGCAACGCCGCCCACCCCGACAGCGCGCCGGGCACCGTGATGGGCTCCGCCCCGAACAGGGGCACCGTCGAGTCCCCACGCGCCAGCAGCGCTTCACGCGTCATGAGCGACCCCGACCGGCCGCTGGCGTTCAGCCCCACCAGCCGGTGGTCCTTCGCGGACCAGAGCAGGGCGAACATGTCGCCGCCCATGCCCGTCATGTGGGGCTCCACCAGGTTCAGCACGGCAGCGGCCGTGACGGCCGCGTCGATGGCGTTGCCGCCGTCCTGGAGCACCTTGAGGCCCGCCGCGGTGGCCAGCGGCTGGCTGGTGGCGATGGCGCCGTGTGGCGCGTACACGGTGGATCGTCCGGCCATGGAAGGCTCCTGGGCGCTCAACGAGACCGCGGCGAGCAGCGCGGCGGGGACGACGACGGCCAGCCGGCCGCGGTGCGCAGCGTTGCGGGGTGCATGTAGCATCATGGCACACGTAGGTTCGGGTCCACGCCATGGTACAACCGACCGACACGCGGGGAAAGCGGGGGGCGTCGACCGCCGTCCGCAGGCCGCCGACCGCCGACCGTCGACGTCGCCAGGGCGCGCCATCGCGTTGTGCGCACGCCGGAAACGTTGTCACAGGGAAGGTCGTGTGGCATGATACGGGGCCACTTCGACGGACCGGGCGGAGACGAGGAGGAGACCATGGTGAAGCGGAGCCCGTTGGAGGAGATTCCCGGCGTGGGACCCAGCATCGCCCGCGACCTGGAAGACCTGGGCATCAGATCGGTCGGCGCGTTGCGCGGCCGCGACCCGGAACGCCTGTACCTGGACCTCTGCAAATGGCGCGGCACCCGCATCGACCCGTGCGTGCTGTACACGTTCCGCTGCGCCGTCTACTACGCCAACCACGACCGCCACGACCCCGAGCTGCTCAAGTGGTGGAACTGGAAGGAGCCGGGCGGCGCGCGCCGGCAGACGGCGCGCGCCTGACGAACGTTACGGCAACGTCAGCTTGCCGTCTCTCAACACCGCGACCCCGGCGTCCACGAGACCGCGGCACGCCGCGTCCAGGTCTGCCGCGTCGAACGGGGCGTTGAGCCGCCGCGCCGCGGCCTGAAGCTCTTCGGACGGGACCGGCCGTCCGAGGGCGTGCAGCAGGCCCAGGGCGAACACGCTGGCCGCGTTGCCCGCCACCGGCTGTTCCTGCGTCTGGTCCCGCACGACTGTTGCCCGGAGAGGCGGCGGGATCAACGCGGCCGCCAGCTGCTTCGCTTCCCCACCCACCTCCGCCCCCGTCACCTCCCGCGGCTCCGTCACCCGGATGCACACGGTATGGCGGTCCGACAGCCACCCGAGCCCGCCGTCCTTCGCGTGGCGCTCCACCTGGTTGGCGAAATCGCGCGCGGCCAGCTCCAGGATGAACCGGACGCTGCCATCGAACCCCGGGAACACCGCCCCCGCACGCTGCACCGCGCCGTCCACATCCCAGCTGCCCGCGCATCGGTTGGTCTCCGGATCGTAGACCAGCACCCCGAAGTTGATGTCCTCTTCCGTCTGCGCGTTGTGGTAACGCACCAGTGAATACCGGAGCGGCCTCGCCTCGCCCGTCGTCTCCTTGCTCATCACTCCGCCTGCCCGTGAGCCGGTGAACATGCCTGCGCCTGCACCGAAAGATCTGCCGACAAAGCTCCGGGGGCAACCGCGGCCGTTGCGGTATAGCCCGGTCCGCAGGTACCCTTGACGGTGGGTGCCACCCTTGCTGCCCGTTGGGCCAGCCTCGAACGCGACCACGAGATCGAGCCATGTCACGAGCCTTCATCAAGGAAGACGCGGGAGACTTCGATCGGCCGCGGGATTTCGGGCTCCCGCCCACCGACGACCCCAGCTACGACCTGGCCTGCGCCCTCGCCCTGCTCAACGGCGCCTGCATCGGCGAAACCAGGGCCGCCGAAACCGCCACCGGCTACCGCTGGGGCGACCCGCACCTCGCGGAGCACGTCGAGAAGCTCCTCGGCAAGGAGGAGGAGCTGCCCGAGGACCAGCAGGACCGGCGCTTCATGCAGGTCGCGCGGCGCTACCTCCGGGCCGCGGGGTGAGGGCGCAGGGACGGCGGAGAACGCGGGGACGGCGATCACGCAGAGCCGCAGGGAACGCAGAGAGGGCAGCGCCGGGTGACGGGTGTACCGGAGCTTCGGTGATGGACTGCGATGCCCGTCACTTTTGTTATACGGGCGCGTGCCGCTGCCGGCGGAAGGTACCCAACCCGGCGGCGTCGAGATCGGTGGCCTGGTGTTGGTTCAGTGCCCGGGTTCTGCGGCGGGCGCCGACTCTTCATACTTCCGGACCAACGGGACGCCCCCTCCAACCCTCTCGCTTTCCCCACGCCCTCCGCGCCTCTGCGTGACCGCTTTCCCCGCGTCCTCTGCGTGACCGCTCTCCCTGCGCCCTCCGCATGGTGCTTCCCCTGCGCCCTCCGCGCCTCTGCGTGACCGCTTTCCCTGCGCTCTCCGTGCACGCTGTTTCTCTGCGCCCCCAGTGCCCTCAGTCCATGGCGTCCGCCAGCCTGCCCACCAGGTGGTCGGCGGCGAAGTCGGCGAGGGACTCGAGGGCGCGCTGGATCTCCTCGGTGGACATGCGCGCCAGGGTGACGGCGGTGACGACGTTGCCAACGGAGTGGTCGTAGGGCGTGCCCGTGTCGATGGATGTGGAGCGGACGGGTTCCGTGGCGCGGACGTGTGCCTTCCAGATGCGACGGCCCGTGGCGCCATCCAGCAGGCGTAGGTCCGCGTCGATCATGAAGTGTGCGGCGGACGTCCATGAACTGGCGTTGATGCCATACTGGCGCACGCGGATCTCGAGCTCGTAATCCGCGTTCCGCCCGTCATCCACCGGCACGGCCCGCAGTTGCCGGGCGCCGTTCTTCAGCACCCGCTGGCCCATGCGCTGGCTCACGTCCACCTCCTGCGCGGCACTGTCCAACCGCGTCTCGAAGTCCCGAACACTCACCTCGCGCGCCATCTCCGCACCCGCCTTCAACAGCGAAAGCACCGGGTGCTGCGTGTCCACGCCCAGGTGCATCTCGCTCAGTACTTCCGGGTACGGCGGCGCCACGGTGGCCACGCTCAGCGTGCGGTTCCGGAAGTCGTACTGGGCCAGCCGTTGGTTGCTGGAACAACTCGACAGGACCACGGCGAGCATAACGATTGCGGCGCCCGCCAGGCCGCCACTCAAGATCCTCCGGTCCGAAACGTCTGGCGCAGATCTCACGGTTCACCCCCCAGTCCACTGGATCGGCTCACGTCGACACGTGGTCATCATAACGGTTTCGCCGCATGTCGAAGAACACGCGGCACGGTTCTCCATACCCTTCCAAAGAAGAACCGCCCCGGAAAAACCGGGGCGGCTCCACGCAGGCTGCAAGGCCCACGGCTCGGGAGCGTGGCTCCTTAGTCGAGCTTTACCACGTTCTCGGCGGCGGGGCCCTTCTTGCCCTCGACCACGTCGAACTCGACCCGCTGACCCTCGGCCAGCGACTTGAAGCCGCTGCCCTGAATCGCAGTGTGGTGGACGAAGCAGTCCTTGCTGCCATCCTCGGGCGTGATGAAGCCGAAGCCCTTGGCGTCACTGAACCACTTCACCGTTCCAGTGGTACGCATCAACCGTACTCCTTGGGGTGCTGGTGCATCGGGGTCCGGTATTTCCGTACCACGCGATCACCGTCATGTGCAGGTCGTCCCGCCCCCGCACCAGGCGTGACGAACACGGATACAAAAAAACCCGGGCGTTGGCGCCCAGGTCCTCTCGTCACTGGTCCCCAGCCCTACCGTGGCCGGAGCATGCTCGCCGGGAACACGCTAACAAAATCGCTTACACGCGTCAAGAGCTTTATGGCGGATTTCCAAGCCGAATGGCCGGTCGGGGGTGAGATCCGTTTCCCCGACCGGCACCGGGTCAGCCAGCTGTCGCGGCGAGGCTTTCGGCGATGAGGGGCTCGAGCGTCCCACGGCTCCGGCAGATGACGGAATTGCCTGAAACGCCACGTGGTTTCGCGACGGCCTGGACGAGAGTCTCGACGTGGGTCTCGCCGTTCTTGCGCACGAGACGGGTGAGAATCCCGACGCGCACGTCGTACACGTTGGCGCGGGGACCATCGATGCTGTCGCCGCAGTCCAGGTACACGTCCAACGGCTTCCCTGCGATTCTCGCGATGCGTTTGTTGGCCACGGCGTATGCGTAGTCCTGCGGATTCGTTCTGCCGCCCTGCGTGAGGCCGATCGCGTCGTAGACCTTGGGAAGCGCGGCCCACACCTGATCGATGGGCGCCGGAATGTCCGCGCCCAGGGACGCCGCGCTGTTCCGGATGTCGACCGAATGGACGCCGGTGGACGTTTCGATGGTGGTGGACACCGGCATGTCGCGCGTACGGATGGTATGATCGGCACCTGCGGACGCACAGCCGGCGCCAAGCGAAGCGAAGGCGAAGACGGCGACCAGCGAAGTGAGCGGCGAACGTGATGCCCGCATGGCAGGACCTCCCGGGTGGAGTTGCCCCCCTGGCGGTGCCAATATAGGTCCTGGAGGGGTGCTGGGATAGTCGGCGCAGGGTGGCGAACGTTCGGGGGGGGACGCATCTTGGCCATGACGCGCGCCGCGTCCGGTGGGTGGAATGGGCGCAGCGGCGATCCGCGATGCGCCGGCCGTGGAGCCGCGTCGCCCGGCCGTGGACCGCGCCGCCCCGGATCCGGGTAACAGCTTCTTGAATCGCATCGGCGGGTCGGCCGGGACCGGCGGGTCGCCTTCACGCCATGATCGGGAGCGTCGTTCTCTCATGACCTACTGGCAGCTCCGCCGACTCGACGCGGGTCGGTCTTCGACCCGTGTCCTGTGGCTGCTGGCGTTGCCGGCCATCCTTCTGGCGGCGCAACCCCGCCACGCGTCCGCGCAGAACGCCGTCGCGGCGCCCACGGCGGTGCCTGCGGGCGCCGCCAAGTGGCCCCGCCGCGTCCTGCTGACCAACGACGACGGCATCCAGAGCCGGGCCCTGCGCGCCCTCGCGCGTGCGTTCGCCCAGGCCGGTATCGAGACGTACGTGGCCGCGCCGAACCGCAACCGGAGCGGCACGGGCAGCCTCATGACCTCGCTACAGGCCAGCTCGTTCCTGGCGGAGCCGACACACTTGGGGAAGGGCATCAAGGCGTGGGCGGTGAACGGGTTCCCCGCCGACTGCGTGCTGTTCGCCCTGCGCGGTCCGTTGGTGGACCGCGTCCCCGATCTCGTTGTCTCGGGCCCGAACCACGGGGGCAACGTGGGCGAGGCCTGGTTCATCTCCGGCACGGTGGGCGCCGCCCGGGCGGCGGCGTTTCTGGGCGTCCCGGCCGTGGCGCTGTCCGGGGTGAACGTGCGCGACTCCCTGTCCATCGAAGCCACGGCCCGCTGGTTCGTGGAATTCGCACAGAGCGAACCCGTGCGGCGGCTTCAGGCCCCGGAGTACCTGAACGTCAACGTGCCCATCGACCCGCGCACCGTCCGTGGCATCACGGTCACGCAGCGCGCCCGCCTGCTGGACCTGCTGGCCTTGCGGGATACGACCTTCATGGCAGAACCGCGGCAGCAGCAGTGGCTGCTGGCCGCGTCCATGAACTGGGAGTCCGTAGCTCCCGGCACCGACGCGTTCGCGTTCGATCACGACAGCATCTCCATTCAGCCGCTGCGCGTCGGCGAACAGGATCCCGGCATGGCGGCGTGGCTGCGCACTCACATGGACCTGATCCCGGCCTGGCCCATCACGGACCGCGCGCCCCATGCGTCCGACCACCGCCGGGAACCGGCCGACTCGCCCGGGACGGCGGACCGTGAGCAGATCCTCGCACGGCTGGACCGGTACTACGCCGACCTCAGCAGCCGGAACTGGTCCGCGTTCGCCGTCCACTTCTGGCCGGGCGCGACCCTCACCACGGTCTTTCAGCCGGCGGACGAGCATGCGCCGCGCGTCGTGACCACGTCCGTACCGGCCTTCATCGCCCAGGCCACGCAGCAGGCCAGCCAGAGAGTGTTCGAAGAACAGATGGTGGACGCCGACGTCGTCGTTACGGGCGACATCGCCCAGGTACGCACGCACTACGAAGCCCGCATCAGCGCGCCGGACAACCGCCATTGGAGCGGGACCGACGCCTTCACGCTGATGAGGCACGGGGGCGAGTGGCGCATCGTGTCCCTGGCCTACACCACGGGCCCCTGAAGAAAAGGGCGGCGCCGAGTGGCGCCGCCCGCTCCTCCATCTCCCCGCCTGACGCCGCGAATCAGGCCGGCGACACGAACCACCCACCACCCAGGTGCGTCCAGCCCAGGGCGCTGCCCAGGTACGGCGAGGTCACCGAAGCGCGCAACACCCAGCGGATCCCGGGATGGGCATCCATTGCGTGATGCACCAGCTCCACCCCGATGCCCGCGCCCACGTGGTCCGGGTGCACGACGAGGTCGGAGATGAAGCCGTCGCGCGCTCCATCGCTCCAGCCGCGCAGCACGCCCACCAGCGCGTCACCCAGCCACGCGGCGACCACCACGTTCGACGCTTCGAACGCACGGTCGATGCGGCCAGGATCCTGATCACCGGCGACTTCCGGACGGCCCGCGGCCTCGTACAACCGGTTGATGGCCGCCGCGTCCGGGCGCCCGCCCAACGCGAACTCGATCCCCCGGGCCGGTTTCCGCCGGGACTTCGACGTCGGCTTTGCTTTGCCCGCCGCCTTCGCCGCGGCAGGCTCTTCCACCTCGACATCCTCGTCGAGCACCTCTTCCGGTGCTTCCTCGGCCTCTGCCGGCTCCTCCTCCAGAGCTTCTTCCTCGACAGCCGCGTCGATGACCTCTTCTTCCGCTTCTTCCGGGACCGCTTCGTCCCGGGCCGCGCCCTCCACGATATCCTCTTCCGCCACGGCGGCTTCCCCGGCGTCCGGCAGCTTCGCCGTTTCATCGCCGGGCACCTCCGTCACCGGTTCCTGGGCCGGCTCCTCCTCGACCGGCTCATCGGCGACGGGCCCGCCCTCGGCGAGCTCTTCCTCGACCACCTCATCCGCGGCCGTTTCTGCCGCGACCGCCTGAGGGTCGAGCGCCTCTTCCTCTTCCTCGTCTTCCGCGAAGGCTGCCGCCGCTTCTTCTTCGACGTCCGCTTCTTCTTCGACGTCCGCTTCCGCGGGAACTTCCGCCTCCATGGCATCGTCCTCGACGGCGGAATCGATAGAATCCGCGTCGCTGGCGTCCATCGCGACGGTCTCTTCCTCGGCCGCTTCCGCATCGGCGGCGGCCTGCTTCATCGCGGCTTCCTTGAGGTCTTCCGGCGTGACCACCAGGTCCACTTCGAAGGGGAAGATGATGTCATCCACCACCGGATTGCTGGCGGGTTCCCCCGCCGCATCCGACTCCGTCCCCGTCTCCCGCGAGGCCTTCTTCCTCCCGGGCTGGGCCGGGATGTACCGTTCGATCTTCCGTTCGGGCTCAGCCGGCAGATTGGGCTCGAACTCGAGATCTTCGTCGGACTCGGGCAGGTAGATCTCGAAGCTGGGCTGCGTGGATTCCGTATCGTGCTGTGCGGAACGGTCCGCCGGTTCGCTGGCCGGTTCGGCCTCACCGGCAGGCGTCCCGGAATCCCCGGACGCTTCCCCGTCGAGATCGGGGTTGGGTTCGCCCGTTTCGAGGATATGGACGTCGTCACCGACGCGGACGCGGCCATGTCCGAGGTGAACCGCGTTCTGGCCGAAATAGACTTCGCCGTTCGCGGAACGGTACGTGGCGAGGGTCTGCAGCGGCTCGACGCCCCGCTCTCCGGTGTTCTGGTCGGTCGTGACGATGACGCACCGGGCGCACGGTTTCACGACGTGGAGTTCCATGTCGGACAATCGGATACGCCGCCATGCGTCCTCGGCGTGGGGACCGCTGGTGCCGCGTACGACCAGGTTGGGGCGGAACCGTTCCATGGTCACCGGTTCGGGCAGGCGGCGGTTCAGCTCCTCCAGAGACTCCTCGGACGTCAGCAGGAGCGGGAACCCGTCGGCGAACGCCACCTGCGCGGCACGGTCCACGTATTTCGGGTTCACGGAGCGGGCGGATTCATCCGGCATGTACACCAGCCGGCACGGTGTCTTGAGCACCTCGCCCAGCCAGCGGTTGGCGTCTTCCGACACGGCGCGGGCCGCCACCGTGTCCCCCCAGATCGAGACCGGCTCACTCGGGCCGGGCTCGGGTTCCAGGGGCACGGCGATGGGGGAGCGCATGGACACCGAAAGGATGAGGCGATCGGCCTGCATCTCAACGGCGATCTCCGCCATACGGGGAAAGTCGCGTTGCGTCATGAAGCGCCCGTCGGGGTCCACGATCATCCAGCGTCGGTCGTAGCGCAGCCCGAACGCGTCGAGCTCCCAGACGTCGCGGTCGAAACCGCCGAGCGACTTCACCGGATAGATACGGATCCGGGCCAGCGTTGGTGTTTGCGGCATCGTCGAAGACAGGGTCAACACACGTGGGGAACGATGCATAATATAGGGCGCCGAAGCAAAATGGGGTAATCGAACGTCGGACCGCGGGTAGCCCGGCGCTGCCGTGGCACAGGGTATTGTTGCCCGGCCGTCCCACAAAACCGATCTTGAGCGTTATGAACACGATGGGTCGTTTCCGGTTCAGCGAGCTGGCATCGGCCATCGAAGCCGAGCTTCGCGCGGCAAGCGACGAAGCACGCAGGGCCAAGACGGTGAGCTACTTCCCGTCGGCCCTGGAGATCATCGGCGTGGCCGCTCCCACGATGCGCGCCGTCGTCCGCACGTATGCGAAGCGGACGGGGGACGCTGCCCCGGAGGATGTCATCGCACTGGCGATGGAGCTGGTGGACCGCCGGACGCACGAAGGGCGGCAGACCGGCTGGGAGCTCGTGGCACGGCGTCGAGACGCTCTGAAGCTGCTGGATCGGGACCTGCTGGAACGGCTCGGCCAGGGCAACGACAACTGGGCCTCGGTGGACGCGTTCGCCGTCACACTGTCCGGTGTCGTGTGGCGCGAAGGCGGTATCACGGACGAGGACATCGCAGACTGGTCCGCGTCCGGGGATCGGTGGTGGCGGCGCACGGCGCTGGTGTCCACGGTGCCGTTGAACAAGAAGTCCCGGGGCGGCACCGGCGATGTCGCGCGCACGCTGGCGGTCTGCGAACGCCTGGTGGACGACCGGGAACCGATGGTGGCCAAAGCCCTCTCCTGGGCACTGAGAGATGTCGTGGTCCACGACGCGAACGCTGTGAAGCGGTTCCTTGAGCGACATCATGAAGTCCTGCCTGCGCTGGTCCGACGAGAAGTCCGCAACAAGCTGGAAACCGGCCGAAAATCCGGTTGACCGCTACCAAAGGAGGCTTTTCCCCATGCGAAGATTGGTCGTTCCACTGTTCCTGTTCGCAGTCCTCGGGGCGTGTGCAAGCAGCGGGAGCGCGCCGGGCAGCAGCAACACGCCGGCGGTGCGCCGTTCGCGGGACGTGATCACGCAGGAGGAGATCCAGGAGGTGACGGGCGTGATGACCGCGTACGATCTGGTCCAGCGGCTGCGGCCCCGATTCCTTTCGGACCGCGGCCCGGCCAGCATGACGCAGCCGAGTGGCGTGGTGGTGATGGTGAACGGCATCCCCCGGGGCGGCCCGGAAGTACTGCGGGATATCAACGTCGCCCAGGTCCTGGAGATCCGCCATCTCAACGGGAGCGACGCATCCATCAAGTACGGCACGGGTATGACCGGGGGTGTCATCGAGGTGAAAGTGCACTGAGACGGGAGATGGAACGCATGAGAGCGTTCAGGCGGGCAGGGCCGATGCTGCTCCTGGCGGTTGCCCTGGCGAGCGGTTGCGCCACGGCGCGGCCCGGCGAACGGGTGAACCGTGACGTCATCACGCAGGAACAGATACAGAAGGCGCCCGCGGCGTCGTCCGCTTACGATGTCGTTCGCCTTCTGCGACCGGAATTCCTCTATCGCCGCGGCGTCCAGTCCGTACGAGAGTCCGTCGATCCGTCGGCCGGCATCCTGGTCTACGTGGACGGTGCTCGAGCCGGCGGCGTCGACGAGCTCAAGTCCATCCCGGCGGACCAGGTGCAGGAGATCCGCTGGATCAACGCCCGGGATGCCACCACGAGATACGGCACCGACCACGGCTACGGCGTCATTGCGGTGACCACGAAGCACTAGCCCATCCCAAGCCGCGCAACGCGGTCCACAAAGGAGATTCTCGATGCGGAATCGGCTCGTTGTCCCTTTGTTCATGCTCGTCATCGCAGCGGGTTGTGCCAGTGCCGGCGGCAGCGCCAACGCGGCGCCGAGGCGCGGCGCAGCCAACGTCATCACGGCCCGGGAGATCCAGCAGCTGACCGGCGTCAGCACGGCGTACGACGCCGTGCAGCGGCTGCGTCCGCAGTTTCTGAACGCCCGCAGCACCGTGCTGGGGTCGGGAGGCGTGGTGGTCTACGTGAACGGCATGCAACGCGGCGGGGTGAGCATTCTGCGACAGGTCGCGGCCAACGAGGTGAAGGAGATCCGCTACATCAGCGCGCGCGACGCCACCACGAAGTACGGCTCAGGCCTCACCCAGGGTGTCATCGAGGTCACGACCCGCTGACCCGGGCTGCGCGACGCGGCGCCGGCGCGTCTGCCGCGACACTGCGCGTTGCGGGCCGCGCCGCGAGCACGCATCCATTAGGAGCCCCGGGGCCGGCCCTCGGGGCTCGTTCCGCTTCCAGACCGGGAGAACCTCCATGCGATCCATCGCGTTACGGACCGTGACGTGCAGTCTCGCCGCCGTCGTCCTGCTTGCACCGGCGCTGCCCGTCTCGGCGCAGCAGAACGAATCGCCCCGTGCCGTCACCATCGACGACATGTTCGCTTTCGCCCGCGTGTCCGACCCGCAGGTCAGCCCGGACGGGCAGTGGGTCGCATACACGGTTTCCCGCACGAGCTTGAAGGACGAGAAGTCCGAGACCCGCGTCTGGATGGTGGCCGCAACCGGAGGCACGCCGATCCCCATGACGCTGGCCGATCAGTCGGCGGGCCGCCCGCGCTGGAGCCCTGACGGCCGCTACCTGTCCTTCCTGGCGTCACGGGGCGAGGACGCGGAAACGCAGGTCTGGCTGCTGGACCGGCGAGGCGGCGAGGCGCAGCAGCTGACCGATGTGAAGCAGGGGGTCGGCAGCTACGACTGGTCCCCCGACGGCAAGCGGCTTCTGCTCACCCTCAAGGACCCGAGCCCGGCGGACACGGCGAAGGAGAAGCCCAAGAACCGTCCGCCGTACGTCATCGACCGGCTCCAGTTCAAGCAGGACTACGCAGGGTACCTGGACCACCGGCGCAACCACCTGTACGTCTTCGACCTGGACGGCCACGCCCTGCGCCAGCTCACGTTCGGCGACTACGACGACGGCTCCCCGGAGTGGAGCCCGGACGGAAGCCGGATCGCCTTCGTCAGCAACCGCACCGCGGAGGCCGATGCCAATGACAACACCGACATCTGGGTGGTGAACCTGTCGGACGCGGCGGCCGAGCCGGCGCTGCACCGGGTGACCACCAACCCCGGCGCGGACAACCAGCCGACCTGGAGCCCGGACGGGCGCACGCTCGCGTACACGACCCAGCTCGATCCGAAGCTCTTCTGGTACGCCACGGCCTACGTCGCCACGATCCCGGCGGACGGCGGCCAGCCCCAGGTGCTCACCCGCCTGGACCGCAACACGTCCAGCCTCCGCTTCACAGCGGACGGCCGGCAGCTCTGGGCCATCCTGGAGGACGACGGCGCCAACGTCCTGGCACGCATCGACCCGCACACCGGCACCGTGGACCGCCCCATCGACGGCGACGTCAGCGTGAACGCCTACGACGTGGGTCCGAAGGGCTTCGTCGCCGCGCTCGTCTCTTCCCCGACCCTGCCGTCCGAGGTCTTTACGCTGGATGGCGGGGCGACGGTCGGCGTTGCGGAACCCTCCGCCGGGGGTGCCACCCGTCCTGCGAACATGCGCCAGCTCACCTTCACCAACGACTCCATCCTGAAGACCTTCACGCTCAGCACGCCCCGCTTCATCAAGGCGCGCTCGAAGGACGGGACGGAGGTGCACGGGTTCCTGTTCACGCCGCCGGGCTACACCAGCGGGCGGCTGCCCACGCTGCTGCGCATCCACGGCGGGCCCACGGCCCAGTTCGACTGGGGCTTCATGTTCGACGCGCAGCTGTTCGCCGCCAACGGATACGCCGTGGTCATGATGAACCCGCGGGGCTCCACCGGCCGGGGACAGGACTACTGCAAGGCCATCTTCGCCGATTGGGGCAACAAGGACTTCGACGACGTCATGGCCGGCGTGGACCGGGCCATCCAGCTGGGCATCGCGGACCCGGACCACCTGGGCGTGGGCGGCTGGTCGTACGGCGGCATCCTGACCGACCACGTCATCGTGAACACCGACCGCTTCAAGGGCGCCATCACGGGGGCCAGCGAGGTGCTCTACGTGGCCAACTACGGCCACGACCAGTACCAGCACGAATGGGAGACGGAGCTGGGTCTGCCGTGGAAGCCCGCGGCCCGCAAGGTGTGGGAGCGGATTTCGCCGTTCAACGAGGTGGAGAAGATCCACACGCCCACGCTCATCATGGGCGGCGACGTGGACTGGAACGTGCCCATCCAGAACTCGGAGCAGCTCTACGAGGCCCTGCGGCGGATCGGCGCGGTGCCGACGCGCCTCGTCGTGTACCCGGGGCAACACCACGGCATCGCGCTGCCCACGTACCAGAAGGACCGGCTCCAACGCTACCTGGACTGGTACGACCGGTACGTGAAGGGCGACCTGAAGGACCCGCGTGCGGACTGGGACGGGCGCTGGCCGTGACCGACGCGCGTGTCGTCCGGACGGGGACCAGCGGGTTCTCCTACAAGGAGTGGAAGGGCGCCTTCTACCCCGAGGACATCGCCGCGGGCGACATGCTTGCCTTCTACGCCGGGCAGCTCTCGGCGTGCGAGATCAACAACACCTTCTACCGCATGCCCAGGGCGAGCGTGCTGGAAGCCTGGGCGGCGCAGACGCCGGACACGTTCCGGTTCGTGCTCAAGGCGTCGCGCCGCATCACCCACTTCAAGCGCCTGAAGGTCGAGAAGGAGGTAGGCGACGACGTCGCCTACTTCCTCTCCCAGGCGGCCGCACTGGGACCCCGGCTGGGCGCCATCCTCTTCCAGCTGCCGCCCAACTTCAAGAAGGACCTGCCGCGACTCCGGGCGTTCCTCGAGCTGATCCCGCACGACGTCCGGGCCGCTTTCGAGTTTCGCCACCCTTCGTGGCTCGAGGACGACGTGTTCGACGCCCTGCGCGAGCACGCCGCCGCCCTCTGCATCGCCCAGTCCGACGAGGACGACACGCCCTTCGTCGCCACCGCGCCCTGGGGCTACCTGCGCCTGCGCAAGCAGGCGTACGACGACGGGGAGCTGGAGGCATGGGCCGAGCGCGTCCGCGCCCAGGACTGGCGCGAGACGTTCGTGTTCTTCAAGCACGAAGACGCGGCGGCCGGGCCCAGGCTGGCCGCCAGCTTCGGCGCGCTACTGGAGAAGTAGGCGCGAAGCGTCGTCACTTCCTGAACCAGAACCCCCGTGGGCCGCTGTACGCCATGTTGCCATCCGCCGGGGGCAGAAACCAGCCCTCGCTCATCACGTCCTCCATCGACCGGATGGGCGCGTATGCCCTGACCTCCCAGACATACGACGTGCTCGTGACGAACCACAGCTGCATCGGCTGGAGATTCGGGAGCGTCAACGTCGTGTCTTTCGTAAGCACGTACAGGTTCGGCGGCGGCGGGATGATGATCCGGCTTCCCGAATACTGGAACGAGACCAGGTACACGGCGTCCGCAACGCGACTCCAGCAGAACTGGGTGCTCAGGTCCACAGCGGAGAAGCCTTCCTGAGGCTCTCCGAGAACCGGTGCGGGAGGGATGACGACAACGACATCGTCGGCACCGGCATAGAGTCCGGATACGATGGCTTCGCTGGCGGCGCTGCCTGCCACCGCGCGGGCCGTCACGGCGAACCGTGCCCCCGGCAGGCGGGGCGCGGCGAAGGCGAACGTGGCGTCGTCGCCATCGATCGAGCCCAGGCTCCACGCCCTGAACGCCTGATGCGAATCCTGGAATCCCGCCGACAGCGTCTTCCGGTCTACCGTGTATCCATCAGGCAACGTCACGGAACCCGCGATCGAGTCTGTCGGGATGGCATTGAGATACAGGTCCACGCCCGTGTTCGATGCGCCGCCCGTCGCCGTGATTCCGGCAATCTCCGCATACCTGTACTGGTCGACCAGTCGCGTCTGGGGGTCCAGGCGCCACTGCAACGCGCGCAGCGTGCCTTCGGTGGCCGCCGGGCCGGACCATCCGAACGAGAGGGTGTACGAATCGCTGTAGTCGGGTGTGGCGGCGCTGCTCCCCTCGGGCGAGTCGAAAAACACGGACGACTCAAAGGTGTCCAATGGACCGAAACCGCCGTTCAGGGCCCCACGGAAATGGGCCCAGTAGGGCCAGTTGGTGAACTCGCGGTGCGGGGCCGTCACCAACACCTCTTCCGCCGTGAGCCCGACATATCCCAGCGCAGCACGCTCGGTTGCGGCTGCCGCGACGTACAGGTCGTATGGTGGCGAGACGCCGGCGATGGTGAAGCGCCCCTCGTCGTCGGTGTAGACGACGTCCCTGCCGGGGATGAACACGGGCTCTCGGGCCAGGGGCATGGAAAAGTCGTCCACCAGCGTCCCGCTCACGGTGATGCCCGACGGTTCAGGAGACGTGGACGCTCGACAGGCGACGAGTGACAGGGCCATTGCCACAACGGCGATGCGAATTCGACCAGGCATCCGTGGACGCTCGCTCAAGGATGGATCGTGGCGGTCGTGGATGGAAGTTGGCTTCGCGCCTCACTCTGACCGGTTCAGCCCGTACAGGCTTACGTGCTCGACGTCGAGGGAATCGCGCGCCACGCCCAGCACGCCGGCCTGGTCGATCCAGGTGATGCGGAAGTCCGGCGGCACGGCGACCATGCCCAGCCAGCGGCCTTCGGGATCGAACACACGCCAGCGTTCGGCGGTGGCCGGGCGGCGGGCGTAATCCCCGACCCACAGGTCGCCCTCCGCGTCCACGATCAGGCTGGAATATGCGGGTTTCGCCGGAGGCATCCAATAGGAGCGCCAGAGGGCCCGCACACCCGGCCGGGCCGGTTCCGGCATCGCGGCGAGCTCTTTCTGGAGGGCTGCCTCCACATCGGCGTCGGTGAGCGTCAGGTCCAGGTCCGGGATGCGGATCCGGCCCACCAGGCGGCCGTCCGGCCGGTACTCCCCCACGTCGAACGTGTTCTCGTCCCCGATGAACACCCGGTCGCCGCGCATGGCATGGCTGCTGGCGTGGGCGAACGGCACGTGGAGCATCATCATGCGTCCCGCTCCGGCGTCGATGCGCAGCTCCAGCTCACGGCCCGGGAACATGCCCAGCGTGTCCTGCAACACACCATCCGGCCCGATGCGGACGTAGGCCACAGGGTCACGCCGAAGCCCCTCCCGGGGCGGCTCCGGCGCACCGCCGGCCCCCGCGCCTCCCGCCAGACGGCTGACGGCCCAGCCCTCCGCCATGATCCAGCCGCCGCCGTCCAGCCTGCCCACCGGCACCAGGGTGGGCAGATCCGTGCGCAACACCACGACGCGGGGCGTGCCTCCATCCACCGGCAGGATGGTGAAGCGGTGCAGGGAATAGTCATACGCCCACACGCTGTCCCCCGCGGCACGACCGATGTCGCTGAGCAGGCGAAACTCTCCCGGGCCGTCCCCTTCCCCACCCGCGCGCCGCAGGAATCCGCCGTCCGGGCCGTAGAAGCGCACCTCCGCTGATCCGCCGTCGGCCACCGCGATGCGGCCATCGGCCAGCCGCAGGGCGTCCACCACCCCGTCCAGCTGCAGCTCCGGCGGCCCGTCCAGGGAGCCGACCTGCAACGTCGGCTGTGGCGTCAGCGCCCAACCCGCGCCGGCCTGCCACGCCGGTGCACGGTTCTCGGCGATCCGCACCCCGGAGCTGTCCCTCGCCACGAACGCCGGACCCGCCCGCCCACCGCAGGCCGCCAGCAGCAGCACCGACACACCGAGAATGATGCGTGCCGCGCGGCGCCCCGGCTCCATCCCGTCACTGGTCATGGGTCCTCTGATGTTGAGCGCATCCGACCGCCTCCGGGTCCTCTCACCGGCCCCAGCATGAGACGGCGCACATGGGCACGCCGTTCACCCGCGCGCGCCTGGCGGGCCCGTCTCACAGCGTTGCCACCCACGCCGCCACGGCATCCGCCAGCTCGGCCATCACCTCCCCGTCGGTGCGGCCGGAACGTTTGAGGACATGGAAGGAGTGGTCGGCGCCTTCCACCACGTGGAGAGTCGCCGCCGCCGCCCGCCGGCACACGGGCTCCAACAGGTCGAGGCTGGCCAGGGCGTCCCGCGTGCCCTGGAGGAACAGCATGGGCACACCCACATCGGCCAGGTGGGCGCCCCGCGCGTCCGACGGACGGCCGGCGGCGTGCAGCGGGAAACCGAAGAACACCAGGCCCCGCACGCCCGGCAGGGGCGCCTCCGCCGCCGCCTGCGACGTCATCCGCCCACCGAAGGACTTGCCGCCCGCCAGCAGCGGCAGGTCGGACGCCCGGACCGCCGCCGCGGCCACCGCCGCCCGCACCGTGGCGTACGCCACCGCCGGCCGGTCCGGCCGCTTGTGGCCCGCTTCCATGTACGGGAACTGGTAGCGCAGCGTCGCAACACCTCGCTCCGCCAGCGCCGAGGCCGCCGCCTCCATGAACGGATGCCGCATGCCCGCGCCGGCACCGTGAGCCAGCGCCAGAAGCCAGGTTGCGCCGTCCGGCCGGGTCAACAATGCCGACACCCGGGAACCGCCCACTGCCATCACAAATTCGTCCATGGCCTCAACGTTATCGCGCCGGTCCGCGTCTTGCCATTGTTCCGCGGATCGTGGATCACCGATCCAACGGAGCCCTCACATTGTTCATGGTCGCATGACGAATACTCGGAGCAGAGGCCGGCGCAGGCGGCGCTTTGGCCGGGCAGGCGCTGCATGTCTGGCGGTGGCGGGGTTGGCGGGCTGCGTCACGGGCGCGCCCCGCATCGCGGGAGAGGCGGGGGCCCCGCCGACGCCGGCGGAGGTGTGGGTGCCGCCGGCGAGCATCCCGAAGCCGGGCCCGCCGGCGCAGACGGACACGCTTGTGCCTTCGGAGATCAGAGCGCGGCTGGCGCAGTTGAGCCTTACGGACGTGGTGTCGCTGGCGTTGCGCAACAATCCCACGACGCGTGTGAGCTGGGCGCAAGCGCGGGCGGCGGCGGCGGGATACGGCGTGCAGCGGGGCCGGCTGCTGCCGTCGGTGAACCTGGGGGTAACAGGGTCTGAGTCGAAGACGCTGTCGTCTGCGGTGCGGTACGGGGGTGCGCGAAAGCAGGTGAGTCCGTCCATCACGCTGTCGTACCTGCTGTTCGACATGGGCGGGCGGGCGGGTGCGCGGCACGCGGCGGAGGAAGCGGCGTTCGCGGCCGGCTTCGGCCACAACGCGGTGGTGCAGAACGTCGTGCTGCAGGTTGAGTCCTCTTACTTCTCGTACATGGGGACGCGGAACCTGTTGGTGGCGCAGCAGGCGTCGTTGAAGGAGGCGCAGGCGAACCTGGAATCGGCACAGCACCGGCACGATGTGGGACTGGCGACGATCGCCGATGTGCTCCAGGCGAAGACGGCCGTGTCGCAGGCCAGGCTGGCGCTCGAGACGACGCAGGGCGCGCTCGCGACGGTGCGGGCTTCGCTGGCGGTGGCCATGGGGTTGCCGGCCAACGCGCCATACGACGTGGTCATGCCGCCGCAGCCTGCCATCGGCACGGTGTCCGTGAGCGTGGACAGCCTGATCGCCGAAGCGGTGCAGGATCGCCCGGACCTGGCGCAGGCGGAAGCGGCGGCGCGGGGCAGCCGGGCGTCGGTCCAGGCGACGCGGGCGGCCGGCCTTCCGGCCCTCACCCTGAACGGGAACGCGGGCCGGGTGTATTCGGACGTCAGCGCGTTCACGGGCGGCAGCTACAGCGTTTCAATGTCGTTGTCCGTGCCGATCTTCAGCGGATTCTCTCAGCAGTATTCGGTGCAGGGCGCGCAGGCCCAGGCAGACGCGGCGCAGGCGCGGGCGGACGGGTTGAAGCAGCAGGTGGTCCAGCAGGTGTTCACCTCCTACTACACCTTGCAGACGGTGACCCAGCAGGTGCGTACGGCCGACGATCTGCTGGCCAGCGCCACCGAGTCGGAGCAGGTGGCCCGGGGGCGCTATCAGGAAGGCGTGGGCACGATCATTGACCTGCTGACCGCGCAGCGCGCACTGGCCGATGCCCGGGCTCAGCAGGCGCAGGCGCGTTGGACGTGGCTGGGCGCCCTGGCCCAGCTGGCGCACGACGCGGGCGTGTTGTCTCCCCAGGGGAAGGCGACGATTCCGGTGGCACCGGACACGGTGCCCGGTTCACGATAAAACCGGTGAAGCGATGAAGACGCATCCGACCATGATCCGGAGCGCGGCCGCCGCCGTGCTCCTGCCGGCCCTTGCCGCCGGGTGTGGCAAGGCGAACGCCGGGCCCCACGCCATGCCGCCGGTGCCCGTCGTGGTGGCCACGGCGGTGCAGGGATCGGCGCCGGACGTGGTGTCGGCCAACGGCTCGGTGGAACCGCTGCAGACGGTGGCGGTGGAATCGCAGGTGGGTGGCATCCTGGAGCGCGTGGATTTCCACGAAGGAGACGAGGTCAAGGCGGGACAGGTCCTGTTCCGCATCGACCCGCGGCCGTACCAGGCGGCGGTGGCGCAGGCGGAAGCGACGCTGGCGCGCGACAGCGTGCAGGCGCAGAACAGCCGCCAGGACGCGCAACGTTATGCGCGGCTGGCGAAGCAGGACTACGTGACGCAATCGCAGGCGGACCAGGCGACGGCGACGGCGGCGGCGCAGGCGGCCACGGTCAAGGCAGACAGCGCTGCCCTGGCGAATGCGCGTCTGAACCTGTCGTACACGGTGATCTCCGCGCCCATCACGGGCCGCACCGGCGCGCTGCTGGTGCATCCGGGGAACCTGGTGAAGGCCAACGCGTCGCCGCTGGTGGTCATCAACCAGATCCAACCGATCCTGGTGCGTTTCGCCGTGCCGGGATCGATCCTGCCGGTGGTGCAGAAATACGGGGGCCGGGACGGGGGCGGGTTGAAGGTGCTGGCGACGCCGAGCGGGAGCAGCGCCGACGAGGAAGGGCAGCTCACCTTCGTGGACAACGCGGTGGATTCTACGACCGGGACAGTCATGCTGAAGGCGCGCTTCGCCAACGGGGACCGGGTGCTGTGGCCGGGCGAATACGTCGCGGTCCGGCTCCAGCTGTACGTGCAGCCGAACGCGCTGATGATCCCCTCGCAGGCCGTGGTGTCGGAGCAGGACGGCAGCTACGTGTTCGTCGTGGATTCCACCGCCCACGCCCATCGCCGCAAAGTGTCGCTGGACCGGTCGCTGGGCGACCAGGTCATCGTCGCCCAGGGCCTCGCCCCGGGTGAGACGGTGGTCGTGGACGGACAGTCGCGTCTCTCCGAGGGGGCCACCGTGGACATCAAACGGCCGCAAACGGCGTCGTCCGGAGCCGACGAGTCCGGACCCGGCGAATCCGGGGCCGCGTCGGCGGCGACGTCGGGCGACACCGCACCGGGAGGGCGTCCATGAACATTGCGGGACTGTTCATCCGCCGGCCGGTGGCCACAACGCTGGTCATGCTGGCCATCCTGATCTTCGGCATCGTGTCGTACCGGCTGCTGCCGGTGAGCGACCTGCCGAACGTGGACTACCCGACCATCTCGGTGTCGGCGGGCCTGCCGGGCGCGAGCCCGGAGACCATGGCGGCGGCAGTGGCCACGCCGCTGGAGAAGGCGTTCTCGACGATCCCGGGCGTGGACAACATGACATCGTCCAGCTCCCTGGGCTCCACGAACATCACGCTGCAGTTCTCGTTGAGCCGCAACATCGACGCGGCGGCCCAGGACGTCCAGTCGGCCATCTCCTCGACGCTGCGCCAGTTCCCGCCGGGGATGCAACCGCCGTCGTACCGGAAGGTGAACCCGGCCAACTCGCCCATCCTGTTCGAAGCGCTCACCACCGACGTGATGCCGCTGTCGGAGCTGGACGAGTATGCCGAGACGATCCTGGCCCAGCGCATCTCCACGGTGCCGGGCGTGGCGGAGGTGTCGGTGTTCGGCGCGCAGAAGTACGCGGTGCGCGTGCAGCTGGACCCGAGGGCGCTCGCCACCCGGGGCATCGGCATCGACGAGGTGGCGTCGGCCATCGGCTCCGGGAACGTCAACCTGCCGTCGGGCGTGCTCTGGGGCCCCGACCGCGCCACCACGGTGCAGGCCAGCGGGCAGCTCCACGATGCCGCGGCCTTCCGGCAGTTGGTGGTAACCTACCGCAACGGCGCGCCGGTGCACCTGAGCGACGTGGGCAAGGTGCTCGACAGCGTGCAGAACAGCCGGAGTGCCAGCTGGTTCGACGGTACCCGGGCGGTGGTGCTGGCCATCCAGCGCCAGCCGGGCACGAACACGGTGCAGGTGGCGCGTGACGTGAACGCCCGCATCGCGCAGCTCCGCTCGGAGATCCCCGCGGGCGTGCAGCTCCACAAGCTCTACGACCGCTCCGACTCCATCCAGGAATCGGTGAACGACGTCAAGTTCACGCTGCTGCTGACGCTCGCCCTGGTCGTGATGGTGATCTTCCTGTTCCTGCGGAACCTGTCCGCCACCATCATCCCGAGCCTCGCGCTGCCCATGAGCGTGGTGGGCACGTTCTCGGTCATGTACCTGCTGGGCTACAGCCTGGACAACCTGTCCCTCATGGCCTTGACGCTGGCCGTGGGCTTCGTGGTGGACGATGCCATCGTCATGCTGGAGAACATCGTCCGCCACCTGGAGATGGGGAAGACGAAGCTCCAGGCGGCGCTGGACGGTGCCCGGGAAATCGGCTTCACCATCGTTTCCATGACGTTGTCCCTCACCGCCGTGTTCATCCCGGTGCTGTTCATGGGCGGCATCATCGGCAAGCTGTTCCACGAGTTCGCCGTGACCATTGGCGTGGCCATCCTGGTCTCCGGCTTCGTCTCGCTCACGCTCACGCCCATGCTGTCCAGCCGGTTCCTGCGGCCGCAGCAGGGTGCGAAGCACGGGAAGCTGTACGCGGCGTCGGAACGCGTGTACGACCGGGCCTTGCACGGTTACGAGCGCAGCCTGGAGGTGGTCATGCGGCACAAGGGTGCCACCATGGCCTTCTCCGCCCTCATCCTGGCCGGCACGGTGTTCCTGTTCGTGGTGGTGCCCAAGGGGTTCCTGCCCAGCGAGGACGCGGGCCGGATCTCCGTGGGCACGGAGGCCGCGGAAGGCATCTCCTTCGACAACATGGTGAAGCACCAGGAGGAAGCGGCGGCCATCATCATGAAGGACCCCAACGTCCAGGACTTCATGTCCTTCGTGGGCGGGGGCAACCAGGGCCGCATGTTCATGCACCTGAAGCCGCGCGGCGAACGGCTGGGCGTGGAGCAGGTGATGCAGGAGCTGGGACGCAAGCTGAACGGCATCCCGGGACTGCGCGTGTTCCTGCAGAACCCGCCCCCCATCCGCATCGGCGGCCGCAGCGCCAAGAGCCTCTACCAGTTCACGCTTCAGGGTCCGGACATCAGCGCGCTGTACGCGGGCGCCGCGACGCTGGAGAAGCGGCTGGAGCGGGAGCCCATCCTGCGCGATGTGGCCAGCGATGTGCAGATCGGCAACCCGCAGGTGAACGTGCAGATCGACCGGGAGCGGGCCTCATCCCTGGGCGTGACGGCCCAGCAGATCGAGACCGCGCTGTACGACGCGTACGGGTCGCGGCAGGTTTCGACGATCTACACGCCCAACAACGAGTACTGGGTGGTGATGGAGCTGCTGCCGGAGTACCAGCTGGATCCGTCCGCGCTGGGCATGCTCTACATCCGTTCGAGCAAGGGCAACCTGGTCCCCCTCAGCTCCGTGGCCACCCTTACCCGCGGTGTCGGCCCCGTCACGGTGAACCACTCGGGCCAGATGCCCTCCGTCACCGTGTCGTTCGACGTGCCACCCGGCGTCTCGCTGGGGACGGCCGTGAAGACCGTGCAGACGGACGCCGCCGCGGTGCTGCCCGCGAATATCACCACCAACTTTTCCGGCACCGCCCAGGCCTTCCAGGACACGCAGAAGGGCCTCTTCCTGCTGCTGATCATGGCCGTCTTCGTGATCTACGTGGTGCTCGGCATCCTGTACGAGAGCTTCATCCACCCGCTCACCATCCTCTCGGGCTTGCCGTTCGCCGCGTTCGGCGCGCTGCTCACGCTGCTCGTCTTCCACACCGACCTGAGCGTGTACGCCTTCGTGGGCATCATCATGCTGGTGGGGCTCGTGAAGAAGAACGGCATCATGATGATCGACTTCGCCCTGGACGCCGAGCGGCGCGAAGGGAAAGGCCCGGAGGAAGCCATCATGCAGGCCTGCAGCATCCGCTTCCGGCCCATCATGATGACCACCATGTCGGCGCTCATGGCCACGCTGCCTATCGCCATCGGTATGGGCGCCGGCGCCGAGTCCAGGCGCCCGTTGGGCCTGGCCGTCGTGGGCGGACTGGCCTTCTCCCAGTTCATCACGCTGTATGTGACGCCCGTCGTCTACACCTATCTGGACGGCGTCCAGCGCTGGCTCGCCGATCACCTGCGCCGCGGCGGGCCCCGGCTCCACCGGGAGAGCCACGGCACGACACCGTCAACAGGCATGCCCGTCAGCATCCAGGCACGCGAAGGCAATTGATGCGGAAAGGGCGGGGGACGGCTATCGGCCGCCTCCCGCGCCCGCACGCATGAGCTTGAACGGGTAGTCGTAGCCCGCCTCCTCGAAGTCGCCGTCCAGCTCCCGGCCCCGTTTCTCGAGCCGGCCCTCGAAGTGCGGGCCGCCCCGCATATCCACGCCGAACGACACCCGGCGGCCCGACACAACGATGGCCGTGACGGGCATGCTGCGCGTGCTTTCTGTGGGAATCACGATGTCGCCGCTCCAGCGCCCGTTCGCATCGCTGAGGTCCAGGTGCACCTCCAGCGGGCCGCTGGGCAGCTCCACGTGCCCGTCCCAGTGGCCGGCAGGGTCTCGTCGGGCCGACTGGGACTGCGCCGACCCCGGCGCCGTGAACGTGAACACGAGAACGATCAACGCCGAAACGGCGCCCGGCTGGAACGTCTTCTCTTTCGACATGGGGCACACCCGCGATAGGCCATGAAGCAGACGGACCAACCGGACGCACGCCACGTGCCACCTGTCCCGTGTCCCGTGTCCCGTGTCCCACGCTCCACGCTCCACGCTTCACGTTTCACGCTCCTCCGGCCCGCGGCCCGAATACGCGCCCTTCAACCTGCCCAGAGCCGACATGATGTCC
>CAZUFP010000026.1:25193-28106 GCA_964619835.1 uncultured Gemmatimonadaceae bacterium | reverse complement strand
CGGCCCGCGGCCCGAATACGCGCCCTTCAACCTGCCCAGAGCCGACATGATGTCCGGCTCCAGCTCGAGCACGCCGCGCAGCGGGTCCTCTTTCAGCTGCGCCATGCGCCGGGGCACGCTCCGGATGGTGAAGCGATGGATGTCGAGGCCGTGCGTCACCTCGTGCCAGCGGAGCGGCGTGGACACCGTGGCGCCGGGCACCGGCCGCACGCTGAACGGTGCCGCCAGCAGCTTGCCCGAGCCGTTCTGGAGGTAGTCGATGTAGACGCGCCCCTTCCGCTTGGACAGCACCCGGGCGATGGTGGTGCGTTCCGGCAGCTCGGCCGTGACGATGCGTGCGAGCAGTTCCGCGAGCTGCCGCGTCTGCTCGTGCGTCAGCTGTCGCCCGGTGGGCAGCAGCACGTGCAGCCCGGACGACCCGCTGGTCTTGATGAAGCAGGGCAGGCCGCTGTCGTCGCAGACCTCCTTGAGCAGCCGGGCCGCGTCCACCACGAACGCGAAGGGGGCGTCCTTGGGGTCCAGGTCCAGGATGCACCAGTCGGGGCGCTCCAGGGACCCGATGCGGCTGGACCAGATGTGGATGGGGATGGACGCTCCGTTGGCCACGTACAGCAGCGACTCCATGTCGTCGCACACGAAGTAGCGTAGGTCCCGATCCGCACCCTCGCTGTACAGCGTCTCGGTGCGCACCCAGTCCGGCGCCCATTCCGGCGCGTCCTTCTGGAAGAACGATTTGCCCTCGATGCCGTCCGGGTACCGCGTCTGCACGAGGGGCCGGTTCCGCAGGTACGGCAGCATCCAGTCGGCGACCGTCGCGTAGTAGTGGATCAGGTCCCCTTTCGTGTAGCCTTCTTCCGGCCAGAAGACCTTGTCCAGATTCGTGAGGCGGACAGCCTTTTCGGGCGGGCGCCGCGGTTTCGAAATCGAGTTCGCGTTCGAGTTCGGCTTCGAGCGGGCGGGGGCCGCGTTCACGGCAACGCCGGCCACGCCTCCATCTTCGGTGGCCTCCGCCTCACCGGCGTGCCGCCTCACCGGCACGCGGCATTCGTCCGGGCGCTTGTCGTCGCGGAAGCGCAGGAAGACGGGCTGGCGCAGCAGGCCGTCGTCGGTGACCTCGAGGTAGCGCACCTCCACCACCATCTCCGGCTCCACCCAGGTGTGCTCCTTCCCATCCGGTGCGCCCCGGGCGGCCGGCCCGTCCCGGCGGTGGGTGTCCAGACGCTTCTTCGCCTGGCGGATCTGTTTCTCGGAGAAGCCGGTGCCGACGCTGCCGGTGAACACCAGCTCGCCGTCGTCGTGGGCGGCGAGGTGGAGGGCACCGAAGCCGGCGCGGCTGCCGCCGGGACGGGTGTAGCCCACGACGACGAAGTCGTCGGCGCGGTCGGCGCGCACCTTCACCCAGTCCCGGGATCGGCCGCCCCGATATCGCGCGTCCGCCTTCTTGGCCACGATGCCTTCGAGGCCCATGCGCTCCACCTGCGCGAACAGGGCCTCGCCGCGCTCGGGGATGTGCTCCGAGTAGCGCAGCGGGCCCGGCGCCGGCAGCACGTCGTGCAGCAGGCGTTTGCGTTCCAGCAACGGCAGCGGCCGCACGTCGTAGCCCTGGAACGCCAGCAGGTCGAATGCGTACAACGTGGCCGGCAGGCGCAGCGCCATGCGCCGGATGTCCAGCGCACGCCGGAGCTGGCCCCGCCGCTGCAGCCGCTGGAAGCTGGGCAAGCCACGCTCGTCGTGCACCACCACCTCCCCGTCCAGCACGATGTCGTCGTAGGGCAGCGCGTGCAGCACCGTCGCCAACTCCGGGAACGTGTCCGTCAGTTCGTTCCCGTTCCGGCTCAACAGCAACGCTTCCCCACCCTGCCGCGCCGCGACCACGCGGTAACCGTCGTACTTCAGCTCGAACACCCAGCCGTCACGCGAGAACGGCGAATCGCGGCTGTCCGCCAGCATCACCTTCACGTCCCGGGCCCGGACGGACCGGCGCGGCGCATCCAGGTCGTCCAGCGCTTCCGCCACGGGCGCCGCCCGGTCCACACCGGCGCCCATCTCCTCCACCGTCAGGCCCGAGTAGACGGAGCGCTCATCGAAGTCCGTCCCCGGCGAATGCGCTCTCGAATCCCGCTCCTTGATGAGCAGCCAGTCCTTGTCCGTCTTCATGCGCACCAGCGTCCAACGCCCCACCAGCTTCGCGCCGCGCAGCTCGAACAGGAGCTTCCCCTTTTCCATGCCCTCGGCCGGATCCTCCAACGCCACCCACGTGCCCCGGTCCCACACGACGACGGCGCCCGCACCGTAGTTGCCCGGGGGAATCACGCCTTCGAAGTCGGCATACTCCACCGGGTGGTCCTCCACGTGCGCCGCGAAACGCTTGTCCGACGGGTCGTACGACGGCCCCTTGGGCACCGCCCACGATTTGAGCACGCCGTCCAGCTCCAGCCGGAAGTCGTAGTGGAGGTTGCGCGCCGAATGCTTCTGCACGACGAACGGGCGGACGGGGCCCACGGCGCCCGGCACCGCCCGGGCGCCGCCCTCCCGGGGCGCCCCGGCCTCCCGACGCGTGCCGGTGACGCGTTCCGCTACGGACTCTCCCGCCGCGTCGTCGGACGACACCGCGCCACCCGCAGGCTCCGGCGTGCGCTCGAACGAACGCTTGTCGCGATAGGGACCCAGGGATTCCGATGGGGACATGAGGCAAGGATAGGACACCACGCCCCATTCAGCCATGGGCAAGCTCCACAGAGCCGTCCATTCTGCGGGCGACGGGTGAGGCGTTCCTTTTTTTCGCGATTTGTCATCCGGATGACAACTCCGGAAGGAGGGAACGATCCCCGGCGCGGCGGAGTCACGCGGCGGAGTCGCGCGGCGGAGTCGCGCGGCGGAGTCACGCGGCGGAGTCGTCGCCGGGCATGAGAG
>CAZUFP010000026.1:11217-25093 GCA_964619835.1 uncultured Gemmatimonadaceae bacterium | reverse complement strand
CGCGGCGGAGTCGCGCGGCGGAGTCACGCGGCGGAGTCGTCGCCGGGCATGAGAGGTGTGGCGCGTATGGGACGCGCCTCCGCACCGGAGAAGAAAGACCAAAGGGAGGGAACATCATGGCACGCAAGGAGTTGTCATTCTGGCTTTCGCGGGCGGCTCGGGCGAGCCGGGCGTTGGCGGACATCGAGTTGGGTGAGAACGGGCAGCGATCGGGGCAGGAGTGGTTGATGCTGGAGGTGTGGGACACGAGAGAAGGGGTCCGGCTGGCGGAATTGACGCGGCAGCTGGGGATTTCGCGGGGGGTCGCATGGCGGTCAGTGCGTCGGCTGGAGCATGCGGGCATGGTTGCGTGCGTGTCGGTCCGGGGACGCCGGGCCGTGAACGTGGTTGCCACGAAGAACAGCCGGATGGTGGAGCCGCAGGTTCGAGCGGTCGTGGCCTTTGTGGATGCGGTGCTGGAGTCGCGGTTTCGTCCCGGGGCGGCGGCCCGATTGCGGGAATCGTTGCGAGTTGCGACGCGCCAGGCGGAACGTGCGCGGCGGGTGTTGAACGGACCGGCTCTGGTCATCGGGCCGGATCCGATGACTGAGATCCTGGCCGGGTTCTGCTGAGCCGGCACCGTGGCGATCGACAGGGTGGTCCGCGTGGTTCTGTCGGCCGCGAGCGTTGGGGCGGTGCGATTCTTCCATTGCCAAGGGGGGCGAGGGGATGTATATAGGGCGCGTTGTCCCTTGTGGTTCCCCGATTTCTGACCGACAGAACGATGGGCCGGCGACCCTGCGCCGAGCCGGCCAACGCATGAGGCGCGGCGATTGACGCTGCACCGGGCACCGGGCTCCTCCGGGACCGGACGCGGCCGCCTCGCCCGGCGCCGCGAGAAGAAAGGAAGGGCGGTTGGACATGAGTGCGCGTGCGATAGGATCGGCGACGATCTCGTTCGGGCTGGTCTCGGTGCCCGTGAAGCTCTTTTCGGCGAGTGATTCGTCCGCCACGGTTTCGTTCAACTGGATCCACAAGGACTGCGGCTCGCGGGTGAAGACGCAGTACTACTGCCCGAAGGACGACGTGGTGGTGCCGCGGGACGAGCTGGTGAAGGGCTACGAGGTGGCGAAGGACCAGTACGTGCTCTTCACGGAGGACGAGCTGAAGGCTCTGGACGCCCAGTCGGACAACTCCATCGACATCGCCGAGTTCATCCCGCGGGACCAGGTCGACTGGTCGTACCTGGACAGGACGTACTACCTGGGCCCGGACAAGGGCGGTGCGCGGGCGTACCGCCTGCTGTCGGCGGCGATGCAGGACACGGGTCTGTCGGGCCTGGGCCGTTACGCGGCGCGGGGCAAGCAGTACCTGGTGCTGGTGCATCCCAAGGGGGACGGACTGGTCATGGAGCAGCTGAAGTACGCCGCCGAGATCCGCCCGTTCTCCGAGGTGCCGCTGGGCGACGGCGACGTGAAGAAGGAGGAGTTGAAGCTGGCGAAGCAGTTCATCGGCCAGGTGGCGTCGAAGACGTTCGAGCCGGAGAAGTACGAGGACGAAGTACGCACGCGGGTGCTGGAGCTGATCCAGAAGAAGGTGGAGGGTGAGGACATCACGGCGGCGCCGGAAGCCGCGCCGGAGACCCAGATCATCGACCTGATGGAGGCGCTGAAGGCGAGCCTCGACCAGACGGAGAAGAAGCCGGCGAAGCGGGCGTCGTCCGCGTCGAAGAAGAAGCCGGCGAGAAAGAAGAAGGCGGGCGGAGCGTCGTAGCGGGTTGCGCCGGACCGCCGGATGCGCGACATAGCAGCATGCACGGCTACACGACGCGCGAGGTCGCGGACCTGCTGGGCCTGACGCAGCGACAGGTGCGCTCTTTCGCCCGGTCCGGGCTGCTGGAAGCGGCACGGGGCCCGCACAACGAGTATCGATTCCCCTTCCAGGACCTGGTGCTGCTGCGCGCCGCGCGCGCCCTCCTGGACGCGGGCCTGCCCATGCGGCGGGTCCGCCATTCCATGGAAAGCCTCAAGTCCCAGCTCCCTCGCGGGCGCACGCTGTCCCAGGTGCGTATCATCGCCGAGGGCGACCGCGTCGTGGTCCGGGACGGGGGGACCCGCTGGCAACCCGATTCCGGCCAGATGGTCCTGGACTTCGAGGTGTCGGACCTGGCGGCCCGGGTGGCGCCCCTGGCCGCGGGTGCGGCGGAGGCACTGCGGGGCGGAGCGCCTCTGTCAGCCGACGAGTGGTTCGAGCTGGCACTGGAGCTGGAGGCGGTGGCGCCGGACGAAGCCCGCAAGGCGTACGAGCGCACCCTGGAGCTGGATCCCTCGCACGTGGACGCCCACGTCAACCTGGGCCGGCTTCTGCATGAGGAAGGACGCGCGGGCGACGCGGAGACCGAGTACCGGCGGGCCCTGGCGCTGAACGCCGCGTACGCCACGGCGGCGTTCAACCTGGGCACGGCGCTGGAAGACCTGGGCCGGCCGGCGGAGGCCATGCAGGCGTACCGCCAGGCCCTGGCCTCGGACCCGGGCCTGGCGGATGCCCACTTCAACCTGTCCCGCCTGTACGAGCAGGCGGGCGATCGCCTGGCAGCGCTGCGGCACCTGCGCAGCTACAAGCAGCTCATCGAGGCGGGCGCCTGACGGTCAGAGGTCCCGCGCCCGGAAGACCAGGTAGGCGGCTCCCACCGCAAGGACGGCCCAGCCCAGGATCCACGCCACCAACGTCCACGGCGCCAGCGGTACCGGCCCCTTGCCGCCGCTGGCCACGGCCTCCTTCGTGACATCCGCCAGCACCACCGGGTCCCACTGCCACGTCGCGAGGGCGCGCTGCCCCAGACTGAGGGGGAGGTAGCGCGTCACCACCTTTGCGCCCTCTCCAAACAGGCGGGCGACCAGGCCGATCAGCTTCTCCCCGAAGGCCACGTACAGGAAGAACAGGCCGATCCCCGCCGCGGCGTTCCGGCTGACGAACGCGAAGAAGAACCCGAGGCTGGTGAACGCCACGAGGCAGAGCGCGGCGCCGCCCACCTGGGCCAGGTCCGTGGCGTGGACCCAGGCGCCGGCATCCTTCGGCGTGCCGGCGGCCGCGAAGATGCCCCCCATCAGGACCTGCATCGCGCCGAAGACCACCACGATGCCCACCCACGTGAAGATCTTGGCCAGGTAGACGTCGTTCTTGGACAGGCCGTCGATGACGTTCTGGCGGGCCGTCTTCCAGGCGTACTCACCACCGATGAGCATGGCCAGCACGATGACCAGGAAGATGGCCGTGACGATGGTGGTGTCGTCGGTGATGGCTCGCCAGGCGGTCGGGAAGGCGAACGTGGCCCGGGGGTTACTCCGGGCCGTCCACCAGCGCTCGCCGAACTGGATGGCCATGATGGCGGTGAACGCCAGGAAACTGACCCAGAACGCGAAGCGGCGCGTGGTCTTGATCCACTCGTTTCGAACCAGCGTCGCGATTCTCATGCGGTCAGCTCCAGGAACGCGTCCTCCAGGGTGCGGGCGCGGACCGCCAGGTGGGACAGGTACACACCCTGCCCGGCCAGGTACCGGTTCAACGCCGCCGTGTCCCCGTCGTCCAGCGTGACGCACAGGGTCCCGTCCTCGATGCGGACCACGGCGGCGGGCGGATACCCGGCGACGGCGGCCTGGAGCCGGTCCAGCGCTCCGTCCGCACGCAGCTCCACCACCGGCTGCTGCTCGAGGATTTCCCGCACGTTGCCCTGAGCCACGAGGCGGCCCTTCTTGATGATCGCGACGTGGGTGCAGACGCGCTCGACCTCGAACAGCAGGTGGCTGGACAGGAACACCGTCTTTCCCATGTCGCCGAATTTGTGGATGATCTCGCGCACTTCCCGCATGCCTTCCGGGTCCAGGCCGTTGGTGGGCTCGTCCAGGATCACGAGCTCGGGGTCGCCCAGCATGGTGGCCGCCAGGGCCAGTCGCTGCCGCATCCCCAGGGAATATTTCCCGAACCGATCCTTCTGGCGATCCGACAGGCCCACCAGGTCCAGCGCCCGGTCGATGGCCGCCTTCCCCACGCCCTTCACGTTCGCCGTGATCCGCAGGTTGTCGCGCCCGCTGAGGTACGGGTAGAAGTTGGGCGTTTCCAACGTCGCGCCGATCCGGCGGCGTGTCGCGTGCAGCTCTTCGGAGCCGTCCCGCCCGAACAGGCGGAAACGGCCGCCCGTGGGCGTCAGGATGCCCAGCAGCATGCCGATCGTGGTCGTCTTGCCGCTCCCGTTGGGACCCAGGAAGCCGAACACCTGGCCCCGCTCCACCGCGAACGACGCGGCGTCCACCGCCAGGACCTTTCCGTAGCGCTTGGTGAGACCTTCCGTTTCAATAATGGCCATGCTTCTCCGCGGTTGAGTTTCGCCCCCATACGTTAGACGTCTTCCACCGGTTGCAGAACGCCGCCACCGCGAGACGCGCGTGGACGCTGGAATCGTGGGCCATTAGTTTTCCTGTGATGGCCCGTCGGTCGGTCAAGGCGGGGCATCCTGCCCCCGCCGGCCCGTGGAACAACGCCAGCCCCGGAGGCGCACCATGCCCACGTACGAGTACCGCTGCCTGCTGTGCGACGAGGTTTTCGAACGGCCGGAACGCATCAGCGAGCACACGGACACGCACCCCGAATGCCCGAACTGCGGCAGCAAGAAGGTGGAGCAGGTGTTTTCTTCCTTCTTCGCGAAGACGTCCAAGAAGAGCTGAGGGTGCGGCCCGCGATGAGCGCCTCCGTCGCCTGGCGACGGGGGTGCTCGCGCATCTCCGGCCCAACTGGCCTCAGAACCGTCGCGTCTCCCGCACGATGGTGGCATCCGTGAGGCGCCGGGGCGCTGCCATTCGGTCCGCCGGCCGCGCGAGGGGCGGCGCGCCCGGCAGGACGGGCAAGCCCTGGGTGTAGCCCTCCAGCCGCAGCTCCACGCTGGAATCCGCCGGCACATCCACGGTGAGCCGGAACGGTACAGTGGCGTCCCACCGCTCCACCCGCCAACGGCCCTCCACCGGCGCAGCCGCATCCCCCACCTGCACGGTGGCGCCGCCCGCCGACGAGTCGGTGACGCCCGTCACGGCCAGCAGGCGGGCTCCTTTCTCCGGCCCGACGACGCCCACCATGGTGCCCGCCGGCCACGCCACCTCCAGGGTGACGACGCGCCGGCCGCCCGTGTCCCGGTCGTCGACGACCACCGCCCGGGCGGCGGGCCCATCGATGGCCGCCGCGGCCTGCGCCCGGCCGGCGTAGGACGCCAGCAGGGACAACCGGCCCAGCTGCATGCTGGTCGCATCGGCGCCTACGAACCGGCCGGACCATGGCTCCGTGGGCGGATCCGCCGTGGCCCACCACGCCCGGGCGCTGTCCCGGTCCACCGCGTAGAAGAGTTGGTCCGCGAGAGGACGTTGGGCATCGATGCGGTCGCCGGCGATCCCGATCCCCACGAGAACCACCGCCAGAAGCGCGGCGAATGCCGGGAACCACCAGCGGACGGGGCGGGCAAACGCGTCCACGAACGGCAGCAGCAGCACGGCCATGAGGGCGGCGATGGCGCCGAGGACCGGCGCCGCGGCAATGCTCAGGAACACCCACGCCAGCCAGAAGAGCGGCGCCATGAACAGCAACACACCCGGCGCCAGCACCAGCATGACGCCGGCCGTCGCCGGGGCACCCGAATCGGAGTCGGGCCGCCGCAGCATCACGGCCAGCATCCAGAGAGCGAAGGCCGAAGGCCACAGGAACATGTAGCCGCCCCCGGGCATCGCGAACGCCATGAGCACGGCCAGCGCCGTGGGCAGCAGCAGGGCGCCCAGCACCAGCGACGGCGCGGACAGCCATCGGCGCAACAACAGGAAGACACCGAGTACGACACCGGCGCTCAACGCCGCGACCGCGGCCGCGTACGGTCCCTCCCGATACAGCGCCGCCCCGATCAACGTGCCCCACTCGGGGTGGGTACCCCGGACGCTCGCCCACAGCGCCGAACCGAGTCCGGCAGCGGCGGCCATCGCCAGCAGCGCCGCGACGAACCCCACGAGGACACCGATCGCTTTCACCCGGCCCCGGCGCACGCCCACGACCGCCACGCCCACCAGCAACGCCACCAGGAGAAGCGCCAGGGGAACCGCCCAACCCACCGCGTAGTGAAACAGGCCGAGACCCGGCACATAGAAATACACGGGATCGGGACCGCCCGCGGTGACGGCCGCCAGGTCCGCGTCACCCAGGTCCTTCACCAGCGCGAGTGCATGGTCGCCATGCTGCTGCAAGGTGGCCAGCGAAAGATTGCGGGGGGCATCCAGCGGCGTGTGGTAGAAGGCCCCCGCTTCTCCATTGGCGAAGTTCAGACCGGGCAAGCCCATGGCAATGAACACCGACAGGTCGGTGTCGTTGGGCATGCGCTTGTAGATCTCCTGGAAGAGCGACGCGGCCAGGGGCGCCGGCGCCTGGGCGAACCGGCGGATCAACGGGCCACTGCGCGGACCCGACTGGAACATGAGGGATGGTCCCGCATCGCCCCGGGCCTCGAAGTTCAACACCGCAGAAGGACGGTGCGGCCACGGCGCGGCCGCGTACGCTTGCGCACCCATCAACCCCAACTCTTCCGCGTCGCTGATGAGCACGACCACGTTGTTGCGCACCGGACCCGCCGCTCGCAGGGCCCGCAACGTCTCCAGGATCGCCGCCACGCCGGACCCGTCGTCAGCCGCCGCCGGCGCCCGGGGCACGCCGTCGTAGTGAGCCACCACCAGCACTGTCCCCGTCGGTGCCTGCCCCGGCAACATGCCCATGATGTTGCGCACCCGGACCATGCGCGCCCCACCCCGCCAGTGACGCACCACCTCCGCCGTCTGCGTGTCCACCTGGAGACCCAACGACCGCAACCGGACCAGCAGGACGTCCCGGATACTGTCGTGCGCGACGCTGCCTACCGGCCGGGGAGCGGCCGCCATCACGTCCACCAACGGAAACGCACGAACCGCCGAAAAGGCGGTATCGGGTGCCGTGGCCGGCAACGGCGCCGGCGGACGGTACGCGAACAACCCCAGTACGCCGACGGCCACCAACGCCGCCAGCGTCCATGGCCCGGTCCAGTTCCGCAACGGGTGCTCGAATGACGCCGCGCTCATCCGTCCTCCAGGTCACGTTCCGAAGGACGCAAGGTAGACAACCAACGGGAAGGAAAGAAGAGGAGGGTCACCCGGGGGGGCGGCAGGCACCGCAGTACGTTTGTCGGTTCCGTGCCAAGGAGGGAAAACGTGCAGATGCGGCATCCAACTACCTACACGCCCACTCCGGATGTTCACAAACTCATTGGGCACATCTCGTGCCACTGCGACAGACCCTCCGGCAGCGGGGCTCGCCCGGGGAAGGTCATGAGCCCCGTTGCCCGCCAACGGATCGGGCGGGTTTCGCCCCGCCCGATCCCACCTCCACCCCACCCACCACCAACGACACCCTCCATCACGTGGCGGTCAGTTCCCGGGAGGACCGAAACCGGGCCCCGCTCCGGGCCCCCGCATGCCGGGACCCATCGCACCGCCACACGGACCGTTTCCCCGCCCCTGCCACGCACCTCCCGGCCCCATGCCGCGGCCCTGCCGCATGCCCCGCCCCTGCCACGCTCCACGGCCCTGCCTCATGCCGGGCCCCCCACGCATGCCCGCACGCCCACCCCGGCGCATCATGATCTGGCGCAGCTGCGTCTGCTGGTCCGTCGTCAGGACCGCATGCGCCTGCGCGCCCGCCGCCCGGTTCAACCCCCGCAGCTCCACCGCCGCATCCCGCATCTTCTGGCGATCCGCGATGAACTGCTGACGCTGCGCTTCCGTCATGTTCAGGAACGCGCCCGGCTGGCTCTGCGACGGCCGGTTGGCCCGGAATGCCTCCAACTGCTTCCGCAGCGGCGCCGCCGCACCATCCAGCTTCTTCTGAATCGCCTCCAGCTTGCTCACCTGGTCCGCCTTCAGGTCCAGGTCCGACTTGTGCGCCAGCATCGTCGCGATCGGGTCGCGCGGTCGAGCCGTGTCCTGCGCCGCCGGCTGCTGCGCCGCCAGCACCAGCGGCGCCGCGAACAGCAGGCCCAATACCGCAAACCGCCCTGACATCTTCATATCTTCCTCCCCACAGCGTTGGTCCCGTCAACCACCGTTTGCCTGCACTCGTGATCCTAGACGCCCGCCACCCGGGATCCGTTAAGCGCCACCCGAAACCCCGATGCCGACTCATGCGGGGCCGAGGCCGGATCCGGCGGCCGGACCCGCCGTTGAACCGGTGGCCGGACCCGCCGTTGAACCGGTGGCCGGACCCGCCGTTGAACCGGCGACCGGACCCGCCGTTGAACCTCCGGGCGGCTCGTTGGATTCGGGTAGGTGTAACACCCGATGCGAACGGGCCGTGTGAGGAGAGCCGCGGGGGTTGACGTGGGGGCGCGGTATATTATTGTATAGGCATACAGTTTGCCAACGCGGGACCTGGGCTCGACGACCAATAGGGAGGAAGCATGTCGGAACACAAGAATATTACGGTCCTGACGGACCAATCGTTCGAGACGGAAGTGGAGCAGGGCGAGGGGTTGATGGTGGTGGATTTCTGGGCGCCGTGGTGCGGCCCCTGCCGGATGGTGGCACCGGTGATCGAGCAGCTGGCCACGGAGTATGACGGCAAGGTGCGCTTCGGCAAGCTGAACGTGGACGAGGCGCCCACGGTGGCCGGCCGTTACGGCATCCGTTCCATCCCGACCATCGGCATCTTCAAGGATGGGGAGCCGGTGGATGGCGTGATCGGCGCGGTGCCGAAGCCGATGCTGGAAGAGGCGATCAAGAACCACCTGCCGGTGGAAGCCTAGATCGTCGAGCCCGCGTTCACGCGGGCCGTTGGCCGGCGTGGTGACCCGACGGGGTCGCTGCGCCGGCCTTTTTTTCGGGCTCGAATTGGAATTCGAATTCCGCGGAAGCCACGTGGCCGCTGGAAAGGCGAACATTCTTCCGGGAACCGACAACTTTTCCGGATGAACCTTCCGGGTAGGGCCGGGCGTTCGGGCCTGCGTGTGCCCGGCGCAGGCCCGGCCGGTTCTGGCGCAAGTCCACGGGCGGGGTGCAGCGACGCGTCAGCCGCCCGGCTCCCCGAACAAGCCGAGCTGTCCACCGGGCGGCGTCGGCCGCCGGAAGGACGCGGTGGACAGCTCGAGTTGCCGCGCCGGCAGGCCGGCCCGCTTCATCGCGGCCTGAAACAGATTGCGGATCTGCTGTGCGAACGGACCTTCCCCCTTGTGGCGCGTCGTGAAGCTGGAATCGTAGAGCGCGCCGCCGTGCATGGCCCGGAGGCGGTTCAGCACCTTGTCCTTGCGGTGCGGGAAGCGCTGTTCGAGCCAGGTCGCGAACAGGTCCTTCACGCCGTGGGGCAGGCGCACGACGATGAAACCGACGTCCGCGGCGCCGGCGTCCGCGGCCGCCGCCACGATGGACGGCAGCTCGTGGTCGGTGAGGCCGGGGATGATGGGCGCGGCCATGACGCGGACCGGCACGCCCGCGGCCGTCAGCTCGCGGATCGCGTCCAGCCTGCGCTCGGGTGTGGCGGCTCGGGGCTCCATGACCCGCTGGAGCGTGCGATCCAGCGTCGTGATGGACACGTTGACGACGGCGGCGTCGTAGCCCGCCATCTCCGCCAGGATGTCCGCGTCGCGCGTCACCAGGTGGCTCTTGGTGATGAGGGCCACGGGGTTGCGGAACCCGGCCAGCACCTGGAGACAGCGTCGCGTGATGCCCAGCCGGGCTTCCACGGGCTGATAGGGATCCGTGACGCCGCTCAGCGCGATGACACGCGGCTCCCAGCGCCGCGCCGCGAGTGCCTGCCGCAACAGCTCGGGGGCGTCCTCCTTCACCAGGATCTTCGACTCGAAGTCCAGCCCCGCCGAGAAGCCCAGGTATTCGTGGAACGGCCGGGCGTAGCAGTAGATGCAGCCGTGCTCGCAGCCGCGGTATGGGTTGACCCCCACGTCGAAGCCCACGTCCGGGCTGTCGTTCCAGGCCAGGATGGACCGGCTGGCGTCCCGGAAGAACGACGTCGTCGGGGCCGGCATCGCCTCTCCCGCCTGCTCGCCGTCCCAGGCGAACGACAACCGCTCGAACCGGTTGCGCGGGTTGGCCGACGCGCCGCGCCCGGCCACGCCGCCGTCGCCAGGGTGGCGCGGCGGATACACGGGCAGGCGCAGGGGCTCACCCATGCCTCGCCTCCGGCCGGGTCCGTCCGCACCGGAGGGGCACTCGCCCTGGCCATGGGCTCGGATGTGCCCAGGCCTCATTCCGCGCCGCGGACTCAATGGTAGTCATGGGACGGTGCCCGGATGGGCCGGGCCCTGAGCCGGCGGAAGCGGCGGGCCAGGACGTTGCGGCCGGCGCCGTCGTGCTCCAGCCGGCCCTCGATGAGCAGGAACGGCGACTCGTTGATGAGGTCGCGGTTGCTCTGGTAGATGGGCGGCATGACGACGGCGTTGATGAAGCCGTACTCGTCCTCCAGCAGCATGAACACGACGCCCTTCGCGGTGGACGGGTGCTGCCGGGCGACGACGAGTCCGGCGACGACGATGGGCGCGCCGTCGGGCAGCCCCGCGAGGCCGGTGCTGTCGGTGACGCCGGCGTCCCGCAGCCGTGCCCGAAGGTGCTCCATGGGATGGCCGCGCACGCAGATGCCTGTAGCCAGGTAGTCCAGGAAGATCAGCTCGTCGTCGCGCAGCTCTTCGGGGTCGAAGGGCAGCCGGCGGGCGGGCGCCAGGGGCAGTGTGTCGCCGGCGGCCCGCAGCGCCTCCCAGGTAGCCCGGCGGCGGCCGGGCTCGAACGCCTCGAACGCGCCGGCCCGGGCCAGGTGCAGGGCCTCTGCCCGGGTGAGGTGGGCGCGCCGCACGACGTCCTCGACGGAGGTGAACGGGCCGTCGGCGCGGGCATCCTGGAGGGCCTGTTTGGCGCGGTCGCCCAGGCCGCGGATGTGGCGCCAGCCGATGCGCAGGGCGGGCGGGACGCCGCCGTGCCTGGACGCGCCTGGCATCGCGCCCTCGGCGCCTGCCATCGTGCTCTCGGCGCCCCCCACCGCGCTCTCGATGCCCCGTGCCGGGTGGTTCACGTTCGGGGCGCGGGCGGGGCGTGCGGCGGCGTCCCGGCGCGCCCCTGACGCGGCCTTTCTGCTCGCTCCGCCGGTGGATCGGCCAGCGGAATCCGGTCTAACTCGCTCGCTGCGCTCGCTCAAACAGAGACCGGATTCCGGGCCGATCTCACCGGCTCCGCTCGCGGCCGTGATGGGGCGCGCCGGGACGCCGCTCGCCCGCCCCGCCCGACCGGGATCCTGGAGTCCGCCGGTCCGGGGGTTCGGTTCGCGGGTGCCTCCGGCTGCGCGGCGAGCGGCGGGTTCCTGGCTGACGCCGGTTCGCGGGGCACCGTCTGCTTCCGGCGCGTCACCACGTTCCGGGACGGTGCAAGCTTCGCGAGCGTCTTCACCTTCACGGTCGCATGGATCGTTGCCGGCGACCGCAACGCGCGCGGTGCGCCCGCCCTGCGACCGATCCGCATAGCGAGCATCCCGCTCCGCGACAGCGAGTGCAGCCCGAGCCGGCTTCCCCCTGTCTTCCTGTCGCCCTGTCGCCCCGTCAGTCTGCTGGTGCCGCGAACGATCCGGGCGAGGCGAGGTGTGCCCGGCCGGTTCCGGGTCCGGCTCCAGGCTGCAGTCCCACCCGCCATCCCGCAGGCACGGCGGCAGCACCGTCACGCCATCGCGCCGGGCCTGGTGGACGAGGGTGGCGGGGGGATAGAACCCCATGGGCCAGGCGTTGAGGAGGCCCAGGAAGAACTCGGCGGGATAGTGCCGCTTGAGGTAGGCGGTGGCGTAGGCGATGAGGGCGAAGCTCCAGGCGTGGGACTCGGGGAAGCCGTAGTTGGCGAAGGAGTAGAGGTCCTCGACGATGTGGGCGGCGGTCTCCGGCGCGACGCCGTTCCCGGACATGCGCACCTTCAGGCGCTGGAGCGCGGCGTGCAGCCTGGGCAGCTTGCGGTAGTGGCCCATGGCGCGGCGCAGCTCGTCGGCCTCGGCGGCGCTGAAGCCGCCCAGCGCCATGGAGATGGCCATGGCCTGCTCCTGGAAGATGGGGATGCCGTAGGTGCGCCGGACGATGGGCTCGAGGCGCGCATCGTCGTACACGACGTCTTCCAGGCCGCGTCGCCGGCGTGTATACGGCTGGACGAAGCGGGCCTGGATCGGCCCCGGCCGGATCAACGCCACCTGCACGACGATGTCGTAGAGCCGCTCCGGCCGGGTCTGGATGATGGACTGGATCTGGGCCCGGCTCTCGATCTGGAAGGTGCCCACGGTGTCGCCCGCCGCGATCATGTCGTACGTGGCGGGGTCGTCCACGGGCAGGCGGTAGAGCGCCAGCGCCTCGCCCGTGCGCTCCTGGATGGCATCGAACGCCAGGTGCACGACGGACAGGCCGCCCAGCCCCAGGAAGTCGAACTTGGGCACGCCGGCGGCGTCCAGGTCGTCCTTGTCGAACTGGAGGATGGTGCGGCCCATGGAGGTCTCCTCGATGGGCATGTAGTCGCCCAGCGGCTCGGAGGAGAGGACGAAGCCGCCGGGGTGCGTGGAGCGCAGCCGGGGCACGTCGTCCATGGCGCGCAGGGCGGCCAGCAGGGCCCGGGCCCGGGGCTCCTCCAGGTCCAGCCCCGCCTTGGCGGCAAGGCCGGCCTCCAGGGCGTCGGCGCCGGCGGCCGGCTCCACGTGGTGCAGCCGCTTGGAGATGCGGAACGCCAGCTCGGCGGGGTAGCCCAGGGCGCGCATGGCGTCCTGGACGGCGGCGGGCGCGTGGAACGCCTGGGTCACGGCGGTGATGGCGGAATGGGCGCGGCCGTAGTGCTCGTACATGTAGTCGAGCACTTCCTCCCGGCGGTGCATCTCGAAGTCGACGTCGATGTCCGGTGCCTCGGTGCGGCCGTCGGTGCGAGCCTCGGACAGGAAGCGCTCGAAGAGGAGCCCGTGGCGCACGGGGTCGACGGCGGTGATGCCCAGGCAGTAGGCCACCGCCGAGTTGGCGGCGCTGCCCCGGCCCTGGCACAGGATCCGCCGCTCCCGGGCGAAGCGCACCGCGTCCCACATGACCAGGAAGAAGCCGGCGAAGCCCAGCCGCGCGATGACGCCCAGCTCGTGCTCCAGCTGCGCCCGCTGCCGCTCGTCCACTTCGCCCCAGCGCTCCCGCGCGCCCCGGAACGTCAGCTCCCGCAGCCACGAGTCGTCGCTATGGCCCGCCGGCACCCGGAAGTGGGGCATGGGCGGCCGCAGCCAGCGCAGGTCGAAGCCGCACGACGACGCCACCTCCGCGCTCGTCGCCAGCCCCTCCTCCCGGCCCCGCCACAGCTCCGCCATCTCCTCCGGCGACTTCAGCCGCCACTCGCCGTTGGGGTGCAGCACGCCCCACGACGCCGCCGTGTTCACGTCCAGCCCCGCCCGCAACGCCGTGAGCAGGTCGTGCACCAGCCGGCCGGCCCCGTCCAGGTAGCGCGGCTCGTTGGACGCCACCCACGGCAGCCCCTCCCGCCCCGCCAGCTCGATGAGCGCGCCCGCCAGCGCCGACTCCTCGCCCGACACATGGTGCAGCTGGGCCTCGATGGCCAGCCGCCCCGGAAACAGCTCCCGCCAGCGCGACAGCACGTACGCCGCCTCCTCCGGCCGCAGCGAACGCACCAGGCTCGCCACCTCGCCCGCGGGGCCGCCGGTGAGGGCGTAGAGGCCGGTTGACCGGTCGAGAAGGTCGGTGAAGGTGAGTAGTGGGTAACCTCGACCTGGCAGCCCATCACCACGCTGACGGGGAGACACCGACCCTTCTGCCCCGCCACCACCAGGGAGACGGGGAGAC
>CAZUFP010000026.1:2480-11117 GCA_964619835.1 uncultured Gemmatimonadaceae bacterium | reverse complement strand
CCCTTCTGCCCCGCCACCACCAGGGAGACGGGGAGACGGGGGGAGTTTTCCTTCGTGCGATGCCATCCAGGCCCGCCACTCCCCGACCCGCGCCCGCGTGACCAGGCTGGCCAGGTTCCGGTAGCCGGTCTGGTTCATGGCCAGGAACACCGCCGGGTAGCCGTCCACCAGCAGTTCGGCGCCGACCACGGGGCGGATGCCGACACGCTCCGCCTCCAGCGCGAAGCGGATCACGCCGCCCAGGTCCGCGTGGTCCGTCAAGGCCAGCGCGTCGTAGCCCAGCTCCGCCGCACGGCGCACCAGTGCCTCCGGCGTGCTCGCACCATCCCCGAACGAGAACCCCGAGTGCGCGTGAAGCTCCACCCCTCTCCCCATCCTGCCCCTGACTGCCACGGTTGCTACCTCCATGTTTTTGCGCCCGTCCGTTTTCCGCACGTCCAAGACACCACCCCGACGGGGGGAACCCTTCCCCGGCCCTGCCTCCCCGATGGGGAGACCCCCCTCCTCGGCCCTGCCACCCCGACGGGGAGACCCCCTCCCCGGCCCTGCCACCCCGACGGGGAGACCCCTTCCCCACCCTTCCACCTCCCCGGGGCGACGGGGAGCGTCGGCGTCAGCCACGTTCTTCTTCGGCCGCCGGCTTCCGGATACGGCCACGCCCGGCACCCGGCGCTCCGCCACGGCACTCTGCCCCGCCCGTTCCCCCCGTCTCCCTCTCTCCCCGGTGCGGGGTGGCGAGGCGGAAAGGGTCTTCCCTCGGGGCGGAAGGGCGGCCGGGAGGAACCCACTCTCCCCGGTGGCGGGGTGGCAGGGCGAAAGGGGCTCTCCCCGTCGGGGTGGCGCGGGGAGTGGGGTTCTCCCCCTCGGGGTGATGGAAGGGAAGAGGGGTCAGTCCCACCACCCGTGCAGGTACCACTGCTCCTCCTGTGCGTCCCGATACAGCCACAGCAGCACACCAGCACCCGTGACGCAGCGGAAGTACTCCCGCGCGTACGACGCCTCCCACTGACCGCCGGAGATGCGGTCGGGGCCCGCCGCCGTGACCAGCTCCTGCCAGCCGCCCCGGTCCCGCAGACGCACCGGCACCACGTGGTCCCTCCGCTTCGTCACGTCCACCACCACCTTTCGCGGCTCCGGCAGGAGCTGCAGCGACAGGCCCGGGCCCGCCAACGAGTCAGGCGGGGACACGGGCGGGGGCGGCTGCCCCGGCGACCGCTCCGCCACGCGGGGTGCGGCGACCCAGGTCGTGCGACGCTCTGCCAGGGGATGGGCGTTGTTCTCGGGCACGACGATGACCGGGCCCCGCGACTCCAGCAGCCGCGCCACGGCCGCTTCCACGGCGCCGGCGGTGGCGAAGCCGCGGTCGAACAGGTCGCCCTGCTGCACGCCTGCGGGCTCCGTCGCTTCCACCTCCAGCGCCATGCCCGCCACCGCGTCGGCCACCGTGATGCGCTCCAGCACCGCCCGCACCAGCCGCAGCCACGCATCCCGGCTGGCCGTCGGCCGCGCCGGCTTGATGGAGCGCCGCCATTCCTCGCCGTTGGCCAGGGGCAATGCCAGCGCGATGCGCCGCGCGTGCTCGCCCCGCGCCTGCAGCCGCTCGCACACCGTGCCCAGCAGTGCGTTGGCCGTGAACAGCAGCCGTGCCGGGTCGGTCAGCACGTAATCCACGAAGTCCAGGGACGCCCCGATGCGTTCGGGTGCCATAGGCCGGAACAGACGCCGCGGATCCTCCGCCCGCGCCAGCCGCCAGAGCGCCGCGCCCTCCGGACCGAAGCGCACCTCCACCGACTCCCCGTCCAGCGCCGCCAGCTCGCCCAGGGTCGAGATCCCCACCCCTTCCAGAAGGGCGCGCGTCCGCTCATCCGCCAGCATTGTCAGGGGCAACGGCGCGAGGAAGGCCCGGCCACTCCCACCCACCACGACCACCCTTTCCCCCTTCCCACCCCGACGGGGCGACCCCTCCTTCCCCGCCACCCCACCGCCAGGGAGAGCGGGAGACGGGGAGAAGGCGCAGTCAGGGTCGCCGGTCGAATCCTCTCCCCCTGCACGGCAGGCTCCGTGGCGCGCTCCACACTCCGCTACCACCGGCACCGACGCCACGCCCACACGCACGTCCTCTACGCCCAGCTCCGCCAGCCACTCCAGCACCTGCTCCGCCAGCCCCGCGGCGTCCAGGCCGCGGCCGTCCGCCCAGATCACGCCACGCTCCGGCTCCACGCACACCCGAGGGAAGACCGCCGCAACCACCTCCACCACCCCACCACTCCCCGGCCCACCCTTCCCTGCCACCCCATTCCCCCCTCCGACCGGGAGACCGGGGGAGAGGGAGAGCGGGAGATCGGTCGAAGCAGAGGTGCGACTCACCCCTCCCGCGTGGCCCGCTTCACCCGATGCCCCGGCCTCGCCGGCCCTCCCCCTCTCCCCATCCCCCCTTCTCCCTGTCGGGGTGGGGGGCGGCCGGGCGGGTCCCCCCCTCGGGGTGGCGGCGAGGTGGGGCGGATCTGCGATCCGCCAGGTCGGGCTCCAGAGACATACGTACATCATGCGTGCACACCGGTAACGTGAAACGTGTCCTGCGGCGCAGGCCGGTCGCCTCGATGCTGGCTTCCACCGTCACCGCCACCACCTCCGCCGGCTCCCCGAACGAGTCCCTGCGCCAGTGGTAGCCGTCCGGAGGGATGCGCGAGCGGGCTCGCAGGTGTACCAGCGGCGCCGACGTCGTCAGCACCGCCAGCGCGCTGCCTCCTTCGCGTGCCGCCCGCGCCAGCCGGATGCCCGGCATCTCCGGCAGGCCGTTCGGGGAGCGCCCGAACCCCGTCACCACCACCACGGCGAAACCACCCGAACGAAGCAGCACTTCCGCACATTCCAGCACATCCTCCCGCGCAGGCCGCAGCAGGACGGGGCCCGACCGCCAGTACGACCCGGCAACCGACCCCTCCCCATCCACCCACACCGCCCGCTCACCCCGCCCTACCGCGGCCTCGCTCACCGAACGCAGCACCGCCGTCGCACCTCCACCCGACCACACCGTCACACGTCCCCGCGGCAGGCCGCTGCCCGGCAACACCCCGTCCAGCGCACCGATGCCCGTCGCCACCACCGCCGTCGTGCCCTGGCGCACCGGCACCGCATCCGGAAATCGCTGCTCCAGCAGCTCCTTCAGTACCGCGACACTCGCCATGCACCTCCCTGCCTTTCCACCACCCCGACGGGGGGACCCCTGCCTCTGCCTCCGCACCCCGATGGGGGGACCCCTGCCTCTCCCCCACACCACCACCAGGGGGACGGGAAGACTGGGAGATCGGCGCCCACGGCCCGAAAGACCAGTCCCGGGGGCCAAGACGCCCGGGGGCCGGGCCTCACGACCCTTTCCCCGAGCGCCCTCGCGGTATCCGCCCCCGCCCCCGCCCCCGCCCCCGCCTGCCTCACCTCACATCATATACCGAACAAAAACCGAAAACAAGAGGCCTGTCCCATCCTCACACAACCACCCCAGGGCTCCACCCTGCCTCCCACCTCCCCACGCAGACGGTGAGAAAAGGGAGCACTGGCGAAAGCAACGTTCATCATTCGGCCGCCGGCGGGACACAGCAGCGCCCGATACCACGCTCCGCACTGCAATGGCGCCCCTACCACTCTCCCCGTGCCCCTGGCGGCGAGGCGGAAGGGGGAAGAGGGTCTCCCCGGGAGCGGGGTCGGCGCGGCGGACTCGCCCCTTCACCGCCCCAGGCTGGAACGACCCGGCCTCACCCGCTCCCGGCCAGGTCTTGTGAACCCCCGCCCTGCAGACTACCGTGCACGAAGTGCACGTGCGGCCGGCGCCGCACCACGAGACTCACGCAGGTCGGAAGGGAGACCATGACCAGCACCGCGCGGGGCATTCGTGTGCCGGAGTCGTTGCAGCACGAGATCGAGCGGGAGATGGAGCGGCGGGGTGTGACGGAGTGGTCCGCCATGGTGCTGGAGCTGCTCGAGGAAGCGGTGCGTATGCGACGGGCGCCGGGCATCATCTTCGTGGAAGGTGCGACGGGGCGGCGAGCGGTGGTGGCGGGGTCGGGTCTGGAGGTATGGGAGGTCGTGCAGATGTGGCAGGAGGTGGGGCAGGACTACCGGCGGTTGCGGGCGGCATACGACTGGTTGTCGGAGCCACAGCTTCGGGCGGCGTTGAGCTACTGGGAGCTATTCGGTCCCGAAATCGAGGAGCGGCTGGAACGGGAGGCGAAGCTGACGGCGGAGCGGGTGCAACGGGAGCTGCCGTTCACGACGCCGAGGGCCTGATGGCGGCGCTGCGTCTTCTTCTGGACGAGAGCATCCATCCGCGGGTCGCGGAGCTGGGTTGGGAAGAGGGGATGGACGTGGTGAGCGTGCACGATCTGCGGCGGCGCGGCCTGTCGGACTACGAGCAGCTGCGGTTGGCGGCGGGAGACGACCGTGTCCTGGTGACGCGGAACCGGGGAGACTACCTATACTGGACGGCGGAATTTTATCGTTCGGCCATGGAGCACTGCGGGGTTCTCTTCCTGCCCGAAGGCTTCCCCAACGACCAACCAGAGCGGATCGTGCGGGCGTTGAAGCGATGGCACTATGCCCACTCGCAGGACGACGAGGCCTTCGGTCCGTACCACGTGGATTTCCTGACGCGCTGATGTCGGAGGCGTGACCCCCGGGTGGCAGGATCGTCGACAGAGATGGAACTGATCGAACGTGCAACATGGCGGGAGATGGCCGCATGCGCAGACACGGCTGGACCTGGATGGCGCTGGCGACGGTGGTGCTGGCCGGTTGTGGCGACCGGGCGGAGAAGCCGCTGGCCATGCTGGCGCCGGGTGTGACCCCGACGGACATGGAGGCTCGGGTGCAGCAGTTCGCTCCGGCGGTGATCGGCTTCGACACGACGGTTCTGGAGCCGTGGGAGAAGGGGGTGTTGGCGAAGCTGATCGAAGCGTCGGACGTGCTCCACGGGGTGTACGCGCTCCAGGTGTCGCCCCACAACCCCACGTGGCGAGCCGAGCTGGACACGGCCCAGGGGCTGGGCAAGGCGGCGGCGCTGACGTACTTCGACATCATGGTGGGTCCCTGGGACCGGTTGAAGTACGACGCGCCGTTCCTGGACGTGGGGCCGAAACCGGCGGGCGCGGGTTTCTATCCGCAGAACATGACGCCGGAGGACTTCGATGCATGGCTGGCCTCGCATCCGCAGGACCGTCCGGCGTTCACGAGCAACTTCACGCTGATCCGCCGGGAGGGTGACGGGCTGGTGGCAGTGCCCTATTCGGAGGCGTACCACGATGCGCTGGAGAAGGCGGCGGCACTGCTGCGTCAGGCGGCAGACGCGTCGAAGAACGCGTCGCTGGCCCGCTTCCTCCGGTCCCGCGCCGACGCGTTCCTGTCGGACGACTACTACCAGAGCGACATGGACTGGATGGACATCCACAACAGCGCCGTGGAGCCGACCATCGGTCCATACGAGGTGTACGAGGACCAGCTCATGGGGCTGAAGGCGTCGTTCGAGAGCTTCATCACGGTGTCGGATTCGGCGGCGAGCGCCGAGCTGGATGTGCTCAAAAGCCATCTGAAGTCGCTGGAAGAGCACCTGCCCATTGAGGACCGGTACAAGAACACCGACCGCGGCTTCGAAAGTCCGATGATGGTGGTGGATGTCGCCTACACGGCGGGGGAAGCGCGCTCCGGCGTGGCGACCATCGCGTTCAACCTGCCGAACGACGAGCGGGTCCGGGCGGCGAAGGGCTCCAAGAAGGTGATGCTGCGGAACGTGTCGCTGGCCAAGTTCAACGGCATGCTGGTGCCCATCGCGGAACGCGTGCTGGCGCGGGACATCGTGAGCCGGATCCAGTTCCAGCCGTGGTTCACCAACGTGCTGATGCACGAGATGGCCCACGGCCTGGGGCCTGGCTTCATCACGGTGGACGGACAGCGGACGACGGTGAACCAGGCGTTGCGGGACCGCTACTCGGCCATCGAGGAAGCGAAGGCCGACGTCACGGGACTGCACAACCTGACCGTGCTGGCCGACGAAGGAGTCTACCAGGATTTCTTCGTGCGCCAGGCGTTCGCGGGGCACCTCGCCGACCTGTTCCGCGCCGTCCGCTTCGGCGCTTCGGACGCCCACGGCCAGGCAGCGCTGCTCCAGTTCGACTGGTACCTGGACAAGGGCGTCGTGCAGTACGACACGGCGTCGGGCAAGTTCAACGCGAACCTCCAGGCCATGATGCTGGCGAACCGCCAGCTGGCGACGGAGCTGTTGACGCTGGAGGCCCAGGGCGACTACGCTCGCGCCGGCGCCCTGCTGGAGCAGTACGGCAAGGTACCACCCGACCTCCAGAAAGCCATCGACCAGCTGGACGGCGTGCCGGTGGACATCCGGCCGGAGTACCCGGCCCACGGCTACGTGGACGCGTGGAGCGCCAATGGAGGGGACCGGTGAGCGGCGACCCATCGGCGAACAGCGTTTCGTCGGACGGACGGAGCAACTCGGACCGGTTCCTGGCGGCGTTCGCCCGCCTCGAGGACGCCCTCGAAGCGCTGACGGGCGGACGCCGGCACCGGGAGTCGTTCGCCAACATGGCGCACCAGGCCGGACGCAAGAACACGTCGATCCGCATGTTCGAGAACGACCTGCGTGAGTTCGCGGAGCTGCGCAACGCCATCGTGCACGACCGCGGCCACGGCTACGTCATCGCGGAGCCGCACGCCGAGATCGTCGCTGAGATCGAGCGGATCACCGACATCGTGCTGGACCCGCCCCGGGTGAGCCGCGTGCTCGATGGCCCGGTCGTCGCGCTGCGGCCGGACCAGACGCTCGCCGACGTCGCCGGCGCCATCCGCCAGACGGGCTACGCCCAGTACCCCGTGTACGACGACGACGGCCTGGTCGGCTTGCTGACCTACCGCGCGGTGGCCCGGTGGCTGGCAGCGCGTTTCGACGCCGACGAGCCCGTGGACCCGCTTACGCCTGTGGCCCAGGTCCTGGAGTTCGCCAACAGCGCCCACGCGGTGGTGGCGAAGAACGCCCCCGTACTGGACGTGCTGGAGCTGTTCGCCGAGAATGCCCGTCACGGACGGCACCTGACGGCCGTGCTGATCACGCGCCGCGGTGCCGACGATGAGCCGCCCCTCGGCATCGTGACCGCAGCCGACCTGCCCCGGCTCTACGACATGGTGGAGCGAAACGGAGGGTAGGAGCGGCTGGCGGCTTGGCATGGAACGCCCCGGGAAATAGCTTTCATCATGACCCCATATCGATTTGCCGTTCTCGCGCTCGGCGGCCTGCTCCTGGCGGGCTGCGGCAACCGCTCGCAACCCGCGCAGGAGTCGTCCGACACGGCACGCCCGGCGGCGACCGTGAACGCGGACACCATGGGCGGACCGCTCCGCATGCTGGACTACGTCGTGCAGGTGCCTCGGGGCTGGCGCTCCAGCCCGCCCAAGACGTCCATGCGGCTGGCGCAGTTCGAGACGTCGCCGGCTCTGCGTGACTCCGTTGGCGCGGAGATCGTCGTCTACTACTTCGGGCCGAACGAAGGCGGATCGGTCGATGCCAACATCGCCCGTTGGCAGGGCCAGTTCCGGGCTCCGGACGGCGGCCCGGCCCACGCCCAGGTGACGCAGATGGACGGCGCGGCGTTCCCCACGACCGTCGTGACGCTGGAAGGGGCGTACGCCCGCAGCGTCGGCATGGGGGGCGACATCTCCAGCGCCGTGCCCGGCCAGATGCTCGTGGCGGCCATCGCGGCCACGCCCCGCGGCAACATCCACTTCGAGCTGTTCGGGCCGGCCATCACCGTGCGCGCCCAGGAAAGACCCTACCTGGCGTTCGTGAAGTCCCTCGCGCACCAGGGATCCGCGTCCGGAACCGCGCCCTGACCCTCGTGCGACACCGGATGCCCGGGGGCGGGCACCGCACCGGGCCCAGCGCACGGCCGCCCGGCCCGCACCGACGATCGCGGCTTCGCCCGGCGGCCGTGGCTCTCATGGTCGCCGCGGCGGCGTGTCAGCCGCACCCGCCCACCGTGCTCCGGATCCTGCCGGTTTCCCGGCCCGACCTGCTCGCCGGCTGCTACGCGTTCGAGTATGGCGGGCCCACGTACCGGTCCGATCCATGGCCCGAAGACTGGTCGCCCCGTTTCGTGGCCCCCCAACGCTTCGCGGTGGCGCCGCTGGCCCCACGACCCGGCCGCGTCTCGCTCCGCGTCGTCGTCATCCCGCTGGCCTGGGACGGCCCCACGCGGCCACGGGTCATCGCCCACGTCACCGCCGACGCCGACTCCCTCCTCATCGGGTCGGGCGTTCACGGCGACGGGGTGGCCTTCAGGCTGGCCCTGCACGGCGACACGCTGCCCGGTGTCGCGGCGCTGAGCGGCGGCCGGGAGGCCCTCGAGCCCGCTCGCACCGTCCGCAGGGTCATGGCCGTCCGGGTCCACTGCGACAGCGGCGCGCCGCTCAGCCTGGCCCGCTCCGGCACACGGCGATAACCACCCTACCGCCCGGCCACCCCGACGGGGCGACCCTTTTCCACCTCACCACCCCACCCCGGGGGGGAACGGGGAGCGTGGCGCGTCCGGTTGCCGGCGCTCGGCCGGCATCCCGCGTGGTATCACGGCCCCGGCCGGC
>CAZUFP010000026.1:0-2380 GCA_964619835.1 uncultured Gemmatimonadaceae bacterium | reverse complement strand
GGCACACCGCATTGCCCGGGCACACCGCATTGCCGGGCACACCCCATCGCCCCGTCGCCCCGGGGGAAAGGGCCGGGCGGCCGGGTCACCCCGTCGGAAGGGTGGGGACGCGGAAGGGTGCCTCAGCCTCCCCGCTGGCTCGACGGCGGCACCATGCCGTTCAAACGCATGTACGTGACTAGATTGCCGTAATGCTCGAAGTCGTGGCTGACGTTGAACATGAGCACGAACATGCGGGTCCGGTCGGCGCCGAACAGCTTCGTGGTGGCGGCGGCGTCCGCATCACTCATGGCGTAGGCCTTCTCGCAATACGCGAACGCGTCCTTCAGCCCCTGGACCAGCGAAGCCTTCGTCGTGCGCTTCTCCATGTCCTCCGTGACGGGGGGCTTCTCGCCCAGCGCCGAGGAGCAGAAACCATACTGCGAGTTGGCCACGTGGCCGATGATCTGGCCGAAGCTGCGGACCTCCGGCGTCGGCTTGTAGCCGTACTTGTCCTCCGGCATCTGTTGCGCTGAGGCGATCAGGTACCCTTTGACCATCTGGTAGAGCACCTTGGACGAGGCCACGGGTCCGTTCATCTCCTGCGGGTCCATCTGGGCGTTGGCCGTCCCGGCGGCGGCCAGGGCGACAGCCACGACGACCAGGGGTACGATGCGCTTCATGGAAACCTCGCGGTGTCGGGGAATGGGGATCGCCCGTCGGGCGGACTCCATTCCTACGGTTCCTCCGACCCGGCCGCAAGGCTTCCTTCCGGCCCGGCGGTGGAGACGCGGAAGCGAACCACGTACTCCACATCCAGGGAATCCCGCACGACCGCCCACACCTGGTCGCCACGGAAGATGGGGCTGGGACGACGTTGGAATCCGTCCGGCGCGCGAACCTGGCCCAGGTAGGTGCCGTCCGGCTCGAAGACGTCGAACACCACGGGCTCCCGCCAGCGCTCCGGCGGCTGTTCGCCGGCTTTCGCGTCCTCGACGCCGGTGATTTCCACCGCCGGCTGGGACAGCTGGACCCACAGGCGCCCGTCATCGCCCACGAGCAGGTCCTTGATGGGCGGCTTCGTGCCGGGGATGGGCGGCCCGTTCCATTTCCAGTCGGGCTTCATCCGCCGCATGTTGAAGGTGGCGCGCTCCTCGGCGTTGTCCTTCTCGCCCGCCGTCACCGGCACCGGTTGCCAGTCCTTTTCGATGCGCACGACCCCATCCGGCGCGAACAGGTCAACGGCGTACCGGTCCGAGACGCCACCCGCCCAGTAGCCCAGCGGACTGAACGCCTCGAACGCCCGGGGAGAGAAAGGCACGTTGTTGACGGACACGCTCGTGCCGCGCTCGCTCTGCCGGCGCGCTTCGATGCGTGCCTCTTCGTAGTCGAAGTCGGGTGTCGGGAAGGTATCGCCCGGCTCTCCGTCCACGTAGCGGACCAGGCCCATCTGCCAGTCCCGCACGTCCGCCTTGGGGTCCAGCAGCACGCTGGTGTAGACGCCGCCGGCGCTATCCGCCACCATCGGGCGGCCGGTGTAGAAGCCGCCCCGGATGCGCCAGCTGCCCGCCGGCTCGCCCGCCGGGGTGTACAGCTGGATACGGGCGTTGCCCGGATCCCGCAGGGCCAGCCGCCCGTCCGGCAGAATCGCGAGACCGCCGTCGGAGTTCTTGTACTCGCCCGGGCCCCCTCCTTCCCGGCCCAGATCCATGAGGTAGGCCCCGTCCGCGCCATATTTCCGCAACACGGGCACCTGCCGGTCGTAGACGTACATGTTGCCGTCTGCGTCCGCCGCCAGACCACCGACGTCACCGAACATGTACTCTTCCGCACCGTCGAACACGCCGATGCGCACTTCCTCCACCAGCGTGGCCGGCGCGCCCCACACGCTGCCGCCCAGCGTACGCACGACGACGGTGTCGCCCACGGTGTCGCGCGTGGCGGCCCAGCCCCCACCCCCGGCCGCCGAACCGCCGCACCCCGCCAGGCCCACGGCCAATAGAATCGCCGGCGCCGCCCACGGTTGCCCGTCCCACCTCCGCCGGCGGGGAGACCGGGCGACCGGGCGACCGGGAACGCTGGTGGCCCCGCTTCGCGGCGCCGGGTCAGGGCTCGTGGCTGTCATCGGGTTCGTACGGCGGGCATGCGTGGCGAGCATCGTCGGGATCCCGTAGAAGTGGCGGCCGTGGCGCGCCGCGGCTCAGGAGGCGACGCACCCTCGTCTGTTCGATACGGTAACGGTGCAAATGGTTGCGCTGTGCGCTGCCAAGAAACGAAGCGCCGCCGGCCTTTCGGCCGGCGGCGCCTCTCCCCGTCTCCCTGTCTCCGTGAAGGGGAGGCGGGCGGAGCGGGGTTCCCCCCGTCGGGGCGGAAGGGAGCGGGGCGGTCTACTCCTCCTCTT
>CAZUFP010000025.1:0-60499 GCA_964619835.1 uncultured Gemmatimonadaceae bacterium | reverse complement strand
GCCATGGGCGGCACCATCCAGGCGGAAAACAGGGAGAGCGGCGGCGCACGGTTCACGATCCTGCTGCCGGCCGCGGAAACCCAGGTCGGGGAGATGAGCTGATGAAGGTCCTGGTCATCGACGACGAACAGGGTCTGCGCCAGACGGTGTCCATGATTCTCAAGGAGGAGGGGTATGAGCCGTTTGTCGCCAGCGACGGGAAGGAAGGGCTGGACAAGGCCCTGGAGCTGAAGCCCGACATCATCCTGTGCGACGTGCGCATGCCCGGGATGCCCGGCCTCGAGTTCCTGGAGCGCTACAGCGAGGCGGGCGGCGAAGGCCTGGTCATCGTGATGACGGCGTACGGCAGCACCGAACTGGCCATCGATGCCATGAAGAAGGGCGCGTACGACTACCTGCCCAAGCCGTTCAGCGCGGACCAGGTCGTGCTCACGCTGCGAAAGGCCGAGGAACGGGAATCGCTGCGCCGGGAGGTCACCCGGCTGCGGGACGAGGTCCAGGTGGAACGGCGCTTCAGCGATATCATCGCCAAGGCGCCGTCCATGAAGAAGGCCATCGAGATCGCGACGAAGGTGGCCCGCCATCCCTCGCCCGTCCTCATCACCGGCGAGAGCGGTACTGGCAAGGAGCTCATCGCCCGCCTGATCCATGAGCAGAGCGACCGGGCGAACCGCCCCTTCATCGCGGTGAACTGCGGCGCCATTCCCGAAACGTTGCTGGAATCGGAGCTCTTCGGGTACGTGAAAGGCGCCTTCACCGGCGCCGAGAAGGACAAGCTCGGCCTGTTCCAGGCTGCGGATGGGGGAACGCTGTTCCTGGACGAGATCGGCGACATGCCCACGACGCTCCAGGTCAAGCTGTTGCGCGTGCTTCAGGAGGGGGAGGTCCGGCGGGTCGGCGACAACAGGTCCTACAACGTGGATGTCCGCATCCTCGCCGCGACCAACAAGGACCTGAACGAGGAAGTGAAGAAAGCCAACTTCCGCCAGGACCTCTACTACCGCATCGCGGTGGTGCCCATCCATCTGCCGCCGCTCAGGCAGCGGCGTGAGGAGATCCCGCTGCTGGCCAAGCACTTCATGGACGTGTGCAACCGGAACCTGAGCCTCGACATCGAGGGCATCGACCAGGATGCCATGCGCCTGCTCCTCGAATACGCGTGGTCCGGGAACGTGCGCGAGCTGGAGAACGTCATCGAGCGCGCCATGGTGCTGACGGAAGGCCCCCGCATCACCGAGGAAGACCTGCCCCACCACGTGCGTTCGCCCGTCCGTCCCCTGGACGACGCGGAGCTGGGCGAGGACGAGTTGTCGGTCAAGAAGCACGGAGCCGTTCTCGAGCGCCGTCTGATCCAGAAGGCGCTCGAGCGCACTGGCGGCAACAAGACACGCGCCGCGGAGTTGCTGGAATTGAGCTCCCGCGCCCTGCTCTACAAGATGCGCGATTACGGCCTCGAGTAACGGCGCCGGTAAACATATCCGGAGTGCCGTAATCTTTTCCCGCCGGCGGGCCCGCCCAACCGCCGAATGTTCAGGCCGCGCGCGAAATCGCCGGTCGGCACGGAAATTGTCTCCCCCGTGACAATGTCGGACTGAATCCCATGTCTCCCCGGACTGGAATGCCAGGCGATTTTGCGACGCGGCGTCGAGCCGTAGGGGGCGCGTCGGATGCAGAGCAGCAAACGAACCACACGGAGGGAAACCGGACCGAATGGACTCGCGGTGCCGATTGCGCTGCTGGCGCTCCTCGTCATCGGCGTTCTCGTGACCGGGGCCTTCTACGTGTTTTCTCACGAACCGGACAACGGACACGCCAGCAAGGTGTCGGTGGGTCAGTCCGTGGTCCCGGCGCCGTCGCCGCAGTCCAAGCCGGTGCTCGACAGCATGCAAGCCGACACGCTGAACCCGCGGGTCGACACGTCGGCACCCGGCGGCGGTGAACGCCATGCGCCGTTATCGGTGAACCCCATCCCTGCCGCTTCCGTTCAACGGACGTCCCTCGCAGAGCCCCTCTCCGTGCCGGCCGGCCGCGCCTCCGCACAGCCGGCCCCCGCACCGTCCGGGTCCATTCACTGACCACGGGCCTGCGTCCTCGCAGGTCGAACGGCACACCGGACCCTCCAACCGGGTCACATCCCGCTATCCACCTGCCCGGTTTACGCCGCCATCCTGTCGCGCATGAGACCCCCGACAGGAACCACGCTGACCGAGCTGTTGATGGCGTTTTGCATCCTGGGCATTCTCGCGGGACTCGGCGCACCGGCAATGGGCCGTGGCCTGGACCGCTTCGCCACCCGCGCCGCCCGCGATGAGCTTGCCGCGGCGGTGAGCCGAACACGCTCCGAGGCGGTGGAGCTGGGCGGCGCCACCCTGGTGGTGGACCTGGATCGCGCGACGTTCTGGATCCGGAGCGTTGCCGGGGACACCGTCCTCCGGCCGGTAGACCTGTTCGCCCGCCATGGCGTGGCCCTCGCTGCGTCGGGCGCCGCCGTCCCGCTGGAGCTTTCCTACGACGCGCTGGGCATCGGCCGCATGACAAGCCGCACGATCCGGGTGGTGCGGGGCGCGGTGGTGGCCAACGTGACGGTGTCGGCGTATGGCCGGGCGCGCACATGGTGATGCGCACGGGCCACTCCCTGGCGGAGCTGATCGTCGCCGTGACGGTCCTGGGCGTGGGCCTGGGTTCGGTCAGTGGCGCGGGTGTGTTTGCCCTGCGCCGGACCGACGACGCCCTGCAACGGGAACGGGCCGTGATCCTGGCCGTGGCGACGTTGGATTCGTTGGCGGCCCTCGCCGCCCCTGCTGCCGGCGATCTCGACGTCTCCGGCATCCGGCTCCAATGGGTCGTCGACCCGGCTGAGGGCGGTGGGGACATCCGGTTGTGGGCCACGCCCGCGGGCGCCCATGGCTGGGTGGAGCACTTTCGTGCTCGTTTCCTGGTCCCCGCGCCCGCGCTGCCACCGTGATGCGCTCCCGTCCAGGTGTGAGCCTCGTGGAATCCCTCATGGCGCTGGTCATCACGGGTCTGTTGCTCGGGGTCGTAGCGGGCACGCTGGAGCACCAGAACGGGCTGGTGCGCGTCCAGGCGCAGCGCGCGGCGTTCGCGGACGCGGTTCGCATGACCGACGTCGTGCTCCAGGGCGAGCTGCGTTGGGCCGATCCCGCACAGGACGTGCAAGCCGTCGAGCCGGAATCCCTCCAGGTGCGCGCGGTGCGTGCGCTCGGTGTCGTGTGCGGCTGGCAGGGCACCGCGACGCTCGTGCGCATGCGCGGCATTCGTCGCCCCGATCCGGACAAGGATTCGGTCCTGCTGGTGCCAGGTCCGGCCGTCCTGCCTCTGCGGGGCGCCACGGAAGCGCCCGGAGCCTGCAAGCATGCCCCGGACGAGGCGGTCTATCGTCTGGCGTTGGACGAGCCGGCCCCGAGGGGTGCGCTCCTGGTCTTCGAGCGCGGTTCCTACCATCTGGCGGCCCACGCCTTCCGATACCGGCGCGGCCAGGCAGGCCGGCAGCCACTGACGGAGGAAGTACTGGCACGGGGCCGGTTCACGCCGGCGTTCGAGGCGGGTGCGAGGGAGGCCCTCGCCACTCACACCGAATCGCGCGTGAACGCCGCCGGCCTACCCGGGGAGTTGCGCGTAGTGTTCGCCAACGCCGTTGCCACTCCGGACACGGCAGGCGGCCGGTGAGGGAGAACGTGGCAGGCATGGACGGCCGGGCACGAGCACCACGGGGCATGGCTCTCCTGATCACCGTGATGTTACTCCTCGCCCTCTCATCGCTCGCCGCCGGCATGCTCTGGATCGCCGCCGCCCAGAACGCAGCCGCGTCGATCACCGCCCGCCATGCCCGGTTCAGGCTGGATATGGAAGCGGCGGCCCTCGATGCGTTCGCCCGCTGGCAGACCCCCCGGCCCCGCCATCCGGTGGGGGAAACATGGGCGGTCGATGCCGGCACCACCGCCGAGAGTGCCACCGTCCTGGCCGATCGCCTGACGCCGACGTTGACCCTGCTCCGCGTCACCCACATCCGGCGTACGCCCGAGGGGCTCGCCGCCGTCATGCGCGTAGGTCTCCTCGTCCGTACCGTCCAGCCGGAAGAGCTCCTCGAGTCCTTTCCGGCGGCCCTCACCGCCGGCGCGGCCAACCTCGGCGATGGGGCGCTCATTGATGCGACCGACCCCGCTTTGGCGCCTGACGGTTGGTACACCGTGGACTGTCCCGACGCCGGGGCCGCGGCGCTCGACTCCCTCTACGGCGGCCAGCTACCGGGTGCCGCCGTTCCGGACAGCGCGTCCGTCCGCCGGGACGGATCGTCCCGCATCCGTGGATGGCCACCGGTGCTGGCCCGGCCGGGATTGGTGCCACCAGAACAGGCCCGACTCGGGCCGATCCCGTGGGCCGCAATTCCGGACATCGCCGATCTGACCGTACGCGGAACCGTCCACCCCGCAGCCCGAGAAGTGGAAGGCCGGTGCGCCGTCGGACGCCCGGACAACTGGGGGGCGCCCGGCGGCGTCGGGCCCTGCTCCCGATATGCGCCCGTGATCTACGCGCCGAGCGGCCTGGTCGTGAGCGGCGGCGCCGGCCAGGGAATCCTGGTGGTGCGCGGCGACGTCAAGTTCGAGAACGGCGCCCGCTTCTACGGCCCCGTCTTCGCTTCCGGGGAACTCCTCGTGAACGACAGCGCACGGATCGTCGGCGCCGCCCGGGCCGGCACGGCGACGATCCGGAACGCAACCATACAATATCGGGTGTGTCCACTGTGGCGTGCATGGTCCGACGCACCGGCGTTGCGCAGAGCGTTTCGCCCCCAGGGCCGTTGGTGGCTTCCCGACTACGTGCGCGCACCATAGAAAAGAATGTTTCAGATCCTAAAATATTTTTCCAGGTCCGTGGACGCCTAAGTACCGCAATTCCATGTAAACAAAGGCATTGCCAACCGGCATGAATCTCGTATCTTGCCCCGGGACGGCCCGAAAGACGCCCGAACGGAGGGAGGGTCGCAGGAGCGCGGCGCGGGCAGCGCGGGGGCGCTGGAGACGAAAAGGTTGTGCAAGTGGCTCCTGGGTACCAACTTCCACCTTGGCCCCTCCCACAATCAACGGCTGACCAACGATGGCACTATTTGGCCGAAGCAAGCTTTCTGCGGGCCTGGATATCGGGAGCGGATTCGTCAAGCTCGTGGTCGTGGATCATTCCAAGTCGGATCCTGAGATCATGCACATCTCGACGAGTCCCCTGGTTCCGGACGCCATCGTGGAAGGCGAAGTGATGGATCCGGTGCTGGTGGCGGAAACGATCCGGTCCGTGATGGACGGCGCCGACCTGAAGAAGAAGGAAGTCGTCGCGGCGGTCGGTGGTCACGATGTGATCATCAAGAAGATCCAGATGGACCGCATGAGCGAGAGCGACGCCCGCGAGGTCATCCGCTGGGAAGCACAGCAGCACGTGCCGTTCGATATGGAGAGCGTGCAGCTTGACTTCCAGATCCTGGACCCGGAAGGTACAGAGCCTCAGATGTCTGTCCTGCTCGTCGCAGCGAAGCGCGAGCTCATTGAAAACCGGATGGCTCTGCTTGCGGATGCCGGCCTGACTCCCACCATTATCGACGTGGATGCCTTCGCCCTTCACAACGCGTTCGAGCGAAGCTATCCCGATTCGCTTGCAGGCGTCGTGGCTTTGGTCAACATCGGCCATGAAACCACGAACGTTAACATTCTCGAAGACGGCATTCCCATCGTCGTTCGCGACATCCCGTTCGGGTCCCGCCGGCTGCGCGAAGCGTTGCAGCGCGAACGCGGGCTGACGGCGGACCAGGCGGAAGAAGTCATCCAGGGCCATGGCGAAGGCGTGGAAGTCGCCAGCTTCGTCGTGGACCGCGTGGATGAGCTCGCGGTGGGCATCGAACGGGCCATCGCGTTCATTACGGCCCAATCCGGGGGTGAAGGCATCGGGCAGGTGTACCTGTCGGGCGGCGGCGCGCGAGTTCCGGGTGTGGTCGATGCGCTGGGTGAGCGCCTCGGTGTCCGCACCCAGATGGCAAATCCGCTGGAACGCGTGGCCATCCGCCCCGACGTTGCGCAGAACGTCGTGGTCGATGAACTGGCGCCCATGCTCATGCTCTCGGTCGGCCTCGCCATGAGGGAGCCGGTATAGCCGTGATTGAAATCAACCTGCTGCCCGGTGCGGCACGGCGGAAGAAGCGCCAGGCGGGCTTCTCCTTTTCTCTGCCCAAGGGCGGGAAGCTGCCGTCCTTCGACCGTTGGCTCGCGTTCATCATCGCCGCGTGGATCATCGGCCCTGGCCTGGTCGGCTGGCTCTACCTCAGCGTCACCAGCAAGCGCAGTGATCTGAACGTGCAGATCGAGCAGGCGGTCCAGGACTCCACGCGCTACGCCCGTCTCATCGAGGCGGCCAACCGGCTCCAGGCCCGGCGCGACACCATCGCCCGCAAGCTCCAGGTGATCCAGCAGCTGGACCAGGATCGATACATCTGGGCTCACGTGTTGGACGAGGTCAGCCGCGCCCTGCCGCAGTACACCTGGCTGACCGCCATCACCCAGACCCAGGGCGGCAACGCGCCGTCGTTCCAGATCGAGGGCAAGACGGGCAACTACTACGCCCTTACGCAGTTCATGAACGACCTGGAGGCCTCGCCGTTCATCCGCGAGGTCCGGTTGTATACCACGCAGCAAGAGTCGTTGCAGGGCAAGATCGTCAATCAGTTCGTGCTCCTGGCCTCCTACGAGCAGCCGGCGCCCCAATACATCGAAACGGTGCCGCTGCTGGACAACGACGCGGGCGCAAGTGCAACCTCGGAACCGGAGAAGGGCAATGGCACTCCTTCCCAGTGATCCGAAGCAGCAACAGAAGCTGGTCCTCGGTCTGCTGCCGCTGCTCGCGCTCGGCGCTTACATGTATTTCTTCCACGGCAAGCTGACCACGCAGGTGGAGGACATGCAGGCGCGGCTGACGACCCTGCAGACGCAGAACGACGTCGCCCGGGTCCGCGCCATGCGCGGGGGCAAGGAGCTGGAGCAGCGGCTCGCCGTGTACGAGAAGCAGATCAATCGGCTGGAGCAGCTCGTGCCTCGCCAGGAAGAGGTGTCCGGCCTGCTGCATGAGCTGGCGCAGCGGGCAGACGCCACGGGCGTGGAGCTGGCCCGCCTTACGCCGCAGGACGAACAGGTCGGTCCACTGTACAACCGGCAGACCTACGACATCGTCGTGTTCGGGCCGTATCACAAGATCGGCCGGTTCCTCACCGATGTCGGTTCGCTGCCTCGCATCATCACGCCCATCGACCTGAGTCTGAAGGACCGTTCGCAGAGGGATAGCGACGGAAATGAGATGCTGGAGGCCTCGTTCCAGATCGAGACCTACATCCTTCCCACACCGCCGCCACCGGCGGCTCCGACGGGGACACGATGATGGGGACGCGTGAAGGGGCAGTGGTCTTCCTACTGGCTCTGACGCTGGTGTCGTTCGCGACGCCGAGCGCCGGCCAGCAGCCTCCGGCGCAGCGGCCGGCGGCGCAGCAAGCCGGGAAGGCGAACGAGGAAATCGACTTGTCGTACCGCCGGGAGGTGTTCACCTACCCGGAACGCGGGCGGCGGGATCCGTTCCTGCCGTTGACCACCGCGGAAGGCGTGGGGCCGCGTTTCGAGGACCTGACGCTGCAGGGGATCATGTACTCCCCGGTGCGGGGCCAGAGCGTGGCGTTGTTGGTGGCGGGCAAAAGGATTTTCACGGTGCACCCCGGCGATGTGGTGGGGAATGCGCGGGTCGTGGAGATCGATCCGACCCGGGTCGTGTTTGCCGTGAACAATTTCGGCACAGTCCGGCAGCAGATGCTGGAGCTTAAACGAAAGGAAGGAGCTGGCGGATGATCCCGATGCTAGCGCTCCGTGCGGCGATGATCGCGGCGCTCGCCGCGGTCCAGGGCCTGAGCGTCGTGCCGGCCGGGGATCGCACCGAGGTGGTGATCGATGTGGCTGGGCAGGTGACCGTCGAGCACTTCCTGCTCCCGGATCCGCCGCGCATAGTGGTCGATATCACCGGTACGGACTACGGCCTCACGCAACAACGGTTCGCGGACATCAACCGGGGCGGCGTCGTGGCGCTGCGGGCGAGCCAGTATCAGCCCAACGTCGTGCGCGTCGTCGTGGACCTGGCGTCCTCGGTCGATTTCCAGGTGGAGCAGCAGGAAGGCCAGGTCCGTATCTCGTTCCCGAACGTGGCCGGGCCGTTCCAGCCCTGGTCCACGGGCGAACGCGTTGCGGCCGATGCGCAGCAGGGCGCGCCGCAGCCGGAAGAGCGTCCGGCGGCGGACGCGACGCCGCGCGTGGACCGGGCCGCCGCGCCGGTACCCGTCTCCACGGGCCAGCCCCAGTCCCCTGAACCGCCCATCACGGTGACGTTCCGCAACACGCCCATCCTGGACGTGCTGGCCGCATTCGCCGATTTCTCCGGCCGCAGCATCGTGCCGGGCAAGAACATCGGCGACGGTACCGTCAACGCGGCCATCAAGGACCAGCCGTGGGACGTGGCTCTGGACGCCATTCTCCAGGGCCAGGGTCTGACGGCCCGCGAGACGGACACGGGCATCATCCGTGTCGACCAGGCCAGCGCGTTGCGGGAGGCGGAGCAGACGGAGCCGATGGTGACCCGCCCGTTCCGCATCGAGTATACGCCGGTGGACTCCCTCAAGCCCGCGATCCAGGGGCTGCTGACCCCAGACGTGGGGCGCGTGACGGTCAACAAGTCGACCAACACGCTGCTGGTGACGGATCGTGAATCCGTGGTGAACAACATCGCGGCCACCATTCCGCTGCTGGACGCCCGCACGCCCCAGATCACGATCCAGGCGAAGATCGTCTATCTGAATCGGACGGCCTTCGAGGGGCTGGGGATTCGCTACGAGGTGAAGGACGTGCCCGACGCCGCGAACGGCGTGTACGGCAACATGTTCAATACGCTGGTGCCGGGCCCGGATCCGCAGAATCCCGGCCAGCTGACCTCCCAGCCGACGGTCGTGCTGGGCGGCGAGAGCCTCGCGGCCGTGGCCAACGCGGCGACCGCGGGCGTGATCTCGCCGGCGTCCTTCGAGATGCTCGGGTCCCTGGTCCTGAACCGGTACAACATCTTCGCGTGGCTGCAGGCGGTGGAGCAGTACAAGCTGTCGGACACGCAGGCTTCGCCGGTGCTGCGGGTGCTGGACAACCGCGAAGCCCAGATCCAGGTCGGCGCACGCACACCCATCCGCGTGATCGATGCGCAATCGGCCGGTGGTGGTGCCACGGGCGTCATCCCCCGCGCGACGGTTCAAACGGAGCAGACGGGTGTGATCCTGCGCGTGACACCGCACGTGACCGGAAACCAGGTGTTGTTGCAGCTGCACGCCGAGAAGTCCCAACCGGAAGCGTCCGGTACGGACATCGGTGTGACGTTCTCCACACAGCAGACGGATACCCAGGTCCTGGTGAACGATGGTGAGACCGTGGTGATCGGCGGACTCACCGAGGTCAGCAAGGACCAGGACCGTTTCGGAATCCCGATCCTCATGGATCTCCCCCTGATCGGTCGGCTGTTCCAGAAGACGACGACGACGGAAACCAAGACAGACCTGCTCATCCTGGTCACGCCACACATCGTCCGTGCAGGCGGGTCCTAAGGAATCCAGGGGAGAACCCAATGTCCCGACACGAAGCCAGCTGCGCACCGCGACGCGCAGAGGGTAGGGTGATGTCAGCCCTGCGATCCGTTACGGCGGTATTGGCGTCGACCGCCATGCTCGCCGCATGCGGCGATGCGGTGTTCACTTCGCCCGGCAGCGGAGGGAACACCCAGACCACCAATACGCCGCCGACGGTCCAGCTCACCGTCGACCCATCGCCTCTGGGCCTCGACACCACGGCGACCATCACGGTGGTGGCCAGCGACTCCCAGGGCCTGACGCTGGCGGGTTTCGCGGTCATCGACACGCAGACCGACTCCGTCCTGGCGGCGGACACGGCGCAGCTCGATTCCGTGACGGCGGACACGTCCACCTTCACGTTCGACCCGGCGGGCCTGCAGCCCACCCTGCTCCGGTTCATCGGTTTCGCCATGGACGGGGACAGCGCCGAGGTGACGGACACGGTCGACGTGAACCTGCGCGACACCAAGGCGCCCGTCGTCCAGATCCTGGACCCGGCCAACGGCCAGCAGATCCCGCTGTACGACACGCTGGCGGTTCAGGTCCTGTTCGCCGACTCACAGGCGGGCCTCAGCCAGATCCAGGTAACGGGCGTGGCGCTGCGCGGCGACTCGGCGCAGGCGACGGACACCATCATCACGCGCTTCGAGACACAGACGCGTGCCTACTCCTCGCCGTGGACCCAGGCCACGACCGTGGACTTCCGGCTGCCACCGGTGAATGACAACACGGAATCGGTGTTGATCATCGCCCAGGCGACGGACGCCTCCGGCAACGTCGGCGCGGACACGGTGAGCATCACGGTGGGCGGCCCGTGGGTCGCCGTGCTGGCGCCGGACAACGGAGACTCCGTGTCGGTGGGCAGCAGCGTGAACGTGGAGGTCGCGGCCGTGGACCGGGGCGGTCTGAGCGACGTCTGGATGGACATCATCTCGGGCACGGACACCACAACGTCGCGGCTGTGCTGCGCTTCGCCAAACACGGACACCGTGCGTTACACGCAGACGGTGGTCATGCCGTCGTCGGCCGGCCCGGTCACGGTGGCCGCCCGGGCGAAGAACGCCACGTCGAACATCGTCGCGCGCAACAGCGTGACGCTGACCGTCGTGTCGACGGCCGTGGTGGACACGGTGGCGCCCACGGCGACCATTGACTGGGTCACCGCGGATCGCATGGAGTTGACGGACACCATGGCGGTGGTCGTCACGGGGAAGGACCCGGGTGGCATTGACAGCCTGGCGGTGACGATCGTCGGCCTGAACACGGCGACGCCGGACACACTGGTGTACGACAGCACCATCGTCTTCCCGGCCACCCTGGGCGGCACCGTGCGCGGCACGTTCCTGTTCGATCTGCGGACTATGTACGCGCGGATCGCGGCGCTGCTGCCGGACACGGTGACGCTGCCCGACACCATCGCGTTCCAGGCGTACGGATTCGCCTACGACGCCGACGGCAACTGCGGTGCGGCGGCGTTCGGTGCGCCGAGCGGAGTCGTTCCTTCGTGCGGCACCCGGACCATCGGCGGCAGCGTGCGCCGCATCGCCACGGGCACCGCGCAGCCGAATACAAACGTCACGGCCGTGCGGGGCCTCACGGTGATGCTCCCGACCCCGGGTGTGATCGCGGACGCCGTGGTCGACACCACGACGAACCGGGAGCGCCTGTATCTGTCCAACATGACGAACAACTCCGTCGAGGCGCTCAACCTGGACCCGAACCCGGCCAACAACCAGTTCCTGCCGCAGCCCGTGCTGGTGGGCTCGCAGCCATGGGGCCTGTTCCTGGACAACAGCGGCGACACGCTCATCGTCGCCAACTCGGGCGGCACCAACGTGTCGATGGTGGCGCTGAACACGGGCACGCCCACGGAGGCGCAGAACGCCCGCATCCTGACGCCCAACGCGGTCTTCTATCAGATCAGCGTGGCGGGCGGAGGCACGGACCCGTACACGTATTCGGGCACGTACCTCGACTTCAGCGATCGGCCGCAGTTCGTGGCGCAGGACTCCACGGGCCGGATCCTGTACTCGACGGTGCCGACGTCGGCCGCCAAGGAAGGCACGATCCGCTTCGTGGACCGGAACCCGGACCACAACGTCGCCACGACGGACGACCCGGAGATTCACGTCCTCTTCAACGACAAGGCCGTGAAGGCGGGCGATGACAAGCAGCACGCCATCGCCAACGTGGACAGCCTGGTCCTGCTGGCCACCGGAGAGACGAACAACTTCAGCGACTACATCCGGATCTACGGACACGTCCCGGGTGATCGCACGAACTACATCGTCAGCATCGACACGACCATCGACGCCGCCGTGGCCGACTACAACGCGAAGATGTTCGCCGCAGCCACCACACTCGGCATTCCGGGCGATGCGCCGCTCTACTACGCGTTCCACATGCGCGGCACCTGGGACCCGACCCAGTTCGCTATGTCGGACACCACCTTCGTGGCGGCCTCCGGGGACCGGGGCGTCATCGCGTTCGGTGAAGGCGCCACGGCGCCGACCGGCCGCATCATCCTTTACAATGCGGCCAGTGGCGGCCGCACGGACGGCACGAACGAGACGGACCTGGTGAACAACGCTGCGGAGCGCGTGCTGGGCGTCGGCCTCAACTACAACGGGTCGCTGGGTGTGGCCCGGGGCGTCCAGGGAGCCTACTTCTTCTCCGGCTACACTCCGGAGGCGGACCCGTTGCGGCTCCAGGGCCTGTACACGGAAGGCATGGACCAGGGCGGTGCGGGTGCAACCATGCACCCCCGGCATACGGACTTCCGGGCGTCCAACGACTCCACCTTGGCGTTCGTCGGCGGGGACCATCAGATCAAGGTCATCGACACGTTCCACTTCTTCGACGTGGCGGACCTGGACATCCGCGACACGGTCGTCGGACCGTTGCGGTCGTCGCTGCCGTTGCCGGATGACAACCTGGCCCTGACCAACGCCGGACTGAGCTGTGCGCAGCCCAACCCGGCTCCCGCCTGCATCGTGGTGAAGCTGTACGGCGTGACCGATGCGGGAGGCGTGGTCATCGTGAACGTCCGCCAGCGGGACATCACACCGTGAGTCGGAGCCTTTGATCAGAACGGATCCGCCGCCGACTATTGAAATGGGGACCAGCAAACATGCGGAGGATCGCTTGATCAAGCCGCCAGACAGCCCGGGCGCGCCCGGGCTGTCTGGCATCATGCGTGAAAGAGCCACCTACTATCCTCACAGCCCGAACGCCATGGTGAGGCTCCTCACCCGGATGTCTGCGCCGGCCATCGTCACGTTCGCGGTCCTCCTGGTGGCTCTGGTCGGAGGCCTGGACTACGCGACGGGCTTCGAGCTGTCCTTCTCGGCGTTCTACCTGCTGCCCATCGGAATCGTCGCCTGGGGCGTGGGCCGCACCTCCGCCCTTGCCTTCGCCGCCATGAGCGCCGTGGTCTGGCTCACGGCGGACCTGTCCACGGGCCACGCGTACGGCAGCGGCTGGCTGCCCTACTGGAACAGCGGGATTCGCTTCCTCGTCTTTGCGGTGGTGGCGGCGACGGTTTCGGGGCTGCGGCGCCTCTGGCTTTCGGAGCACAAGCTGGCGCGCACGGACCATCTGACCGGGGCACAGAACGGCCGCGCCTTCTACGACCTGGTGGAACTGGAGATGAGCCGCGCGCTTCGTTACGAGCGGCCGTTCACGCTGGCTTACCTGGACGTCGACGACTTCAAGGCGGTGAACGACGCCGGCGGCCACAACGAAGGCGACCGGCTGCTCCGCCGGATCGCCCACACGATCCGGACCAACATCCGGAGCATGGACGCCATCGCGCGCCTGGGCGGCGACGAGTTTGCGATCCTGCTTCCGGAGACGGGGCCCGCCGCCGCGGGCGTCGCGCTGCGGAAGATCCAGCACCGGCTGCTGGAGATGACGCGCAGCGAGGCACAGCCGGTGGGCTTCAGCATCGGCGCCATCGTGTGCGTGGGCCCGCCCGAGAGTGCGGACCGTCTCATCGGCTTCGCCGACCATCTCATGTACGAGGTGAAGCGGGGTGGCAAGAACGGCCTGCGCATCGAAGTGCTGGACGAGAACTTCAGCATCGAAGCCATCCTCCAGCGCGGCTGAGAACGACCTTTCGCTTGCGACCTCGCGACGGCCGCGTGTATCCTTCCGGCCGACCGATCACAGCAGAGCCAATCATGCATTTCACGTTGCGCACGGCGGGGGAGTCCCACGGCCGCGGTCTTGTCGCGCTGGTGGAGGGTGTGCCGGCGGGCTTGTCGCTGGTCGCGGACCGCGATATCGATCCGGAGCTCAAGCGTCGCCAGGGCGGCTATGGCCGCGGCGGACGCATGGCCATCGAACAGGACCGGGCCGAATTCCTGTCCGGCGTGCGGTTGGGCGAGACCATCGGCGCGCCCGTCGCCATGCTGGTATGGAACCGGGACTGGGACAACTGGAAGACGGCCATGGCGGCGGAGCCGCCGGGCGACGTGGACGCTGCGTCGCTGCGTCGCGTGCATCTGCCCCGCCCGGGCCACGCGGACCTGGTGGGTGTCCTCAAGTACGGACGCGACGATGCGCGCGACATCCTCGAGCGGGCGTCTGCGCGGGAAACCACGGCCCGCGTCGCCGGTGGCGCCGTCGCCAAGCGGCTGCTGGCGGAGCTGGGCATCACCGTGGGCAGCCACATCGTCATGCTGGGCGGCATCGAAGCGGTCCGGCCAGACACGCTGCCTGGCGACCTGAACGCCGCGGCCGACGCATCGCCGTTGCGCACCCTGGATCCGGCCGCGGAGGCGCGCATGATCGAGGCGATCGACGCGGCCCGGGAGAGCGGCGACACGTTCGGCGGGGTCTTCGAGGTGGTGGCCCGCGGGCTGCCGGCGGGCCTGGGCAGCTACGTTGCGGCGGATCGGCGCCTGGATGGGCGCCTGGCCGGGGCGCTCATGTCCATCCAGGCCATGAAGGGCGTGGAGATCGGCATGGGCTTCGAGGCGTCCCGCCGTCACGGCTCCGAGGTGCACGACGAGATCCGCTATCGGCCCGACGACCGGAACACCGGCGGGTATGAACGGCTATCCAACAACGCGGGTGGCCTGGAGGGTGGCATGACCACCGGGGCGCCTTTGGTGGTGCGCGTGGCGATGAAGCCGCTTTCGACATTGATGCGCCCACTCCAGAGTGTGAACATGAGGACCAAGCAGCCCGCGGCCGCCATCCGGGAACGCAGCGATGTCGTCGCCCTGGCCGCCGCGGGCGTGGTGGGTGAGGCGATGGTCGCGATGGTTCTCGCGGACGCCGTCCTGGAGAAATTCGGCGGCGACTCCATGGCCGAGCTGGGAAGGAACGCCGCCGGCTACCTCGATGCATTGGCAGAGCGTGCCCGGCGCCTCGAGGACGACGACAGCCAGCCGTTTGAGTCGGGTGCGTAGGCGCAAGGCCGCCATCCGGCGGGTCGTGTTGGTGGGCTTCATGGCGGCGGGGAAGACCACGGTGGGGCGCCTGCTGGCCCGCCGGCTGGGGTGGGGATTCGTTGATTTCGATGCGGAGATCGAGGCGTCCACGGGTCGGAGCGTGGAACGGATCTTCGCTGAGGCCGGCGAGGCGGGGTTCCGTCTCCTGGAAGCGGACCTGACGGAGCGGGTTGCGCTGCGGCCCGACGTCGTGCTTGCACCGGGCGGCGGCTGGATCACGCAGCCGTCGCTGGTCGAACGTCTGCGGCCGGGTTCATGCTTCGTCTGGCTGAGAGTATCTCCTGAGGAGGCGGTGCGGCGCGCCGCGACGGACCCGGTGGTGCGGCCGCTGCTGCGCACGAAGGACCCCCTGGACTCGGCGCGGCGTTTGCTCGAAGCCCGGGAGCGGGACTACGCGGTCGCGGACTGGATCGTGGACGTGGATGGCCGCGCGCCGCAGGACGTGGCAGATGAATTGTCGGAACGGCTGAAAGGGGCCGGGGTAGATCCGCACCCCCGGCAACAGGACGGACTCGGAGGAGTATGAGCGACAGGAAACGCCGACTGGTCATCGTGGAATCCCCGGCAAAGGCCCGGACCATCAATCGCTATCTGGGTCCGGAGTACAGCGTGAAGGCATCGGTGGGGCACGTGCGTGACCTGCCGGAGCGCGAGTTGGGCGTGGACATCGAGGGAGGCTTCCAGCCGAAGTACGTCACGATTCGCGGCAAGGGCCGGATTCTCCAGGAGCTGAAGCGAGAGGCGGAGTCGTCGTCGGAGGTGCTGCTGGCGACGGACCCGGACCGTGAGGGAGAGGCCATCGCCTTCCACGTCGCCGAGCAGCTGGGGTATCGGCCGGGCGGCAACGGCGCAAACGCCAAGTTCCGGCGGGTGCTGTTCCACGAGATCACGCGGGACGCGGTGCGCCGTGCCATCGAGGAGCCGGCGTCCCTGGACATGCGCAAGGTGGAGGCGCAGCAGGCCCGCCGCATCCTGGACCGCCTCGTCGGCTACCAGGTCAGCCCGCTGCTCTGGAAGCCGATCCGGCCCGGCCTCAGCGCCGGGCGGGTGCAGACGGTGGCCCTGCGGCTCATCGCGGAGCGCGAGGACGAGATCCGGGCGTTCGTGGAGGAAGAGTACTGGTCCATCACCGCGCAGCTGGAGCACAGCGGCCAGACCTTCGAGGCGAAGCTGCACCAGATCGACGGCGAGTCGTTCCGGCTGGCCGACGAAGCCGCTGCGCACGCAGTCCTGAGTGCTGTCGAAGGCGTGCCGTTCGCGGTGTCCTCGGTCAAGCGGCGCGAGCGTACCAAGAACCCGCCCGCGCCGTTCACCACGTCGACCTTGCAGCAGGAAGCGTCCAAGCGCCTTGGCTTCTCCGCCCAGCGTACCATGCGGGTCGCCCAGCAGCTCTACGAGGGCGTCGAGCTGGGCAAGCAGGGGGCAGCCGGCCTCATCACCTACATGCGAACGGACTCGACACGCGTCGCCGCCGGCGCCGTCGAAGCCGCACGGACGTGGGTGGACGGGAAGTTCGGGGAACAGTACCTGCCGAAATCGGGCCGGTTGTGGACGGGCAAGCAACAGAAGGGGGCCCAGCAGGCCCACGAGGCCATCCGGCCCACGGACCCCGCCCGCACCCCCGCATCGGTGCGCAGCTACCTGGACCGGGACCAGTTCCGGCTCTACGAACTGGTCTGGCTGCGGTTCGTGGCCGGGCAGATGCGGCCGGCGGTCTACGATACGACCACGGTGGACTTCGACCTCGAAACGTCCGGCGGAAGCCGCTACCTGTTCCGGGCCGCCGGGTCGGTGATGAAGTTCGACGGGTTCACCCGGCTGTATCAGGAGGCCCGGGAGGAGGGCGACCACCGCACACTGGACGACCTCGTCCCCTTGCCCGGCCTGGAGGCGGGGGCCGTCTGCGACCTCCGCGGGCTGGTGCCGGAGCAGCACTTCACCCAGCCGCCGCCCCGCTACACGGAGGCCAGCCTGGTGAAGGATCTGGAGAAACTGGGCATCGGCCGTCCGTCCACGTACGCCCAGATCATCTCCACAATCCGGGACCGGGAATACGTGGTCATTGACCGGAAGCGCTTCGCCACCACCCCGCTGGGCGAGACGGTGGCGAAGGTGCTCATCCGCATCTTCCCCGACCTCTTCAACGTGGACTTCACCAGTGAGATGGAGCGGGAGCTGGACCGCATCGAGGAGGGCGACCTGGACTGGCGCAGCGTCCTCACGGAGTTCTACCAGCCGTTCCAGCAGCAGCTGGCGGAGGGCGAGAAGAACAGCGAATCCATTCTCCGTGACATCGTGCAGGCCGGAGACGAAACCTGTCCCGAGTGTGGCCGCCCGCTCGTCGTGCGCTGGAACCGGCGCGGCCGTTTCCTGGGCTGTTCCGGCTACCCCGACTGCCGCTACACCCGCTCGCTGGACGACGAGGACCGCCCGGAGCCCAAGCCCATCGGCGAGCCGTGCCCCGAATGCGGATCGGAGCTCGTGGAGCGCCACGGCCGCATGGGCCCGTTTATTGGCTGCAGCAACTATCCGGAGTGCCGCTACACCCGGCCACGCACCATCCCGGGCCTCAAGTGTCCGGAGTGTGGCGAGGGCGATGTGGCGGAGAAACGGACGCGGCGGGGCAAGCCGTTCTGGGGATGTACCCGGTACCCGGACTGTAGCTGGTCCACCTGGGACCGCCCGGTGCCCGTCGCCTGCCCGGATTGTGGCGCGCCGTTCCTGGTGGAGAAGAGCACGAAGAAGAAGGGCGAGTTCCTGAAGTGCCTCGCCTGCAAGGGCGAGTTCGAGACGGAGATCGCGGGAGCCGAAGAACAGCCGGCATAGGGGCGAATGGCGAATGTGACGGTCGTCGGCGGCGGACTCGCCGGATGCGAGGCCGCGTGGCAGCTGGCGGAGCGCGGCCATGCGGTCACGCTGGTGGAGATGCGGCCCGTCCAGAACACGCCGGCGCACCAGACCGACGGCCTCGCCGAGCTCGTCTGCACGAACTCCTTCAAGAGCGAAGACCCGGCGAACGCGCACGGGCTGCTCAAGCTGGAGATGCGAACGCTGGGGTCGTTGCTGCTGGCGGCGGCGCGGCCCGCCCGCGTGCCGGCCGGCGCGGCCCTCGCCGTGGACCGCCACGTCTTCTCCCGGGCCATGACGGAAGCGGTGACGGGCCATCCGGCGATCCGGGTGGTGCGGGAGGAATCGGAACGGTTGCCCGACGGTCCGGCCGTCGTGGCCACGGGTCCCCTGACGTCCGACGCACTTGCGTCGTCCATCGCCGCGCTGCTGGGCGATGACGGCCTTGCGTTCTACGACTCCGTGGCGCCCATCATTTCGTTCGACTCCATTGACACCGGAGTGGCCTACTTCCTGTCCCGCTACGACAAGGGCGGCGACGATTACCTGAACTGCCCCATGGGGCGGCAGGAATACGAGGCGTTCCTGGAGGCGCTGCGCGCCGCCGACACCTACCCGGGCCACGATTGGGAGAACGTACCGTTTTTCGAAGGCTGCCTGCCCATCGAGGTCATGGCCGGCCGTGGCGACGACACCATGCGCTTCGGACCCATGAAGCCCGTGGGCCTGCCGGATCCCCGCACGGGTCGGGAGCCCTACGCCGTCGTTCAGCTCAGGAGGGAGGACCGCGACGGCCAGTTGTGGAACCTGGTGGGGTTCCAGACGCGGCTCCGGACGGGAGAGCAACGGCGCGTGTTCCGCATGATCCCGGGGCTTGGCGACGCGGAGTTCCTCCGGCACGGCTCCATTCACCGGAACACGTACCTCAATTTCCCGGCACGGTTGTCCCCCTACGGGGCGCCGGACGGACGGACGGACCTGATCTTCGCCGGCCAGCTCACGGGCGTCGAGGGCTACACCGAGTCTGCGGCGTCGGGCATCCTGGCGGGCATCAACCTGGATCGCATCGTGAGGGGCAAGGACCCGGCTCTGCCGCCGTCCACCACCATGCTGGGCGGCCTGTATCGGTACCTGCGGGAGAGCGGGACGAAGGATTTCCAGCCCATGAACTCGAATTTCGGGCTGCTTGACCCCCTGCCCGAGCGCGTGCGAGGCCGGCGCCAGAAGCGGGAACGGCTCGCGCAGCGGGCGCAGGAAGCTCTGGCCCGCTGGTTGGCCGACCACGCCATCGAGCCCATCGCTCCGCCGGCTGTGCAGGTGTCGGCATGAGCGCGTCCGTCGACGCGTTCCTGCGCCATATCGCAGAGGGCCGTCAACTGAGTTTGCACACGCTGCGGGCTTACCGGCGCGACCTGGGCGACTTCACGGAATTCCTGGACCGCCAGCTGGAGCCCGGCTGGCAGTGGAGCGAAGTGGACCGCCAGGCGCTGCGCGCCTATCTGGGCCACCTGTCGCGCCGCGGTTTCGCGCGCCGCACGGTGGCGCGCAAGCTGTCCGCCGTCCGCTCCCTGTTCCGGTTCCTCCACCGCGAAGACATGGTGGAGGCGAACCCCGCCCGGGCCGTGCATTCGCCGCGCCTCGAGCGCAGGCTGCCCGGCTGGCTCACCCACTCGGAGGTGGATGGCCTGTTCAACCTGGCCGAGAACCGGGCGGCCGAAGGCACCTTCCACGGTACCCGCGACCTGGCCATCCTGGAAACGTTCTACGCCACCGGGATGCGGCTGTCCGAGCTTCAGGGCCTGAACATCGAGGATGCGGACCTGGTGGGCGACCAGGTGAAGGTGCGGGGCAAGGGGCGGAAGGAACGCATCGTGCCGCTGGGCGGCGCGGCCGTCCGGGCGCTCCGGCGCTATGAGACGCGGCGGGCCGAGGTGATGGACGCCCGCCGCGGCGCCCTGTTCATCGGCCTCAGCGGTAAACGGCTGTCGCACCGGCGCATCCAGGCCATCGTCCGCAAGCATCTGGATGCGGTGGCGGGCGACGCCAACCTGAGTACGCACTCGCTGCGCCACTCCTTCGCCACGCACATGCTGGATGCCGGCGCCGACCTGATGGCCGTGAAGGAGCTGCTGGGCCACGCATCTCTTTCGACGACGCAGATCTACACGCATACCTCGAAGGAGCGGCTGAAGCGAGTGTACAAGAAGGCGCATCCGCGGGCGTAAGAATTTCGATCAATCTCCCCGTCCTCTTGTCACGGCGATTGAGGGGTAGAAGGGTGGGGAAGGGCTCGCCCCGTCGGGGTGGCCCGGGTGGCGGGGGGCGGAGGAAACGGGAAAGGAGGGGGAAGTGGAGCCATATCATGCCACGACGATCGTGGGTATCCGGCACAATGGGCGCGTGGCGCTGGGTGGCGACGGACAGGTCACGCTGGGCGAGACCGTCGTGAAGGCGACGGCCCACAAGGTGCGGAAACTGAAGGATGGCCGGATTCTCGCCGGTTTCGCGGGCTCGGTGGCCGATGCCTTCACCCTGTTCGAGAAATTCGAAGAGAAGCTGGAGCGCTACCCGGGCAACCTCCCGCGCGCGGCGGTCGAGCTGGCGAAGGACTGGCGTACGGATCGCTACCTGCGCCGTCTGGAGGCCCTGCTGGCCGTCGCCGACACCGACCACACGTTCATCATCAGCGGCGATGGCAACGTCATCGAGCCGGATGACGACATCGTGGCCATCGGCAGCGGCGGCGCTTACGCCCTGGCGGCGGCGCGTGCGCTCAAGGAGCACTCGGACCTGGACGCGGCGGCGATCACACGCCGTGCCCTCGAGCTTGCGGCGGATATCTGCATCTATACCAACCGCAACATCACGGTTCTGGAGCTGAACGAGGATTAGCGGGGCGCGGCCCCGAGGAACGAGGCGGACGTGGATACCGATACGCACATTGACGCCCTGCCGACGCCTGGCGACGCCGTCGCCGAGCCGTTGTGGCTGGAAGAGCTGACGCCGCGGCAGATCGTCGAGGAGCTGGACAAATACATCGTCGGCCAGGATCCCGCCAAGAAGGCGGTGGCCATTGCCCTGCGCAACCGCTGGCGCCGCCAGCGCGTCGAGGACGAGCTGCGCGAGGAGATCGTCCCGAACAACATCATCATGATCGGGCCGACGGGGGTGGGCAAGACCGAGATCGCCCGGCGCCTCGCCCGGCTGGCGGGGGCGCCCCTGGTGAAGGTGGAAGCGTCCAAGTTCACCGAGGTGGGCTACGTGGGCCGCGACGTCGAGTCCATGGTGCGCGACCTCGTGGACATCGCCGTGAACATGGTGCGCGACGAACGGGAAGCGGAGGTGGAGGAGGTGGCCCAGGCCGGCGTCGAGGAACGCCTGTTGGACCTTCTGCTGCCGGCGCCGGAAGGCCCGCAGCCGCCACGGTCGTTCGTGGTCGGGCCGGGCGGCGTGACGGAGCAGCAGGAAGAGGCCGCCGAGCTGGCGGACGAGGAACGAGCCCGGGAACGCAGGCAACGGACGCGCGACAAGCTCCGGACCCTGCTGCGCGATGGGAAGCTGGAAGACCGCACGGTGGACATCGAGGTCACGCAGGCGCCGCCCATCGAGAACCTGATGATGCCGGGCGGCGGCTTCGAAGGCATGGACTTCAATTTCACCGAGATGCTCCAGGACATGCTGCCCAAGCGCAAGAAGCAGCGCACCGTCACGGTGGCGGAGGCCCGCCGCGTCCTGCTCCAGGACGAGCTGGACAAGCTCGTGGACATGGACGAGGTGGTGAACGAAGCGCTGGACCGCGCGGAAGAGATGGGCATCATCTTCCTGGACGAGATCGACAAGATCATCGGCGAGCGGGGCGGCGTGGGGCCCGACGTCAGCCGGGAAGGTGTCCAGCGCGACCTGCTGCCCATTGTCGAAGGCAGCACCGTGCAGACCAAGTACGGCATCATCCGCACCGACCACGTCCTCTTCATCGCGGCTGGCGCGTTCCACGTCGCCAAGCCCAGCGAGATGATCCCGGAGTTGCAGGGCCGCTTCCCCATCCGCGTGGAGCTCAGCCCGCTCACCGAGAATGACTTCGTGCGCATCCTGCAGGAGCCCCGCAACGCCCTGCTCAGGCAGTACCAGGCCCTCATCGCCGCGGAATCGGTGAAGCTCGAGTTCACGGACGACGCCGTGCGCCAGATCGCCCACTTCGCCGCCGAAGTCAACGAGCGCATGGAGAACATCGGCGCCCGCAGGCTGCATACGGTCATGACCACTCTGCTCGAGGAAACCCTCTTCAATCTGCCCGCCGAAGGCGCCGACAAGGTGGTCGTGGACGCCAACATGGTGAAGGAGCGCCTGGACCACATCCTCCACGACGAGGACCTGCGGCGCTATATCCTCTGAGGCCGGCCTTCGGCCGGCCGGGTGGGGGCAGGGGCGCGAGCCCCGCTTCCTGTCCCGTTCCCGCCCCGGTCAACGTCGTCGGTCAACGGTGTTTCGCCCCGAATGGCGATGCCGACCGGAAACGAACTGCCGTCCCCGAACGCCGTCGATCATCGATCACCGATCGTCGATCCCCTCCCGCTCCTTGCCCGCCCCTCGGGACGCGGGGTAGTTTGACCGCGGATTTTCACTTCAGCGAACAAGAGGCGCTCGGCATGGGCGACAAGCGAAGCTTTCTCGAGATTCCGGATTTCACGCAGGAGGAGCTGTACGGGGCACTGGAACGTGCCCATCGCCTGAAGAGCGGCGCGGAGGGGGGCTCGCCGCTCGCGGGAAAGACGCTGGGCATGATCTTCCAGAAGAGCTCGACCCGCACCCGCGTGTCGTTCGAGGTGGGCATGTACCAGCTGGGTGGCCACGCGCTCTTCCTTTCGTCGCGGGACCTCCAGATCGGGCGTGGCGAGCCCGTACAGGACACGGCGCGGGTGCTGTCGCGCTACGTGGACGGCATCATGATTCGCACGTTCGACCACGAAGAGGTGCGGCAGCTGGCTGAATACGGGAGCATCCCGGTCATCAACGGTCTCACGGACCTGCTGCATCCGTGCCAGGTGATGGCGGACGTGATGACCATCCAGGAGGAGTTCGGGCGCGACCTGTCGGGGCGGAAGGTGGCCTGGGTCGGCGACGGCAACAACATGGCGAACTCGTGGCTGAACGCCGCGTACCGATTCGGCTTCGAGTTGCGGCTCGCCACGCCGGAAGGGTACAGGCCGGACGCCGGCATCGCGGAGAGGGCGCGTTCCGCCGCGCATATCCTGATCACGGACGACCCGGCGGAAGCGGTGGCGGGCGCCGACGTGGTCACCACGGACGTGTGGGCGTCCATGGGCCAGGAGGAGGAGGCGGAACGCCGGCGTGTTGCGTTCCGGGGCTACCACGTGGACGGCGCACTCATGGCGCGGGCAGATCCCCGTGCGATCTTCCTGCATTGCCTGCCGGCGCACCGTGGCGAGGAAGTGGCGGAGGAAGTCTTCGAAGGGCCGCAGTCGCGGGTCTTCGACGAAGCGGAAAACCGACTGCACGCCCAGAAGGCGCTGATGGTCGTGCTCATGGGCACCGAGGAGGAGAGATGACGGATTCGAATGCGGTGTTGAAGCGCACGCCGCTGTATGAGGAGCATGTGCGGCTGGGTGGTAAGATGGTGCCGTTCGCCGGCTACGAGATGCCGGTGCAGTACGAAGGCATCCTGGCGGAGCACGAGACGGTGCGGGAGCGCGTCGGGCTGTTCGACGTCTCGCACATGGGCGAGGTGGAGGTGCGGGGGCCCCAGGCGCTGGACTTCGTGCAGCACGTGACCACGAACGATGCGTCCACGCTGGTGCCCGGCCAGGCGCAGTACTCGGTCATCTGCCGCGACAACGGCACGGCCATCGACGACTGCATCGTGTACCGGTTCGACGACCACTACATGATCGTCGTCAATGCGTCCAACCGGGATCGCGACGTGGCCTGGATGCTGGAGCACGCCGGCAAGTTCGATGTGAACGTGGAGGACATCTCCGACTCCATTGCTCTCCTGGCGGTGCAGGGCCCGAAGGCCCAGCAGGTCGTCGCGCGCCTGACGGACGCCGACCTGGACGCCATCGCCTACTACCACTTCGGCACCGGCACGGTGGCGGGCAAGCAGGCGGTGATCAGTCGGACGGGCTACACGGGCGAGGACGGCTTCGAGCTCTACCTGGCGGAAGGCGACGGCGTCGAGGTGTGGAACGCCCTGATGGAGGCCGGCAAGCCGGAGCGGATCGCGCCCGCCGGACTGGGCGCCCGCGACATCCTCCGCCTGGAGGTGGGCTACGCCCTGTACGGCAACGATCTGGACGACGACCACACGCCGCTGGAGGCGGGGCTGGGCTGGGTCGTGAAGCTGGACAAGGGCGATTTCATCGGCGGTGACGCCCTGCGCAGGCAGAAGGCGGCGGGCCTGGAGCGCAAGCTGGTGGGCTTCGTGCTCAAGGAGCGAGGGTTCCCGCGCCACGGGTACGAGATCCGCCACGGCGGCGAGCCCACCGGTGTGGTGACGAGCGGTCTGCTCAGCCCGGCCCTGGGGCAGGGTGTGGGCATGGGCTACGTGGCTACGGATGCGGCGGGCAAGGGCACCGAGCTGTCGGTCATGATCCGCGACAAGGCGGTGCCCGCCGAGGTGCGCCGTCCGCCGTTCTACACCGAGGGCTCGATCCGGCGATAAGCGACATGCGTGTGGCGGTGCTGACGGTCTCCGATGGCGTGAGCCGCGGAGAGCGGCAGGATGCCAGCGGCGACGCCATCGAGGCGTGGGTGCGGGAGCAGGGCGCGGTCCTGGCGGCTCGCAGCGTCGTGCCGGATGAGGCGGCTGCGATCCGCCGGGCACTGGAAAGCTGGGCGGATGCCGATGCGGTCGATGTCGTGCTCACAACGGGGGGCACGGGCCTGACGGACCGCGACGTGACGCCGGAAGCCACGGCGGAAGTGTTGGAGCGCATGGCTCCCGGATTCGGTGAAGCCATGCGTTCCGCAGGCGCCGCGGCCACGCCTTATGCCTGGTTGTCCCGCGGCGTGGCCGGCACACGACGCCGCACCCTGATCATCAATCTCCCCGGCAGCACGGGCGGGGTCCGGGACGGATTGCGCGTTCTCGCACCGCTCCTCCCCCATGCCGTGCGGCTCATCCGCGGAGTGGACACGCAGCATAACGATGCCTGAGCACGTAATCGTCACGACCGACGATATCGAGGCGGCGGTTCCGCTGCGCAACGCGTTCCAGGAGCAGGGGTACGCGGTCGAGTTGCTGACGCCCACGGAGCGCATCGCCGACGTCGAAGGGCCGTTGTTGCTGGTGCTCACCGGCAACCTGGACCAGAAGCGGGCGCGGCGCCTCGGGCGGGAGGCCGCGCAGCACGGGTGGCTGCCTGTCATCGGATTGGCGGACGGCGCCGTGTCTGTGGACCTCCGCCGGCGCCTGGGCCTGGTGGAGGTCTTCCAGAAGCCGGCGGATGCGGACGAGGTGGCGCTGGTGGGCCACCGCCTCATGGAGCGGCAGCGCCTGCGGCAGATCACCGGCATCGTCGGGCGCACGGAGGCCATGGAGGAGGTCATCGAGCGCATCACCCAGATCGCGCCGGTGAGCTCGACGGTCCTCATCACGGGCGAGAGCGGCACGGGCAAGGAGCTGGTCGCCCGCGGCATCCACGCGTTATCGCCGCGCCACGACCGCCCGTTCGTCGCCGCGAACGTGGCGGCCCTGCCGGAGACGCTGCTGGAGTCGGAGCTGTTCGGCCACGAGAAGGGGGCCTTTACCGGGGCCGAAGCCCAGCGCCGCGGGTTCTTCGAGCTGGCCCACGGCGGTACGCTGTTCCTCGATGAGATCGGGGAGATGCCCCTGGCCACGCAGACGAAGCTGTTGCGTGTGCTGGAGCAACGCGAGTTCATGCGGGTGGGCGGGGAAGAGCCGTTGCGTGTAGATGTGCGGGTGCTGGCGGCCACGAACCGCAACCTGCGGGAGCGCGTCGAGCTGGGCGAATTCCGACGGGACCTGTACTACCGCCTGAACGTCCTGCACATCGCGCTGCCGGCGCTGCGCGACCGCCGTGAGGACATCCCCCTGCTCATCGACGTATTCCTGGAGAACGCCGCCAACGAACACGACCTGCCTCGCGTCGTGGTCACGCCCGAGGCGATGACGGTCCTCGCGGACTATGACTGGCCCGGGAACATCCGCGAGCTCAAGAACCTCGTGGAATCCATGGTCGTGCTGGCGACGGGCCGCGCCGTCGGGGTCCAGGACCTGCCCGAGCCGATCCGGTCCAGACGCAGGGAACCGCCGGCCCTGCCGGTGCACGTGCCCCAGCCTGCGCCGGACGCGGAGACCTCGCCGGCGTTGGAGTTCGTGTTCCGCATGATGCTCCAGCTTCGCCTGGACGTCGACGACCTGCGCCGCGAGTTCGACAGCTATCGGCGCGAACACCCCGATTTCCCGGGGCCCCTCTCCTTGCCGTATCCCTATCCCTACCTGGAGTCGGGGGAAATGGAAGGCAGGGAAGTGGTTCGGCCAGTCGGCGCCGAGGCGGTTCCATTGGATGAGGAGGCGGACGAGGATGAAGAGGACGGCGTCGTCGTGTTCCGGCCGGGGATGACCATGCGGGACATGGAACGCGAAGCCATCATATCGGCCCTGGCCGAGGTGGATGGCAACCGCCGTGCGGCCGCGGAGATGCTGGGGATCGGCGAGCGGACGCTCTACCGCAAGATCAAGGAATACGGCATTCCGCTCTGAGACCCGCCGGCCCGCGACGCTGCCCGGGCGCGTTCCCGGTCCAGCACCGGCAGGATCTGTCTCCAGGCATCGCTTTCCTCCATCCCGTAGCGCACCTGGAAAGGCAGGCCCACGTCGACTTCCGCGGGGAACGCGTACACCGCGCTCTCCGTCTCCTGCCGACGCAGCCGTTGCTGGCCCCACGCCGGTGTGAGCGGCACCATGGCGGCGGCGCTCAGCTGCCGGCCCCGCGCCACGATCTGAAGGCTCTCCGGCTCGTAGAACGTGTCCGGCTGGTAGCTGAAGAACGAGACCAGGAACAGCGTCGCTTCCGGCCGGCCCGCCCGCGTGCGCGCCTGCCCGCCCAGGTTGGCGGCCAGTCGGTGCAACCGCTGATACGTGTCCGGCGCCGCCAGGCGGATCACCGATTCCGCCAGCGGCGTCACCTTGATGAGCAACGCGTCCTTTCGGAGCTGCACCGTGAACTCGTCCTGGCGCAGGCTGCCGAAGCCGCCGGGCGGCAACCCTTCGTCGCCCCCGGCGGGAGCGACCGGCGAGTCGGCGACGGACGGCCGTGTCGCCGTCGCCGGCAGCAGGCAGGCCGCCAGAACGGCCACGAAGCTCAAGGCTGCCACGGTCAGCGACATGGGCCGGTTCCGGCGCGTCATACCCGCTCCTCTTCCCCGTCGAGCAGGGTTTCCAGGGCTTCCAGCAGTGATTCCCGGCCTTCGCCGGTGAGCGCCGAGAACGGCAGGATCTGCTCCTCGTCCTGGGCCAGTGCGCGGGCCAGCTCCGGCAGGCGGGTCGCCCGCTGGCTCCGGGAAAGCTTGTCCACCTTCGTCAGCACGAACAGTACGGGCGCCCCCAGGTGGGCCAGGAACGTGATCATCTGGATGTCGTCCTGTGTCGGCCCGTGCCGGGCATCGATGAGCTGAACAACCCCGCGCAACGAACGGTTGTCGCTCAGGTAGCTCTCGACGAGCGGCCGCCACGCGTCCCGCAGGCGGGCCGGGACACGGGCGTACCCGTAGCCCGGCAGGTCCACCAGGTAAAATTCCAGGTCCCCCGACTCGCGACCGGCCAGAACCCGGAAGAAGTTCACTTCGCGCGTCTTGCCGGGCTGCGTGGAGACCCGGGCCACGTGGCTCCGCGTACGACCCAGCAAGCGGTTGATGAGGCTGGATTTGCCGACGTTGGAGCGGCCGGCGAACGCCACCTGCGGCAGAGGGGCGGGAACACTGCCGCCCGGCGAAGCGATGGCGCCGGCGAAATCGACGGACTTGATGATCACGCGATCGCGCCGGTCAGGCTTCCCTCTTCTTCGTCTCCGGGTGCAGAACCAGCAATGGCGCGATCCGGTCCCGCACGGATTCCGGCGTGATCACGACCTCGCGCACGTCATCCCGGGACGGGATGTCGAACATCACGTCGCACATGAGCTCCTCGAGCACGGCCCGCAGGCCACGCGCCCCGGTTCCCCTGTCCAGCGCACGCTCGGCGACCGCACGGATCGCATCGGGGTCGAACGTGAGCCCGATGCCCTCCAGCTCGAACATCTTCGTGTACTGCTTCACCAGCGCGTTCTTCGGTTCCTGGAGGATCTTGACCAGCGCGCCCTCGTCGAGATCGTCCAGATGCACGAGCACCGGAAGCCGGCCCACAAGTTCGGGGATCAGGCCGAAACGCAGCAGATCTTCGGGCTGAACGTCCGCCAGGGGATTCCCCGTGCCCTGACTGGCGTCGCTCAGGCCGCCGAACCCGATCCGCCGCTTGCCGGTTCGGCCTTCCACGATCTTCTCCAACCCGTCGAACGCGCCGCCGCAGATGAACAGGATGTTGCGCGTGTTGATCTGGATGTACTCCTGCTGCGGGTGCTTCCGCCCGCCCTGGGGCGGCACCGAAGCCACCGTGCCTTCCAGGATCTTCAGCAGCGCCTGCTGCACACCTTCGCCGGACACGTCCCGCGTGATGCTGGGGTTCTCCGACTTGCGGGCGATCTTGTCGATCTCGTCGATGTAGACGATGCCGCGTTCGCACTCCGCGATGTTGAAGTCGCTGGCCTGGAGCAGACGCACCAGGATGTTCTCCACATCCTCGCCCACGTAGCCCGCTTCCGTGAGCGTCGTCGCGTCCGCAATGGTGAACGGGACCTGGAGGATGCGCGCCAGCGTCTGCGCCAGCAGCGTCTTGCCCACGCCCGTCGGACCGACAAGCAGGATGTTGGACTTGTCGATCTCGATGTCGTCCAGCACGCCGTGGTGGTTCACCCGCTTGTAGTGGTTGTACACGGCCACGGCCAGCGACTTCTTGGCATCCTCCTGCCCGATCACGTACTGGTCCAGCGTCTCCTTGATTTCCTGCGGCGTCGGAATGCGCGGGACCGCTTCCGCGGCCTCACGCTCATCTTCTTCGGCGAGGATCTCGTTGCAGAGGGTGATGCACTCGTTGCAGATGTAAACCGACGGACCCGAGATAAACTTCTTCACCGAGTCCTTGGACTTGCCGCAGAACGAGCAGCGGAGGTGTTTGTCACTTGCCATAAGGCGTCATGGCCGAGGGGCATGCGTGGCGGTCAGCGGCGGAAGTCGCCGCCATCCGCCCTCCCTTATTTCTTGCTCTTCGGGACCTTTCCGTCAACCGTTTCCTTCTCCTGGGACACGACCATGTCGATGATCCCGTACTCCGTCGCTTCTTCGGGGCTCATGAACCGGTCACGGTCTGCGTCCTCGGCGATCTTGTCCGGCGTCTGACCCGTATGTTCCGCCAGGATGCGGTTGATGCGCTCGCGGGCATGGAGGATTTCTTTCGCCTGGATCTCGATGTCCGCCGCCGTGCCCTGGCCGCCGCCCGATGGCTGGTGGATCATGATTCGGGAGTTGGGCAGCGCGCTGCGCTTGCCCTTGGCGCCGGCCGCCAGCAGCAGGGCGCTCATGGACGCCGCCATCCCCATGCACATGGTGTTCACCGGTGCGCGCAGGTACTGCATCGTGTCGTAGATGGCGAGGCCGGCGTAGACGGAACCGCCCGGCGAGTTGATGTACATGTACACGTCGCGCTCCGGGTCCTCGGCATCCAGGAAGAGGAGCTGCGCGATGAGGATGTTGGCGACGTTGTCGTCGATGGGCGTTCCGAGGAAGATGATGCGATCCATCAGCAGCCGACTGAAGATGTCGTAGCTGCGCTCTCCCCGGGTGGTGCGCTCGATGACGTAAGGCGGGTAGATCGTCATGGGCTCTCAGTGGCCAGCGGCGCGGACGCCGCGTTCGCGTTTGTCCAAATCTAACACGTCCGTGAAGCCCGTCACTCGATCTCGGATACGGACTTCAGGTAGTCGTACACCTTGTCTTCGGTGATCTCCTCGGCCAGCGCCTGGATCTGGTTGTCCTGTGCCAGCTGGCGCCGCACTTCCGCGGGCTTGCGGCCCACACGCTCCGCCAGCCTTCCGATGCGCTCGTCGACCTCTTCCTGCGTGGCATGGAGCGTCTCCATCTCGGCGATCCGCTCGATGACGAGCAGGCGCTTGATGGCTCGCTCGGCCGCCGGCCGGGCGGAGGTCCGCGCTTCGGCGATCACCCCTTCGTCCGCGCCCTCACGCGGCCGGATGAGCTGGTTGAGGTACTCGTCCACCATGGAATCCGGCGTCTCGAACGGGTTGGCCTCCAGCACCTGGTCCATGAGCTGGCGGCGGATTTCACGGTCGGCGTCCGCCTCCGCTTCCTTCAGGAGGTCGCCACGAATGCGCTCCCGCAACGCGTCCATGCTCTCGAAGTCGCCCACCTGGTGGGCGAATTCATCGTCCAGCTCCGGCAGCTCGGGACGCTTGATGCCCAGTAGCTTGATCTTCAGCCGATGTGTGTGTGGAGGGGAGTCCGGCCCCTCGTGGGCTTCCGGAACCTCGACGGTGAACACGCCATCCTGTCCCGGGTCCAGCGTCTGAATGGCGCTCTCCACGTCCGGCAGCGCCTGGTCCTGGCCCAGCACGATCTCGTAGCGGCGGGGCTCCGGCGACTGCTCCTCCTCCACGGTCTCGCCCTCGTCCGGTTGCGGCGTGATCTCCACCGCCACCATGTCGCCTTCCGTGGCGCGTCCGTCGTCTTCCACGGGCTGCCAGACCGCGTGATCCTGCTGGAACCGCTCCAATACGCGGTGGACATCCTCGTCGCCGATCTCCGCGAGCTTGCGTGTGGCCTTGAACCCGCCCAGCCGCGATAGCTCCACCTCCGGGCGGATCTCGAACTCGACGTTGAACGTGAGATCGGCGCCCCGGTCGTAGTCGATGTTGTCGATGGTGGCTTCGGTGATGGGCTGCAGGGCCTGTTCGCGGACCGCCTCACGGTAGGCGTTGTTCACCACCCGTTCGATGGTTTCCTGGTCGATGGCGGCGCCGTAGCGCTTCTCTACCACCCCCGACGGCACTTTGCCTTTGCGGAAGCCCGGCAGCCGCAGGCGGCTGGCGAGCCGCTGCGTGACCTCCCGGCGTTCCTTTTCGATGGTATCCGCGGGCACCGTGATGGTCAGGCGGCGCGCCCAGGGCCGCGTCTCAGTTACGTCGACTTTCAATCGAGTTCCAAGGTCAGGGTGAGCTCTCATGCGAAAGGGGGGACTCGAACCCCCACGGGCTCAGCCCACGAGATCCTAAATCTCGCGCGTCTACCGGTTCCGCCACTTTCGCTCAGCGGGCGAAATGTAATGGCGGCTCTACCCCAGTTCAACCGAAAGACACGCCCTCCGCGGGATGCTGGCAGCTCCCGCGGAGGGCGGCCGAACGGCGGGTCGGCCTGGCTTCAGGGCACGCGCACGTTGGCCACGAACGTGCCGCCCTGGGTGTCGCGCAGAAGGAACGACGCCACGTCGCCCGAGTGCAGCTTGTCGAGAATGGACCGTACCTGGCGCGCATCGCGGATCTGTTGCCGGTCCACTTCGACCACTCGGTAGCGGGGCAAGACGCCTTTGAGGAACGCCGAGCCCGTGGGCTCCACCCGCGTGATCACGACGCCGTCGGCGTCGTCGAAGCCGTACTGACGGGCCATCGTCGGAGTCAGGTCGGCGAACTCGAGGCCCAACCCTGACGGGCCGTGGGGCGCCGACTTGGCGGCCGCGTCCGGCTTCTCGACGACGACGACCGGCGCCTCCGTGAGCGGTACGGCCAGCTTCAGGTGCTGGCCATACCGGACGACGTCCAGCTGGACTCTGGCCCCCGGCCGGTTCTGGGCGATGATTCGTTGGAGCTGGGCCACCCGGCTCACCGGCTCACCATCGACGGCCACGATCACATCCTGGCGATGCACGCCGGCCTTCTCGGCCGGTGACCCGGAGGAGAAGTCCTGGACCAACACGCCGGCGATGGACGGCAGGCTGTAGACCTGGGCATCCTCGGGCGTCACATCGGTGATCTGAATGCCCAGCAGGGCACGCCGCACATGGCCGTGCTCGAGGATGTCACGCATCACGCGACGCGCCACGTTGATGGGAATGGCGAAGCCATAGCCCTGGTAGTAGCCCGTCTGGCTCGCGATGGCCGTGTTGATGCCGATGACGTTGCCTTCCAGGTCGACCAGCGGGCCGCCCGAGTTGCCGGGGTTGATCACCGCGTCGGTCTGAAGGAAGTCTTCAATGGCGTAGCTGGCCGCCGGGTTCCGTTCCGCTTGCAGCTCATCGCGGATGACGTTGAGCGGACGTCCCTTCGCGCTCAGGATGCCGCTCGTGACTGTGAAGTCGAGCGTGCTCATGTCCTGGAAGCCTGGATTCCCGATCGCCAGCACCCACTGCCCGACGTTGGTCGCGTCCGAGTTGCCGAGTTGCACCGTGGGCAGGTCCTTGGCGTGGATCCGCACCACCGCCACATCCGTCGTCGGGTCGCCTCCCACCAGCTCGCCTTCGTACGTGCGCTTGTCCCACAGACTCACCGTGATCTTCTCGGCAGCATGCACCACGTGGTTGTTGGTCAGGATGATGCCGTCCTTGGCCACGATGAACCCGCTCCCGCCCGTGATGTCCGGGAACATGGTCGGCGCGTCGTCGTCCTTGCGCGGCTGGCCGAAGAAGTCGTGGAAGCGGTTCTGCGGCAGGTTGGCGTGCGGGTCCGGGATACGCCGCTCCGTCTGGATCCGCACGACGGCCGGCGTGACGTTCCGCGCAATGCTCACGAACGCCTCGCTCAGGCTTGCGGCATCCCTGGCCGAGGCCGGCGCCGGCATGACCTGCGGCGAGTCGGGTTGCGCCGGCGGCGTTCCGAAGGCGGGCAGGACCGCCGCCTCGCTCGCCTCTCGCGCCGGCGCGGCATCGTGGGGGAGCCCGGCCCCCACCACGACGGCGATTCCGAGCAGCAGAGTGACGACGACGGCGGTGAGCGCCCCGATGCGTGTGCGGTTCTCCGGTATCATGATCTCTGCCAAGGGGATGGGTGATTCCGAATTATGGCGTCACGGCGTTCCCGCGTCCAGCCCATCGCCAGCCCGCGGCATCGCCTGCTCCTGCCTCAATAACGCAGGAAGCGCGGCGGTCCGGACGCATCCGGACCGCCGCGCTCCCAGGCCTGTCCCGAGCGCGACTACTTATCTTCCTCCACGATCTCGTAGTCCGCCTCGACGACGTCCTCATCCGGCTTGGCCGGCTCATCGGGCTTCGACTCGCCGTTCGGCTGCTCCGCCTGCTCGGCTGCCTGAGATTCGTACATCTGCTGACCGGCCGCGCTGAACGCCTGCATGAGCTCGTCGCGGGCCGCGGTAATCTCGCTCGTATCGTCCTGCTTCAGCGCCTTCTTCGACCGCTCCAGCGCGGTCTCGACCCGGGACTTCGCGTCCGCGTCCAGCTTGTCGCCCCACTCCTTCAGGTCCTTCTCCACCTGATAGACGAGCGAATCCAGCTGGTTGCGCGCCTCCACCTTCTCCTTGCGCTCCTTGTCCTCGCCCTCGTGAGACTCGGCTTCGTGCACCATGCGGTCGATCTCCGAATCCGTCAGGCCGCTGGACGCCTCGATCCGGATCTTCTGCTCCTTGCCCGTGGCCTTGTCCTTCGCCGTCACGTGCAGGATCCCGTTGGCGTCGATGTCGAACGTGACTTCGACCTGCGGCACGCCCCGCGGCGCCGGCGGGATGCCCGTGAGCTGGAAGCGCCCGATGGTCTTGTTGTCCCCCGCCATGGGACGCTCGCCCTGGAGCACGTGGATCTCCACCGTCGTCTGGTTGTCTTCCGCCGTGGAGAAGACTTCCGTCTTCTTCGTCGGGATGGTCGTGTTGCGCTCGATGAGCGTCGTCATGACGCCGCCCAGCGTCTCGATGCCCAGCGACAGCGGTGTCACGTCCAGAAGCAGGACGTCCTTCACATCACCGGCCAGCACGCCGCCCTGGATCGCCGCGCCCACGGCCACCACCTCGTCCGGGTTGACGCCCTTGTGCGGGTCCTTGCCGAAGAATTCCTTCACGATCTCCTGGACCTTCGGGATCCGCGTGGAGCCGCCTACCAGGATCACCTCGTCCACGTCGCCGGCCTTCAGCCCGGCGTCATCCAACGCCTTCTGCATCGGCGGAATCGTGCCCTGAAGCAGGTCATCCACCAGCTGCTCGAATTTGGCCCGCGTGAGGGAATAGTTCAGGTGCTTCGGGCCCTCCTGCGTGGCCGTGATGAACGGCAGGTTGATGTCCGTCGACAAGGTGGTCGACAGCTCCATCTTGGCCTTTTCCGCCGCTTCCTTCAGGCGCTGCAACGCCATGGCGTCCTTGGACAGGTCGATGCCCTGTTCCTTCTTGAACTCTGCGACGAGCCACTCGATGATCCGCTGGTCCAGGTCGTCGCCGCCCAGGTGGGTGTCGCCGTTCGTCGACTTCACCTCGAACACGCCGTCGCCCAGCTCCAGGATCGAGATGTCGTAGGTGCCGCCGCCGAAGTCGTAGACGGCAATGACCTCGTCCTTCTTCTTGTCCAGCCCGTACGCCAGCGATGCGGCCGTCGGCTCGTTGATGATCCGCAGGACTTCCAGACCGGCGATCTTGCCAGCGTCCTTGGTGGCCTGGCGCTGTGCGTCGTCGAAGTACGCCGGCACGGTGACGACGGCCTGCTTCACTTCGTGGCCCAGGTAGTCCTCCGCTGTCTGCTTCATCTTCTGGAGGATCATGGCCGAGATCTCGGGCGGCTGGAAGTTCTTGTCCGCATTGGCGACGTGCACTTCGACCCGGTCGTCGCTGTCGCACGTTACCTCGTAGGGGACCAGGCCTTTCTCCCGCCCCACCTCCGAGCAACGCCGGCCCATGAACCGCTTGATCGACGCGATGGTGTTCTTCGGATTCGTGATCGCCTGCCGCCGCGCCACCTGGCCGACGAGACGCTCACCGTCCTTGGTAAACGCCACAACGGAGGGCGTCGTACGGCCACCCTCCGCGTTCGGGATCACCACGGGGTCGCCGCCTTCCATGACCGCGACCACCGAGTTCGTCGTGCCGAGATCGATCCCTATCACCTTGTTCGCCATGGTTTCTCCTGTGCGTCGTCTTCGTATCCACAAGCCGTGAGGGCCACGCCGCCCAGCGTGCAACGCGCATGCCACGCGCGGAGTCCTTTTTCGCGCCATATCGGCGGGCGCGCGCACCCATCCTGCCATGCTGACAGCGCCCGGGTCGCCCGGGGGCATGCGGGCCGTCGCGGAGCCGGCCTCACGCGGGGCCGGGACGGCTCCCCGGGCGTTTGACGCTCCGCGGAGGGCGCGGTATTCTGGCGCTCGGCTCCGGGAGAGGCTGTGTTTCCACTTCGCGACGAGAACCCGACCGACACCACGCCCTTCGTGACGATGTTCATCATCGTCGTGAACCTGCTGGTGTGGTTGGTCGTGGAAGGCGCTGGCGCGAACGCGCACGCGCTGCAGCAGGCGGTGTGCACGTACGGCACCATACCGGCCGAGCTGACCGGTCTGACCGGCGGCTACAAGGGGATCCAGCTGGGGCCCGGCTATGTCTGCCAGTTAGGCGGGCTCACGTGGGCGACGCTGTTCACCGGCATGTTCCTGCACGGGAGCTGGCTTCACATCATCGGCAACATGTGGTTCCTGTGGATCTTCGGAAACAACATCGAAGATGCCATGGGCCACGTTCGGTACGTGGTGTTTTACCTGTTGACGGGTCTGCTGGCGGGTGGGGCCCATGTGCTGTCCGCGACCAGCTCGCTGGTCCCGACGATCGGTGCGTCGGGGGCCATCAGCGGCGTCATGGGCGCCTACCTGTTGCTGTACCCGCGGGTCAGGATCTACACGTTATTCTTCTTCTTCATCTTCGTGCGCATCATCGCGATTCCCGCCTGGGTCGTGCTGCTGGAATGGCTTGCCATCCAGGTGCTGTCCGGCGCCACGACGCCGGCCGGGGGCGGGGGCGTCGCGTTCTGGGCGCATGTGGGTGGGTTCGCGGCGGGCATGCTGTTGATCCGGCTTTTCGAGCGGAAGGAACACGTGGCGGCGCGAAAGGCGTTGGGGCAACTCCATCACGGGCCGCCGCCGGGCGGCTCCTGGCAAGGGTGACAATATGGTGGCAGGCGGACGCACGAGTCGGGCGTTGATCGGGTTGTGGGTGGCGGCGGCGGTGCTTCTCGTGACCGGGGCCGTGCGCAGCGTGGCCCAGGAACCGGCGACCGACACGACGGTGGAGCAGCAGGCGGGGGCGGGGGCGGAGGCCCAACCCCAGCCCCAGGCCCAGGGCCAGACACCGTCGATGCAGGAACAGACGCCATCGGCGGCGGAGCGGATTCGGCAGGCGCGGGAACTGGTGAACACGCCTCTGAGCGAGCGGGCGACCTCCGTGCTCGGCCTGTTTGTGCTGCTCCTCATTGCGTGGGCGTTGAGCGTGGACCGCCGAACCGTGCAGTGGCGGGTGGTCCTGTGGGGGGTTGGGCTTCAGATCGCCTTCGCCGTGTTCATCCTGAAGACTGCGCTGGGAGCCATGATCTTCAGTGGCATGAACGACGTGATCGTGGCTTTGCTGGGATTCACCATCGATGGCGCGCGCTTCCTGTTCGGCAACCTGGTGTTCGACAACATCCCCGTGGGCGCGGGCGTTGCGGGGACCAGTGGTTCCGTTGAGGTCGTGGCGGGGCACGTCGCGCAGGCCGGCGCGTCGTTCGCCTTCAATGTGCTGCCCACCATCATCTTCTTCTCGTCGCTCATGACGCTGCTGTATTACCTGGGCATCATGCAATGGGTGGTGAAGGGGGTGGCGTGGGTGATGATGCGCACCATGCACACGTCGGGGGCCGAGACGCTTTCCACGGCGGGCAACATCTTCGTCGGGCAGACGGAAGCGCCGCTCCTGATCAAGCCCTTCGTCGAGAAGATGACCATGTCGGAGCTCATGGTCGTGATGACGGGCGGATTCGCCACCGTGGCCGGCGGGGTGATGGCCGCGTATGTGGGCATGCTGGTGGCCTATTTCCCCGACATCGCCGGCCATCTCCTGGCGGCCAGCGTCATGTCGGCGCCCGCAGCGCTGGTCGTGGCCAAGCTCATGTATCCCGAGCGGGAAGAGCCCGTCACGGCTTCCACGCTGCGTGTGGATGTGAAATCGGAGGACGCCAACGTCATCGATGCGGCCGCCCGAGGGGCCGGTGACGGCCTGCGGCTGGCATTGAACGTGGGGGCCATGCTGTTGGCGTTCATTGCGCTCATTGCCCTGTTGAATGCTTTCCTGGGCTGGTTCACGGGCATCATCGGGCTCACAGGCTGGCTCCAGGCCCACGGTGTGCTCCAGGCCGGACACAGCCTGACCCTGGAGCATCTGCTGGGCTGGATCATGGCGCCGGTAGCCTGGATCATGGGCGTGCCGTGGCACGATGCCGCGACCATCGGGTCGTTGCTGGGCGTCAAGACGGTCGTCAACGAGTTCGTCGCCTACCTGCAGCTCAAGGACCTCCTGGCCAGCGGCGTCAGCCTGTCGCCGCGTTCCGTGATCATTGCGACCTACGCCCTCGCCGGCTTCGCCAACTTCTCGTCCATCGCCATCCAGATCGGCGGCATCGGCGGCATTGCGCCGTCCCGCAGGTCCGACCTCTCGCGTCTGGGCTTGCGCGCCATGATCGCGGGGACCATCGCGGCGTTCATGACGGCGACCATCGCGGGCATCCTGATCTGATGAGGAACGAAAGCGACGCCCGGATGCCTGTTGACCCGGCAGCGGGGCGAGCCGGCGACCGGGCGATGCCGAACGGCGAGGCCGTGACGGCTGCGGCGGAGCACGTGGCCGGCCGCCTGCGCGAGGCGCCGCGTGCCCTCGTCGTCCTGGGGTCCGGCCTGGGCGCGCTGGCCGACGTGGTGGCGGACGCCGTGCGCATTCCCTACGACGAGATCCCGGGCTTCGCTGCTCCGACCGTGCAGGGACACCGGGGACTCCTCGTGGCGGGCCGGCTGGAAGGCATGCCCTGTCTGGTCATGCAGGGCCGCTACCACCTTTACGAAGGGCATACTGCGGCGGATGTGGTGCGTCCCGTGCGGACCGCCGCGGCGCTCGGCGCGAGCACGCTCCTGGTCACGTGTGCCGCCGGAGGTCTCAACCCCCGCCTGCACGCCGGGGACCTGATGCTCCTGGACGATCACGTGAACCTGATGGGTCGGAACCCGCTCATCGGGCCGGTGGACACCGACGAGCCACGATTCCCCGACATGGCGGCGCCCTACGACCCCGACCTGCAGCGAGCGGCGCTGGACGTCGCCCGGGCGGAACAGATCCCACTGCGACGCGGCGTGTACTGCGCGTTGACCGGCCCCAGCTACGAGACTCGCGCCGAAGTGCGGATGCTGGCCCGCTTCGGCGATGCGGTGGGCATGAGCACGGTGCCAGAGGTCCTCGCCGCCCGGTCCCTGGGCATGCGGGTTCTCGGCCTCGCCCTCATCACGAACCCGGCCGCCGGGTTGGCGCCGGGTGCGCTGGATCACGCGGAGGTCGTGGCGGCGGGTGCCGAGGCAGCGGACCGCTTCGGCAGGCTCGTGCGCGGCGTGCTGCGCCGCCTCGCCCGGCAAGCCGACCGGGGCGCGTGACTCCCGGAGGCCACGCGACAGAACTCGCTTGCGATGCACCGGGGCGCGCATGATCTTGCTGGAGTCTCTCCCTGACAGATCAGCTTAGCCCGGCGTGCGCCCGAGAAATCCAATCATGGCGTTGGAACCCCGAAACGTTTCGGATGTCCGGCTGCGGACCGGCCGGAAAGCCGTGCTTGCGAGCCTGGTCGTGCTGTTCGCCAGCGCATCCGCCTGCGGGCGGACGACACGGCCGGCGGAGGCCCAGGAGCCGCCGCGCTATGGCGGTACCGCCGTCGTAGCCGGCCCGGCGGACCTCGATGACATGAACCCGCTGGTGGCCTCGGAGTCGTGGGCGTCGCAGGTGCTCCGCTACGCGCTGTTCATGCCGCTGATCCGCTACGACGCGCATCTCGGCTACGAGCCGTACCTGGCCCGGTCGTGGGAGCTGACGGGCGACACGGGCGTGGTGTTCCACCTGCGCCATGACGTCCGCTGGCACGACGGGCAGCCGACCACCGCCTACGACGTGGCGTTCACGTACGAGCGGGCCAAGGACCCGGCCACGGGGTTCCCCAACAGCGAATACTTCGAGTACTGGAGAGGCGTGCAGGTGCTGGACTCGTTCACGGTCCGCTTCCGCTTCGAGCCGCACGCGGAGCCGCTGGCGGGCCTGCCGTTCACGCCCATCGCGCCCAAGCACTTGCTGGACACGATCCCGCCCGAGCGACTCCGCCAGGCCGCGTTCAACCTGGCCCCCGTGGGCAACGGACCGTTCCGCTACGTGTCCCACCGGACGAACGACCGCTGGGTCTTCGAGGCGAATCCCAATTTCCCGAAAGGCCTGGGTGGCCGGCCGTACCTGGACCGCTTCGTGTGGCGGGTCGTGCCGGAGAACCTGGCGCAGGTCGCCGAGATCCAAGCGGGCGATGTGGACGTGGCGCTCACGCCGCCCATGGATGCCGTGCGCAGGGCCAGCGCCGCCCGGGGCGTGCATCTGGTGGAGTACGCATCGCGCCGGTACGCCTTCATCGGCTGGAACGGCCGGCGCCCGCCCCTGAACGATCCGCGCGTGCGCCGGGCCCTGACCATGGCCATCAACCGCCAGGCCATGGTGGACGCCTTCCGCGATGGATTCGGCCAGGTGGCCGTAGGGCCCGTCATGCCCTGGCACTGGGCGTTCGATCACGACCTGGCGCCGCTGCCCTTCGACCCCGACAGCGCACGTGCGCTCCTGGCGGCCGCCGGATACCGCGACCGGAACGGCGACGGCGTGGTGGAGAACGCGGCGGGCAAACCGTTCCAGATCGAGCTGAAGGTCGTGGCCAAGAACTCGGTCAACCGGGACGTGGCTGAGCTGATCCGCGCCAACCTGGAAGCGGTGGGCGTGCACGTCATCGTTCAGCCCGTCGAGGGCACCACGCTCATCTCGGACGTGACGTCGCCGGACCGCCGCTTCGATGCGTTCGTATTCGCGTGGGATGGGGATTTCCGGCTGAGCCTGCGGAACCAGTTCCATTCGGCGGAGATCGACGGTCCCTACCAGTTCGCCGGGTACCGGAACGCCGAGGTGGACAGTCTGCTGGATGTCGCGAACCGCATCACGGATCGCCGGGAGGCCCTGCCCGTCTGGTACAGGCTGCAACGGATCCTGCGGGACGAACAGCCGTGGACGTTCCTTTACTACGCGCCCCAGGTGCTGCTGGTGCGCGACCGGCTCCAGGGGGCGGTGATGGATGGTCGGGGTGCGCTGGTGAACCTGGCGCGTTGGTGGCTGGCGGACGGGCAGGACTGACGCCATGCAGAGAACCGCAGGCGGGGGCGGAGGCAGACGCTGGGTGCGGCGCACGCTGCTGGGTCTGGGGGTGGGCGTCGCGGCCGCCGCCGTGGGACTGGGGCTGCGGTTGATGCCCCTCATGCAGGAGGCAGAGGCCAGGACGTACGACGCGCGCGTCCAACGGCTCACCGACCCGGCCCGTGCGGACACCAACATCGTGTTCGTCGCCATCGACGACAACAGCATGGAGGTGTACCGGGACCAGCTCGGGCGCTGGCCGTGGCCCCGGGACGTCTACGCCTCGGTGCTGGAGTATCTCCGGGCGGGCGGCGCCCGGCTCGCCGTGTTCGACATCGAGTTCCCGGAGCCCAACCTGGCGGACCCGGTCGGCGACGCCATCTTCGCCGAGGACCTTGCCGCCACGGGCCTGTCGGTGTTGCCCTTCACGTTCTCGCCCGGCGATTCGTCGGAAGCGGCGCTGTGGGAACAGAACCGTGCGCAGGCCCCGGACGGCCGGGCGCTGATCCAGAGGGCGCGCGCCATGCTCGCGGCCCATTCACTCGGCACCGCCGAAGCGCCGGATCCCGACCTGGTCTTCCCGTACGTGGAGCCCGTCTATCCGCTGTTCGGTGAGCAGGCGCGGGCGCTGGGCAGCATCGTGTGGAACCCGGACGCAGACGGCGTATCGCGGCGGGAGCGCCTGGTCTACGCGCACCAGGGCCGGCTGTATCCCTCCCTGCCGCTGGCCGCGGCGCGCGTCCTGGACCCGGACCGGTTTGGCGGCACGCCCGTGGTGTCCGCCCGTGACCTGCGCTTCCCGGGTGAACGCGTGCCACTGCACGACGGCCGTTTCATCATCCGCTGGCGTGGCCCGTACCTGCAGGACCGCGTGTCCGCTTACCGGATCTACCCGGTGTTCCACGTCCTGAACAGCTTCAACGCCGTGCAGACGGGCCGGACGCCGGACGTGCCCCTGGCTGCGTTCCGGAACAAGATCGTGTTCATCGCGGCCACGGCCATCGGCGTGCACGACATCCGCGCCACGGCCGTCGCGCCGCACGACCCCGGCGTGATCATCCACGCCACCATCCTGGACGACCTCCTCCACGGCGACTACATGCGGCGGGCCCCGGCCCTGGCGAACGCCGGCATGGTGGCGTTCGCAGGGGTCGCTGCGGGTCTGGTCTCCGCCGTGTTCGGCTCCGCGGTCGTGGCCAGCCTGGGTTCGCTGCTGGTCCTCCTCCTCGCCGTCGGCGTGGCCGTCCTGGCGTTCACCCAGGGGGTCTGGCTGGACATGGCGGCTCCGGTGCTGACCGGTGCCATGGCGTACGCCGGGGTCATGGCGGGCAGCTACATGACGGAGGGCCGGGAGAAGAAGCGGGTGCGGGACCTGTTCGGTCGGTACGTCACGCCCGAGTACGTGAAGCGGCTCGCGGACAACTTCGAGAGCGTGAAGCTGGGTGGGGAGCGCATTCCGCTGACGCTCCTGTTCAGTGACATCCGGGGCTTCACGAGCCTGTCCGAGAAGCTGCCGGCCGAGACGGTCATCGAGATGCTGAACGCCTACCTGGACCGCATGGCCGAAGTGGTGTTCCGCCACGGCGGCACACTCGACAAGTTCATCGGCGACGCGGTGATGGCGTTCTGGGGTGCCCCCGTTCCCGTGGAGGACCACGCCCAGCGGGCGGTGGAGACGGCGCTGGACATGCTCGACGAGCTCGCGGTGTTGAACGAGGGCTGGGCCGCAGCGGGAGCCCCGGCCCAGTTGCGCATCGGCATCGGTATCAACACCGGCGAAGCGATCGTGGGCAACATCGGATCGCTGGCGCGCAAGCTGGACTACACGGCCATCGGGGACACCGTCAACCTGGCGAGTCGGCTGGAGTCCCAGAACAAGGAGTACGGCACCAGCATCATCGTGAGCGAGTTCACGATGGCCCGGCTGCCGGACCAGTACGACCTGCGGCCCATCGACCAGGTCCGCGTAAAAGGGAAGGAGCAGGCGGTGCAGATCTATGAACTGTTGGGCCGGAAGAAGGGAGCCCGCCCCAGGTCCGGCGCGGCTCCTCTCCTGGCCGGATTGCTGGTGGCGGGTGCCTTGGGGGTTGTGGCCCCGCCGCCGGTGGCGGCACAGCAGGCCCAGAAGATCCACTGGACGGACTGGGTCTATCAGCCGGGCACGTGGCACGGCGACCGGTTCGCGCCGTTGCAGACCCGGGACCAGGCTACGGACGCTCTGGGCCTCATCGCGCGGGTCGAATGCTATGCCCGCCCCCCGAAGTGGCGCGCGGAGGTCCGGCACGTCGTGGCCGGTGACTCCCTGGGCGATACGGTCGTGCTGGTGGGCAACGGGAACGACGTCGTCGTGCTCACACCCCTGGGCTCCACGCCCCTGGCGAACCACGAGGCGGCCAAGGACCCGGTCGTCCAGGCGCTGGTGGGCCGCATGAACGCCCAGGGCCGGCCTGACCCGGCGCCGCCGGCGCGGGTGGTGAAGAGTGGCAGCGGGGGTGTGGTGGCCCAGGTCGTCCTCCGGAAGAACGCCGCCCGGGCTGATTTCGATGACCACCTCCTGGACACGGGTGCGGCCAGCCGGGTGGGTCGCCGCCTGGCCTTGCTGGGCATGCAGGCGGTGGGCGGCGAACGGGACCAGGACGTTGTCGCGAGCGCCGGCGCCCGCGGCGTGGCGACGGTCAAGACGACGAAGGGCGAGATCACCGTCATGCCGGACACGGCAGCGGTGCTGCGCCTGGAAAAGCAGAACGTCGGCGTCCTCGAGCTGGACAGGTTCCTGCGCCAGGAAGGGATCCGGCGCGTCAGTGACGAGAAGCCGAAAGGGGAGGACGGGCCATGAAACGCGCCATTTTCGTCGCCCTCCTGGCCGCGGGCGCCCTGGGCGGCCTGAACGCCTGCGCCAGCATGCCCATCTCGGGCGCAGGCCTGGTGAACATCGGGGCCGCCGCGTTGCCCATCGGGCCGGAGAAGGAGAAGGAGATCGGCTTCGGCATCGCCGCCACCGTCATCGGCCGTTACCACATGGTGAACGACCCGGCGCTGACGCATTATGTCAACCTGGTGGGCCAGGCCGTGGCGCAGCAGTCCATCCGCGGCGACGAGATCCAGTTCCATTTCGGCGTGCTGGACACGGACGACGTGAACGCCTTCGCGGCGCCCGGCGGCTTCATTCTGGTGACCCGGGGCGCGCTGGCCTTGATGGACAACGAAGCGGAGCTGGCCGGGGTGCTGGCTCACGAAGTGGGGCACGTGGACCAGAAGCACGTGCTGAAGGAGATTCGCCGTTCGTCCGTCCTCAAGACGGTGAAGGACGAAACGAACATCAACGGGGCCTTGCTGGACAAGATCTCCGCGTTCGGGACCGGCGTGTTGTTCACCGGCCTGAGCCGGGAGGACGAGATGCAGGCGGACTCCCTCGGTGTCCTGTACGCCGCGGCGACGGGCTACCAGGGGGATGGCCTGGTGGCATTCCTGAAGCGTCTGGAGACGAAGGAGCAGGCGCAGGCGTCGGGCGTGCAGGAGATGATGGCCACGCACCCGGCGACGCAGGGCCGCATCGACGCCCTCGACCGCGAGATGCAGCAGGAGGGCATCGACCCGGCCGCCGGCGTGGTGGCCGCGGACCGGTTCCGGCAGTATGTGAAGACGGGCGGGTGAAGGACGCCGGCGTCATTTGGCCGGCGCCCGCACCTCCACCCAGTGGTTCAGCGGACCGTGCCCCCGGCCCAGGCCGGGGGCTTCCGCGATGGCGCGGTGCGTGAAGTCCAGCGCCGCGTCCACAGCCTCTGGCAGGGCCCACCCGCGGGCCAGGCCCGCAGCGATTCCCGCCGACAACGTGCACCCCGTTCCGTGCGTGCTGTCCGTGTCCAGCTTCGGGCGCCGCCAGGACCGGAACGTCGCGCCGTCGAACAGCACGTCGACCACCTCCGGCCCTTCCAGATGCCCGCCCTTCACCAGGACCGCGGCGGCCCCCCGGCCCGCCAGCCGTTCCGCCAGCCGGCGCATGCCCGCTTCGTCCGTCGCCTGGCCGCCCGCCATCAGCTCCGCCTCGTGCAGGTTCGGTGTCACCAGGGTGCACAGAGGCAGGAGCAGGTCCAGCACCGACGCCTCCGCGTCCTGGTCCAGCAGCCGATCGCCGCTGGTCGCCACCATCACGGGATCCAGCACGTAGTTGCGCAGACCCGTGTCCCGGATGGCGCGGGCGACGGTCTCCACCAGTTCGGCGGAGGCCAGCATGCCCGTCTTGCAGGCCGCCGGTTGCAGGTCCTCCACCACCACCTCGATCTGCCTGCGCACGATGCCGGCCGGCACGGCGTGCACGCCGTAAACACCCACCGTGTTCTGCGCCGTGAGCGCCGTGAGTGCCGAGGTGCCGAAGACGCCGAACGCCTGGAAGGTCTTGAGGTCCGCCTGGATGCCGGCGCCGCCGCCGCTGTCGCTGCCCGCGATGGTGAGAGCTACGGGGAGAGCCACGTCCATGTCTCCTTTCGCCGGTTCCCGGCTCTGCAGGATCCCGGAAGGTAAGACCCGTGTCCACCGCCGCACCATCAGGATGGTTGACGGCGGCACGACCCGAATTCAGGTTGCGTCGTTCCGCGCATGTTCCCGCCCCGCTCGACCGGGCCGGGCGTCGAGGATTCCGAGGGAGGCCAGGTTCGAACGGATGGCGATGCTGACCAGGGCGGAAGAACGGCTGGTCCTGGGCCTGGCCCGGCGCAAGACCCGCGAACGGGAAAGCCGGTTCCTCGCCGAGGGCGTGCGCGTGGTGGAGGAGCTGGTGGAGGCCGGCCTGAGCCCCGACCTGGTCCTCGTCTCCCCCGGCCTGGAAGAGACCGAGCGGGGCCGGCGCCTGGCGGCTGCACTCGAAGGGCCGGCCTTACGCCGCGTGAGCGACGCCGAGCTTGCGCGGCTGACGGCCACGGAAACGCCACAGGGGGTCCTGGCGGTGGCGCCCGTTCCGCGGGCCGAACTGGCGGAGGCGGGTGGTGGAGGCGGAGCGTTGCTCGTGCTGGACGGGGTGCAGGATCCCGGAAACGTGGGGACCCTGATGCGCACGGCGGCCGCATTTGGCGTGTCCGGCGTCGTGGTCTTGCCCGGAACCGCGGACCCGTGGAGCCCGAAGGTGGTGCGGGCCGCCGCAGGCACGTGCTTTCGCCTGCCCGTGGTGCAGACGGATGCGGACACGCTGCTTGCGTGGGCGGAGCAGGGGAGCTACACCGTGCTGGGCGCTGACGCGGCGGGAACACCGGCGGAGGACATTCCCGTCCCGGACCGGTTGGCCCTCGTGCTGGGCAACGAGGGCGCCGGGTTGAGCCCCGAGATCGCGACCGGCGTAGACGCGCGGGTGGCGATCCCGATGCGCGGTGCGGAATCCCTCAACGTTGCGGTGGCCGCGGGGATCCTGCTGTACCTGATGACACGGAAGGCGGCGCGGTGACGGAACTCTGGTTCACCCTCTACCTCACGGCCGTGGGCGCGGCCGTCGGCTCCTTCTTGAACGTCTGCATCTACCGCTGGCCCGAAGGGCTCTCGGTGGTGAAGCCCCGTTCCCGCTGCCCCGTCTGCGAGACGCCCATCGCCTGGTACGACAACATCCCCATCCTCAGCTGGCTCGTGCTGCGTGGCCGCTGCCGCCATTGCGGCACCCACATCTCCTTCCAGTACCCTCTCGTGGAGTTGGTCACGGCACTGCTGTGGCTCGCCATGGCGCTGCGACTCGGCCCGTCTCTCGAAGCCGTGCGCGGCGGAGTGTTCCTCTCGCTACTGCTCGGGATCGCGATCCTGGATGCGCGCCACCGCATTATTCCCGACCAGCTTTCCCTCCTGGGCGCCCTCGCCGGCCTGGTCCTCGCCCTGGCGCCCGGAGGCATCAGCTTCAGGGCGGCGCTCATCGGCGGCGCCGTCGCCTACGTCTTCATGTGGCTCATCAAGCTGGGCGGCGAGGCGGCTTTCCGGAAACCGGCGTTGGGGGTGGGCGACATCCACATGATGGCGATGGTCGGGGCGTTCGTCGGGCTCAGCGGCGCCGTACTCACCATCATGCTGGGCTCGGTGTTCGGGCTGGTGATCGGCGTGCCGCTCATGTCCCTGAAGGGGCGGCTGCGCTTCCTCGGAACCTACCTTCCCCTGGGCACGTTCCTGGCCCTGGGAGCGGCCGTCGCGTACCTGTGGGGCCACGCGCTGATCGGTTGGTACCTGTCGCTGGTGCTGCCGGGGTAGGGAGGCAGGCGGGCCTCGGCGGCAGGTGTCAGGGATCCGAGCAGTCGCGCTGGTAGCCGCACACGGGGCACAGGATCTTGCAGTGCCGCTCCAGCATGAGGGAGCCGCAGATCTCGCAGACGTACTCTCGCCCATCCTGACCCGGATTTTCGCCGGGCTCCGCGCCTGCGTCGCCGGGGCCGCGCTCCGCGCCATCGGACTCCGCGCCGGGGCGGCCGCCGGCATCGGGATCACGCTGGCCGCTCGGTTCCGGCTCGGGGCGGTCCGTCTCGCCGGCTCCGCCGCTCACGGCTCTCCCACCCCCAGCTCGCGGTAGCGGCGGGCGAGCTCCACGTAGTGTCGGGCGCTGCCGTCGATCCAGCGGGCCGATCCGCCCGACACTTCCTTGCGGATCGTGGCCGGCGCACCCGCGGCCAGCATGTGCGGCGGCACCTCCATGCCGTCGGGCACGACGCTGAGCGCCGCAACCAGAGCGCCCTCGCCGATGACGACGCGGTGCAGCAGCACCGCGTTCATGCCGATGAGGGCGCCGCGGCGGATCTCACAGCTCTCGAACGCCGCGCCGTGGCCCACCGTTACGTCGTCGCCGACGAGGGTGGGGCCGTTGTCACTGACGTGCAGCACACAGTTGTCCTGGACGCTCGTTCGTGCGCCGATCCGGATGCCCAACTCCGGGTGGTCGCCCCGAAGCACGGCCCCGAACCAGATGCTGGACTCCGGACCCACCTCGACATCGCCGATGATGACAGCGGTCGGGGCGATGAACGCTGATGGGTGGATCTTCGGGGTCTTTCCGTGGAACGGGATGATATGCGCCATTCAGGAGCTCAGGATGCCGGCCAAAACGGCGGCGTCGATGTTGCCGCCGCTGATGATGAGCGCGGTCGGGCCCTCCACGGCCACGACCCCGTCCCGGATCGCCGCCACCACGACCGCAGCGGAGCCTTCGGCGACGATGCCGTCGTGAACGTAGAGGTCCCGGATGGCCGGCACGAGGCGGCTCTCCGGTACCAGGACCAGGTCGTCGGTCACGAACCGGGCGCGCTCGTAGCTCACCGCGTCCGTCTCACCGGACAGCCCGTCGGCCAGCGTCTCCCCCATGGGCGCGGGCACGACGTGTCCGGCCTGGAAGGCGGCGTGCATGGCCGGCGTGGCGTCGCTCTGGACGCCGACCACGCGCGCGGAGCCGTCGGTGAGGGTCTTCACGGCGAGGCCTGCGCCGCTGATGAGGCCGCCGCCGCCCACCGGCGCCACCACCGTGCGAACGCGCGGCAAGGCTTCCACGATCTCCACGCCCACCGTTCCCTGACCGGCCACCACCCGGGGATCCGCGAAGGGGTGAAGGAGGTACGAACCCTCCGCCTCGGCGAAGACCGCGGCGGCCTCGGCCGCGTCGTCGTAGATGCCGGCCACCGTGTGCAGCCGCGCGCCGTACTGGCGGATGCGCGCCTTCTTGGTTTCGGGCGCGCTTTCGGGCACGAAGATGTCGACCCGGATGCCCATCTCCCGGGCGGCAAGCGCGACGCCCTGTCCGTGGTTCCCCGCCGAAGCCGTGACCAGACCCCGGGCAGCGGATGCCTCGTCCAACTGAGCCACCGCATTGTACGCCCCACGCAACTTGAAGGAGCCGGTTCGCTGCCAGCATTCGAGCTTCAGGAACACAGGGCAGCCGGCGCGCTCCGACAACCATGGCGAGTGCTGGAGCGGCGTGTTGCGCGCGGCGGCCCGGATGCGGTCGCGGGCCTCCAGGATGTCCCGGATGTCGGGGGACGCACTCACGTTTCGTCCGATCCCCGGGACGGCGGCCCGGATTGGTGGGGCTCCGGCTCCGTGCGGTCTTCCAGGGCCGGCCAACCCATGGGCTCGGTCGGCGGCGCGTGCCGGGTCAGGCGCGCACGCAGCACCTGCGTTTCCGATGCGTCGGTTACCTCGATGCGGATGCCGCTCGTTTCCAGAATCTCGCCTACCGCCGGCACGTGGCCCAGCTCTTCCAGCAGGAACCCGTTCAGGGAACGATGCTCCAGCAGCGGGAAGGACGTGTTGAAGATGTGGTTGATCTCCCGCAGGTCCGTGTCGCCTTCCGCCAGGATCTCGCTGCGGGTGATACGGGTGATGGACTCCTCGGCCACATCCGTCTCGTCCACGATCTCGCCGACCAGCTCCTCGATGACGTCTTCGAGAGTCACCAGCCCGTCCGTGCCGCCGTACTCGTCCACGACCAACGCCAGGTGGATGCGCCGCTGCTGGAAGTCCCGCAACAGGCGCGTGAGGTTCAGCGAACCCGGCACGATCAGCGGCTGGCGCGCCAGGTCCCGCAGCGGAATGTCGCGCTGCCCGCCGATGAGGGCCTGGTAGGCGTCCCGCAGGTACAGCACGCCCGTGACCTCGTCGATGGACTCTCCGTAGACGGGCACCCGTGAGTACGGCACGGTGCCGAACTGGGTCGCGATCTCGGCCAGTTTCAGGGAGTCCGGCCACGCGAAGATGTCGACCCGCGGCGTCATGATGTCCCACACCTGCGTCTCGTCCAGCCGGAAGGCCCGCTCGATGAGCTGGCGCTCATGCTCCTCGATGACCCCCTCGCTCTCGCCCAGCTCCGTCAGCTGCCGGATCTCGTCTTCCGCGCCATTGCCGTTGGCCGCCATCTCCGGCGTCACGGTGGGTGCCCATTCCAGCAGGGCGAGGACGGGGCGCAGCAGGCGCATGAGCATGACGAAGAGCGGCGCCACCGTCAACGCGATCCGGACGTTGTACCGGTTCACGACCGCCCGCGGCAGCAGCTCGCCGATGAGGAGGACCAACAGGCCGGTGACCACGACGGCGATAAGCACGCCCGCGCCGCCCAGCAGCCGCAGGCCGACCAGCACGCCCAGACCGGCTGCCGCCACGTCGCACGTCGTGTTTCCCAATCGCACGAGCACGAACAGGCGGCCCGGTTGGGAACGGGCCTGCTCCAGCGCGCCGCTACCTCGAAAACCGGCGTCCAGGAGCGTGTGGATTCGGGAAGGCCCGAGGGAAAACAGCGCCAGCTCCGCGAGGGAGAAGAGCGCTGACAGCACCAGAGCGATGGCGAAGCCGAGGATGAGAGGAAGCATCATCGCCCGTCCCGCGTACCGGGAGGGCGATCCTCGTGCTCCGTACTTCGGTCTAGGTCCATGACCGGCTGGTCTCGATGAGCTCGTCGATGACGTCCGCGGGCCTGCGGCCGTCCGCTTCCGCCTGGAAGTTGAGCACGACCCGGTGCCGCAGCACAGAAGGCGCCACCGCCCGTACGTCATCGTAATCCGGAACGCCGCGTCCGTCCATGGCGGCGCGGGCCTTCGCCCCGAGAATCAGATATTGAGATGCGCGCGGGCCGGCGCCCCAGCTCGCGTATTGACGCATGAGCGGAAGCACTTCCGCATCCTCCGGCCGCGTTGAACGCACCAGTCGCACCGCGTACGCCACGAGGGAGGGCGGCACCGGCACTCGGCGGACGAGCGCCTGCAGGTCCAGCAACGCGGGCGCGCCCAGAACCCGGCGGACCTCCGGCCGCGCGCCGCCCGTCGTTTCCACCGCCACCCGTTCTTCCTCCGCCCGGCTGGGATAGGAGATGCGCAGTTCCAGCATGAACCGGTCGAGCTGGGCCTCCGGCAGCGGGTACGTGCCTTCCTGTTCGATGGGGTTCTGCGTCGCCAGCACGAAGAACGGCGACCCCAGTTGCATCGTCTCCCCCGCCACCGTCACCGCCCGCTCCTGCATCGCCTGCAGCAGCGCCGCCTGCGTCTTGGGCGGCGTGCGGTTCACCTCGTCCGCTAGCACGATGTTCGCGAACACCGGCCCCCGCACGAATCGGAACGATCGGCGCCCCGTCGCCCGATCCTCCTCCAGCACTTCCGTCCCCGTGATGTCCGACGGCATCAGGTCCGGCGTGAACTGGATCCGGCTGAACCGCAGATCCAACGCTTCGGCCAACGTCGACACCAGCAGCGTCTTCGCCAGTCCCGGCACTCCCACCAGCAAAACGTGGCCGTCCGCCAGCAGAGCCGTCAGCAGGCCGCTCACGATCTCCGTCTGGCCCACGATCCGACGCCCGATCTCCCGTTCAAGGGCGGATCGCGATTCCGCCAGCCGCTCCAGGAGGGCGATGTCTGCCTCGTCGTCCATCCGCCGCACGGGCGTCGACTCCATGCGCCTCGCCTGCCTCCCGCCGAACATGAGAAGGGCGCCCCCCCGTTTCCGGTCGCCGGGGCCAAGACCCGCGCCAGCCCGTACCCGACCGTCGAAACCCGTTGGGGCGCCTAGCGTTTCGCAAGATAGCCACCGTCTTCCTCGTCCGTCAAGCCAGGGCTTGCGAAATTTTTCACAAGTGAGTAGGTTAGCGCCCGGTTTTGCCGGAGTGGGCATCGATGGGCATGTCGCGCGACCCGACGGAGCGAAATGGACTGGGCGTTGAGCTCGCCCGCTACGCCGGTCACGGGATGACCCTGGTAGCGAGCACGGCGCTCTTCCTTTTCGTGGGTTTGAAGGTCGACGGATGGCTGGGCACGCTGCCGGTGTTCACGGTGCTGGGCGCGTTCGTGGGCGCCTTCGGCGGCTTCTACAGCATGTATCATCACCTGGTTGTGGAGCCGCGGGAGCGGGCGGAAGCGGAGAAGCGGGATGCGGACGCGGCGGATGGGACCCGGCCCGGCGAGCCGGACCGGGATGAAACGTGACGGCGGTTGAAAAGGCGGGGAGCCGGTTGCGGGGTTCTTTCTGGTATGCGGGGATCGCCGCGGTGGTGGCGGCCGGATTGGGGGGGGTGGTGGGGTGGGCCACGGGCGTAGGTCGCCCGGTGTGGGCCATGGCGGGGCTGGCGTACGGGACGCAGCTTGCGGCGTTCCTGGTGCTGGCCTCGGTGTACGGACGGAACCGTTCGTTCATGGTGGGTTGGGTCTCGGGAATCGCGATTCGTTTCGGCGCGGTCCTGGGGGTGGCGATCTGGGTGGTGCTGGAGCGGCCGGCGCATTATGCAGTGCGACTGTTGACGCTGGTGGGCGTCCTGTTCGCGCTGGTCCTGCTTGAACCGCTGTTCTTACGGCAACGACGCGAGAGGCGATGAGCGGAAGCATCATGGCATGGCTGGCGGCGCTGCAGGGGCCGGCCGCGGGGCCAACGGAGAAGGCGGAAGAGCTGGATCTCAGCGAGATCATCATGCACCACATGACGAACTCGCACGAGCTTGAGACGCCCTGGAAGACCTACACGTTGCCCCACTGGCAGCCCATCCACCTGGGCCCGCTGAGCATCGATTTCTCCCTGAGCAAGCACGTCGTGTTCCTGCTGGCTGCGGCCGTGCTCGTCCTGCTCTCCATGCTGCTGACGGCGTGGCGCATGAAGCGGCTGGGCCCGGGAGCGCCCAAGGGGTTTGCGAGCGTGATCGAAGCGGTGACGCTCTTCGTGCGTGACGAGATCGTGATGAAGAACATCGGGCATGGCGGCCAGGCATACGTGCCGTTCATCACGACCCAGTTCTTCTTCATCCTGTTCGCGAACCTGCTGGGTCTGCTTCCCTGGGGCTCCACTGCGACCAGCAACATCTCCGTGACGGCCGCGCTGGCGGTGATGTCGTTCGTCGCCATCGAGGTGTCCGGCATGGTGACGCTGGGCCCGAAGCAGTACATGCGCACAATCTTCTACGCGCCGCCCGGCATGGGGCCGGTGGGCGCCGGCCTCATGATGCTGATCATGACGCCGGTGGAATTCCTCGGGAAGCTGGCGAAGCCGTTCGCGCTGGCGGTGCGGCTTTTCGCCAACATGACGGCGGGCCACCTGGTGATTCTGGCGTTCATCGGGCTCATCCTGTTGGCGAAGCCCCTGGGTGCGGCTTCCCTCGTCATCATCCCGGGGCCCCTCATCATGGCGGTATCCATCATGGTGCTGGAGGTCCTGGTGGCTCTGATCCAGGCGTATATCTTCGCCATGCTGACGGCGGTATTCATCGGGCTGATCCGTCACGCACACTGAGTGCGGCGGCGGAGCGGCCGCGAGAGGCGAGTGCAGGAAGGGCGAGCGCGTCCGTCCCATGGGGCGCGCCTTCGGGAGGCCGGCTCCAGGCCGACCGTCGTAAGGTAGCCGGACGGAGGTCCGGGGAGAGCCGTGCGGCCCGTCGGGCCGGGAAGCGGTGACGTCGGTGCGTGGCGGAGGGGGCCGCGGCGCGCGCGACGCGGAGCGAGCGAGGACGGACCCCCGACAAACGGGACGGAGGAACAATGCTGCATGCAATGGTGGCGCTGGCGCAGGAGATGGGCGGGTCCATGTCGTCCGAAGCCGCGCGCAACTTCCTGGCCCTGCTGGGCGCCGGCATCGGTGCGGGACTCGTGCCGTTGGGCGTGGGTCTGGGCATCGGCCGCATCGGCGGTTCGGTGGCGGAAGGCATCGCCCGGCAGCCGGAAGCCGGCGGGAACATCCAGACGGCGGGCATCATCCTGGCCGCGCTGATCGAAGGCGTCGGGCTGTTCGGCCTGGTGATCACCCTGCTGGTCTGGCTGAAGGTCGCGTGATCGGGTGTGCCGGGAGCTTTGGCTCCCGGCGTTTCCCTTCGCCATGAACGCTGGGAAAGGCGGAATGTACTTTCTCTGGATTCTACAGGAGCATGCGGGCGAGGCCGCGGAGCAGCCGAACCTGTTCAACATCGATCTGGGCGTTTCCGGTTGGACGGTCCTGATCTTCCTGGTGTTGTTGTTCGTGCTGTACCGGTTCGCCTATCCGCACATCCTGGGGGCGGTCGAGGCGCGCGAGCAGCGCATCGATGAGGCGATCCGGGCGGCGGAGGAGAGCCGGGCCGAGGCGCAGAAGCTCCTGGAAGAGCAGCGCAAGGAGCTGGCAGAGGCGCGGCAGCAGGCGCAGCAGGTCATGGCCGAGGGCCGCCAGGCGGCGGACCGGATCCGCGAGGACATGCTGAGCCAGGCGCGCACGGAGCAGGAACAGATCCTGACGCGGGCCCGCCGGGAGATCGAGCAGGAGCGGAAGCGCGCCGTGGAAGCGTTGCGGCACGAAGCGGTGGAGCTATCCATTGCGGCGGCTTCCAAGCTTGTGGAGCGCAACCTGGACACGGACCAGGACCATCGTCTGGTACGGGAGTTCCTGGAGCGGGCCACCATGCACGGGGAGGCATAGCGCCGTGCGCGAGACGACGATCGCACGCAGTTACGCGGAGGCTCTGTTCGAGCTGGCGTCCCGCCGGGGCGAGCACGACGCGGTGCTGTCGGCGTTCGAGGCCCTCGGCAGGCTGCTGGACGAGAACCCGGAGATCCGGACGTTCCTGGAAACGCCCAAGATCTCGGCGAATGACAAGAAGAAGGCCTTGAAGGAAGCCCTGGACGGACGGGCGCCGGGCATCTTCGTCAACTTCGTGCAGCTGGTGGTCGACCACGGCCGGCAGCGCGTGTTGCGACTCGTCGAGCGCGAGTACCGGACGCTGGTGGACCAGCATGAAGGCCGGCTGCATGTGAACGTGACGCTCGCGCGCACGCCCGATGAGGCGCAGCGTCGCGAGATCGCGGCCGACCTGTCCCGGACGCTGGGGAAGGAAGTCGTGCCCCACATCCGGGTGAACGCGAACATCATGGGTGGCATCGTGGTCCGCTTCGGCGACCAGGTGCTGGATGGCTCATTGAAGCGCCGGCTCTCGTCGCTGCGGCGGCAGATGCTGGACGTGGACCTGCCGAAGGCTGCGGCGTCGGCGGACTGAACGGCTCCAACCGGAACGACGGCTGAGATGGCAAGCACAGAAGGGCAGCTCCGCGCGAGCGAGATCAAGGCAGTTCTTCTTCGTCAGATCGAGAACTACGAGGAAGAGCTCGAGGTCGAGGAGGTGGGCGAGGTCCTGGAGGTGAAGGACGGGGTCGCCCGCATCTACGGCTTGACCCGGGCCATGGCCAGCGAGTTGCTGGAGATCACCTCCTCCAGAACGGGGGACACGGTCGCCGCCCTCGCCCTCAACCTGGAAGAGGACAACATCGGCGCCGTCATCCTGGGGCGCTGGGCGCTGCTGGAAGAAGGCGACGTCGTGCGTCGCACCGGCCGCGTGCTGGACATCGGCGTGGGCGATGGCTATCTCGGCCGCGTCGTCGACCCGCTGGGCCACCCGCTGGACGGCGGCGCTGAGATCGTGCCGGAGGACCGGCGCCAGATCGACATCGTGGCCCCGGGCATCGTGCTGCGGCAGCCGGTGAAGGAGCCGCTGCAGACCGGTCTCAAGGCCATCGACTCCATGATCCCCATCGGCCGGGGTCAGCGCGAGCTGATCATCGGCGACCGGGGCACGGGCAAGTCGGCCATCGCGGTGGACGCGATCATCAACCAGCGCGACACGGACGTGATCTGCATCTACTGCGCCATCGGGCAGCGCGCGGGCAAGGTGGCGGCCGTGGTGGAGACGTTGCGGGAGCACGGCGCGCTGGACTACTCGATCGTGGTCGCGGCCAACGCCAGCGACCCGGCGCCCATGCAGTACATCGCGCCGTACGCCGCCTGCGCCCTCGCCGAGCACTTCATGTGGCAGGGCAAGCACACGCTGGTCATCTTCGACGACCTCACGAAGCAGGCGCAGGCCTACCGTCAGCTCTCGCTGGTGCTGCGGCGTCCACCGGGCCGTGAGGCGTATCCGGGCGACGTTTTCTATCTGCACTCGCGGTTGCTCGAGCGTGCGGCGAAGCTGTCCGACGAGCACGGCGGCGGCTCCCTCACGGCGCTGCCCATCATCGAGACGCAGGCGGGCGACGTCTCGGCCTACATTCCCACGAACGTGATCTCCATCACGGACGGCCAGATCTACCTGCTGCCGGACCTGTTCTATTCGGGCGTGCGGCCGGCGGTGGATGTGGGCATCTCGGTGTCGCGCGTGGGCGGGTCGGCCCAGGTCAAGGCGATGCGGAAGGTCGCCGGCCGCCTGCGCCTGGACCTGGCGCAGTATCGCGAGATGGAGGCCTTCGCGCAGTTCGGGTCCGATCTGGACCAGGCCACCCTGAAGCAGCTGGCCCGGGGCGAGCGCACGGTGGAGGTGCTGAAGCAGCCGCAGTACGCGCCGATGCCGGTGGAGCAGCAGGTGATGATCATCTACGCGGTCACGCAGGGCCACCTGGACGAGGTACCGCTGGAGGACATCAAGGCCTGGGAAAGCGGCTTCCACGAGTACATGAAGAGCAACCGCCCGGAGGTCGGCAACGCCATCGCCACGTCCGGCAAGCTGGACGAGGACGTGGAGCAGTCGCTGGTGGAAGCCATCAAGGCGTTCGCGGGCACGTTCGTGGGCAAGTCGGGCTCGGCGTCCGCCGCGAAGTCTGACGCACGGACGGACAGCAAGAAGGCCGAGGCGGCCGCCCCGGCCGGGGACTGAGCATGGCGAAGACACGCGAGATCAAGCGGCGCCTCCACTCCATCGACAAGATCCGGCAGATCACCCGGACGATGGAGATGGTGGCGACGTCCAAGCTCAAGCGGGCGACGGACCGGGTGAGCGCGGGGCGCACCTATGCGGAACGCCTCGCGGATGTCATCGGGCGGCTCACGGATCCGGAGCTGCGTACGCGCTATCCGCTGCTCCGGCAGCCGGAGGCCGAACGTCGCGCTGCCATCATCCTGCTGACATCGAACCGCGGCCTGGCCGGCGCGTTCAACGTGAACCTGATCCGGGAAGCGCGGGAGCTGCAGAACCGGCTCCGGTCGGAGGGCGTCGAGGTGGACCTGCACGTCGTGGGTCGGAAAGGCATCGCATTCTTCCGGTTCCGGGACGTTCCCATGGCCAGCCGGCGCACGGACATCAGCGACCGCCCCACCACGGATGACGCCGCGTCTCTCATCGACGACCTGTGCGTGGAGTTCGAGCAGGGCCGGCTGGATGCGGTGTACGTGGTCTACGCCCAGTTCCGCTCCCCCGTGTCCACCCCGCCGCGCACCACGAAGGTGCTGCCGGTGGAAGCGAAGGAGAGTGAAGGCGGGCGGGAGCTCGACTACATCCTCTCGCCGGGTCCGGACGAGATCCTGAACCGGCTGCTGCCCCTGTACGTGCGCAACCGGGTGTACCGGGCGCTCGTGGAGACGGCCGCCTCGGAGCAGGGCGCGCGCCGGACCGCCATGAAGAACGCTACGGACAACGCGGGTGACATGCTGGACAACCTGCGGCGCAGCTTCAACCGCGCGCGGCAGGCGCAGATCACGCAGGAGATTGCCGAGATCGTGGGAGGCGCCGCCGCGCTGGAGTAAAGCGCGGAGCGCGGGACGACAACGACCGCGATCACGTGGACCGCGGTCGGGAACCATACGAAGGCCGACACGAGACGGAGACGGAGATGGCAGCGAACCAGGAGCGAACGGGCCGCGTGGTCCAGGTGATCGGGCCGGTGCTCGATGTGGAATTCGACGGCGACCATATGCCGGAGATCTACACGGCGCTCGAGCTGACCTCTACGCCGGAAGACGGCGGGCCTGAGATCAGCGTGGTCGCCGAGGTCCAGCAGCACATCGGGCGCAGCCAGGTGCGTGCGGTGGCCATGTCCTCCACGGACGGCATCGTGCGCGGTATGCCGGTGCTGGACACGGGCAGCGCCATCACGATTCCGGTGGGCGAGGTGGCGCTGGGGCGGATCCTGAACGTGATCGGCAACCCTGTGGACCAGCAGGGCGACATCCCGGAAGACGCGGAGCGCTGGCCCATCCATCGCGAGTCGCCCCGGTTCACGGCCCTGGAACCGAAGACAGAGATCTTCGAGACGGGGATCAAAGTGGTCGACCTGATCGCCCCGTACGTGAAGGGCGGCAAGACGGGCCTGTTCGGCGGCGCCGGCGTGGGCAAGACCGTGATCATCATGGAGCTGATCCGGAACATCGCCGCCGAGCACGGCGGCCGGTCCGTGTTCAGCGGCGTGGGTGAGCGCACGCGTGAAGGCAATGACCTGTGGCTGGAGATGAAGGAGTCGGGCGTGCTGGAGTCCACGGCGCTCGTCTACGGCCAGATGAACGAGCCGCCCGGTGCGCGCCTGCGCGTCGGCCTCAGCGGCCTCACCGTGGCCGAGTACTTCCGCGACGTGGAAAAGCAGGACGTGCTGCTCTTCATCGACAACATCTTCCGGTTCACCCAGGCCGGTTCGGAAGTGTCCGCCCTGCTCGGCCGCATGCCGTCGGCCGTGGGCTACCAGCCTACGCTGGGCACGGAGATGGGCGAGCTGCAGGAGCGCATCACCTCCACCCGCGACGGGTCCATCACGTCGGTGCAGGCCATCTACGTGCCCGCCGACGACCTGACCGACCCGGCGCCCGCGACGGCGTTCGCCCACCTGGACGCCACCACCGTGCTGTCCCGGGCCATCACGGAGATGGGCATCTACCCGGCCGTGGACCCGCTGGACTCCTCGTCGCGGATCATGGATCCGCAGATCCTGGGCGAGCGCCACTACCGCGTCGCCTCCCAGGTCCAGGAGATCCTGCAGCGCAACAAGGACCTCCAGGACATCATCGCGATCCTGGGCATGGACGAGCTGTCGGAAGAGGACAAGATCATCGTCGGCCGCGCCCGGCGGATTCAGCGCTTCCTGTCCCAGCCGTTCTTCGTGGCCGAGGTCTTCACCGGGCGGCCGGGCCGGTACGTCAAGCTGGAGGACACCATCGAGTCCTTCGAACGGGTCGTGTCGGGCGAGTTCGATCACCTCCCGGAACAGGCGTTCTACATGGTCGGCGGCATCGAGGAGGTGGTGGCGCAGGCCAAGGAAATGGGCGTGGAGGTCTGAGACAATGGCGGCTGAGAACCTGTCGGTGGCAGTGACGACGCCCGAACGTACCATCTTCGAGGGCGGCGCCGAGATGGTCGTCGCCCCCGCCTGGGACGGCGAGGTCGGGATCCTCCGGAACCACGCCCCCATGATGGCTTTGCTGGGCGAGGGCACGCTGCGCATCCGACAGGGTCGGGAGGAGCGCCGGTTGTACGTGTCCGGGGGCTTTCTCCAGGTGGCGGACAACGTGGTGAGCGTGCTCAGCGAGCACGCACGGCCCCTCGCCGACAAGGACTGACCGGCCCAGCACGCGGCCCCGAATTTCAACGTGGGCCGGCGCGCTTCGGTGCGCCGGCCGTCGCGTTTCCGTTGGAATCGAACTTGCGGCATCGCTGGCTGCTCCCCGCATCACTACATCCGGAAGGGAGAGGAACGGACATGAAACGTTTCGTGTTTATGGCGGTGGGACTGGTGTTGCTCGGGGGACCGGCGGGACTTGCCGGTCAGGCATGGGAGACGCCTTCGTTCCTGCCCCCGCGACCCGTCAACGATGCGGGTCTCTATCTGACCAACGGCGACGGGTATGACCTGGGGCTCGCCGGGCTGTGGCGGAGTGGAAACCTGGGCCTGCGGGTGGACTTCTTCGACACGGGCAGTGGGAGCCGGTTGGGGTTCGGCGCCGAGACGCACGGGTTCCTGCTGGCCGCCGGCCCCGATTTCCCGGTGGACGTGAGCTGGACGGCCGCGGGCGGCCTGATCGTGGGGAACGGCTTGACGAGCCTGTGGATTCCGGTGGGCGTCACCGTGGGCCGCACGTTCCAGCTCCAGCAGATCTCCGTGCAGCCGTACCTGCACCCCCGCATCGGCCTGGGCGCCAACTGGGACAACGGCGGCTCGAACGCCGACCTGCATGCCGTCATGGAGTTCGGGAGCGACATCTACCTGAACGAGGACTGGACATTCCGCGTCGCGTTCGATATCGGCGACTACGGCGCTCTGGGAATCGGCGCCGCGTATCGCCTCCACCGCGGCGTTTCCATCCGTTGACGCGGGACACGATCGCCGCTGAGCCCTGTGCGTATTGACCTGCACGTCCATTCGTCGGCCTCCGACGGCGCCTTGCCGCCGGAGGCCGTCGTGCGCGCGGCCCGCGACGGCGGCCTCGATCTCATCGCCCTCGCCGACCACGACACCACCGCCGGCATCGCCCCGGCCCGGGCTGCGGCGGAAGGGCTCACCGTCATCTCCGCGATCGAGGTGTCCACGACGTTCGAGGACGTCGACCTGCACATCCTCGGCTACTTCGTGGACCCCGAAGCGCCCGCCCTGCTCCGCCATGCCCGCTCCGCCACCGAGCTGCGAGAAACACGCATTCGTGGCATGCTCGAGCTGCTGGAGCGCCGGGGAGTCCACGTGCCCATCGAGGCCGTCCGGGAAGCCGCCGGCGGCGCCGCTCTCGCCCGGCCCCATCTCGCTCGCGCCATGGTCGACGCCGACGCCGTCCGTTCCATCAACGACGCCTTCGATGCCTTCATCGGCGACGGTGGTCCCGCCTTCCTGCCCACTCGCTTGCCCCCGCCGGCCGACGCCATCCGCATGATCCACGAAGCCGGCGGCCTCGCCGTCTGGGCCCACCCCCCAGCGAACCTGGTGGAAAGCCAGACCGGAGATTTCGCGCGCCTGGGTCTCGACGGCATTGAATGCCGCCGCCCACGCATGACCCGCGGCGAGATCAACCGCGCTCTCCGCATCGCCCGCGAGCACCACCTTCTCCCCACCGGCGGCTCCGACTGGCACGGACCGTGGAGCGGTGAGCTCGGCGCCTTCTACCTGGAGCCCGACGACGTCCGGGAGTTCCTGGAGCGGGGCGGGTTCTGAGCCGAAGGCTGATTCTGCGTGCCACAGTCCACGGTCCGCGAAATTGGCCGTTCCCGGGGTGTTGACGGAACGAGGCTCGACTGCTACTATTCTCTGCTCGGCGCGCAAGCGCCGTCCGCTTTTTGACAACTGGGGTGGTGGGAAGGAAGTTCGAGTGCCTGAGGCTGGAA
>CAZUFP010000024.1:7881-62143 GCA_964619835.1 uncultured Gemmatimonadaceae bacterium | reverse complement strand
GCCCATCTCCGCCATGCCCGAAACGCTGCGTGGCCATCTGCGCTATCCGGCCCTGGCGCTCCTCACCCAGGCGGAGGTGCTCCAGCGTTACCATCTGGAACACGTCGAGGACTTCTACGCGCAGCGAGACATGTGGGCGCAGCCCGTGGAGGAGGCGCCGGACGGCGGCCAACGGCCGTACCGTGCTACGTACGCCATCATGCGCCTGCCCGGTGCGAACACCCTGCAATTCCTGACCATGATGCCGTTCATCGCCGCCGGCCGACAGAACATGACGGCCCTCCTGGTGGCCCGGAACGACCCGGCCGATTATGGGCAGCTGAGCCTGTACGAGCTGCCGCGCGACCAGTTGATCCCGGGGCCGACCCAGGTGCAGACCATCATGGAGCAGGACCCGATCATCTCGGCGCAGCTGTCACTGTGGCGACAGGCCGGGAGCGACGTGGACATGGGCCACCTGCGGGTGGTGCCGTTGGACAGCAGTTTCCTGTACGTCGTGCCACTCTACCTGAGCGCACAGGACAACAAGATCCCGCAGCTCAGGCGCATCGTGGTCAGTGACGGCCGCACCGTGACCTGGGGGGCCTCGCTCGGAGACGCTCTGAGCGCGTTGCGCACCGGTGGCGAAGCCGCGGAGGAGCAGGCCACCGGCGCCGCGCAGGCCGGTGCGCAAGGACCGGAACGGGACTGGCCCGCACGGGCGCTCCAGCTCCTCGAGTCGGCGCAGCGCAGTCTGCGGGCGGGGGATTGGGCGGGGTACGGCGCCCATCTGAAGGAGCTGCGAACCCTGCTGGAGCAGTTGAATCGTGGAGGCGGCTGACAACGCTTCCTCCACGGAACGGAGCGAAGAACGGCCAGGCGTCGCTGCTTGCAGCGCCCCGGGACCAACCTTATGATAGCGCAACCTGAGAAACGGACGTCGGAAGCGCGGTCGATCGTCATCGCGCTGGGCGGCAACGCCCTGCTCGCCCCGGGGGAGCGGGGCGATATCCATCAGCAGTTCGCGCACACGCGCGAGAGCCTGGCGCCCATCGTGGAGCTGGCGCGAGAAGGCTGGAACATTGCCATCGCCCACGGGAACGGGCCGCAGGTGGGCGACGAGCTGCTGCGCCAGGAGTTGGGGCGGGCCCGGGTGCCGCCGTTGCCTCTTGGCGTGCTGGTTGCAGCCACGGCCGGTTGGATCGGCTACATGATCCAGCAGTCCCTGGAAAACGCCCTCAACCGGAACGGCATTGACCGGCGGGTGGCGACGATCATCACGCAGGTGGTGGTGGACCCGGACGACCCGTCGACGCATGAGCCCAGCAAGCCCATCGGCCGGGTCATGGATGAGGAAACGGCGCGTGCGTTGCAGACGGAAGTGGGCTGGCACGTCGGCCCGGTGAACGACGGCTGGCGCCGCCTGGTGCCGTCGCCCATTCCGCGGGAGATCGTGGAACGGGAACAGGTGCGCCGCCTTGTACAATCCGGCAACATCGTCATTGCCGTAGGCGGAGGCGGCACGCCCGTATACCGGCATCGCACTCTGGGCCTGGAAGGCATCGATGCCGTGGTGGACAAGGATCGGGCAGCGGAAGTGCTGGCCCGCGACATCGGCGCCGACGTACTGCTGATCCTGACGAACGTCGACGGCGTGTACCGCGACTACGGCACGGATGCGCAGCAGCTGGTCCGGGAGCTGAGCGCGGTTGAAGCAGAAGCTATGCTCGCGGCCGGCCAGTTCGGCCGCGGCAGCATGGCACCGAAGGTGGAAGCGGCGGTGTCTTTCGTGCGGTCCGGAGGCCGGGCCGCGCACATCGCGCGATTGAACGAAGGGCTCGCGGCCGTGGACGGCCGCGCCGGCACGGTGATCCGTGCCGTAATGACTCACGACAACGATCACGAGCGATGAACATCCACGAATATCAGGCCAAGGAATTGTTCCGAGCCCACGGCATACCGGTGCCGCCGGGCGAGGTCGCCACCACGCCAGAGCAGGCGAAGGAGCTCGCCGCCAAGTTCGGCGGCCGCGTCGTCGTGAAGGCGCAGGTCCACGCCGGGGGCCGGGGTAAGGCGGGCGGTGTCAAGCTCGCCGCCAACCCGGACGAGGCGGAACAGCACGCCTCCAGGATCCTGGGCATGCAGATCAAGGGTCTCACGGTGGAGAAGGTGCTGGTGACGCCCGCAGAAGACATCGCGAGCGAAGCGTATGTGGGCGTGATCGTGGACCGGGCGTCCAAGCGGCCCGTGTTCATGGTGAGCCGGGAAGGCGGCGTGGATATCGAAGAAGTGGCCGCCAAGTCGCCGGAAGCCATCAAGAAGCACGCGGTGGACCCGCGCTATGGGCTCCTGCCGTTCGAGGCCTACTGGCTGGCCAGCACCCTGTACGACGACATCAAGCAGCAGCGCGCCTGCGCGAAGATCCTGCAGCAGCTGTACGCCGCGTTCGTCGACAGCGGTGCCTCGCTCGCCGAGATCAACCCGCTCATCACCACGCCCGATGGCTCCGTCAAAGCCATCGACGCCAAGATGAACATCGACGACAACGAGCTCTTCCGGCGCAAGGACGTGGCCGACATGCGCGACACGTCCTCCGAGCCGGAGGCCGAGACGTTGGCCCGGAGCGCCGGCCTGACCTACATCAAGCTGGACGGCAACATCGGGGCGTGCGTCAACGGCGCCGGCCTCGCCATGGCCACCATGGACCTCATCAAGTATTACGGCGGCGAGCCGGCCAACTTCCTCGACATCGGCGGCTCCTCCAACCCGGACAAGGTCGTCAAAGCGCTCCAGATCATCACCAGCGATCCCAACGTGAAGGTGATCCTGTTCAACATCTTCGGCGGCATCACGCGCTGCGATGACGTTGCCAACGGGATCGTCGAGGCCACGAAGCGCATCGACATCGAAGTACCTCTGGTGATCCGGCTCACGGGCACCAACGAGGCCGAGGGCGTCAGCATCCTCGAGGAAGCAGGCTACAGCGCGTATACGTCCATGGACGAGGTCGTCCAGAAGGCCGTCAGCGTCGCCGGCTGAACGTCGGCGCCTCTGACCGCTTGGGCTCGGGCATCAGACACTACTGGAAATAGAAAATGGCGATCTTCATCGACGAGAACACGAAGCTGCTGGTGCAGGGAATCACGGGCCGGGACGGCTCGTTCCACACCTTGCAGATGATGGAGTACGGGACGAACGTCGTGGGCGGCGTCACTCCGGGGAAGGGGGGGCAGTCCTTCGACGGACCGGACGGCAAGAAGGTGCCCATCTTCGATGACATGGAAGAGGCCGTCCAGACCACCGGCGCCAACGCGAGCGTCATCTACGTGCCGCCCGCCTTCGCGGCCGACGCCATCATGGAAGCCACCGCCGCGGGCGTGGACCTGGTCGTCGCCATCACGGAAGGGGTGCCCGTCCTGGACATGACCCGGGTGTACCCGTTCGTGAAGGAGCACGGCACTCGCTTGCTGGGGCCCAACTGTCCGGGTCTGCTGTCGCCCGGCCGCTCCAAGGTCGGCATCATGCCCGGCCAGATCACGGCGAAGGGCAACGTCGGCGTGGTGTCCCGTTCCGGCACGCTCACGTACGAGGTGGTCTATCAGTTGACGCAGGCCGGCCTGGGCGAGAGCACGTGCATCGGCATCGGCGGTGACCCCATCATCGGCACCAACTTCATCGACACACTCGAGGCGTTCGAAGCCGATGACCAGACCGAAGCCGTGGTCATGATCGGCGAGATCGGCGGCACGGATGAGCAGCAGGCCGCCGCCTTTGTGAAGGAACACATGAGCAAGCCGGTCGTGGGCTTCATCGCCGGCCAGACCGCGCCTCCGGGACGCCGCATGGGGCACGCCGGCGCCATCATCAGCGGCTCGGCCGGAACGGCGGAAGAGAAGATGAAGGCATTCGAGGACCACGGCATCGGCGTGGCACGCCGCCCGGCCGATGTGGTCGGCCTGATCCGCGAAGCGCTGTAGGCGCTGCCGCATGGCCCAGGTCCGGGACCTGCTGCTTCGCGAGCACATCTTCGTGCCGCTCGAAGGGCCCACGCTGCGCGAGGCCATGGCGCGCATGGTGCGCGGCCTCGCGCAGCTCGGCGCGGTTCAGGACCCCGCGCCCCTGGAAGAGCGCATCGCCAACGAGCCGATCCGCGACATCGTGGCCCTCAACAGTCGCGTCGTGCTGCCCCACTACCGGACCCGGAGCGTCGGGCGTGTCACCCTGGCCCTCGGCATTGCGCCGGAGCCGCTCAACGCCAAGGAAGCCGGCCTCGATGCCCGGCCCCGGGTGGTCGCCCTTCTCCTGGCCCCCGCCGATTCGCCCTCGCTCTACCTGCAGACTCTGGCCAGCCTGGCACGGCTGCTGCAGCAGGAAAGCGTGGTGGATCAGCTGGTTGGCGAGGGTTCCGCCGACGGGGTGCTGGCCCTGGACGCACTGGCCGATCTCAAGATCCAGCCGGCACTTACGGTGCGCGATATCATGTGGCAGCGCATAGAACGCCTGCCGCCGGATGCGCCGGTGCGCGATGCCGTGGACCTCATGGTGCGGCGGCGCATCCACGCCCTCCCCGTGGTGGGCGAAAAAGGCGAGGTGCTGGGCATGGTCACCGACCGTGACGTCATGCGCGCCCTCATGCCGCTGCCGCGCGTCGAGGATGACGAAGCGCGCCAAACGATCCCTGACAACCTGACCGTGCGCGAGATCATGTCCCGCTCTGTCCTGTGCGTTTCCGAGGACCTGGGTCTCTCGGAGGCCGCCACCATGATGGTGAACAAGGACATTGAACAGCTCCCCGTCGTCAGCGGTGGGGCGCTCACCGGCATCATCACGCGCGCCGAGATCATTCGCAAACTCTTTGGACCCTGATCCCGTTTTCATGGAAACCACGCTCGCCATCATCAAACCCGACGCCGTCGCCCGGAACCTCACGGCCCACATCCTGGCCCATCTCGAACAGGATGGTTTCCGTATCCGCGCCACGCGCATGATGCGGCTTTCCGAAGCGCAGGCTCGGGAGTTCTACGCCGTTCACCGGGGGCGCCCGTTCTACGATGCCCTCGTTCGGTTCATGACGTCGGGGCCGGTCCTGCCCGTCGTGCTCGAGCGCGACGACGCCGTGGCCCGGTTGCGCACGGTGATCGGGGCCACCGACCCGGCGGAAGCGGAGGACGGAACCGTCCGCGCACTGTATGCGGAATCGAAGGAACGCAACTCGATCCATGCCTCCGATGCGACGGACACGGCAGCACGCGAGATCCGCTTCTTTTTCCCGGAAGCGGAGTTGTTGGGCACGGTCGGCGACGCGTTGACATGAGTCTATAACGGGCACATCTTTGCAAGCTATGCTAACAATCGATCTCGGCCGGCTCGCACGAGACGGCACCGCCGAGATCGAGGCCGCCGTGCCGGTGGACGACCCGCTGTGGGCGGAAACCGAACTGCGGCCCGGCGGTGCACTCGAAGTCCGGGTGCGGGCGCAACAGGCGGGCGAAGACGTGGTGGTGCGGGGCCAGTTCCAGGGCACGCTGGAGACGGAGTGCCGGCGTTGTCTGATGCCACTGGTGGTGGCCGTGGACGGGGAGTTGTCGCTGCTGTACCGGCCCGCGGGGACGGAGGTGTCTGACGACGAGCGGCTGTTGCCTGCGCGCGGCAGGGAGCTGGACCTGGTCGAGCCGGTGCGCGAGGAAGTCATGTTGGCGGCTCCGCAGTACGCGGTGTGCCGGGAGGGCTGTAAGGGGCTGTGCCCGCGATGCGGGAAGAACCTGAACGAGGGGCCGTGCGGGTGCACGGAGGACGAAGCGGATGAGCGCTGGGCTCCGCTCCGCGATCTGAAGGGCGAATAAGGAGACGAGGATGGCCGTTCCCAAGAAGCGCGTGTCGAAGCAGCGCAAGCGGAAGCGTCGCGGGCACCACAAGGCAGAGGTGCCGGGCGTGGTGCGGTGCGAGAATTGTGGGGACCCGAAGCTCCCGCATCGGGTGTGCCCGACGTGCGGGACATACAAGGGCGAGCAAGTCATCCAGGTTGAAGAGCTATAGGGGGTGCGTGTGCGCATTGCGCTGGACGCGATGGGCACGGATCGGTACCCCGGCGTGGAAGTTGAAGGGGCGATCGCGGCGCTGAAGGAGTTCCCGGGCGACTTCGGCATCGTGCTGGTCGGCGACCGGGATCAGATCGAGGCGGAGCTGAGTCGGGTCGGCGAGACCGAGTCGGACCGCCTTTCGATCATCCACACATCGCAGCGGATCGAGCCGGGAGAAGCTCCGGCGACAGCGGTGCGGCGCAAGCCGGATTCGTCCATCGTGCGGGGCCTCATGCTGGAACGCGAGGGGCAGGCGGACGCCTTCGTGAGCGCCGGCTCGACGGGTGCCGTGATGGCGGCGTCGCTGTTCATTCTGCGGCCGATGGCCGGCGTGGACCGCCCGGCCATCGCGACGGTGCTGCCCACGGCCTCCGGCCCTCTCGTGATGCTGGATGCGGGGGCAAACGTGGACAGCAAGCCGACGCAGCTGGTGCAGTGGGCGCGCCTGGGTGCGGTGTACGCCCAGGACGTCCTGGGACAGGCGTTTCCGCGGGTGGGTCTGCTGAACATCGGCGAGGAGCCCGAGAAGGGGAACGAGCTGGCGGTGGAAACACACCGCCGGTTGCGGGACAGCCGGTTGAACTTCGTGGGCAACGTGGAAGGCCGCGACATCATCTCGGGGCCCTGTGATGTTCTGGTCACGGACGGGTTCGTCGGCAACGTCCTCCTGAAGTTCTATGAATCGGTGGCCACCTTCGTGTCCAGCCTCCTCATGGCAGAAATCGAGGCGGCGGGCGTGGAGTTGAACCTTGATGAGGTGTTGCGGGTTCTGGATTACACCGAATACGGCGGCGCGCCGCTGTTGGGCGTGAACGGCCTCTCGATCATCTGTCATGGCGGATCGCCGCCCGTGGCCATCAAGAACGCTATCCGGGTGGCGCTGCAGGCCGCCGAGAACCATATGGTCGGGCACATCCGCACGGCGGTGGCGCCCCGGGGCGTGGAGCGGGTCGAGGGGCAGGCGGCAAGGCGGGAAGCCGCGGGATAACCGGAGGAGAAGCGGGGGTTCAATGAAGCAGCCGAAGCCACTGGTCGAGATCGTGTCTACGGGGCGTTGGATGCCCGACCGCGTGTTGACGAACGCGGATCTGGAGAAGATGGTGGACACGTCCGACGAGTGGATCCGGGAACGCACGGGCATTCGTGAGCGCCGGATCGCGGACGTAGGGGCAGCCGAGATGGGTGCCGGGGCAGCCCGCATCGCCATGGAGCGTGCAGGCGTGCACGCGGGCGAAGTCGATGCGATCGTGGTGTCCACGGCCACGCCGGACCGGCTGCTGCCGTCCACGGCATGTGATCTCCAGGCGATCCTGGGGGCGACGAACGCGGCGGCGTACGACATATCCGCCGCATGCTCCGGTTTCATCTACGCCCTGCAGATCGCAGAAGGCCAGCTTGCCACGGGGCGCGCCGAAGTCGCGCTGGTGGTGGCGACCGAGAAGATGAGCTCCATCGTGGACTGGGACGACCGCTCCACCGCGGTGCTCTTTGGCGACGGAGCGGGCGCGGTGATCCTCAAGCGCGCCAGCAACAACCGTGGCCTCCTGTCCAGCTTCATCCGCTCCGACGGCACGCTGGCGGAGCTGCTCTGGCGGCCCGGTGGTGGGGCGCTCAAGCCGCTGGACAGCACGGTTCTGGACGAGAAATCGCATCTCGTCAAGATGGAAGGCCGGGAAGTGTTCAAGGCGGCCGTACGCTCCATGGCGGAAGCCGCGGACCAGGCCCTGCTGCGGGCCGGCCTGACGGGCGAGGAGATCGACCTGCTGATCCCGCACCAGGCGAACATCCGGATCATCGAGGCGACGGCAAAGTACGCCGGCATCCCGATGGACAAGGTGTACGTCAACATCGACCGTTACGGCAACATGAGCTCGGCCACGATCCCCGTGGCGCTGGACGAAGCGCTGGAGCAGGGGCGCCTGGGACCGGGCGCCAACGTGCTCACGGTGGCGTTCGGTGCGGGCTTCACCTGGGCATCCAACGTCATCCGGTGGTAGGCCTCCTCTTTCCGGGCCAGGGTTCACAGTTCGTGGGTATGGGCCGTGACCTGGTGGACCGGTTCCCGGAAGCGCGCGCCGTGTTCGAAGAAGCGGACGCGGTGCTGGGCACGGACCTATCGCGCATCGCGTGGACGGGGCCGGAGGAAGAGCTGACGGCCACGCGCAACGCCCAGCCGGCCATCCTGACGCACTCGGTGGCCGTGCTGCGGGTGGTGCGGGAGCGGGTCGGCGCCGTGGCGATGGCCGCGGGCCATTCCCTGGGCGAATTCACGGCCTACGTCGCCGCGGGCGCCCTGGACTTCGAAACGGCGGTGCGGGCGGTCCGGCGGCGCGGAGAGCTGATGTACGAGGCGGGCCTGCGGCGGCCGGGCACCATGGCAGCGGTGTTGGGCCTGGCGGACGATGAGGTGGAGGTCGCTTGCCGCGATGCCAGCGCGGAAGATGGTGTTTGCGTTCCCGCGAATTTCAACGCGCCTTCGCAGGTAGTGATCAGCGGGGACGTGGTGGCGGTGAGGCGGGCGATGGAAGGGGCGCGGCAGGCGGGTGCGAAACGTGTCGTTCCCCTGAGTGTGTCCGGCGCGTTCCACTCTCCGCTGATGGAGGAGGCGGAAGACGGCCTACGTGCGTATCTTGAACGGGCAGAGCTGAACGAGCCTGCATTCCCCGTAGTCTCCAATGTGACGGCGTCGCCGGTGGAGACGGCGGCCGAAGCACAGCAGTTGCTGGTTCGGCAGCTGACATCGCCGGTGCGTTGGGCGGCGTCCATGCGCGGCATGGTGGAGGCGGGCGTGAGCCGTTACGTGGAACTGGGGCCCGGCAACGTGTTGGGTGGCCTGATGCGCAGGATCGATCGAGGGGCGGAGGTGGTGAGCCTGGGCACCGCGGATCAATTGACCAGCTATCTGGAATCGTGAGCGACGAGAATCGGCGGGAGCTGGAGGGCCAGGTCGCCCTGGTGACCGGCGGGAGCCGGGGCATCGGCAGAGCGGTGGCGGAGGCGCTAGCGGCGGGCGGGTCCCACGTGGCGGTGCTGGCTCGCTCGGAAGAGGGGGCGCAGGCGGTGGCGGCGACTCTGCCTGGCGACGGACACGTGGGTCTGGCCTGCGACGTCGTGGACGCGGCGGCGGTGGACGCGGCGGTGAAGCGAGTGGAGGATGAGCTGGGCTCGCTGGATGTCCTGGTGAACAACGCAGGCATCACGGCGGACAACATCCTGGTCCGGCTCGGGGACGACGATTGGGACCGGGTGCTGGACACCAATCTGAAGGGCGCGTTCCACATGATCCGCGCCGCCGCCCGCGGCATGATGCGGCGCCGAAGTGGCCGGATCATCAACGTGAGCAGCGTCGTGGGACTCATGGGCAACAAAGGCCAGGCCAACTACGCCGCATCGAAGGCGGGTCTGGTGGGCTTGACGAAGACGGTGGCCCGCGAGCTGGCCGTGCGTGGCGTCCTGTGCAACGCGGTGGCGCCCGGGTTCATCGACACGGACATGACGGCGCGCTTGAGCGATGAAACGCGCGCGGCTCTCTCCGCCCAGATCGCTCTGGGCCGGTTGGGCACGGTTGCGGACGTGGCGGGCGTGGTAAGGTTTCTGGCCGGACCCGATGCGGGTTACATTACCGGCCAGGTCATTGTCGTAGACGGTGGAATGGTCATCTGAAGACCCCTGAACAGCGAGGACAGGATGGCGGACAACATTGAGGCGAAGGTGAAGGAGATCATTGTGAACGAGCTCGGCGTGGAGCCGGAAAAGGTGACCACGGACGCGTCGTTCGTCGAGGATCTCGGCGCCGATTCGCTGGATACCGTGGAGCTGGTGATGGCATTCGAGGAGGAGTTCGGGATGGAGATCCCGGACGAGGACGCGGAGCAGCTCCAGACCGTAGGCGACGCCATCAACTACCTCAGGGATCATCAGGGGGAGTAGGCGGGAACCGGGCGTCGTCATGGAGACGCGCAACGGGCGGGGCCACCGCGTCGTCATCACCGGCATGGGCGTTGTTACGCCGCTGGGAAATGACCGGGAGACGACGTGGAAGGCCCTGCTGGACGGAGTCAGCGGAGCCGCCGGCATCACGCAGTTCGATGCCGACGATCGTTTTGATGTCCGCTTCGCGTGTGAAGTGAAGGGCTTCGACCCCGAGCAGTACATGGAACGGAAGGAAGCCCGGCGGGCGGATCGCTTCGCGCAGTTTGCCATTGCGGCCACGCAGCAGGCGATGGAGCATGCGGGCCTCGATGGCCGGCTGGATGGCCTGAACCGGGACCGCATCGGCGTGCTCATCGGCAGCGGCATCGGGGGCATCGCCACCTTCGAGGAGCAGTCCCGGATCTACCTGGAGAAGGGGCCCCGGCGGGTCAGCCCGTTCTTCGTGCCCATGTTCATTCCGGACATGGCCGCCGGCCTCGTGTCCATGCGCTACGGCTTCCGCGGGCCCAACTACGCTACGGTGTCCGCGTGCTCATCCAGCGCCCACGCCATCGGCGATGCCTTTCGCATCATCCAGCGCGGCGACGCCGACATGATGATCGCCGGGGGCGCGGAGGCGACGGTCACACCGCTGACCATCGCCGGCTTTTCCAACATGAAGGCCCTGTCCACTCGCAACGACGCGCCGGAGAAGGCCAGCCGGCCTTTCGACGGCGATCGGGACGGCTTCGTGCTGGGAGAGGGCGGAGGCACGTTGGTGCTGGAGTCGATGGAGCATGCGCTGGACCGGGGCGCGACCATCTACGCCGAGTTGGTCGCCTTCGGCCAGAGCGCCGACGCGTACCACATGACCTCCCCGGCTCCCGAGGGCGCCGGAGCCCAGGTCGCCATTCGCGTGGCGCTGGAAGAAGCGGGCCTCGAGCCCGCCGACGTGGACTACATCAACGCTCACGGCACCTCCACTCAGGCCAACGACCTGAACGAGACGCTGGCGGTGAAAGCGGTGTTCGGCGACGCCGCCTACGACCTCGTCATGGGTTCCACCAAGTCCATGACGGGACACCTGCTCGGCGCGGCCGGAGCCGTGGAAGCGGTCATCGTCAGCCTCGTCTGCGACAGCGGGTCCATTCCACCCACCATCAATTTCACCACCCCCGATCCCGACTGCGATCTCGATTACGCCCACCAGGGGCGCGTCGAACGGTCCGTCGAAATCGCATTGAGCAACTCGTTCGGGTTCGGCGGGCACAACGTCTGCCTCGCCCTGCGACGCTGGTCCGACTAGACGAACGGACCGGCCGGGGCAGGCGGGGTTTCAGGAGGGGCGGCCCGGTGGCCGCCTCTCCTGCGTTTCGGCGCTTGCCCGCCCGTACGCTCCGGCCTATTCTTGGCGCTTCAATGTGGATGACCTGGTGAGGAATTCGAAACCCATGGCAACTGTCTTTCGAGAAGAGCTGCGCCTCGAGCCGCAGGACGAGCGGCTGTTTCCCATTGTGGAGAAGGTGCTCGACGGTGAACGCCTGACGGCGCCGGACGCGGTCGCGCTGTTCGAGACCCGGGACCTGCTGACGGTCGGTGCGCTGGCGGACCGCGCGAACCGGAACAAGAACGGGGACCGTGTGTTCTTCGTGGCGAACCAGCACATCAACCCGACGAACGTGTGCGTACTGCGGGCGAACTGCGTGTTCTGCTCGTTCGCACGGCGGCCGTTGGAAGAGGGTGCGTACACGATGCCGCTGGAGGAGGTGTTCGAGGAAGCGTCGGCCATCAAGGACACGCCGATCCGCGAATTCCACATCGTGGGCGGGCTCCATCCGAAGCTGCGGCTGGAGTACTACGAGGACATGATCCGGGGCTTGAAGGATCGTCATCCCGGGGTGGAGGTGAAGGCGCTGACGGCGGTGGAGATTGCGCATCTGGCGCGGATCGAGAAGACGGATTCGGCGGAAGTGTTGAGCCGCCTGCAGGCGGCGGGGCTGGACACGATGCCGGGGGGTGGGGCTGAGGTGTTCGCGAAGGGCGTGCGTGCCACCATCGCGGATCGGAAGCTGGCGGCCGACGAGTGGATCGACGTGCACCGGACGGCACACGGGCTGGGGATCCGCACCAACTGCACCATGCTCTACGGGCACGTGGAGACGATGCAGGACCGCGTGGACCATCTGCTCATGCTGCGGGACCTGCAGGACGAGACGGGCGGGTTCCTGACGTACATCCCGCTGGCGTACCATCCGGACAACAACGAGCTGGGTGCGCGGCTGGGGCGGCAGGGGACCGCCACCACGGGCTTCGACGATCTGAAGAACCTGGCCATCGGGAGGCTGTTCCTGGACAACTTCGACCATATCAAGACGCACTGGATCATGAACACGCCCAAGGTGAGCCAGGTGGCGCTCCATTTCGGTGTGGACGATCTGGAGGGCACGGTGGTCAAGGAACGCATCTACCACATGGCCGGAGCGGATACGCCCCAGGGCTTGAGCTGGGACGAGATCATCCGGCTCATCAAGGACGCGGGCAAGCGTCCGACGGAGCGGGACGCGCATTACAACGAGCTGCGGGAATGGTGAGGCGGGGCCCCATGACAGGGCTGACGCGGCGCAATGGGTGGTCGGCGGACGGGTACCACGAAGAGAAGGCGGGAGAAGGATGAAGGAGCACGTCAGGGTACCGGCGGAGCAACGGGATCTTCCGATCCTCCAGAGTGTGGCGCCCCGCCGATGGGCGCCGACGCCGGAAGGGTCCATGGGCAGTGTGGAGCTCGCGGTGCAGCCGGAGTACGTCCCGGTCCCTCTGGACCAGCGGCCGCACGCCGAACTGATCGGAGAGTGGCTGGGCGTGCTGGAATCGACGCCGCTCCTCGAGTTGGGGGCGCGGGCCGACGCGCTGCGCCGGCGGCGGGCGCCGGCGGACGTCGTCAGCTACATCGTGGACCGGAACATCAACTACACCAACCTGTGCGTCACCGATTGCCGGTTCTGCGCCTTCTACCGCCGTCCGAAAGCCGATGAAGCGTACGTGCTGAGCTACGCGGAGATCGGCCGCAAGATCGATGAAGCGAAAGCACTGGGAGCGGTGCAGATCCTGATCCAGGGTGGCCACAACCCGTATCTGCCGCTGGAGTGGTACACGGGGCTGCTGGACTATATCAAGACGCGCCACCCGATCCACGTGCACGGGTTCAGCGCGTCCGAGGTCGAGGTGATTTCCCGGGTCGCACGGATGCCCTTCGACGCCGTGCTGCGGGAGCTTCGCGGGGCCGGCCTGGACTCCATCCCCGGAGCGGGCGGGGAGATCCTGGTGGATGCGGTGCGCGACGTCATCGCGCCGAAGAAGATCGGCGCCACCCACTGGCTTGAGATTCATGAAGCGGCCCACGAGCTGGGCATGCACACGACGGCGACGATGATGTACGGGGTGGGGGAAACCTGGGCCGACCGGCTGGAACACCTCGCTCGCCTGCGCGCGGTGCAGGAGCGCAGCGTTGCGCGGGGTGGAGGGCGGTTCACCGCGTTCATCACGTGGTCGTTCCAGCCACTGCACACGCAGATGGCCCACTGGGACCTGCCGCACGGGACCGGTATGGACTACCTTCGTTTGACGGCTCTGAGCCGGTTGGTGCTGGACAATTTCGACAATATCCAGGTTTCCTACGTCACGCAGGGCCCGAAGATGGCGCAGGTCGCCCTTCGGTTCGGCGCCAACGACTTCGGGTCCCTGATGATCGAGGAGAACGTGGTGAGCGCTGCCGGCATCGACTTCATCATGCCGGAAGCGGAGATCCGGCGCATCATCGAGGACGCGGGCTATGCGCCGCGGCGCCGCTATCAGGACTACACGCTGGTGGAGGAGGGGGATGACGGCTGCCCGTGTTGTGGATGGCGAACCGCTGCGGCGGCGTGAGCGGAGCCGGCCCCGGCGCCTGCGGGGTACCATCGTGTTGGACAGTCGACGAACGACGAGTTCGGGAGTGGCCACGAAGCCGCTCCCGTTTTCGTGTGCGGGCCAAGGCGACCACCCTGCGGTGGCCTCGCCGTGTCTGGAGGGGGAGGTGCAGGCATGCGGGTAGGCACGGGTTACGACTCGCACCGGTTTGACGAGGGCCGGCCGTTGGTCCTGGGCGGCGTGGAGATCCCGGATGTGCCCGGCCTGGCCGGGCATTCGGACGGGGACGCCGTGGCGCATGCCGTGACCGACGCGCTGCTGGGCGCGGCCAGCCGCGGTGACATCGGGGCGTGGTTTGCCCCCGACGACCCTCGTTGGAGCGGCGCCGATTCCATGGCGATGCTCCGGCAGGTGGTCGCCGCACTCCGGGATGACGGCTTGCGCGTCGGAAACGTGGACGTGACGGTGGTGTGCGAGCGGCCCCGCATCGCGCCGCACGTGGCCGGCATGCGGGCGACACTGGCGGCCGCGTTGGATGTCTCGCAGGAGGCGGTTTCCGTCAAAGGCAAATCGAACGAAGGCATGGGCTGGATCGGGCGCGGAGAAGGAGTGGCCGTGCTGGCCGTAGCGTTGCTGCGCCCGGCCGACTGAGCACCGGCACCACCGGACGGGGCCCCCGTGATCCACCGGATCCTCGCAATCATGGGCGCGTTGCCCGGCGCCTTGATCTACCTGGTGTTGGGCGCGGGCGCCGCGGTGGAAAACGTGATACCGCCGGTTCCGGCGGATACGTTCGTCCTCATCGGTTCTTTCCTGGCTGCGCGGGGAGCGGCCCGGCTGTGGCTCGTCTTTCTGGTGACCTGGTTCGGAAACGTGGCATCGGCACTGGTGGTGTACGGCCTGGCACGTCGCTACGGCAGGGCTTTCTTCGGCCGCCGGGTAGGGCGCTGGCTGCTCCACCCCCGGCAGCTCCAACAGATCAGCCTGTTCTATGAACGCTGGGGGGAGCCCGCCATCATCGTGAGCCGGTTCCTGCCGGGGTTCCGGGCGACGGTGCCCGTGTTTGCCGGCGTGACCCATCTGTCCCTCCCCCGGGTGGCCTTCCCGGTGGCGGTCGCGTCTGCGATGTGGTACGGTGCCCTTGTGTTCCTGGGCTCTCTCGCCGGGAGAAACCTGGACTGGATCACAAGCACGTTTTCGCACGTGAGCGGCATTCTGCTCTGGGTGGCGCTTTTTCTGCTGCTGCTGGTCGGAGTGTGGTGGTGGCGCACGCGGCGGCACAAACGTTGACGGCGACGAGGCATGTTCCATCTGGACCGCTTTCGCGACTACCTGGAGTTCGAGCGAGGCCTTTCGCCGCGCACCCTGGCCGCATATGACGGCGACGTCGGGCGGTTGGCGGCGTTCCTTCAATCGCGCGGCATCGCCGGCGCCGACGGGGCCAGCGGGCGGGATCTGCGCGAGTTCGTGTACCACTTGAAGGACCTGGGCCTTCAGCCCTCGTCCATCCGGCGGTGTCTCTCCGCCGTTCGGACCTACTATGCGTTTCTGCTGGCCGAGGGACTGGCCGATGCGGATCCCAGCGAGCAACTGGAGTCGCCGCGTGCGTGGCGGCGCCTGCCCGACGTGCTCCGGCTGGACGAGGTGGTGCGGTTGCTGGAGGCGCCCGACCCCTCCGACCGCCTGTACTGGCGGGACCGGGCCATGCTGGAGTTCATGTACGCGTCCGGCGTGCGGGTCGGCGAGCTCATCACGGTCCGGGTGCGGGACCTGGCTCTCGACGAGGGGTTCGCAACGGTCTTCGGCAAAGGTTCCAAGGAGCGGCTGGTGCCGGTGGGTGGCAGCGCAGTGCAGGCTCTGGGCGTGTACCTGCGGGAGGTACGGGGCCGGCTGGACCGTGGAAAGGGCGGGGGTGTGGTGTTCCTGAATGCACGCGGCCAGCCGCTGACGCGCATGGGCGTCTGGAAGATTCTCAAGAAACACGTGAAGCGCGCCGGCCTGGAGAAGCGGGTGACACCGCACACGTTGCGCCATACCTTTGCCACACACCTGTTGGAGGGTGGCGCGGACCTGGCGGCGGTACAGGAGATGCTGGGACACGTGGACATCTCCACGACGCAGATCTATACGCACGTGGACCGCGAGTACCTGCGCGACATGCATCGCAGGTTCCACCCGCGGGCGTGAGGCGGCAATGGTTCTGGTCATCGACAACTACGACTCGTTCACCTGGAACCTGGTCCAGATGCTGGGGACGCTCGGGGCCGCCCCGGTGGTCCGGCGCAATGACGAGATCGGGCTCGACGAGATCGCGGCGCTCGACCCGGACCACATCGTCGTCTCACCGGGCCCGTGCACGCCGGCTGAAGCCGGCATCAGCGTGGAATGCATCCAACGATTCGGCGCTGAACGCCCCATCCTGGGCGTTTGCCTGGGCCATCAGGCCATCGGGGCGGCGTACGGCGCGCAGGTCGTGCGCGCCCGGCGCATGATGCACGGCAAAGTATCACCCGTCGCGCACACCGGTTCGGGGCTCTTCGCCAACGTGCCGTCGCCCCTGACGGTCATGCGTTACCATTCGCTGGTGCTGGAGCGGGCCACGCTGCCGGACGTCCTCGAGGTGGTGGCCTGGACGGACGAGCCCGGCTGGGCGGACGAAATCCAGGCGGTGCGCCACCGGGAGCACCCCGTGTGGGGCGTGCAGTTTCATCCCGAATCCATTGTCAGCGACCACGGCCGCGATCTGGTGGCGGCCTTCCTGGAGCTCGGTTGACCGTGTCGACGAACGGCGGACGCTGGTTCCTCGCGATGCTGTCGGTGCTGGCTGTCGCATGGCCGGAAGTAGCCGTCGCACAACGGGTCGAGCGGCAGGGCGCGGCGGACGTGGCGCTGGATCGGCGCCTCGCCCGCCTGTTGGCATCGGGGCACTACACGCTGGTGGCCGCGGATACGTTCGTGGGCGTCGGCGACACGATCCCCCAGGACGTCCTGGTGCTGGATGCGACGCTCATCCTGGAAGGCACGGTGCGGGGCGACCTCGTCGCAGTGGACGGTGGCATGTTCCTCCGGCCCGGGGCCCGGGTGACCGGCGACGTGGTAAGCATCGGGGGTGGCCTGTACCGGTCGATGAACGCCCGCATCGGCGGGCACATCATCGATCTGCCGGACGCGCCCTACCACGTGGTACGCGCGGACGGCGTATTGCGCATCGTCGCACGCGAACAGCCTTCGAGGATCAAGCTGGACAGTCCTGCGCTGGGTCTCCACGCGCCCACCTACGACCGGGTCGCGGGCCTGACGGCGGCCTGGGGCGCAGGCCTGGCTTTGCCCGAGGTAGGCCCCGTGCAGACGACGATCCACGGCTGGGTCGGCTACCAGACGCAGCGGGGCGAGCCGGTGGGCGGCGCAGATCTGGGGCTGCGGGCGGGGGCGTACGAGCTTCGCGGGGGCGTGGAGCGCTCGACATTCACCAACGACGGCTGGAACCGGCGCAACGGTTACAACTCCGTCACATACCTGTGGAACGGCAGCGATTACCGGGACTACTACGCCGCCGATCGCCTGTACGTCACCCTCCGCAAGGAACTGGGGGATGTCGAAAAACGGTTCCACGCGGATCTGCACGTAGGCGTGCAGTTGGAGGACGCTTCCTCGCTGGCCGCCGGCAACCCGTGGCACGTGGTCGGTTCCACACCCCGGCCCAACCCTCCCATCGACGGCGGCACGATCGCCAGCGGCATGGCCGGCCTCGATCTGAACTGGACGGGCAGTGTCACGTGGCTGGCGCTGGGCGGACAGTTCGAGTTGGCTCGCAAGGTCCGTGGCGGGCAGTACCGCTTCGACCGGTTCGAGGTGGGGGGCACGTGGGCCATGAAGGCCATCGCGAACCAGACGCTGGAAGTGCGCTGGCGATTCATGGGCCCGTTGCCGGGCACGGATTCCTTGCCCCGGCAGCGCTGGGGCATCCTGGGTGGAGCGGGAACCCTGCCGGTGTACGATGTCGGTGAATTTCGCGGGGATCGCCTGGCCTTTGTGCAGACCCGCTACCTGATCCCGCTGCCGCGGTGGCTCGCCCTCCCGGTACTGGGCGCTCCGGACCTCGCCCTCATCGACGCGGCAGGCCGGGCCTGGAACGCATCGGCGGCCGAAACACGCCTCGAACAGAACATCGGCGGTGGCCTGGAATTCTTCGGTGCCTACGTCGAATACCTCGTGGATGCGCGGGACACCAGCCGTGGGGTGCTGAGCGCGGGGCTCCTATGGCCGTTCGCCGGACGCTACCCGTGGCAGCGTCGATGAGCCGATGCGCCGCCGCGCGTCGTTTTGACAGCCCGCGGGCGGGTGTTTAGATTCGAAAAACCTTCGGCGCGGCCACTCGGCGCGCCGATTCGCATGTGAGGAACTCGTATGGGGCAGCCGCGTGTGCTCGGGGTGATCCCGGCGCGTCTGGGATCGGAGCGTCTGGAGCGTAAACCGCTCCAGGTGTTGGCCGGCCGCCCCCTCATTGAATGGGTGTGGCGACGGGTCGTGCACGTGAATGTGTTCGACCGCGTGGTCGTGGCCACGGACAGCGAGGAAGTAGAACGGGTATGCAGGGTGGCGGGCGCGGACGTCGCCCGCACGGCGCAGCACCATCGCTCCGGTACTGAACGGGTCGCGGAAGTCGCGGCCCTTCCTGCTTTTTGCGGGTATGATGTGGTGGTGAACGTGCAAGGGGATGAGCCGTTCGTGTCCGGCGAGCAGGTGGCGGGCGCGGTGGATCGGGTGGTGGAGGGGTGGGACATCGGCACGATCGCTACGACGCTGGTTTCCGAGCGCGAACTGCACGACCCGGCCGTGGTGAAGGTCGTGCGTCGCCCGGATAGTGGCGCCCTGTATTTTTCGCGTGCGCCCGTGCCCTTTCGCAGGGACGGCGCACCCTCGGCGCGGGACCTCGCGTCCGGGTGCTACCTTCGGCATATTGGGGTGTACGCGTACACGCCCCAAACCCTGCGTCGCTGGGTCGCCCTGCCGGAGAACGAGCTGGAGCGTATCGAGCGGCTGGAGCAGTTGCGGCCGTTGGCGGAAGGTCTGACCATCGGCGTGTCGGTCGTGGCGGGGACGGAGCGGGGGGTCGACACACCGGATGACCTGAGACGTGTCGAAGCAGGCATCTTGACGAACAAGCACCTGTTCCACTCAACAGAAGCGTGATCGAATGAATGACGAGATCCGTCACCCCACCAAGTACATCTTCGTGACCGGCGGCGTGGTGTCCTCCCTTGGGAAGGGCATTGCGGCGTCTTCCATCGGCCGCCTGCTGAAGGAACGCGGCCTGCGGGTGACCATCCAGAAGTTCGATCCGTACATCAACGTGGACCCCGGCACCCTGTCGCCGTTCCAGCACGGAGAGGTCTTCGTGACGGACGACGGCGCGGAGACGGACCTGGACCTGGGCCATTACGAGCGCTTCATCGACGAGTCCCTGTCCCAGGCCAACAACATCACCACGGGCCGCATCTACCGGGATGTCATCACCAAGGAGCGCCGCGGGGACTACCTGGGCGCCACGGTGCAGGTGATCCCGCACATCACAGACGAGATCAAGGGCGCGATCCGGCGTCTGGCTCCGAACCACGACGTGGTGATCACGGAGATCGGCGGCACCGTGGGCGACATCGAGTCGCAACCGTTCCTGGAGGCGATCCGCCAGTTCCGGCAGGACGTGGGCCGGGAACACACCCTGTTCATGCACGTGACTCTGCTGCCGTTCATCGCCGCGGCTGGAGAGCTGAAAACCAAGCCCACCCAGCACTCGGTGCGCGAGTTGATGGAGATCGGGATTCAGCCGGACGTCCTCATCTGCCGCACCGACCGGCCGCTGGAGGATGACCTGCGGCGCAAGATCGCCCTGTTCACAAACGTGGACGTGGCGGGCGTCATCGAGGCGCGGGACGTGTCCACCATCTACGAAGTCCCGTTGATGCTCCACCGGCAGAAGCTGGACGAGCTGGTCGTGAACAAGCTGGGCCTGGATGTGCCGGAGCCGGACCTGGGCGCCTGGAGCCAGATGGTCCAGACCATCAAGGAGCCGCCGCGCGGCATGGTGCGCATTGCCGTGGTGGGGAAGTACACGGAGCTCGTGGACTCCTACAAGTCGGTGCAGCAGGCTCTCATCCACGGGGGCATCCACAACGACGTCGGCGTCGACATCCAGTGGCTGTCCAGCGAGTCCTTCGAGGACAGCGATGTGTCCCTGCTGGAACAGTACCATGGCCTGCTCATCCCGGGCGGCTTCGGAGTCCGCGGCGTGGAGGGCATGGTGCAGGCGATCCACTGGGCGCGCACCCACGAGCTGCCCTTCTTCGGCATCTGCCTTGGCCTCCAGTGCGCGGTCATCGAGTTCTCCCGCAACGCATGCGAACTCGGGGAGTCGCACTCCGTCGAGTTCCTGAAGGATGCCACCGACCCGGTCATCTGCCTGATGGATTCGCAGCGCCAGGTCACGGACATGGGCGGCACCATGCGCCTGGGGGCGTATCCCGCGCGGCTCCGTCCCGACTCGAGGGCGCACGACATCTACGGCGCCGCGGAAATCAGCGAACGCCACCGCCACCGCTACGAAGTCAACAACGCGTACCGCGACATCCTGGCGGAACACGGCATGCGCTTCAGCGGCATCTCGCCGGATGGCAACCTGGTGGAGATCCTCGAGCTGCCGGGCCACCCGTGGTTCGTGGGGTGCCAGTTCCATCCGGAGCTCAAGTCACGGCCAACGCGGCCGCATCCGCTGTTCGCCTCCTTCATCGGCGCGGCGATGGCGCGGCGCGACCGCATGGCCGAGCCGTCGCCCCGGGCGCGGACATCGGAAACGGCCCCCGCCGAGATGACGGGTTGAACGCAACCAACGAGATCGGATGAACAACGAGAAGATTGGGCCCGGGCCGGCCGAGCTGTTTCGGGCCGCCGGGCCGTTTTTCGTGATCGCGGGGCCCTGCGTCCTCGAGGACGACGACCTGAACGTGGAGGTCGGGACGGCGTTGGCGAAGATCAGTCAGACGCTGGCCCTTCCCATCATCTACAAGGCCTCCTACGACAAGGCCAATCGCAGCCGGCCGGGTGCGCCGAGGGGGCCGGGGCTGGAAGACGGCCTGCGGCGCCTCGAACGTGTCCGGACGGAGACCGGGCTCCCGGTCCTCACGGACGTCCATGAGACGTGGCAGGTGGAAGCCGCGGCGGCGGTGTGCGACGTGCTGCAGATCCCGGCCTTCCTGTGCCGCCAGACGGACCTGATCCAGGCGGCGGCGGCCAGCGGCCGGCCGGTGAACCTGAAGAAGGGGCAGTGGATGGCGCCCGAAGAGATGAAGGGCGCGGTGGCCAAGGCCCGGGAGGCAGGCGGCAGCGCCCTGGCGGTCACCGAGCGTGGCACGTTCATGGGGTACGGCGACCTTGTGGTGGACATGCGCTCCTTCCGCAGGATCCAGGATTCCATTGGCGTACCCGCCATCTTCGACGGCACACACTCCGTCCAGCGGCCCGGCCGGGCGGCCGGCGCCAGCGGCGGCGACCCGGAATTCACCCCGGCGCTGGTCCGCGCGGCCGTCGCAGCGGGCGCGTCGGCCCTGTTCCTGGAAACACACCCCCGGCCGGAAACGGCCCCATCGGACGGCAGCAACATGCTGCGGCTGGATCGCCTCCAGGCCCTGCTGGACGATGTTCTGGCCATACGGTCCGCTCTCGGCCAGAACCTGCCTGCGGCGGACGTGGACCTTGGCTGACGGCCTGCCCCTCGACCTGGCGCAACGCGTGCGCCTGGTGGTCCTCGATGTGGATGGCGTTCTAACCGACAACGGCGTCTACATCGGACATTCCGACGCGGGCCCCGTGGAGCTGAAGCGCTTCCACGTCCAGGACGGGCTGGGAATCAAGATGATGGTCTGGGCGGGAATCGAAGTGGTGCTGGTGAGTGGGCGCGAGTCGCCTGCCACCACGCTGCGGGCCGCCGAGTTGGGGATCGAGGCCCACCAGGACGGCGAGGCGCGCAAGGTTCCGCTCCTGGAATCCATCATGGCCCGCCTCGGCGCCGGTTGGGACGAGGTCGCCATGGTCGCCGACGACCTGGCGGACCTGCCGGTGTTGCGGAAGGTGGGCCTGCCGGTGGCGGTGGCCAATGCGGTGCCGGAAGTCCGCGCCCTGGCCCGGTGGTGCACACGGCAGCGGGGGGGCGAGGGGGCGGTGCGGGAATTCGCCGAAGCGTTATTGAAAGGACGCGGCGTCTGGTCCGACCTCGTGGATGCCTACTGCCGTTCCAGAGAGCACGGAGAGATTTCAGAGCACTTCGCGGCCATCCGGGCGCGGAGGGAAGGAGTGATGGGCCGTGAACCCTGATGCTGCACCCCAGCCGGCGCCCCTCGAAGCGGGTGATGCGTTCAACGGCGAACGTGTAACCGATGACGCCGAGCTGGTTGAACGCGCCCGGGACGTCCTGCGGGCCGAAGCGGCGGCCGTGGCCGCCCTGGTCGATCGTGTGGACGACGCATTCGTCGCCGCGCTCCACCGCGTCAGCGAGGCTGCCGGCCGGGTCATCGTCACCGGCGTGGGCAAGAGCGGCATCATCGCGCGCAAGATTGCAGCGACCCTCACATCCACGGGCACGCCTGCCACGTTCCTGCACCCCGTTGAAGCCCTCCACGGCGATCTCGGCGTGGTCTCGCGGGATGACGTCGCCATCCTGATCTCGAAGAGCGGCGAATCCGAAGAGCTTGCTGGCTTGATGGAGTATTTCGGCCGTTTGGGTGTATCCAAGATCGTGATGACCGGACGCATGGATTCCTCGCTGGCACGGGCCGGCGACGTCGCCCTGGACTGTTCCGTGGTCGAGGAGGCCTGCCCCCTCGACCTCGCGCCGACCACATCCACCACCGCCACGCTGGCGATGGGGGACGCCCTCGCCGTCGCCCTCCTGCTCCGCCGTGGGTTCAGCCGGGAGGATTTCGCACGGCTCCACCCGGGCGGAGCCCTCGGGCGGAAGCTCACCCTGCGTGTGCGCGACGTCATGCTCGTGCGCGACCTGCCGACCCTGAAGGCAGATGCCCCCATGCGCCAGTGCGTCATGTTGCTGGCCAAGAAGCGTGGCACGGTCCCCATCGTCGACGAGCAGCGGCGGGTCGTCGGCGTCGTCACGGCCGGGGACCTCACGCGCCTCATGGAACGCGAGGATGCGTGGGAAAAGGTGCCCGTCGGCGAGGTCATGAACGCCGAACCGAAGACCACCGGGCCCGGTGTGATGGCCGCATCCGCGGTTTTCGAGATGGAGACCCACGGGATCATGGCGATGCCGGTGACCAACGAAGACGGCGGGTTGGTGGGCATCGTACACCTGCATGATCTCATGCGCGCAGGAGCCGTATAATGTCTGGACAAAGGCATTTGGCTATCGGTATCTCAACCGTTTTATCGTGTCTTCTACTGGCGGCCTGCTCCCACGAAGAGAATCCGGTGGCGGAAGGCGCGGCGACGCTGCCTGCGGACCAGGTGATGTCGGATGTCCAATACGACGTGCGGGACCTGGGGGTCTTGCGGGCGCGGCTGTTCGCGGATACGGCGTACGTCTTCGAGGACTCGTCGAAGGTGCTGATGCGGCCTGTGCGCCTGACGCTGTTCGACCAGGAGGGGAAGGAAGCGGCGCACCTGACCGCCCTGCAGGGGACGATGGACACGCGCACGCAGGCGATGGTGGCGAAGGGGCATGTCGTGCTGGTGACGCAGGACTCGACCCGCCGGATCGAGACCGAGGAGCTGCATTACGACCCGCGGGCGGACATGATCTGGAGTGACCTGAAGACGACGTACAAGGAGGGCGAAACGACGGTGGTGGGGGATGGGTTCACGTCCGACGGCCGCATGGATGATGTGCGGGTGAAGAACGGCAAGGCCCAGAACCTCAAGATTGAGATGTGATGCGGTCATGGGTTTGGGCGCTGCTTCCGCTCGTGCTTGCTGAGCCGCTGTCGGCGCAGGTGGCGCCGGGGACGGCCCGGGAAGAAGCGCAGGAGGCGCAGGGCACGCAACGCACCTGCGATACGGTGGAACGAGCGAATTTCCGGCGCATCCGGAACTCCCGCGGTGAGGAGACCATCTTCATCCAGGGGCCGACGCGTTTCCTGTGCACGGGTGGAGTGGAGGTGCGGGCGGACAGCGCCGTCTGGCGCCGGACGACGGGCGAGTTGGAGCTGATCCGCCATGTCTTCTACCAGGACTCGACGAGGACCCTGCATGCCGACTGGGCCAATTTCCTGGGCAACACATCGACCTTGTTCGCCCGGGGCTCGGTGGTGTTGACGGAGCTGGACAGCCGGTCGGTGGTGCGCGGCCAGCGACTGCAGTACCAGCAACAGACCGCGCAACGTCCCGTAGCCCGCGCGATCGTGGAAGGCGGGCGTCCCCACGCCACGTTGTACCCGCCGAAGGACTCGGCGGGCCCGGGGGCCCCGTCCGACACGACGCCGCCCATCGATGTCCACGCGAACTGGATGGAATTCCTGGGCACCGGATTGTTCCGGGCGAGAGACGACGTGGTGATCGTGCGCGGGGGAACGGACGCCTACGCCGATTCGGCCGAGTTCGACCAGGCCGGAGGCCGGCTGTCCCTGCGGCGCGAGGCGCGTGTTCTGGATCCGCAGTATCGCCTGGCTGCGGATTCCATTGATGCGTACCTGGCGGAGAACGAGCTGCGGGACGTGGAGGCGGTGGGCGCGGTGCGGCTGCATTCGGAGGACCTGCAGGTTGTGGCGCCACGCCTGAGCATCGGGTTTGTCGGCGGCGAGTTCCAGGACATGCGGGCGTGGGTGCCGGGCCGGCTGGCGGCGTTGGCGGCCGCGGCCGCGGCCGCGGCGCCCCGACCGGGCAGCGCGGCGCGGGACACGACAGGCGGCCCGCCCCGCGGGCAGCCCGGCGCGCCAGGGGCGCCCCCCCGCGGGCGGCCGCAACCCGATACGGCGGGGACTGCACCGGCTCGGCCTCCGCAGGACACGACACGACAGGCGCCAACCGTGGCGCCGCACGACACGGCGGTTGTGGCCGCAGCAGCGCACGACACGGCGGTTGTGGCCGCAGCAGCGCACGACACGACCGCCGGAGCCCTACCGGCGCCGGTGGACACTCTGGCGGGCGCTGCCGCCGGCACGGATACGGCGGCGAGCGACGAGATCCCGACACTGCCACCGGGCGCTCCCGCGGCGCGCTGGGGCGCCGACACGACGTACGCCGATTCGGTCCAGGCGGTGACGACGGCGAAAGAATTCAGGCTGGAGGCCGACTCCATCCACGCGGTGGCGCCGGATCAACGGCTGGAGCGGGTGATCGCCATCGGCCAGGCCTACGGTGAACGCCTGGGCGACTCGCTGGGCGTGAACTTGCCGCCGGAAGCCGCCCACGACTGGGTGAGGGGCGATACGATCATCGGCTTCTTCGCGGCGGACACGGCGGCGGGCCCGGTCGGGCGGGACAGCACCGGCCGGGGCGAAGGGGCGACCTCGGAGCGGCCCGCGTTGAGGCCTGATTCCGCCGTTTCATCGCCGCCAGACTCGGTGGGGCAGGCCGCGGATTCGACCGTGCAGCGAACACTGGAGCGGGTCGTGGTCGTGGGCAACACGCAGCCGGCCCGGTCCCTGTACAGAATCCGGCCGCAGGACGCGAACAAAGCCGAGCCCGGACAACCGGCGGCGAAGCCCATGGTGGCGGACTCGGCGGTCGCGGACTCGGCGGTCGCGGACTCGGCGGCGGCACGCGCGGCGGCCGACAGCGCCGCGGCGGGGCCGAAGCCCGGGATCAACTACATGACGGCGCATCGTATCACGCTCCACTTCAAACATGGGGAAGTGCAGCGCGTGGAAGCGGAGGGGCCGATCCAGGGGGTGTATCTGGACCCGAACAAGAAGCCGGCGCCGGCCGATACGGCGGCGACGCCGAAGACCGCGAAACCGAATGGATGAAACCACGGAAACCGGCATGGACCGCCTCCGGCGTTTCTTCGACGAGCTCCCCTCGCATGACGGCTCCGTCGGTCTGGCGCTCCTGGAGCTCATGCGCTACGCAGGCCCTGCGGGGTCTGTGGCGCGCACGGACTGGCTTGCAGCCGTGCGGGGTGCGCACGCCCGTATCGTGCCGGACGATTCGATGTTCGCCGGACAGGATGATCTGGACGCCACGGAACAACTCTCTCGCTACATGGACGAGCATGTCCTGAATCGGCTGCGGCATGAAGGCTTCGTGGCTCCGGCCCGGGATGGCCAGGACGACATTCAGTTGTCCCCGGATCTCTGGGCGCAACTGGCGCCTCAGAGGGATGCGGTGGTCGGCGATCTGGAAGCAGCGGTAAGGAATTTGCTTCAACGGGAAGAGGCCGGGGTCGAGGGCGTGACGGCCGCCGGTCCGGCCAGCACCTTGCGAGCGCGCTCCCTGGTGAAGGTGTATCGCAAGCGCAAGGTGGTGAACGATGTCGACCTGGAGGTGTCCCAGGGCGAAATCGTCGGCCTGCTGGGACCCAACGGCGCCGGGAAGACCACGACGTTCTACATGATCGTGGGTCTGATCAACCCGGAGCGCGGGCGGGTGTTCCTGGATGAGCGGGAATTGACGGGCGTGCCCATGTTCCGGCGCGCGAGGGCCGGTATCGGGTACCTGGCCCAGGAGCCGTCGGTGTTTCGAAAGCTGACCGTAGAGGAGAACATCCTGGCCATCCTGGAGACGATGGGGCTTCCGAGGAAAGAACGCGCGGCGCGCCTTGAAGACCTGTTGGATGAGCTGGGGCTCAAACACCTGCGGGATGCCAAGGCATACTCGCTGTCCGGCGGTGAGCGGCGGCGGTTGGAGATCACGCGGGCGCTCGTGAGCCGGCCCAAGTTCATGCTGCTGGATGAGCCGTTCGCCGGCGTGGACCCCATTGCGGTGCATGACATCCAGCAGATCGTGGCGGACCTGCGGCACAGGGGGATCGGCGTCATCATCACGGATCACAACGTCGAACAGACCCTCGAAATCGTGGATCGAGCTTATATTATGTATGATGGCCGTGTGCGTGTTTCCGGCACCGTGGCAGAGCTGGTCTGGAACGATGAAGTGGCGGAGATATATTTCGGGCCGACGCTGACCGCCCGCATGCGTGAACGGTATCTTCCACCGGACGCTGTATGAGCATGAAGACGGGACTCTACCAGGGCACACAGCTCAAACAGGAGATGAAGATCAATCCACGCCTTTACCAGGCGATGGATCTCCTGTACATGCCCCTCCTCGACCTCCAGCAACACCTGAAGCAGGAAATGCTGAACAATCCGTTCCTCGAGTTGGAGGAGCCGGTTGCGACGGAGGAGGAGCAGGTCGCGTCGGACGAGAAGACCGACAGTGAGAACGAGGAAATCGACTGGGAAGAGATCCTGCTCGATGGGTTCGAGGCGGGCGGGCGGCGGGCGGAGTACGAGGAGAAGGAGTACTACGAGCCCGTGTCGGTGGAGAGTCGTGACCTGGCCGACCACCTTCGGGACCAGTTGATGCTGCTGTCGGTGACGGAGCGTGAAGTGCTCCTGGGCGAGGAGATCATCGGCAACATCGATGATGACGGCTACCTCACGTGCTCGGTGGACGAGGTAGTGGATGCATTGAACCGATGGGTGGAGGACGAGGGCGCCGCCTGGTCGGAGGACGGGGGTGAGCCACTGGAGCCGTTCTCGGTGGCGCAGGGGGAGGAGATGCTGCAACGGATCCAGAGCTTCGATCCGCCAGGCATCGCGGCGCGGGACCTGCGCGAGTGCATCCTGCTCCAACTGCGGGATCTCAAGCTGGAAGACACGGTGACGTACCGCATCGTGGATCAGTACTTCGACCAGCTCATCAACCATCGCTGGTCGGAGATCTCGAAGGAGCTGTCCATCCCGGCCCGTGAGGTCCAGGAAGCGGCCGACGAGGTGGCGAAGCTGGACCCGAAACCGGGCCTCCAGTACAGCGACGCTTCGGACAACTACGTCACGCCCGATCTCATCGTGGACAAGATCGACGGCGAGTACCACGTCTTCCTGAACGACACAAGCCTGCCGCGGCTGCGTCTGTCGCGCACGTACCGCGAGATCGCGAGGGACAAGTCCAAGTACAAGGGGGAGAACAAGGAGTTCATCGCCAACAAGCTGAACAGCGCCAACTGGATGATCCAGGCGATCGAGCAGCGGCGCCAGACGATGCTGAAGGTGATGAACTTCATCGTGGACCGGCAGCGGGAGTTCTTCGAGCGGGGCGTGCAGTACCTGAAGCCATTGACCCTGCGGGAGGTGGCGGAAGTCATCGACATGCACGAGTCCACGGTGTCGCGGGTGACCAATGAGAAGTTCGTCCAGACGCCGCGCGGCGTGCTTCCGCTCAAGTTCTTCTTCTCGAGCGGGCTGTCCACGGCCTCGGGCGAGGACGTGAGCGCCCGGGGCATCAAGGACAAGATCGAGAAGCTTGTGGAGGACGAAAACCCGAAGAAGCCGCTCACCGACCAGGCGATCGTCAACATCCTGAAGGAAGAAGGGGTGCAGATCGCCCGGCGCACGGTGGCGAAGTATCGGGATCAGCTCGGGATCCTGTCGGCCCGCATGCGAAAGCGCGTCTAGTGACCGACGACCGACGACAGACGACCGATGGCGGACAAGGCGGCGGAGGGTCCCAGGACCCGTCCGCCGTTTCGGCGGTTGGCCCGATGAGCGCGCCGCCGTTGAACGCGCGTACGCGAACTGATTTCGCGGTCGTCGTGCCCGCATACAACGAGGTGGACAACGTGCCGGAGCTGGTGGCGGAGCTTCGGGCCACGTTCCAGCGGCACGACCTCGGCGGCGTGGTCATCCTTGTGGACGACGGCTCCACGGACGGCACGGCGGAGCGTGCCGAGGCGGAAGCGGCGGGTTGGCCGAGCTTCCACGTCGTCCGCCACCGGCGAAATTTCGGCAAGACCGAAGCGATGTTGACGGGCGTGGAGCATACCACGGCCGAGTGGGTCATCCTGTTCGACGCCGACCTCCAGCACGACACCGAAGAGATCCCGCGATTCCTCGAAAAGCTGCAGGACGGGTGGGACATCGTTACCGGCCGGAAGATGGGGGAGTACGAGAAGCACGTGGTGTCAGGCACCTACAACCGGCTGAATCGCCTGCTGTTCAAAATGCCGGTGTCGGACCTCAATTCCATGAAGGGCTTCCGTCGGCGCATCCTCCAGGAGATCCACCTTCGCCACGACTGGCACCGGTTCTTCGTCGTGCTGGCCTACCACCGGGGCTATTCGGTTACCGAGATCGACATCCGGCTCCACGCCCGCCGCCATGGAGCGGCGAAATACTCGGGGCGGGGCCGGATCCTGGTGGGTGTGCTGGACCTGATCTCGGTGGCGTTCTACCTGTTCTTCTCCCGCAAGCCCATGATGCTCTTCGGGCTGAGCGGGTTGATCATGGTCGGACTGGGCATCCTCGTCGGCCTCGTCACCATCGTGCTCCGCATCGTGGCCGTCATGCCGCCTTTCGGCTTCCGGCCGCTGTTGTACCTGGTGATCCTGCTGGAGACGCTGGGATTCCTGCTCTTCGGGTTCGGCTTCGTGGCCGAGCTCATCGCCCAGCAGCGGGCCGAGCTCGACGCGCTGCGGCGTCGCCTCATCCGTTCCGGCGAATCGGAACGGGAGCGCACCGACGGGCCCGCACAGCACTGAAGGCTTTCCCGGACGCCTGAATAGCGGGCGGCAGGGTCAACGTGTTGGTGCCGTCTCCGTTCCCGCCTACGCGACGGGCTCCGATCCTCCAGCCGTGCGCTTCGATCCTCCAGCCGTGCCGTCTGCCGGTTTCTTCGCGCGTACCAGAAGCGCCGCCAGTGCGCCCAATAGCTCCGCCGCTACCGTCCACAACCGTGCCGCCACGGCCACCAGCGCGGCCACGCCCGCCGGCGCGTAAGGAGCCAGCAGGAGGGTCATGACGGCTTCGCGTGCCCCCAGGCCCGCGGGCGCGACAAACACGAAATAGCCCACCAGGAAAGAGAGGGCGGCGACGCCCGCCAGAGGCAGGAGCAGGGCCCAGGGCACATCCACGAGAGAGGTGACGAGCAGGGCGAAGGCGATCCCGTACAGGATCCAGGAAACGGCCGCAAGGAGCAGCAGGGCGAGGCCGTCGATCCAGCGGCCGGACCACACGAGCGTCTCCCGGTGCAGAACGCGGCGGGCAACGCCGAGAAGCGTGTTCAGGACGCGGGGATGGACGAACACGACGGATGCGATGGCGAATCCGTCCACCACGGCCGCGGCGCCGCGTCCAAACCCATACGTGGCCAAGGGCAGCGTGAGCGCGGCCACGACGGCGGCCGACAGCAGGTTGAAGCCCATGTAGACGATGAGGGAGGTCAGGAGCACGGCTCCTGAAAGTCCTGCGGCCTGCGCCAGCTGCGCGGCACTGACGAACTGCCAGATCTTGCCCGGGATGTAGCGCGTGAGGCTGGACAGGAACCAGATCCGAGCGAGGCGGGGCAGGGGAACCGGGTCGTGCCGGAAACCCCGCAGGACGCCCGCCCACACCACCACGCCCCAGAGAAACACGAGAGTCAGGGCCGGCACGCTGAGCGCGAGCCGCAACGGCCGGATCTGCCAGTCGTAGCGGCCCAGCTCGGACCAGTTGCGGGTGATGGTGAGGCCCAGGAACGCCACGGCGGCGCCCACCAGCAGGATCGCCGCCAGCCGACGCCATACGCGGGCGTGGCTCATGCCGGCGCCGGTGTCTCCCGGGGGCGCCGGAGCCAGGCCAGGATCGCCAGGGCGAGCCCGTACACGATCAGGATCGTGCTGCCGACCACGTAGATCCAGAATCCGGCGTAGAAGGCGGCGGGCCTGAAGTCCATGACGATGTCATGATTGCCAGGCTCCAGGACGATGCCCCGGAACGTGTGGTCCACCTGCAGAACCGGGACGGCCGTCCCATCCACCGTGGTGTTCCAGTCTTCGTAGTAGTTGTCCGCGACGACGAGCAGGGCCCGGCGGTCGGTGTTGGCGTGGATCTCGATGTGGTCCGGCTGGTAAACGGTCACCTGGGCGGTGCCCTGGACGGTGCCCCCTCCCAACGCTTGGGCCAGTGGCTCGTAGAGCACCGCGGTGTGGCTGGGGTCGAAGCCGGCCTGTTTCATGGTGTCGAGGGCGCCCTCCGGCGGGGTCGCGACGACGACGTTGCCCACCAGGTAGGCTCGGGGCAGGGCATTCTGGTTCTCGTACACGATGGCGCTGCCCCGGTGCACTTCCTTCCAGGAAACGCCGCCGAGCTGAGCCCGGGTGATGATGTAGCGCACGTTGGCCGCGTTCAGGAACACGGGGTATTGCCCGAAGTTGTGCCAGTCGACGTACGTGGCCTGGCTGGTGCCGACGTACTGGTTCCAACGCTGCAGTTGGTTCCCGTGCTCGCCGCCCGCCTGCTGGATCCTGAAGTGCATGAGGTAATCGCCCTGCTGATACGACGCGCCCCGTTGTTGCTGCTCCAGGTTCGGGGCCCACACCCGGAATGTCCCCGGTTGTGACTCCAGGAAGCGGACGACGTCGTCGGCGGCAAACGTCACGTCGGGGGGCGGCACGGTCATGAAGAAGCGCCGGTCGATGATCCACAGGTCTGCCAGGACCACCACGGACAACAGGGCGGCCACGACGGGAGCTCGGAGGCGGTTCGTGAGCCACAGCCAGAGAAGCACCGCGACGGCAGCCAGGAAGAATCCGAAGCGCATCCAACCGGCGGCCCGGGACGGTCCTGCCGTCGTGGACCCGCCGGCCAGACCCGCCCCGATGACCGTCAACGCGATGAGGCCGCCCAGCACCCAGGGCACCAGCGCGAGCGGGTTCGCCACCGGCTTCTTCCGGTTGGCCGCGCCGGCGGCCTGGGCCCGCAGCACCGCTAGCCGCTCCATCGTCAGGGCCGCCATCGCCGCGAGCGACGTGCTCACCAGGAAGAACGTCAGGTTCGGTGCACGGAATCGCTTGAACTCCGGCATCACGGCGTAGTACAGCCGGAACAGGGGCGTGAACCCTCCGAAGGCGACGCTCAGCGAGGCGAGGGCGAGGCCCGCAAAGAACCACCAGTAACGGTCCTTGCGGTTGTAGACGATGCCCAGGAAAAGGAGCGCGACGACGAATGCCCCGGCGTACTCCGTGTGGAGCTTGAACGGGCTTTTCCCGTGGTATGGCGGGAATTTCGGCCGGCCCTGAAGGTCGGTGATGTCGATGCCGGATTGCTCCGGGACCGCCAGGCCGAGGATCTCCGCCGGCGGCATGGAGTAGGACGTGGAGTACGCATAGCCGCGGCCAGCCGCCCCGCCGCGAGGAGACTGGGCAACGTAGTCCTTGAACGGCAGGAAATTCACCGCCGCCAACGCGAAGGCGAAGGCGACGGACCCCAATCCCAACGCCAGCCGCTTCGCCAGGCCACGTCCATCCCGCCAGGTCCCCAGGTGGACGAAAGCGAAGACCACCCAGGCCGCAGCGGCGAAAAGCAGGTAGTATGCGAGCTGGATCTGGAAGGAGAGAAGGGCGAGGCCCATGGTGGCCGCGGCACCAGCGAACGGCGCCAGCCGGCCTGTGCGCACGCCGCGGTGCAGGAAGAACATGTACAGAGGCGCCAGGGTCGCGACGATGATCCTGCCGTCGTGGCCCGCATAGACGAACGACATGGGCAGGCCGGTGAACTGGAACGCCAGGCCGGCGACGAACGCGATCCAGGGCCGCACGCCCATCTCCCGGACCAGCAGGTACATCCCCAGGCCGGCGAGGAAGAACTGGAACACGTACATGGCCGGGAAGAGGTCCTTCACCGGCAGGAACAGGCCGGCGGCAAGCCGGACGGGGAAGAACGTGCTGCCCGGGTTGGCGAACATGGGCAGGCCCCCGAACACGTACGGGACCCATTTGGGCAGCGCCCCCGCGGCGAGCCGCTCGGACGCGAACTCGTGGAAGAAGTATCCCGCTTGCAGGTAATCCGTGCCGAAGATGTGGCGGGTCGGCAGGAATGCGGGGAGGAAATAAAGGAGGGCGAGGCCGAAATAAACCGCGGCGGCAACCCCGGTGGAAAAGAACCTCGTGGTCGCTGAGGATTCTGTCTCGCCGTTCGCGGGCGCGGGCGATCCGGATTGCGTCCTGTTCTTGCTCGGTTCTACCATGTGCGGGTCGGTCTCGGGGATCCCGGGTCTTGTTGGACGTGTTCGCGTCGTGGAGCAGGATAACGTTCGCGACCCCGAAGGGCCACGGCACGGCGGCCGCCGCCTCAGGAGCCGGAGCGCTCGAGCAGGCCCGTCAGAAAACGGTAGTGGTCCTCCGCCACCGCGTCCCAACTGAATCGGCGGGCGTCCCGGCGCGCCGCCCGGCTCATGGCTTCCCGCCAGACGTCGTCCCCCAGGAGGCTCACCATGGCTTCGGCCAGCCGGTGCGGGTCTTCCGGCGGGACCAGCAGGCCCGTGCCGCCGGACGTCACGATCTCGCTCACTGCGCCCACGTCAGTCGCCAGAACCGGGACGCCGGCGGCGAGTGCTTCGGCGGCCACCATGGGTAGGCCCTCGAATCGCGACGGCATCGCCAACAGCGCCGCGCCGCCCAGCAGCTTCAGCGTGTCTTCGCGGCTCACGTCCGGCTGGAGGTGCACCGCACCGTGAAGGCTCGATTCCGCCACGCGCCGGCGAATCGCCTCCGCATCAGCGCCGCGGCCTGCAATTCGCAACTCCAGACCCGGCTGCTTCTTTCGTGCCAGACGCACCGCCTCCAGAAGGGTGTCAATCCCTTTCTGGAACACATCGAAGCGCCCGTAGTACAGCACGTACCCGCGATCCTGGCGCTGGACCTGGAAGAACTCTTCCGGCACGCCACTGCGCACGATGCTCAAACGCGCGTCCGGAGGCAGGATCGGCTCCAGCTGCCGTTCCATCCAGTGGGACGTCGTGGACACCTCGCTCGCCTGTGACAACATGCGCCGCTCACGCCGCAGCACGGCGCCCCCCACCACACGGCCCCAACGTCGCGCCGCCGTAGGCCCGATGAGCATGTGCACCACATGGCCCACCGGCCGCTGCCGTGGCACGCGCAGCGGCGTGTACACCGAGAAGTCGAAGATGCCCGCGTCGTACGACCCGGTTCGCAGCAGCCGCGTCGCAGCTCGCCCGTAACTCCAACGGCTCAGGGCGTACGGCCGGGACCGGCCCAGGTACCGGTACTTGACGCCCTCCGCCTCGTGGTCCGTCGCGCCGGGGAAGCGCCCGGCCACGACCGTGGCGTCCACCCGGTCTGCGAGCCGGCGGTAGATCTCCCACACACGCAGGGCACCCCCCCCTCCCAGCCACGGGTTCCCCGGGTCATCGTAGATGCAGTGTATGACTCGCAACATCAGGTGCCGCGGGTTATGTCGTTGTTATTACGTATTGTATGGTCCAGAGGCCGGCGCCCGACCACGATGGTGTCATAGGCGCCTTCGGGCGGCAGACGCGTGATGGCGTTCCAGAGCAGGAACACGCCCGACAGGCGCTGGAGTAGCTGTTTCGGCCGCAACCAGCGGATGCGGCGGTCCAGCCACGCCATGCCCATGGAGCCCCATTCCGCCACCACCGGCTCCAGACCTGCGTGCTGGAAAAGCGCGCGGGCTCCTGCCGGATACATGCGCCAGCAATCCACCGGCGATTCATGGTAGTGCCAGCTGACGGGGCTGATGGTGATCACGTAACCGCCGGGGCGGCATATGCGGGCGAGCTCGCGGATCCAGTCCCAGATGGCGGGCACGTGTTCGAGGACGTTGGCGGCGAGCACGATATCGTAGGAGGCGTCGGGCACCGGGTACGCATAGGTATCGGCGACCCGGTACGTCAGGTCCACGTCCGTGCGGCTTGCGAAGTCGAGCGTGTGCCAACGTTGGTCGGGAACGCCCGCCATGGCCTGGAGCGAGGAGGGATGGCGGTCGGGCCCGATTTCCAGGACCTGGTGGTCGCCTTCGAACAGGTCCAGGGCATGCTGCCGGAACAGCGATTTTACGTTCTTGTGCATCCGTCGTCCATCCGTATTGGCGGTGGGGCCGGCCTCACGGCGGTGTGGAGGGCCCGGGGCCTGTTGCGGCGTCGTTCGTGACCCGGCGATACACGGCCAGGAGCCGTTCTACGATGGCCGGCCACGAGAACTCGGCAGCCACGCGTGCCTGCGCGCCGGCGCCCAGGCGGCGCGCCAGCGCGGGGTCCAGCACGAGCCGTTCAATGGCGGATTCCAGGGCCCGCTCGTCCGCGGGGGGAACCAGCAAGCCCGTTTCACCGTCCCGGACCACGTCCACAATGCCTCCGGATTCGCTGGCGACGAGCGGCAGGCCGTGGGCGCCGGCCTCGACGAGTACCACCCCCAGGCCTTCCTGGTCGCCCTTGCTGTCCTGCACCGCGGGCAGCACGAAAGCATGCGCCGAAGCGTACCGGCGAGCAAGCTCGGAAGCATCCACGAAGCCGTGGAAGCGGACGGCGTCGGCGAGCTGCAACGCACGCGCTTGCGCGCGCAGAGCCCCGTCGAGGGGACCGGCGCCGACGACCTCCAGGCGAACGTCGTGGCGGGCCCGCAGCTGGGCAAGCGCCGGCAGCAGGTGCTGCAGCCCTTTGCGTTCCACGAGGCGGCCGACGAACAGGAGCTCGAAAGGCGACCCGCGGACGTACGCACGAGGCTCGGCGGAAGAGGCATCCACGGTGGAGCCGAACGGGATGCGGTCCACCGGGCGGTCGTAGACTTCGCGTATCATGGCCGCTGTGTAGCTGGAGTTGGCCGTGACGGCATCGGAACGGCGGATCCAGCGTCGCAGGGCGGGAACGAGAAACGGCAGCTGGCGGCGCGCCCAGGTCAACTCCACGCCGTGGAACGTGCTGACCAGCGGCAGCGCGCCGGCGCGTTTCGCGGCGAAACCCGGGATGGCGTGCGGCAGGGGCCAGTGGACGTGCACCAGGTCGAAACGTCCGTTGCGGACCAGGGCACGCGCCGCTCGCGAACCCGCCAGCACGTATGACGGCAGCAGTGCGGCGTACCCTGGCCGCTCACGAATCCGGTCCGGAGCCGTTTGATCATGCGTCAACGTCTCCCAGCGCGCCGGCCCGTACCGGAACCGGTGCACCATGACACCATCGACAGGACCGCTGGCAAGACCCCGATAGGCGGGCGCCAGGACCTCGACGTCCACCGCCACGTCGCGTAGCCGCCGGATCGTCTCCACCAGCCACGGCGTGATGCCGTCGCCGGGATGCCGGTCGTAGGCCGTGACGATGTAGAGGACCTTCACTTGTAGGACGCCGGGGTTTGGGATATCTTCGGAAGCTCCAAAGTTAGCCGTGGATCTGTCTATCTTCAAGATATCATGGGAGATACCGCAGGCCGGGCCCTCGTCATCGTCCCGACCTACAATGAAAAGCATAACGTCGAGCGCATCGTGCCGCAGATCCTGGCCCAGGATGCGCGCATCGACGTCCTCGTTGTCGACGACGCGTCGCCTGACGGCACCGGGGAAGCGGCGGAAGCCCTGGCGGTCGCCCAGGGCCGGGTCCACGTGCTGCATCGGGCGGGCAAGCTGGGCCTGGGGACGGCCTACCTGGACGGGTTCCGGTGGGGTCTCGAGCGGGACTACACGTTGTTCTTCGAGATGGACGCGGATTTCTCCCACGACCCCGCGCACCTGCCGCTCTTCCTGCAGGCCGCTGAAGAGTACGACGTGGTGCTGGGCTCCCGCTACCTCGGGGGCCGCATCAACGTGGTGAACTGGCCCATATCGCGCCTGTTCCTGTCCTACTCCGCGAACGCGTACGCCCGGTGGGTCACGAGACTGCCCGTGACGGATGCGACGGGCGGGTTCAAATGCTTTCGCCGCAACGTCTTGGAAGCACTTGACCTGGGACGCGTCGAGTCCGAAGGCTATTCCTTCCAGATCGAGATGAGCCTGCGCGCGTGGCGTGCCGGCTTCCGCATCGGCGAGATTCCCATCGTATTCACGGACCGTTCGGAAGGTGAGTCCAAGATGTCCAAGGGCATCATCTGGGAAGCGGTCTGGAAGGTGTGGAAGCTCCGGTTTCTGGACCTGTTCCACCGGCTCTGACGGACCACGGCCATGGCCCTCACCGACCTCTTCTGGGCCTGCCCCGTATGCGGCGCCCGGGACGCCGTCCAGGACGGGCGGGAAGAGAAGGGGAGCGCCCGATGCACGCGTTGCGGTAGCCAGTTCCGCCGCGTGAGCGGCGCGAACATCGAGTTGGAGCGCCCCGACGGCACCCGGGAGACGGCTTCGGCGGCCCACTGGCTCGACCGTTTGCCGCCCATGGAAGCGCTGCTGTCCGAACGGCCCATCCGGGAGGCACGCGCCACGCTGCGGGTCGCGAACGCCGAACGCACCATCCAGGAACACGGGCGGTATCTGAACCGTATCGAGATCTTCGGTGACGGGGACGAAGGAACCTTGCGCCTGCTGCCCGATGGCGTCGCGTTCCACGGCACCAGGGGAGACGTGGTCTGGTCGTTCGACGATCTCACGGCGATCCAACCCAGCTCCCATACGCTTCAGCTGAAAGCTCGCGGCCGTCCGGTGGCCTCGCTACGGTTCGACGACGATTCCGTGCGCTTGTGGGAAGAGTTGCTCATGCTGGCCGTGCGGGAGTTCTACCGCCGTGAAGGGAAGGGCGAGGTCGTCGAATTCCAGCCGCGGATCTCCATTCGATGATTCTCTACCGCACCGCTCAGCGCCTGGCGCGCACCCTCTGGAAATTCCTCGGGACCATGGACATCCAGGGCCTCGAAAACATCCCCGCGGCCGGCCCCTGCATCGTCATTGCCAACCACCAGAGCTACGTGGACCCGATCCTCATCCAGGCGTGGTGCCGGCGGCCCCTTCACACCATGGCCAAAAGCACCCAGTTCTCCACGCCCGGACTCGGCTGGCTCATGAAAAAGCTCCTTTCGTTCCCCGTGCGTCGTTGGGAGATCGACCCCCAGGCCGCCAGAATCTTCCTCAGGCGGCTCCAGGCGGGGGACGCGGTGTGCGTGTATGTCGAGGGCGAGAGAAGCTGGGATGCGCGCCTCCAGCCGCCTCGCCGGGGCACCCTCCGCCTCATCCTCAAGGCCGGCGTCCCGGTCATCCCGTGCGCCATCGACGGCACGTACGACTTCTGGCCACGCTGGGGCCGGCCACGGCGCGGCGCCCATGTCCGGATCGTCGTCGGTCGGCCGATCCGGTTTCCCCAGTGCGACGACCGGGACCAGCGCGACCGCTTGCTGCCCGAAACGGGTGAGCGCCTGATGGGCGCGTTGCGTGAGCTGCTGGAGGAAGCCCGGGCCCGTCCCGGGGAATCCACCGGGCACCTCGGCGGCGGAGCCGCGTCCCCATCCGCCTAGCTCGGACGAGGGGCGGGGCGTCCTGAACGCTCTGTGTTGGAGGCACGTTGCGTGTTGAAGTTTACATAATGTGTATTATGCGAACACGCAGGGACAGCAAACCGCGGGTCGTCGAAGACGCGCGGCCTGTTTGGTTGTCGGGATGGGGTTCGCCCGGAAGGGTCAGCCGTTCTGGGACGTGTCCGGCGCGGCCTGTGTGTCGGCCCGAGCCTCGGCGAGGAGCATCTCGTAGTACCCGCGTTGCGGGTCGTTGTCGCCCATGCCGTCCACGATCTGCTGGAAGAGCGTCGCGGCGCCCTGGGGGTTGCCGTGCTCCAGGCGGAGCATGCCGGCGTTCTCGAGGGCGTTTCGGCGCTGGAACTCGAAGCGGGCGTTGTCGCCGATGTCGAGGTAGGTCTTTTCGGCGAGATCGACCTTGCCCTGCTGCTGATAGGCGGCGGCGAGCAGCAGCGCGGCGTTGACGCCCATGGGGTTGTCGAGGTTGCCGGCGAGGTCCTGGACGAGCTGGATCGCGTCGTCGGTCTGGCCGGCCTGGAGCTCGAGGCGTGCGAGCATGAGGCGTGCTTCCTGGGCCGACGGGGTGTTGCCGAACCGGGAAACGAATGTTTGGAGGTCGCGGATGGCCAGGTCCTGGTTGCCGGCGGCCACTTCCTGCTGAAGCTCGGTGAGGCGTGTGGCGGCGCGGGATTCGAGGGTCTTCTGGTACCGGAGGTAGTACGTGGTGCCCGCGGCAGCGACGACGACGACGCCGACGACAACGATGACGAAACGGGCGTGGGCTTTCACCCATGCACCGGCTTCGACCATTGAGCCGATGAAGGCGTCTTCAGCTTCTTCCTGGGGGTGCCTCCGTCGGGAGCTTGGGTGTTTTGCCATGGATCCATGCGTGGTGAATACACGGACCGCCCGCGAGCGCGGAATGCGCGCGGGCGGCCAAACTTCAGTGCTCAAGCGCTGAACGAAGGTACCGAGGCCGGCTGAACTCGTCAACCGCCCGGAGGGGGCGGAACGGCGGTATTTCGGGGGTCGCCGGGGGCGTGACGCGTGGACTTTGAACGGGTTGATGCGTTATAGGTATGGGTGGTGCTGCCGCATGCGACTTCCCTGCTCCCCTGGTGTGCGTATGCCGCTGATACTTCTCTTCGTCCTGGCGGTCCAGAGCGGCCCGGCGGGTTTGTCGCCGGACACGGTGGCTGTCCTGCGGAAAGAGGCTCGCCGGGCGGAATACAGATACGAGCGTCTGTTGCGCGCCTTGGCTCCCCAGGCATTGGGCGGCGACTACGGAACGGACTGCGACGAAGTGGTGGGTCGGTTCTGCCTGCGGTACAGCGACGACGACGCAGACGCCGGCGATGAACGGGTGCCGGCGCAGCGGGAACAGATCGTGGAGGCCCGCAAGGCGGCCATCGACGCGTTCCGCCGCCTTTTTTCGTACACGCCGGGCGATGTGTGGGTCGCGGGCCCGCTGATCCGGTATCTGGCGGAAGATGATCGGCGGAGGGAGGCGGTGTCCGCCGCGCGGTCGTTCGCGTGGGCGACTCCGGATTCGATCTGGGGACCGTTGTTGTTGGGGTTCGCGTTGCACAACGATGCCCAGGAAGGTGCGGCGGGCGAACAGTTCGCGCTGGCTCTGTCGCGGATGGGGGAGCGGCAGCGGGAAGAGTACCAGGATCTGCACGTGCTCCTGTCGACGCCGGAATGGCACCGTGTGGAGGACATGAGCCCTGCGGCGCGAAGACGGTACGAGCACGCGTTCTGGCGGCTGGCGGACCCTCTGTACGTGACCCCGGGCAACGAGCGCTGGAACGAGCACATGGCGCGGCACGTGTGGGCACGCTTGCTGTCCCGGGCGCCGCGGGTGGTGGGAACGGTTTCCTGGGGTAAGGACCTGGACGAGCTGACGTTGCGCTACGGCGTGCCCACCAGCCGCGAGCGAGTGGAAGGGCGCGAGTGGTGGAGCTTCGACATGATCGACCACTTTTCGCCCCGGGCGCAGGCGTTCACGATTTCGGACCTTTCGACCAAGGGCTATCCCACGACGCCGGTGCCCGGCGCATCAGATCCTCTGGATTCGGCACGGGTGCGCAGCTCGTTCGCGCCGACCGGCGTGCTGAAGCTGCTTCCCTTCCCGAGCCAGGTGGCCCGCTTCCCCGCGTCGGGCGACAGCACCACGGTGCGAGTGGAAGCCCAACTGCCGCTGGACTCGCTGGGCGTATCGGCGAGAGAGCTCAACACAGGCATCTTCTTGCTGGACTCCGCGGCGAACCTCCTGGCCAAGCAAACGGACCGGCAGCGCACGTACGGACGCATGGTGCGCGTCGCCGGTGAATTCACGCTGCCACCTGGCCGCATCATCTACAGCGTGGAGGCGTACGACTCGGCTTCGCACCGCGGGGCCCGCACCCGTTACGCCTTGAGGTTGGACCCGTACCCGGCGGGGTTGCCGGCCCTGTCCGACATCCTGCTGACCCACCCGTTCCGCAACGGACCGCTGCCTCGTTCCCGGGCGGATCTGCGGGATGCGCCGCTGGCGGGCGCCACCGTGGACGCCGGAGAGAACGTCGGCCTCTATGCCGAAGTCCACCGGCTGGCTGGCGACCGGGACGGCCACACGCGTTACAGCGTGGAAATCGCCGTGGAGCCAGCCGGCGGTCCGTCCGTCGCGGCCCGGGTCGCTCACTGGCTCGGCCGCGTCGTCGGGCTGGCGCATGACCACCCGCCGCCCTCCGTGTCCTGGACGGCGGAGGGGACGGCGGGAAAGCCGGTCATCGTAGCTCTGGACTTGAAGATGGACGGTGCACGCCCGGGCCTCTACAACATCCAGCTGGCGGTTCGCGACCGGATCCTGGGGGTCCGGATGGAGAGCCAGCGACTGCTGCGGGTGGAAACGGGGCCCTGAACCCGCCGTGTCTTTTCAGGGCTCCGGCGGGGTTTCCGGTCTGGGTTCTGCCTGGGGCGCGGGCCGGCGCAATGGGAATACATACGCCACGCCGATGGACAGCCGGGTGGACGGCGTGGTGTCCACGGTCGGGTCGCCGGCGGACGCCGTCGCAGGAAACGCAATGAGCAGGCTGTCCGAGCGCTGTATCTCCCCCCTCCCCTGCCCCGGGATCGGAGTGGGCGCAAGCCGGTGCTGGAATTCGACCTGCAGGAGCCAGCGGTCCCCGTGCAGCCGAACGAGCGCCCCGACGCCGAACAGGCCCATGAACACCGTGCGGTCCCGCAGGAAGGCCGTTCGCCCACCCGCCGGCAGTGCCGCGGTGTCGGACACCGCTCCGTAACGCCGGACGCCCGCGCCGACGAGAGCGTAGGGGGTGTAAACCGGGTGCTCGACCGGCAGGCGGAACAGGCCGGCAGCCATCAAGCTGACCACGGAAAAGGAACCCGATGCGCTCTCCGGGCTGCCGCCGTGCTCGTAGCGGAAGGCCTGCGCCGTCCGGTCCAGAGAGGCTCGTACCACCGGCTTTGCCCAGGCCGCCTCCAGGCGGGCGCCCCAACGTTCCGACGCCCAGTACGTCAATCCGAAAAAGACCGACGTTGCGGAGCCTGCGCCCAGGGACCGCTCGAAGGACTGCGTGCCGAGCGGTGCCCCCAGGCTGTCCAGCGGCGTCATGTCCACGCTCTGGGACTGGAACGTCCCGAAGCTCAGCCGACCCAGGGAACCGCTCAACTCGAAGGTCCCGGCCAGGTGGAGCGGTTTCGGCGGCGGCGTGGTGTCCGCCGCGGCCGTGTCCTGGGTGGCCGTGTCGGGGCGGGCCGCCTGCGGCGTGGCGGCGGCCGTGGTGTCGCGAACCTGCGCGTGCAGGGGCACCGCGGCGGCCGTGGCCACGACAGTGAAGACAAGGGACGAAATGAAGCGCATCAATGCGCAGGGCGACAAAGAGTTACGTCTATCGGCATCGGCGTCCTTTCAACGCCGCGCGGGGGGCGACTTGCTTGTGGCGTTGCCTGGCCCGGCGTCGGGAGTCCCAGTTGCGGCGGTCGGGGTCCAGTTGCGTGTCCGGTGCCAGATGTAGGCGGCGAGAGCGATGAGCACGAGGCTGGCGACCTGGGACGTGGACAGGCCGAAGACGTAGCGGTCGCCTTTGGCGCGCACGAACTCGATGAAGAAGCGTTCGACGGCGTACAACACCATGAAGACTGCGAACAGGCGGCCGGGCGCCATGACGCGTTTGGACAACTGCCACAGGATGGCGAACATGACGAGACCGAGGAAGATCTCGTACAGCTGCGTGGGATGGACCGGCAGTACGGTGTTGTTCGCGATGGTGGCCGGGATGTGTACGCCGAGGGAGCGGAAATATCCGGCGGTGCTGGGCGGCGAGCCTTTGGGAAACGCGATGCCGTACCAGGCGTTGGTGGGCAAGCCGTAGTCGTCGCCGACGAGGAAACACCCGACGCGGCCGGTGGCATAGGCGATGGCGAGGGCCGGAGCCGTCGCATCGAACATGCGCGCGAGGGGCAGCTTGTGGCGCCGGATGTACAGGTAGTAGGCGATAACGCCGCCAATGAAGCCGCCGTACCAGACGAGGCCGCCGCGGCTGGTCAGCTCACGGACCGGATTCGCCATGAGGTCCGGCACGTGGAGGGCGATGTAGTAGGCTTTCGCGCCAACGATGCCGCCCACGGCGATCCAGAGAATGGCGTCCCAGGCGATGTCGGGGTCCAGGTCCCGGCGTTTGAGCTGAAGGCTGAGGATCCAGGAGCCCACGATGAATGCCAGGAACATCATGAGGCCGAACGTCGTGACCTCGAAATTTCCGATTCTGAACAGCGTTGGGTGCATGACTTCTCCAGGTGCAGACCCGCCCGGGCCATCGTCGACCCGTCGTATTCCGTTATACCACGAGTGTCGCGGGACGTTCGCGCCGATTCCGCAAGATAACCGCCAGGGGAACGGGGTCAACGCGCGGCAAGGACAGCATCCGGCCCATCCGGCCCGGCAGAAAAAACGTGACCGGCGGGGGCCGGTCACGTTCGGTCACACGAAGCGGCACGGCCGCTGTTCAGGCCTTGTGTTCGGCTTCCGCGAGGGAGTCCTCCTCGGGTGCCGCGGTCCAACGACGCACGGCGCCAAAGATGATGAGCGCGCCGCCGAGCAGACCGAGAACGGGGAGCAGGTACACCACCAGATTGAAGCCCTTGGCCTCCGGTTGAAGCAGGATCCACTCCCCGTACTTGCTGACGAAGTACTGCCTCACCTGGGCCGGCGTCTTTCCCTCTTCCAGCTGGCTGCGGATCACGGCACGCATCTGCTGGGCCAGCTCGGAGGGCGAGTCCTTCAGGGACGTGCCCTGGCAGACGGGACAGCGCAGCTGCGCCGAGAGCTCCTGCACCTGCTGGTCGATGGTCGTCAGAGGCGCCGGCTGCTGGACGGACTGTTGCGCGGAAAGCGCCGACGTCCACAGCAGCAGCGCGGCAACCACCAATCCGACGCCGCGTTTCATGATGCCCCTCCCACGGTGTTGCTCTTGCCCACGCTGGCGGCCGGAGCCGGCTGCGCCAGCAGCATGTCGATCTTCTCGTGCAGGACCTGAGGCGTGGCCGGGCCTACCTGCTTGTAGGCCACCCGGCCATCGCGCCCGATGAAGAAGGTCTCGGGGACGCCGTACAGGCCGAAGTTGATGGCGGTGCGGGCCTCCGGGTCATACAGAGAAGGATACGGCTGGCCGCCCATGCGCTTGATCCAGGCGCGGCCGTTGTCCTGGGTGTCGTTGTAGAGAATGCTGTAGAACTGCACGTCCTTGCCTTCGTATTCCCGGGCCGTCTCGGCCAGCACCGGGTGCTCGGCCCGGCACGACAGACACCACGACGCGTAGAAGTTGACCACGACGACGTGTCCGAGGTGGTCTTTCAGGTGAATCGAGTCCCCTTTCTCAGTCATCGGCACCCCGCCCACGCCCGGGATGACCGACAGGGCGAAGTCCGGCGCCGGTTTCCCGGGCAGAGGCGACGGGATCACGCTGGGATCCTGGGTCATCCCGAAGGCGAGCAGCGCGAGGATCGGCAATGCGATGCCGACACCGATGAGCGAGCGTTTCCAGTTCATGCCATGCCCCCTATCACGAACCGGTACCCACGGGTTCCGCCCGGGATCCGGCAACGGTCCTGCGTGGCGCCGGTGCAGTCCGGCGCTTCCAACCAGTGAGGCCGAGCAACGCGCCCAGGCCAACCATGAGCCCGCCGAACCAGATCCAGGAGACCATCGGTTCGACGATGGCTCGCACGGTGGCGGAAGAGCCGTCCTGCTCGAACGCCATCAGCGTGAGGTAGAGATCCGAGCGCGGTGTGCTGCGCACGGCCGGCGTCGTGATGGGCGAGCTGGACGTCGGGTAGAAATTGAGCCGCGGTTCCATGGTGTCGATCTGGCGGCCGCCCTTGAGCACGGCCATGTCGGCGCCCACGGCGAAGCGCTGGGGTTCCTGCTGTCCCCAGACCCGGTCGAGACGCACGACGAAGTTGCCCACCTGCAGGCTCTCGCCCGGCTTCAGCGTGGTCTCGTGCTCGAAGCGGAACGTCGAGGACGCGGTGATGCCGATGGCGGCGACGATGATGCCGACGTGGGCGAGGTAACCGCCGTAGCGGCGCCGGTTGGAGTTGACCAGCCGGAAAAGCGCCTGGACCGGGTTCTCGCCGTTCACGCGCATGCGGTTGGCCGTGCCCCGGACGTACTCGCCAAGGTTGGCGGTGAGCGCGTAGCCGGCGAAGCCGAAAGCCAGCAACGACCACACGCCGTGCGTGCCCGCGAGCAACGCCAGCACGATGGCCACGACGAGGCCCGCGCCGGGTATGAGCAGCCGGTTCGTCACCTGCTTCCGGTCCGGCCGGCCCCACGGCAGGAGCGGGCCCACGCCGACCAGGAACAGCAACGCGACCATGATGGGCACCGTCATGCGGTTGAAGAACGGCTCTCCGACGCTGACCTTCACACCCCGGGCGGCTTCGGCCACCAGCGGGAACAGCGTGCCGAGCAGCACGGTGAAGGCGAACGCCGTGAACAGCAGGTTGTTCAACAGGAAGACCGTCTCACGGGAGGCCGGCGATTGGAGCTTGCCGGGCGACCGCAGCTCCCCGGCCCTGCCCGCGAGCAGCGCCAACGCCACGATGAAGACGATGGCGATGAAGCCGAGGAACCAGAAGCCGATGGTGCCTTCCGTGAAGGCGTGCACCGAGCTCAGGATGCCGCTGCGGGTCAGGAACGTGCCAAGGATCGTCAGCAGGAACGTCGAGATGATCAGGCTCAGGTTCCAGACCTTGAGCATGCCGCGGCGCTCTTCCACCATGACCGAGTGAAGGAACGCGGTGGCCGTCAGCCAGGGCATGAAGGAGGCATTTTCCACCGGGTCCCACGCCCAGTAGCCACCCCACCCGAGAACGTCGTAGGACCACCACATGCCCGCCACGATGGCGAGGGAAAGGAAGCCCCAGGCCGTCATGGTCCAGATGCGCGTCTTCTTGATCCAGTCGGCGTCGAACTGGCCGGTGATCATGGCGCCGATGGCGAATGCGAACGGCACCGTCATACCCACGTAGCCCAGGTAGAGGAGCGGCGGGTGCACGCCCATCAGGATGTGGTTCTGGAGCAGCGGGTTAGGCCCCGGCCCGTCCGGCGGCACCGGCCAGACCTTGCCGAAGGGGTTGGCCGGGCCGATGAGCAGCGTGTAGAAGAAGATGCCCACGAAGAGCATCACGGCCGTCGCGGCCGGCACGAGGCCCTGCCGTTCATGCCGATACGCAAAGACCACGGACGCCGTGTATGCGGAAAGGACCCAACCCCAGAACAGGATCGAGCCCTCGAGCGCGCCCCAGAGCGAGATCACCGTGTAGAACGGCGGCGTGGAACGGCTGCCCACCTGGGCCACGTACGAGATGCTGAAATCGTGCGTCAACAGCCCGTAGATCATGGACAGGTTGGCCACCGTCATCAGGCCGAAGATGGCATAGGCCGCCGCCTGCCCACTGCGGATCAGATCCGCCCGCTTCCGCCTGGAACCCCAGTAGAGGATGACGACGCCGTAGACGGCCAACGCGAGGGCCAGCCCGGTGGCGCCGAGACCTAGAAGTCGAGTCAATTTTGCCCCTCGTGTATGAGCGTCTTGTACATTTCCTCCGGCTTCTGCCCTGGTGCCGGCGGCCGGTACTGGTTCGAGTGCTTCACCATCAGATTGTCGGATTCGAAGATCCCCGACTTGCTCAGCTTCCCCTCTACCACCACGCCCATCGTGTCACGGAACATGGTGGGCGGCGCGCCCGTGGAATGAACGAGGATCTGGCTCTGTCCATCCGTCAGCTCGAAGCGCAGGTCCAGCGCGTTGGGGTCCCACTTCACCGACCCCGGCTTCACCATCCCGCCCAGCCGGACGGGCGAGTCGACCGCCGAAGGGCCTTTCGCCAACAGCTCCGTCGGCGTGAGGAAGTACACCAGGTTCTTGCCAATCCCGCCATAGACCAGGTAGCCGAAGCCACTCAGGATTACGACGATGCCGACGATCAGGGGTATGCGACGCTTCACGATTCCACCTCCAGCCTCTGCTGGATCTCTTCACGATCGCGCTCTGCGGCCCGCAAACGGCGGACCACGTAGATCGCGTATCCGGCCAACACCACCCACGTGATGATGTAGGCCGCCATGACGTAGTCCCATTCAGAATGCGGCATGACTGCCCTCCTGGCTCAAGGCCGCCTCCTCCCGCAGCAGCTCCGCGGCCCGTTCCAGGCGCGCCGCCCGGTACCGCCACGCCACCAGCGCGATGAAGATGAGCAGCATGGAAATGTCATTGGCCCTCAGGGCGTACCGGTACGGCCTTGCCATGGTCATGGGGCTTGAGTGCGGCTGGTGCAGCGTCCGCCACCACTGGACGGACCAGTACACGATGACCGAGTTGAGGGCGCCCAGGATGGCCACCGCCGCGCTCCAGCGCGCACGCCGGCCGCTGTCCTCCGTGAACGACCGCAATGCCAGGTACCCCACCAGGATCACCAGCATCACGGCCTCGGACGTCAGGCGTGCGTCCCAGGTCCACCAGATGCCCCAGGTCGGCCGCCCCCAGATCGACCCCTGGATCAGGGTCAACGCGGTGAGGATGGCACCCACTTCCGCGCCCGCGGCACCCAGCAGGTCGTGTCGCTCCTGGCGGCGCACCAGGTACAGGATGCTGGAGATGAACATGACCAGCACGGCCAGGAACGAGATCTCTGCCGTGGGCACGTGCACGAACAGGATCTTCACCAGGTTGCCCATGTTGGCGTCGGGCGGCGTGGTGAACCCCCAGATCTGGGTGCCGATGAAGGCGAGGATGCCCACGATGGTCGTGCCCCAGAGCCATCGCGACGGCGGGCCGAGCCGCAGCTCGGCGATTGCAGCTTCCACGGGCGTTTCAGTGGCGTTCATCTCATTCCTCGACAACGGTTTCGAAGGTCAGCAGCGCCGCGAACAGGAAGATCACGTCGAACGCGACGAGCAGTCCGATCCAGGAGCTCATCTCGCCCATGACGTCGCCTACCAGAAGCGCTGAAGTCGCTTCCACCGAGGCGACCAGCACCGGAATCAGCATGGGGAACAGGAGCAGCGGCAGCAGCACGTCCCGGGCGCGCAACCGGCTGGCCATGGCCCCGTAGAAGGTGCCCAGCGTGACGAACCCGAGGGTGCCCAGGAACAGCACAACGATCAAACCCGGAAAGAGCCGCGTCATGGGCAGGTTGTACAGCACCGCCGACACGGGCACGACGATGACTTCCACCAACAGGATGAAGGCCAGGTTGGCCAGCAGCTTGCCCACGAAGATGGCCTTCCGAGAGCCCGGGTACATGAGCAGCGTCTCGAGGGCTCCCGTTTCCAGCTCCACCTCGTAGGACCGGTGGAACGCCTGCACGCCGCTGAACAGGACGGTCAACCAGAGCACGCCGGCGGCGGCGTTGCGCAGGGCCGCCGCGTCAGGACCCAGGGCGAAGCCGAAGAGCAGCAGCATGAGGCCCGCCAGGAACACAACGGCGTTGAAGTTGGCCTTGGTGCGCCGCTCCGTCGTGATGTCTTTCAGGGCCAGGGAAGTCGCGCGGTAGATTTCCGTGCTCATGCCCATGTCAGTCGCCTCCCGACAGGGCGGCGTCGGGGATCTGGGCGCTCAAGCGAGGCCCGGCCTCGTACGGCTCATCGCTGACCACCCGCCCGTTCGCAAGCTCCACCACACGCTCCATGACCGCCGATGCCCGATCCAGGTCATGCGTCGCCACGATCACCGAGCCGCCGTCCCGCGCGGTCTTCAACACAAACTCGTTCACCAGGGCGATGCCGGCCACGTCGAAACTCGCGTACGGCTCATCCAGGAGGAGCAGGCGCGGGGGATTCAACAGAAGACGCGCCAGGGCCAGCCGCCGCGTCATGCCGGAGGAGAAGGTGCGGGCACGCTCACTGGCCACGCGGTCCAGGCCCACCTGCTCCAGCGTGCGGCCCACCGCGTCGTGGTCCGGACGGCGGCCCGCCATGCGCTGGGAGAACACCAGATTCTCCCGCGCCGTCAGGTCGCCATACGTACCCGGGGAATGGGTCAGACTGCCCACCAGGCCCCGCACCTCGTCGGCGTCCCGCGTCAGATCATACCCGTACACCCGCCCGGTCCCTTTCGAGGCCCGCAACGCCGTCGCAATGACGCGCAACAAGGTGGTCTTCCCGCTGCCGTTGTGCCCGGCAAGGGCGACGATCTGACCGACCTCTACCTGGAACGATACCCCCCGCAACGCCCAGCGACGACCGAAGCGTCGCGCCACCTGCTCAAGCTCGAGGGCCGGCTCGGCCGCCGTTTCGTCAGTCACCAGGCTGATCCTTGCCTTGTCATGCACGTGGCGTCGATCCCTATCGAAAAACGATGTCGAAAAATACCCCGAAGTGAGCTTTCCTTCAACGGGTTGCCGCCTCCGGATTCACGTCCAGGGCCAGGACCCGCTCAGCAAGCTCGTCCCACATCGTCGTATTTGAGTCAACGTGTCCCGCAGCGTCGGCTGCTCGCCCCGTTCCGGGGCGTGGGAAGCAGCGCCAATTCATCACGACAGAATGTCACGTGTGCACGCCGTCCGGTCTGTGGGGAGACGGCGGAAATCATTGTGCGGAGAACCCACGCAAATGAAAAGGGGAGTTTTCCCTACAACGGTGGATCGTGTAGGGATATGCCCAGGCGGCGGAAAAGGAGACGGGCCGCTCCCGGCTGGGAGCGGCCCGTGCGGGCGTGGATGCGGTTGGCGTCAGAAGGTGATCCTGAGCCCGACGCTTCCGAAGAGGCGGCCGCCGCTCAGGTCGCTGGAAACCAGCGTTTGATCGGGCAGGCCGGCGTTCTGGAGGTCGGTTGGCCCGATGATGCTGGTGGGTTTCTGGTACCCGACCTCGCCGACGACGTGGAGAACGAGCAGGCTGATACCGGCGTCCGCGAACACGTTCCAGGCAGCCGTCTTGACGGGCCCGCTGATCTGGCCCGGGAAGGCGAGATCGGTGCCACAGACGGAAGCGGAGCAGTCCAGCGACCACTGCATGTCGATGTTGCTCTTGTAGATGTCGTAGCCGGCGCCGGCGGCCACGTCGAGAAGCATCAGGCCTTTGCTGATCATGCCGCGCAGGCTGAACGTTGACAGGTTCGTGGTGAACTGCGCCGGGTCGCCGGCGGCCATGTCGCCGAAGGTGACGTCGTTCATGCGGCGGAACATGCCGGTGAGTGAAATGCCGGGCATGAGGATGCCCTGCTTCAGGATGCCGACGCGTGCGCCGCCACCGAAGTTGAGGATCGTGGTGTTGATCCCCGCCTTCTTGGAGGCGGGCACGAACGACACGCTGCCCAGAACGTCCACGGCGCCGAGGCCCTTGAAGGCCGGTCCGAAGGACAACCCGTTGAACACGCCGACGGCCACGTCACCCTGGAGCGATGCCAGCGGGACCTTGGAGGTGCCCATGGCCGGCAGCTGGTTGGTGGTGAGGGTGGCGTTGAACCCGTTGAACAGGTTCGGCATGTCGACCGGCGCGATGTTGGCCCGCGCGCTCACACTGACGTGCGGGAAAACGCCGAGGCGTGTGCCGATGGTGGACGCGGTGCCCAGCGTGGGATTGGCGCCGGAAAACGCGATGCCGATCGTCGGCTGGATGCTCTGCATGGTGGTGACGACCTGGGCGCACAGCACCTGATTTTGGCTCTGAACCAAGGCCTGCACGGCGGGTGGCGCGCCCGGCACGGTGAGAGCGGAGCAGTCGTCCAGCAGCGCGCTCTGCGCGCTCACCGGCGCTGCGGCAGCCGCGAGCAACACCGTCACGGCGAGGAACCGTCGCATGAGTCCTCCATCGGAACAAGTCGTTTTGTGTTGTAGCGGGGCCGCGCGGCAGTCACCGGCGAGAGAGAGTGGCCTATACGATGAATCCCCGGGCGGCCCCGTGTCAAGCAGGACTGTAGAAGCGTTTCACCCGGCGCTGTCGTGAGGGAACTGCACCTTCGGGGCCTGCGTGGCGCTCGCGGGGGCCTGGAACGGCTGTCGCCGCTGGGCTCCGATCACCTTCGCGGTGATGAGCTGGGGGAATTTCCGGATGTAGCTGTTGTAGTTGCGGACGGCCTCGTTGTAGTCGCGGCGGGCGACGGCCAGCCGGTTTTCGGTTTCCGTGAGTTCGTCCTGAAGGGCGCGGAAATTCTCATTCGCCTGGAGCGTCGGATAGGCCTCGACGGCCACGTTCAGGAACAGGCGGAGTCGGTCGGCGACGGCCGCGTCCGCCTGGCTGAGTTGCTGGGGGCCGGCCTTGCCCTGGACGGCGTCGGCCAGCTGTTGCCGGGCCTGCGTGAGACCGGAGCGGGCTTCGGCGACCTGGGTGAACGTGCTCTTCTCGAAGGAGGCCGCCTCCTGAACGGTGGCCACCAGGTTCGGGATCAAGTCGTTGCGGCGCAGCAGCTCCGCCTGGATGTTGGCCTGGAGCTGGTCCACGCGTTCGTCGAGATCCTGGATGTGGTTGTACCCGCAACCCGACAGGGCCAGCGCCAGGACGGGGATCAGGAGAGAACGCGGCTTCATGGAATCAGACCTCCGGGAGTTGATCGACGTGGTCGGCGGTGCGCTCCGCGAACGTATAGTAGCCGTGGACCTGAGGGCTGTCGACGGCCCAGGCGTGCGGGCCGCCCCCCACCCGCGCCTGCCAGGCCGTGTGGAGCGGCGCAGCGTCGGCTTCCACGAGGGCCGCCGCACGATCGAGCACCGAGGGCGTCGTGCCGGGCACGGCCTCACCGTGGAGTCGAACCACGGCGCGCGCATAGGTGGTGAAGGAAGGCAGCGCCGCCAGAAGGAGGCGCCCCACCTCCTCGGGCCGCTCGGCCGTCAGCAATAGCCCGGACCGGAGCTGCACCAGCTTGCCGCGAAGCTCGCGCTCCGCCTGGAGGCGCAGCTCCCGCTGATCCACCTGGAGGTCGGCCACGGGATCGTCGCCGTGCAGGACGGTGCGGACATCCTTCATGTCAGCCACTTCGATGGCGAACGCGTCCGCCGACCGGAGCCACTCCGTCCATGAAAGCAGCAGGGGCGCCGTGTTGCCGGCGCGGGCCCAGCGGCGGGCCAGCGGGCCTGCCGTCCGCAACGCCGTCGCGTCCACATCGTCGAGAAGCACCAGCAGGTTGACGTCGCTCACGCCCTTCACCGCTTCGCCACGCGCCACGGACCCATGTAGCACGACGGACCGCAGTCGGGCCCCTAAAGCGCTCGTCAACTCTTCGGTGAAGCGTTTCGCTTGCGTGTCCATTCCCTCTTCCTTACCAGCTGCCACCGGCACCTCCGCCTCCGAATCCGCCTCCGCCTCCGAATCCGCCGAATCCGCCTCCGCCTCCGAATCCGCCGAATCCTCCGCCGAACCCGCCGAATCCTCCGCGGTGACGGCCGCCCATGGGGAACGGCAGAAAGATCATGCCGCCCGGGCCGCGCCGCCCGCCCCGGCGGCTAAGAATGGACACCACGATGAGGACGACAAAGACGATGAGGGCTACGGGGATGTGGGAACCCTCACGATCCCGCTGGACCGCGCGCGGCACCTGGCCGGTCAGCTTGAAGCCGAAATGGTCCGCGTAGTGCAGCGCAATGGCCGCGACGCCCAGGAGAATGCCCCGGCCGTAATCGCGCTTCACGAACTCCGGGACCATGAACCGGTCCCGGATCCGGCCGGCGTCCGCCGCCGTGATGAACGTGTTCGTGTTTTCGCCCAGCTCGATCTTCAGGTGCCCCCGCCCGTCCGGCGACGACTCCTTGGGGACCACCAGCACCACCGTGCCCGTGTTCCGGTTGGGATCGCCGGGTGCGCCCTTCTGCCCGATCTTCCACTGGCGCCCGATCTCCAGGGCGACTTCGTCCGCCGTCCGCCCTTCGAGGGACGGAAGCGTCACGACAACGATCTCGCCGCCGGACTTCGCCCGTACCTCGTCGATGACCTCCTGGATCCGTGTTTTCAGGGAGTCGGGGATCACGTGGGCGAAGTCGTTGATGTAGCCCACAGGCTGAGGCAGCTGGATCTGGGCGGAAAGGCGGGCCGCCGGTGCGGCCCCGACGACGCCGGCGAACACCATGGCGGGGACCAGCATACGGCGCAGGCCGAACGCGCGGGCAACCGCGCGGCGGAAATCCATCGTCCGCGTCCGGACTTTCGACTCCAACAAAACCAACCCCTTCCGTCGGCACCCCGAGGACTGCCGGAGAAACCCGATGCCCCCGGCAGGATTCGAACCTGCGGCTGACGCGGTTTAGGAAACCGCCGCTCTATCCACCTGAGCTACGGGGGCGAAAACTCAACCTATGGTAACCAGAAAATCGGATTCCGCTACCCCTTCCGGGATCGCCGGCTCAGGCCGCGGTGGGGTCTCCGACGGCGGCGTGCGTGACGGTTTCCCGCGCCGTGCGAGGGGGCTTGCGGAGGTCCAGAGCGCTCAGGATCGCCTGGACCAGCACCAGCGGCGGACTGCTCTTGGAGATGAAACGGACTCCACTCTGTTCCGTGCGGGCACGCGCGTCGCCGACGCCTTCCGCAGCCCACACGATGATGGGGACCTGCTTCAATTCCTCGTGCCGCTGCAGCTCGTCGATGATAGGTCGCCCGCCCCGGTCGGCAACGATGAACTCCGTGACGATCAGGTCGGGCGATTCGCGCAGCGCTTTGTCGACGCCTTCACGGGCCGTGACGGCCGCCTGCACCGTGACATCGGTGTAGCTGAACAGGGCGGACACGAGTTGCCGGTTCGCCTCTCCAGGATCGATGACGAGCAGGGTCTTCACGGTGCCTCCAGGGTGGGCCGGAGAAAGGCAAACGCCGGCACGGAGTGTCCGCGCCGGCGCAAGTAACCCGACAGTACGGTGGGCGTCACGGCCGTGTCAACCGGACGGCTCGTGGGACCAGTAGTGGCCGGAAAGACGGCTGCCGGGCGCTGGCGACGGCCCCGGCGGGCGCCGTGTCTCGGCGATTTCCGGTGGCCGGTTCGCGTGCCGCACACAATTCGGGGCGGGGACCGCGTCGGTCCCCGCCCCGCCCATGGGCTCGGCGATGCGTGGCGCCCGGCGCTAGTCGTCCCCCGCCGCCAGGAACCCGGCCAGCAGGCCGGTGAGAAGGGCATCGAAGCGGTCGCCGCCGGCGAGCTGGTCCGTAAGAGCGGCGGTGCCGCGGACACGCAGTGCTACAGCGAGACGCTCCAGCCGGTCGGCGAGATCCAGGGCACGCTCGGGGGTGTGATCCGGCGTTGCCAGTGCTGCGGACTCCTGGCCTTGCGCTGCTTCCGGAAGGTGGAACGCCTCCACCGGGAAGTCGTCGACGGGCTCCGTGTCCGGCATGGCTTCCGCGACCGGCGCTTCCTCCGCTTCCAGTACCGGCAGTTCGGCATCGGCGGCGAAGGGGTCTTCGGACCAGGGCTGCTCCGGTTCGGCGGCTTCGTCCGCCGGCCCACCCATGTCGTCGAAGGGGAACGCCGAACCTTCTGCCGACTCTTCTACCTCCTCTGCGCCGGCGGCCCAC
>CAZUFP010000024.1:0-7781 GCA_964619835.1 uncultured Gemmatimonadaceae bacterium | reverse complement strand
TCCGGCGCTTCCTCCACCTCCGACGCGCCAGCGGCCCACGGCTCTTCGGTCGCTTCCTCCGTCACTGGCTCAGACCGGTTGGTCGGCGCGGGTTCTTCCGCACCCGCAAAGAACGGCGGGAGCGGCAGCTCTCCGCCTTCCTCGGCGGCGTCCTGCGACCATTCGGTGCTCGTGAGAGGTGGGACCCTGTCCCGGTTGCGATCGGGCTCGGACTCCGTCATCGGCTGGCTCCTGTGCATACGGGCCATGGTCTGCGAAGGTGGGAACCGGCGTAAGATAAAGGCCTGTGCAGAGCTGCGAAAGTGTCACGGGGGTGGCACAGCGCGCTCAATGACTGGTCATACTCGCCCCGAACAGGAGCGTCCGGCCTGGCGCCGGCTCGTAGTAACGGCCGCCCGCGGCGTTGACCACGACGGAGCTGTTGTAGCGTGCGTTCGTGATGTTCTGGAGGGTAACGAACGGGGATACCTCGCCCGCCCGGGTGCGGACATGAATGCCTGCGCGGACCTCGAACGTGGCGGAGACACCGTGGCTCGCCGCCGGCGGATTCGTTGCCGTATTGGCGTCGTCCACGAACGACCGGTCAGAAGCCAGGCCTTCCAGCGCCACGAACCCCCCTGCCCCGTTCCAGGCGGCCGTTGCCGTGAGCCGATTCGCCGGCACGCCGGGGATGCGGTGGCCCTCGTTGCTCCGGTCCGGAAGGCCATCGTCCAGGAAGATGAAATCACTGAACGTGTATGCTCCCGTGAGCGTCACGCCACGGCCTGCCTGGACGTGGAGGCCCAGCTCCACCCCCCGCCGCCGCGAGCGCCCCGCGTTGCGGTAGAAATCGCGGCCGGGTAGCGAAGCCAGTTGATACGACACCAGCGCATCGTGGACATCCATGGTGTAGACGGCCAGCTGGCCCGTCACCCGATTGGACAGCTGTCCCCGTCCCCCCACCTCGAAGCTCACGGCGGTCTGGGGTCGGAGGTCCGGATTGAAGCCGCCCGGCTGAGTCCCTCCTGCTACCGGCGGAGCGTTGAGGAGCTCGGTGGTGGTGGGCGTCAGGAACGACGTTGCCACTGAACCATACACGTCGAAGCCACGCGAGGCGTGCACGACGACTCCGGCCGAACCGCTGAACGCGCCCAGGGTCCGCGTGCCGGAGTCGCCCGGCCCCGGGGCGGGCCGGCGATCGACCACCGCGAACGTCGTCGCGTCATAGCGCACACCTCCGGTCAATTCCATGGCCGGGAGTGCGCGAACGCGGCCCAGCACGAAGGTCCCCACGGCGGCCACCCGATCGACCTCGTCCCGGAACAGCGAATCACCCGGCTGGCCCCCGACGTTGTTGGTTTCCCGGCGGCCGTCGCGCTGAAGGTCGCCGTCGACGCCTGCGGCCATGGTCATGGGCCGGCCGCCGGGACTCAGCTCTGCCCGGTAGGTGGCCCGCACGCCTCCTCCCCTCCGGCGCAGGTGGATGAAGCGGCCGAACGGCAGGGCGCTGTCCACCGAGCGGCCCAGTCCGTAGAGCGTGACGTCGACGACGCCCACACCGGCGCGCCGTTCGTAGCGGACGCCCGCCTGGCCCTGGGCACTGCGCTCTCCGCTGCCCATGGCGGTGTTGGCCGGCCAGGCCGCCCGCGGACGCAACCGGGCCGTGTCGGCGGGGAGTGAACCGGGGTTCTGGGCCAGGGGCAGGTCGGCAACGTTCGCGACGAACATCAGCTGGGACGCGTCGTCCGGAGCGAAGCGCAGCTTGACGTTCAAGGCGTCGCGCCGTGCCGCGGAGTGTTCCCGGAAGCCGCCGGACGACATGTGGCTCAGTGCGGCGACGTAGCGCGACCTCTCACCGCGGCCGCCGACGGTGGCCTGGAGTTTCCACAGGTTGGCCGGATTCCGGGTCCCCTGATCGCCGGCGACGACGCGGGCTTCGGCGAGTCGGGCTGCTTCCGGCTCTTCCGTCTCGATGTCGATGACGCCACCGGCGGCGTTGCCGTAGAGCACGGAGCTGGGGCCGCGCAGGACCTGGATGTGTCCCGCGGAGCCCAGGTCCACGTTGGTCAGCGTCGTCTGGCCGTCCGGGAGGGTCTGGGGGATGCCGTCCACGAGGATCCGGATGCCACGCACGCCGAACGCGGACCTGGCTCCGAATCCGCGCATGGTGATGCGGCTGCCCAGCGCCGCGTTGTAGCGGTTGTCCACCTCCACGCCGGGCACGGTCGAGAGCGCTTCGTCGAGGCCCACCGTGGCACGGCCCTGCCGGATGGCCCGCCGATCCAGGCTGGACGTCGCCATAGGCAACGCGTTCAGCGGGAGCAGCCCGCGTGCGACGGTGGCTTCCAGGGGCGGAAGGTGAAAAACGGCCACCGCCGGTGAGTCGGCGGCGGCCGTGTCCGTGTTCGCGGTGTCTGGGCGGGCCTGCGCGTGCACGGAGCTCGCGGCTGCCAGCGCGACGAGGCACGCGAGGGGGCCCCGCCCCGCCATCAAATCGCGTACTTGATCACCAGGAATCCGCCCACCAGGAGGATGAAGAACGCCCATGCGAGCCAGTCGAAGTAGCGGTCGATGAAGCCCTGGATGCGGGCGCCGAACACGAAGATCAGCGCCGCGATGGCGAAGAAACGGGCGCTGCGGCTGAGCACGCTGGCCAGCACGAAGACCGGGAATGAGATCGCGAAGACGCCCGCGGACAGCGTGAAGACCTTGTAAGGGATCGGCGTAAGACCGGCCGTGAACACGGCCCAGAAGTCGTATTTGTCGTACAGGGCCCGAACCGTCTCAAAGGCGGCGGGCGTGACGCCGGGGACGTAGGTGAAGAAGATGTGGCTCACGGCGCTCCACAGCGCCCAGCCGATGCCGTAGCCTACGATGCCGCCGGTTACCGACCCTACCGCACAGATCAGGGCGAAGACGAACGCCCGCCGCGGCGCACCCAGGGACAGGGCGATGAGTAGCGGATCCGGCGGAACCGGGAAGAAGGAGGATTCCGCGAACGCCAGGCCACCCAGGGCCCACGGGCCGCCCGGCCGTTCCGCCCAGGAAAGCACCCAATCGTAGAGCCGGCGCAACCCCCAACGGCGCGCCACGGGGTGCACCGGGCCTACCACCGTTTCCTGCGTGTCCATCCGCGATTCCTCGTTCACTGGTCCCATCCGTATCGCCCCACGAGCGGTACGAAAACGCACGTCGTGATCTCGTGTTCTTCCACGCCGGCCGCCGTCCTGCGGATCAGCGTCAATCTCTGCACGTCCTTGCCGCCGATGGGGATCAACAGGCGGCCACCTTCGGCCAGCTGGGCCACCAGGGCATCAGGGACCGACGGCGCCGCCGCCGCCACCAGCACCGCGTCGTAAGGCGCGTACCGGGACCATCCCACGGTGCCGTCCCCCGTGAGGATCGCCACGTTGCTGTAGCGCAGGGCGTCCAGGGCCACCCTGGCCCGCACCGCCAGCTCGCGGATCCGCTCCACCGAATACACCCGGTCCGCGAGTTCGGCCAGGAGCGCCGTCTGGTAGCCACTGCCCGTGCCGATTTCCAGCACGCTTTCGTGACGCCTTATCTGCAGGGTTTCCAGATAGAGCGCCTGCAGCGACGGCTGGGAGATCGTCTGCCCGTAACCGATGGGCAACGCAGCGTCTTCATAGGCCCGCCGCAGGACCGCCTCCGGAACGAAGGCATGACGCGGCACCTTGGCCACCGCATGGAGCACGTCCATGTCCTCGATGCCCTGGTCCCGGATGGCGTCGACCAACTGGAGCCGACGTCGCTCGAACCGGTCGCTCAGACCCGAAGCCGCCAACTTTCGATCTCCTTCAAGAATTCGTAATCCGTCAGGTCCAGGTGCAGCGGGGTGACGGAGATGTAATTGGAGTGGATCGCCCGGAAGTCCGAGTCATCATTGCCCCACCAGCGGCTTTCGCCGCCGCCGATCCAGTAGTACTCCCGGCCGTTGGGGTCCTTGTCGCGGGTGACCGACCCTTCGTAGGCCCTTCGTCCCAGCGTGGTCACGCGGATGCCCTCCACCACCTCGGGGCCCCCGGCGGGAAGATTGATGTTGAGCAGCGTGGGCCGCGGGAAGCCGTCGTGCCCGAGGATCTGGCCCAGCAGCCGCGTCAACAACGGCGTCCAGGCCTCGATGCCCTCCGGCTCCCGGCCCACGTGGGACACGGCGATGGCCGGAATGCCCAGGATGACGGCTTCCATGGCCGCCGCGACGGTGCCGGAATACAGCACATCGTCGCCGAGGTTGGCCCCGTGGTTCACACCTGAGAGCACCACGTCCGGCGGCTCGCTCAACAGCGACCCGAGGGCCAGGGCCACGCAGTCGGTCGGCGTGCCGTCGAGGGTCATGGAGCCCGGCCGGACCTGCCGTACCCGGAGGGGATGGTGCATGGTCAGCGAATGGCTCGTAGCGCTCTGTTCTCGGTCCGGCGCGACGATCTGCACCTCACCCAACACGGCCGCCGCCCGGGCCAGAGCGTTCAGGCCGGGGGCCAGGTAGCCGTCGTCGTTGGTGACCAGGAAACGCATCAGGAACTGGAGTCGGGAGCCAGCAGCGCCTGCACCTCGCGCAGCTCGCCCATGAGCTGCTCGAGCGTCGCATCTTCGAGCGCGTGGCGCGACTCCTGGCGCAACTCGCCGCTGCGCCGGACGGATTCCAGCTTCTTCTTCGCGCCTTCGATGGTGTACTTCTCCTCGTACAGGAGCTGCCGCACCAGCAGGATCAGCTTGATCTCCTTACGCTGGTAGACGCGGTTGCCGGACCGGTTCTTGGACGGATTCAACAGAGGGAACTGCGTTTCCCAGTAGCGCAGCACGTGCGGCTTGAGGTCCACCATCTCGCAGACCTCGCCGATGGAGTAGTACTCCTTGCGCGCAATGCGACGGTCGCTCACTCCCAGACCTCCGGCTTCGGCTCCCGCGTCATCAGGTTGCGCACGGCTTCCGCGGGCGGACGCCCTTCGAAAAGCACGGCGCGGACCTCGTTCGCGATGGGCATCTCGACGCCGCGCCGGGCCGCCAGCTCGCAGGTTGCCCGGGTCGTCTCGACGCCTTCGGCCACCATCTTCATCTCCGCGAGCACCTCGTCCAGCGTTCGGCCGCGGCCCAGTTGCTCGCCGACGCTGCGATTCCGGCTCAGCTTGCCGGTGCACGTGAGGATCAGGTCGCCCATGCCCGCCAGGCCGGCGAACGTCATGGGATTGGCGCCCAACGCCACGCCCAGACGAGTGATCTCCGCTAGCCCGCGCGTGATGAGCGCGGCCAGGGTGTTGTGTCCCAGGCCCAGGCCGGTGGCCATACCCGCCGCCAGTGCAATGACGTTCTTGAGCGCCCCGCCCAGCTCCACGCCGGGCACGTCCGGACTCGTATACACGCGCAGGTAGTCGGTCTGGAACAGCGCCTGGGCTCGGCGCGCGAGCTTGGGCGACTGGCTGGCCACCGTCACGGCGGTGGGCGCCTCGCGGGCGACTTCGAGGGCAAACGTGGGCCCCGAGAGGAAAGCCAGACGGCCGTTGACCGGTTCCGGCAACGCTTCGTCCAGCACTTCCGCCATGGTTTCCAGCGTGGTCGTCTCGATTCCCTTGGACGCGCTCACCACCACGGCGTCGGCCGCGATGTGGTGGCGTGCGCCGCGAAGAACGTCGCGCACGTGTTGCGACGGCGTGACCTGCAGGATCACGCCGGCATCGCGGACCGCTTCACCGATCTCCGTCGTGGCGCGCAGTGTGCCGGCCAGGGAGATGTCCGGCAGGTAGATGGGGTTGGCGTGGTCCCGGTTGATGGCGTCCGCCACATCCGCTTCGTAGGACCAGAGACGCACGTCGTGGCCCTTCTTGGCCAGCAGGTTGGCCAGGGTCGTGCCCCAGCTCCCCGCCCCGATGACCGCCACCCGTTCCGTCATCCCGCCTCCCCCGCATCCCGCCCGAACCGGTGCTCCTCACCGCGCAGCAGGCGGCCGATGTTGGAGCGGTGGGCGAAGACCACGAACAGCGCCACCGCCACGGTCAACCAGAACACCATACCCACGCCGCTCGTCAGGTAGACGGCGACGGGCACCACGAGGGCGGCCAGGATGGATGCAATGGAGACGATTCGCGTCGCGAACACCACCGTGCCCCATACGATGGCACCCGCGAGGACGCCCCAGGGCGCCAGGGCCAGCAGCACGCCGGTGCTGGTGGCGACGCCCTTCCCTCCGCGGAAGCCCACGTAGACGGAGTACACATGGCCGACGATGGCGGCGGCGCCGTAGGCGAGGGCCCACTGGACACGCGGGCTGCCGTCCCACAACGGGAACAGGGCGACGGGCGCCCATCCCTTGAAGATGTCAAACACGAGCGCCGGGACGGCGCCCTTCCAGCCCAATACGCGGAATGCGTTGGTGGCGCCCAGGTTGCCGCTCCCGTGCTGGCGCAGGTCGATGCCCCGCAGGACACGCCCCGCCAGGTAGCTGGTGGGCGTCGCGCCCAGAAGGTAGCTCGCCACCAGCAGGACCCACGTCATGAAGCGGTTTCCTTCCGGCCACGGAAGCGCAGGCGCAGCGGACTGCCGACGAAGGACCACCGGTCCCGGAAGGCGTTGTGCAGGTACCGCCTGTAGTTCTCGGACACGCCGTGCTTCACATTGACGAAGAAGACGAACGTCGGGGGCTTCACATCCGACTGGGTCGCGTAGAGGATGCGCACCGGCCGGCCTCGATAATGCGGCGGCGGCTGCCGCTTCGCCAGTTCCTGCACCACCTCGTTCACTTCCGACGTGGGAATTCGCCGCTCCCGCTCCGCCGCCACCGCCAGGATCAGCTCCAGGGTCTTCTGCACACGCTGGCCCGTGAGGGCCGACGTGAACAACACGGGCGCCCAGCGCAGGCTGGGCGCCCGCTCCTGGAGATGGCGCTCGTAGTGGGCCGCCGTGTTCGTCTCCTTCTCCACCAGGTCCCACTTGTTGGCGACGACGATGAGGCCACACCCCGCCGCCCACACCTTCTCGGCGATCTTGAGGTCCTGCACGTGCACGGGCTCGGACGCGTCCACCAGCAGAAGGCAGACGTCCGCCCGCTCCAGCGCCCGCTCCGTGCGGAGTGCGCTGTAGTACTCAAGCCCGTCCGCCATGTGGGCATGGCGCCGGAGTCCGGCCGTGTCCACGAACACCAGCGAACGCCCGTGGTAACGCATGGGTGTGTCGATGCTGTCCCGCGTCGTACCCGCCTGTTCGCTCACCACCAGCCGCTCTTCCCCCAGCAGCCGGTTGATCAGGCTGGACTTGCCCACGTTGGGCTTGCCCACAACGGCCACGTACAGGGCGTCCGTGTCCTCCTCGGCCGGCGCGTCTCCCAGGTGGCTCACGACCACGTCCAGCAGATCGCCGGAGCCCCGGCCCGACAACGCGCTCACCGCCACCGGCTCACCCAGGCCCAGCTCCCAGAACTCATGGTGGTCCACCGCATCCGGCAGCCGGTCCATCTTGTTCACGGCCAGCACCACCGGGCGGCCCGCGGTGCGCAGAAGCTCCGCCATCTTCTGATCCAGCGGATGCGGACCGGTCCGGCCGTCCACGACGAAGACGAGTACGTCCGCTTCTTCCAGGGCAACCAGGACCTGGCTCCGGATCGCGGCGACCATCGGCTCCGGGTCGTCCACGTCCAGGCCGCCGGTGTCCACCACGTAGAACGCGTGGCCGGCCCAGTCGGCGCGTGCGAAATTGCGGTCGCGAGTCACGCCCGGCGCGTCGTCCACGATGGCCAGACGCTGACCCAGAATGCGGTTGAACAGGGTCGATTTGCCGACGTTGGGCCGGCC
>CAZUFP010000023.1:0-63531 GCA_964619835.1 uncultured Gemmatimonadaceae bacterium | reverse complement strand
AGCCGCGGGTCCCGGAACATCTGCCGGAACTCCTTGCGCACCATCTGCCGGATCCGGCGCAACGACGCGCGCGTTCCGTTGCCCGGCGCGTCGCGCCCGCCGCCCGCGGGCACGGGTGTGGTGGCCCGATTCCCGTCTCCCGTTTCCCGTTTCACTCGATTTCCTTCCGGAACACCCGTGTGGCCAGGCCGATGCCCACGGCCGCGAACACGATCATGAACAGGCTCTGGATCCAGAGCGTCTCGGGGCCCACACCCTTCAGCATGATCCCGCGCGTGACCACGATGTAGTAGCGTGCCGGCACCAGGAACGTGACCGCCTCGAGCACCTTCGGCATGTTGGCGATCTCGAACAGGAAGCCCGACAGCAAGAGGGCGGGCAGGAACGTGGCGATGAGGGCGATCTGCGTGGCCAGTACCTGGCTCCGCGCCACCGCCGAGATGAAGATGCCCAGCCCCAGGGCGCCGATGAGAAAGAACGTGGTCAGCACCATGAACAGCAGGATGTTGCCCCGGAAGGGCACGCCGAACACCAGCACGCCCGCGCCCGCCGTGAGCATCACGTCGAACAGGCCGATGGCGATGTACGGCAGCAGCTTGCCGAAGATGACCTCCAGCCGGTGCACCGGCGTCGCCGCCAGCTGCTCCATGGTGCCGCGTTCCCACTCCCGCGCCACTGTCAACGCCGTGAGCATGGCCGCGATCACCATCATGATCACGGCGATCAGGCCCGGCACGATCATGTCCCGGCTGTCCAGCGTGGGGTTGTACCACACGCGCAGCAACGGATCCACCGCCGGCCGCACCCTGCGCCCCTGCAGCACCACGTTGCTGGACCAGCGCGTCACGATGGCGCCGGCATAGTTCAGGGCGATGGTGGCCGTGTTGGCGTCGCTGCCGTCCAGCAGCAGCTGCACCGGCGCCGAGCCCCCCGCCAGGTTCTTCGAGAAGTCGGGCGGGATGACCAGCACGGCCGCGACCCGCCCCCGGCCCAGCTCCTCGTCCACTTCTCCGTACCGGGACAGGTGCGCTTCCACGATGAAGTAGCCGCTGCTCAGGAAGCTCTCCACCAGCTGGCGGCTCTTCTGCGAATGGTCCTGGTCCAGCACCGCCAGCTTCAGGTCCTTCACGTCCCAGCTGATGGCGTAGCCGAAGAACAGGATCAGCGCCACCGGCAGCAGGAACGCCATGGCCAGACTGCGGGGGTCGCGCCGCAGCTGGATCGTCTCCTTCCGGGCCATGGCCAGCAGTCGCGTGCGGCTCAGCATGTCAGCCCTCCACCGCGCCGCCCTCGCGGCGAATCAGCGCGACGAACACGTCTTCCAGCGCGGGCGGGATCTGTTCCACCGACGTCGCGCTCACGTTCACGTCCGCCAGAGTGGCGCGGATGGACGCCTCTGCGCCCGCTCCCTCCTTCATGACGACGTGCACGGCGCGGCCGAACAGCGACGCCTCCATCACGTCCGGGCTCTTCGCCAGGGCCTCCACCGCGTGGGGCGCGTCCGGCGTCTGCACCTGGTAGAGCGGCTCCGACATGGACCCCCGCAACGCCGACGGCGAGTCCAACGCGATCAGGCGGCCCCGGTTCATGAGCGCCAGCCTCCGGCAGTGCTCCGCCTCTTCCATGTAGTGCGTCGTTACCAGCACCGTCGTGCCACCCTCGGCCAGCTCATTGATCAGGTCCCAGAACGCCCGGCGCGCCAACGGGTCCACGCCCGACGTGGGCTCGTCCAGGAACAGGATGGGCGGCTCGTGGATCACCGCGCAGCCCAGCGCCAGCCGCTGCTTCCAGCCCAGGGGCAGGTCGGCGGTGAGCAGGTGGTCCCGGCCTTCCAGTCCGGCCATCTGGAGCACCCAGGCCTTGCGAGCCCGGTAGCGCTCGCCCTCCACGCCGTACAGCCCGGCGAACAGCTCGATGTTCTCCGCCGCCGTGAGGTCCGCGTAGAGCGAGAATCGCTGCGACATGTAGCCGATGACCTGGGCGATCTCCCGGGCGTTGGACCGGATGTCCAGGCCCGCCACCCGCCCTTCACCCTCCGTGGGGCGCAGCAGGCCGGTGAGCATCTTGATCGTCGTCGTCTTGCCCGCGCCGTTGGGGCCCAGGAAGCCGAAGATCTCGCCTTCGTGCACGTTGAAGCTCACCCGGTCCACCGCCGTGAAGTCGCCGAACCGGCGCGTCAGCTCCTGCACCACGACGGGGTCAGCCATGGCGGGCCAGGTCGATGAACAGGTCTTCCAGCGACGGCTCGCCGCGCACCAGGCTGCTCACCGTGATGCCCGCGTCCGCCAGCGCTGCGCCCACGTCCGTTTCCGATCCCTCCTCCAGCAGCACGTGCACCGTCTCCCCGAACAGGGCCGCCTGCCGGATGCCTTCCAGGGTGCGGAGGTGCTCCCGCGCCCGCCGCGCGTCGGGCGTGCTCACCACCACAAGCTGCCCTTTCAGGCTGGCCTGCAGCGCGTCCGGCGAGTCCAGGGCCATCACCCGTCCGTCCTGGAGCAGTGCCACACGGTCGCAGCGCTCCGCCTCGTCCAGGTACGACGTCGACACCACGATGGTCACGCCTTCCGCCACCATCTCGTGCAGGATCAGCCACAGGTCGCGCCGGGAGATGGGGTCCACACCGAACGTGGGCTCGTCCAGCAGCAGCAGCCGCGGCGTGTGGATCAGGGAGCAGGACAGGGCCAGCTTCTGCTTCATGCCGCCCGACAGGTTGCCGGCCAGCCGGTCCTCGAAGGGCCCCAGGTTGGAGAAATGGTACAGCCGCTCCAGGCGTGCGGGCCGTTCCGTGCGCGGCACCTGGAACAGGTCCGCGTAGAACTCGATGTTCTCCCGCACCGTCAGGTCCTCGTACAGGCCGAATCGTTGCGCCATGTAGGCCAGGTCGGGCTTCACCCCTTCCGGGTCCCTGGCCACGCTCGTGCCGAACACCAGCGCGTCTCCCGACGACGGCCGCAGCACGCCGGCCAGCATGCGCAGCGTCGTCGTCTTGCCGGCGCCATCCGGGCCCACGATGCCGAACAGCTCGCCCTCCTCCACGTCCAGGCTCAGGCTGTCCACGGCCACCACGTCACCGAAGCGCCGGGACAGTTCCCGGATCGAGACGGCAGCGCTCACGGCGTCAGGAACCCACGTCCAGGGTGACGTCCGCCGGCAGGCCGGGCTTCAGGTCCTGCCGGGCATCGCCCGTGACGCGGACCTTTACCGCGTACACAAGCTTCACCCGTTCCTCCGGCGTCTGCACGTTGCGCGGCGTGAACTCCGCCTCGCTCGCGATGAAGGTGACCAACCCGTCGTACTGGCGGTCCGGGTAGGAGTCGGAGTGGATCACCGCCTTCTGGCCGAGGGAAACCCGGCCAATCTCGTTCTCCGGCACATAGATCCGGATCCACCGGTCGCCCGGGTTCATCACCGTCACCACCGGCAGCCCCGGGCTCACCGTCTCTCCAGCCTCCCGGTGCTTCACCGTGACGACACCGTCGAACGGGGCCTCCACGACCGCGTGGGCCAGGTTCGCGTCCACCTGGCGGACCGCCGCCTCGGCCTGGCGAACGATGGCCCGCTGAGCCGCAATCCGCTCCGGACGCGGTCCGGCCTGCACCAGCTGGCGTTGCTCCCTGGCCTGGTCGTACGCCGCCTGCGCCACGTCGAACGCGGTCTGCGCCTTGTCGTGCGCCTCCTGGCTGATCGCACCGCCTGCGAACAGGCGTTGCGCCCGATCCACGTCCCGCTTTGCGTCCTCGTAACGCTGCTGCGCCGCCCGCTCCGCTGCCTGCGCCTGCGCCAGCTCCTCCGGCCGCGCGCCACGCTCCAGCTCCCGCAGCACAGCCTCGGCCGCCTGCGCCTGCGCCTGTGCCGCCGCCTGGCGAGCATCCAGCTCCGACGCATCCAGGCGCGCCAGCACCTCGCCCGCTTTCACCGCGTCCCCCTCCTGCACCGCGATGGACGTGATCTGGCCGGCGAAATTGAACCCGAGATCCGCTTCCGTCGCTTCCACCGTTCCCGACGCGGTCAGGGTGCCGGCCCGCGCGCCGCCCCGAAGCAGCAGCCACGCCACCACTCCGCCGATCACCACCACCAGCAGCACCGGGATGAGTCGCTTCCTGTTCATCGGTTGGACTCCATGTTCCGTTCGATCCAGCCGGGCGAAAGCTCGCCCACCGCCTGGGCCAGTTCCACGTGCGCCGCGATCACCGCGTGGCGCGCCTGCGCCAGCGATGCGCGCGCCTGCAGCAGCTCCGCCTCGGCCGTCAGATAGTCTGTCTGCACCCCGGCCCCGGTCTCCAGGGAAAGGTGCTCGATGCGGGCCACCTCCTCGAACTGCGCCACGCCCGCCGTCAGCGCCCGCACCTGCGCCTGCCCCGATGCCAGCGACGTCAGCGCCGCATCCACGTCGTGCTGTACGCCCAACTCCTGCAGCGACAATGCGTCTTCCGCCGCACGGTGCTCCGCCGACGCACGGTCCATGGCCTTGAGGCGTGCTCCGCCGGTGAACAGCGCGTACGAGACCTGCACGCCCGCGTTCCACTCGCCCTTGAAGTCGCCCGCGCCGCTCCCGTACTCCGCCTGCCGGGCCGCCAGCCCGATGCTCGGGAAGAACCGCGCCCGGGCTTCCGCCGCGCCCGCACGCGCCGCCTCCAGCGACTGCCGCGCCCGTTTCAACCCCGGGTTCGCCGAGCGCGCCTGCTCCAGCAACACGTCGCGTGTCGGAACCGCCGCCCCCGACCAGTGGACCATCCGCAATCCGGCTCCCCGCACCTGGTCGGGCGCAAGGCCCAGCAGCCGGCCCAGGTCACGAATCGCCAGCTCCAGCTGGCTCGCCGTCGTTTCCCGTTCCGCCGCGGCCTGGCTCAGTGAGGCCCGTGCCCGCAGCACCTGCACCCGGGCCGCCTTGCCCTGGTCCAGCATCTGCGTCACACGCGCCAGCTCCGATTCCAGCGCCTGGTGCCGCAGCTCGTGCGCGTGAAGCACGTCCTGCAGCGTGAGCACGCGCAGGTACGCCAGCGTCGCCCGCGCCGCCACGTCCTGCTCCGTCGCGTCCATGCCCGCTTCCGCCCCCGCCGCCGCAGCGGCGGCACGGTGGATCCGCGCGCCCCGGGCACCGCCATCCCACAGCGTGAAGCCCAGCGTCACGCCACCCTGGATCAGCGTGTTGTCGAACGATGGCAGGCTGCCCGGCGTGAAGCCGTGGATCGGCGCCACCACCATCGGCTTCTCGAACCGCGTCATCGAGGCGTCCAGCGATGCAGCCGGCAGCCACGCCGATCGCGCCTGGCCCACCGCCGCTCGCGCCTGATCCCGGCTCGCCCGCGCCGCCGCCACCGCCGGGTACCGTTCCAGTGCCCGGCGCACCACGGCCGCCAGGTCCAGCGAGTCCGGCGCCTGCGGCCGGCTGCCCCGGACCGCCGACGGATCCGCCGCCTGCGCTTCCGCCGTCCCGGCTCCGGCGCTCACAACGACCACGCCCAACACAAACGCCAGCCCGCGCGCCGTACGCCGCGGCCTCCCGCGTCTTCCTGTCGTCACGTTGCCTCCCTCGCCAGCCCGGCTCGCACGAACCGGACAATGTCCTCCAACGCATCAGGGGACGCGCGCAGAGCCTGAACCACCGGGTCCGCCTCCCGCCCCCCCGGCGCCATCGCCGACACCCGCCGGGCCAACGTCAGGTGCACCGGCAGCGCAATGACCCCCAACGCCAATGGCACCGGCGACCCCGCCCGGACCGTGCCATCGCGATGACCGTCCTCGATGACTCCCGCAATCGCCCCCACGATCCGCCGGACCTGGGCGAACCCGCCCTCCGGCGGCGCACGCCCCGCCGCTACCTCGTGTAGCAACAACGGCGGCATCTCCGGGTGCTTCGACAGGTGGTCGAAGATCAACCGCAGAATCGCCTCGATCCGATCCAGCGCGCCGCCCGGCCCCCCCGCCTCCACCTCCACCGCTTCACCCAACGGTACGAACAGCGTCTGCAGCACCGCCGTATACAGCTCGTGCTTCGTCCCGAAATGGTAGGTCACCGCACCCAGGTTCGCGCCCGCTTCCGCCGTGATGGCGCGGATCGACGTGCCCGCGTAGCCGCGAGCCGCGAACAACCGGGTCGCTGCCCGGATGAGAGCCGTTGCCGTGTCCGTTTCATTCATACGTCTGTATGAATAGCGGTCCCCCCTCCCTTGCACAACCCCCTCCCGGCGGGCGCAGAATCCGCAGGGACCACCGGTCACGCTGAGGCGCGAAGTCCGCAGGGACCAACGGCCACGCGGAGCTCTGAAGGCGCTAGGAGCCCGTTGTCTCCGCGCGGCCGCCACTCTTCGCCCGTCAGCCGGATCCCCGTCGGGAACGATCCATCCAACGGTTCCAACACCAACCTTCCCGTTCCATGATACCGCTCTCGTCGTTCCCTCCACCCCCGAAATTCGGCCCCACCCACCCCTCATGCCCCCCCTCTCTGCGCTCTCCGCGCCTCTGCGTGATGCAGTCCCAGCGCCTCTGCGTGATGCAGTCCCAGCGCCTCCGCGTGATGCAGTCCCAGCGCCTCCGCGTGATGCAGTCCCCCGGGTTCCTCGGCTCACTCCGCGTCCTCCCACCCCTGAAACAAGCGCCTTCCCACGCGCGTAGGGTGGACCGACCATTCTCTTCTGCCGCGCGATGCCAACCGACGGAAGGTCGATCATGTGGAAGTTCATCGGAGTCAGCGCTCTCTCTCTTCTCGCCGCCGGCTGGGTTCCGCTGTCGGCCCAGACGGCGCAGGCGGGGGATCCCTCGAACCGGTTGTACGGGCGGGTGACGACGGAAGAAGGGGACACGTACGAGGGCTTCATCCGTTGGGACAAGAACGAGGCCAGCTGGAGCGACATCCTTTCGGCGACGAAGGAGTTGCCGGCGGCGAACAGGCAGCAGGCCGAGGACATGGGTTATTTCGACCGTGGCGGGCAGCAGAGGAAGGGCACGATCGAGGTATTCGGTCTGAAGATCCAGTACGATCGGGGGGACGGCTTCCCGTCGTCGGTGGAGTCGGGCATCCGGTTCGGCCACATCAGCAGCATCGAGGTGCTGGGGGACCGCCGTGCGCGGCTGTTGCTGAAGTCGGGCCAGGAGGTGGAGCTGGAGAGTGGTGGGGACCTGGGCACGTCGGTGCGTGACATCGTGGTGCAGACGCGGCGGGGCGAAGTCCGGCTGAAGTGGCGGGACATCCGGACGGTGGACTTCATGGGCGCGCGCTGGGACGCGGCGCCGACGGCGGGTCGTCGTCTGTACGGCACGTTGCTGACCCGGGACGGAGAGCGGTTCACGGGCTTCGTGGCGTGGGACGCCGACGAGGCTCTGGGGACGGACATCCTGGACGGCGACGAAGGCGGCCAACGCCGGAAGATCCCCTTCCACGACATCGTGGCCATCGAGCGGGACGGATCGCGCGCGGCGCGGGTCTTCCTGCAGGCTGGCGGCGACCTCGTGCTGCGGGGCACCAACGACGTGGACCATTCCAACAGCGGCATCATCGTGGCGGATCCGTCGCTGGGCGAGGTGCGTGTGGGCTGGGACGCGTTCGAGCGCCTGGACCTGAAGGCGCCGCCGGCGTTGCGGTATGACGCCTTCGACGGCGGGCATCTCATCCACGGGACGGTGTTCACCCGGTCGGGCCGCAGTTACACCGGGGACATCCGTTGGGACAACGACGAGGAATACACCTGGGAGATCCTGGACGGGGACCTGGACGACGACACGCAGATGAACGTCGAGTTCGGCAACGTCGCACGGATCGACCGGGTTTCCTACAGGGGATGCCGGGTCACGCTGCGGGACGGGCGCAGCTTCGAGCTGCGTGGATCCAACGACGTGGACGAGGACAACAAGGGCATCTACATCCTTCTTCCGGACGGGAAGACGGAAGCGGTGTGGTGGGAAGATCTGGATCGAGTGGAATTCGAGCCCTGAGGGAGCGCTTGATCCACCATCCGTATCCCTTTATCTTCACCACGTCCTGTCGAAGCGGCAGGTGGGCCGCTCCCCGATGGCCCCAGGTGGCCCGGGAGGCGGACCGCGGGATTACAAAGCCCGCTGGCGTCAACGCCCGATGTTCCCCCGAATGAAGGAGGTGATCCTTGTCTAGTCCCAGTACTGTTCGCAACCTGACATGGGCAAGCGATCGCCACCTCGGCATCCAGCCGGAGTGAAGCGCGACTAGCTGTCCTGCTTGGCGGATGCTGATCGCGGCATTGCGTCAGGTTTGCGACAGAACCCTGCGGCGCCGTCGGACTCGAGTCCGGCGGCGCCGTCGCCTTTCATGCATTGTGCGGCTGGAACGTCAGAGATCGACGCTGAACCCCAGCGCGGCGTACCAGTGGTCGAAGTTGGACGGCATGGCGGGCAGGTCGTGGCGGTTGACGGCGATGGGCAGGGGGACGGGACCCACGGTGACGGTGCCGACGGAGCGATACTGGAAATCGAAGCCGACCCTCACGCCTTTGTCGACGGGGACCTCGAACCCGGCCTGCGCGACCATGCCGACCGTATTCTCGTGCCCGGTGGGCAGGGCGTTCTTGTCCCGGAACGGGGTCCAGAACGCTCCGTACCATGCGGGACCGGCCCCGATGTTCACGACCGGAGTCCGGGGCAGTGGCAACGGGATGGAGAAGCCGGCGGTGGGCGCCAACACGGTCACGCCGTACTGGATGTCGACCTCCAGCGGGTAGTGGTAGCCGACGGTCTCACCGATGGGCGTCCTGCCGACGATCAGGCCCAGCTCGGCGGGGCCGACGAACCGGAAGTGCACTTCTGCCGTGAACGGAAGGCCGGTCTGTCCCCAACCCGTGACGGAGTACGGGTACGTGTGCGGGGCGCAGCCCAGAAACGCGCAGCTTACGGACTGGTTGTAATCTTCACGCACCAACGCCGCCCGCAGGTCTGCGGCCGGGCCGGGCGAGTTCGTGCCCGCGTAAAGCGAGATGTGCCATCGCGGATTGTTTGACGCCCGCGCCGTTTGTGCGGCCAGCGGCTGCGTGATCAGCAGCGCGGCCAGGGCGATTGCCGGCGCGGACTGGCCTACCCTGTTCTTCATGAGCCTGGCTGCCGCACGATCTGGCCGCCCTTCATGACGAAGCGCACGGCGCGCAACGCGTGGATGTCCCGGGTCGGGTCGCCGGCCACCGCGATGAGGTCCGCCAGCAGTCCAGGCCGGACGGTCCCGATCTGATCTTCCATGTGGAGCATGCGCGCGTCCTCGCGGGTTGCCGACAGGAGGACGTCCGCCGGCTTCATGCCGTGCTCCGCCATGAGCTCCAGCTCCCACGCGTTGTCGCCGTGGCTGAACACGCCTACGTCGCTGCCGGCGCAGATGCGCACGCCGGAGTCCAGCGCCGCCTTGAACGACGCCCACTTGGCCTTCAGCCTCGCCGGCGGCGGCGTCTTCGGGTCCCACCCGGAATAGATGGTGATGGCCTGGCTCGCGGCGAGGGTGGGGATGTAGCAGACGTTGTGCTCGGCCATGAGCTTGAACACTTCCGGCGTGCCCGCGTCGCCGTGCTCGATGGTCTCGACGCCGGCCAGGACCGCGCGGCGCATGCCCTCGGGCGTCGTCGCATGGGCCGACGTGGGCCGCCCGGAGCTGGCGGCGGTCTCCACGCCTGCACGCATCTCCTCGATGCTGAACGTCGGCTCCGCTTCGCCGTGGGGGCCCCACCGATAGTCGGCGTACAGCTTGAGCCAGTCGATGCCGCGGCGGATCTGCTCACGAACCGCGTGGACCATGTCCTCCGTGCCGCTCACCTCCATGGCGCCCAGGGGCGACACCGTGACCTCGGGGCCGAAGCCCTTGGGGCCGTAGCTGCCGGTGGCCACCGTGGCCGGGCCCGCCACGAGCATGCGGGGCCCCGGGATGATGCCCTGGTTGATGGCGTCGCGCAGGCCGACGTCGGCGTAGCCGGCGCCTTCCGTACCCAGATCCCGTTCGGTGGTGAATCCGGCGTCCAGGGTGGCGCGGGCGTGGTTCACCGCGCGGGCGACCCGCAGCGCCAGCGGCTCCTTCATCACCTGATCGTTCCAGGAGGTCTCGTCGTAGGGGTGGAGCAGCATGTGCCCGTGGCCCTCGATGAGCCCCGGCAGCAGCGTGGTGCCGGCCAGGTCGATGACCCGTGCATTGCCCGCCTTGACCTGGTCCCCGGGGCCAACCGCCTCGATGCGGTGGCCGCGCACCAGGACCACCCAGCCGTCATGCGTGGCCGTGGTCGTGGCGTCGAACACCCGATCCGGGCGAAGGAGATAAGCTTGCTGGGCTCGCGCCGCGCCCGGCAGGAAGGCAAGAAGCGCGAGGAGGAGGGCCGTCGTCGTGCGTTTCGTGTTTGTCATGGCGCCCGAGGGTTGAATTGCCTGGCGCCAAGATGATGCGTGCCCGCCTGCGCCGCCAGCGCAGACGGGCACGCCGGCCTTCAGCGTCCTGAAACCCGATCCAGCACCCGTTCCATCCGCTGCCGGACATCCTGCGCCACCGGCGTCAACGCCTCATCGCCGGCCACGCCCAGCTGCAGCACCGGGTCCATGGCCGAGACCATGGTGCGCCCGCCGCCCAGGTCCCGCACCACCAGGTTGCACGGCAGCAGCAACCCGATGTCGGCGGCATGCGTCAGCGCCTTGTGCGCGAGCGGCGGGTTGCACGCGCCCAGGATCTCATACCGCTGGAAGTCCACATCCAGCTTCTTCTTCATCGTCGCCTTCACGTCGATCTCCGTGAGGACGCCGAACCCTTCCTCCTGAAGCGCCTCCCGCACCCGCTGGTCCGCCTCCTCGTAGGAGATGTCAACCTCGCGGCTCATGGCGTAGGCTACCGTCTCCGGCATGGCTCTCTCCTCGGTTCTCGTTGTCTGTTGATTGACTGGTGGTACATATCTCCACCTACAAGCTCACAAGGCTGTCAAGGGGCGAGCGAGGCTCGCCAGGGCACTCACTTCGTTCGCTCAGGATGCTCGCTGCGCTCGCCGGGATGCCGGCTTCACCGGCCGGGGCGCGCCCTGCGGCCAACGGCCGCCCGCAACCCTATCTTGGTGTCGTGTGTCCCATGGATTGAAAGGCGATCGACCGGCGACCGTGGAAAAGCATCCGTGACGGAAATGCAACTTGTGGAACGTGCCTGCTCGGGCGACCCGGCGGCCACACGCGACCTGTACGAGGCCAACGTGGACCGGGTGTACCGCCTGACCTACCGCCTGGCGGGGGACGAGGAGCTGGCACGGGAGTACACGCAGGACACGTTCGTCCGGGCGTTTCAACGCCTGGACCAGTTCCGGGGCGACGCGGCCCTGTCCACGTGGCTGCACAGCATAGCCGTATCGGTGACGTTCAACGGATTGCGGAAGGTGAAGCGGATCGCCAGTCGAGAGCTGGCGGTGGAGGACCTGGGGGGAATGGAGTCGCCGCACGCTGCGGCCTCGCCCCCGGCGGAGCCGGACCTGAAGGAGCGCCTCCACCGCGCCATCGACGATCTGCCGGAGATGTACAGGACCGCGGTGGTGATGCACGACGTGGAAGGCTACACGCACGAGGAGATTGGCGACGTCCTCGGTGTGGCGGCGGGCACCTCGAAGGCCCGGCTGTTCCGGGCCCGCCAGATGCTTCGCGAGGCACTCGCGGATTTCGCAGAGGAGTACATGGCATGAACGAGGACAGGTTCACCCGGATGCTGCGGCAGGAGGCGCGTGACTACAACGCGCCGCCGGAAACGCCGCGCGACGAGATGTGGGCGGTGGTTCGGGAACGCCTGGGCCTGCCGGAAGAGACGCCGGCACCCGACGCCGCCGAAACGGACGCCAAGGTCGTCCGCCTCGTGCCCCGCCGTCGCTGGGTGCAGTGGAGCGTGGCCCTGGCCGCGACGCTGGCCGTCGGCTTCGGGCTTGGCCGCCTGACCCTCCATATAGCGGAGCCGGCCGCGACTCCGGCGGCGACGCTGGCGGCGAAGGGCGGTGCGCGTGGCGTGGCGAGTCCGGACAACACGGCTCTGCCGTTCCGCCTGGCGGCCAACGACCACCTGGGCCAGGCGGAAGCCCTGCTCACGGTGGTGCGGAGCGAACGCCCCGGCCAGGTCGGCACCCAGACGGTCGAATGGGCCCGGGACCTCCTGTCCACGACGCGCCTGCTGCTGGACTCGCCCGCCGGGCGGGACCCCAGGCTCGCCCCACTGCTGCAGGACCTGGAGCTCGTGCTGGTCCAGATCGCGAACGTGAAAGACTCCGGCTCCAACGAAGACCTGCGGATGATCCGCGAGAGCATGCAGAACAACAACCTGCTGTCGAAGCTGCAGACGGTCGTGTCGGCAGGTTCCACACAGAGCACAATCTGAAACGTGAAGGAGTAGATCCATGCGCACACTCACGCTGGCCCTGATCCTGGCGACGCCGCTGCAGCTGGGGGCGCAGGTAACGCCGATCCGACCCGTCGCGCCCGTGATGCCCGTCGTTGCCCTGCCCGACGTGCCTGACCTGCCCGACATGCCGGTCATGCCGGCGGGGGCGCTGGAGGCCGCGCTGTCCGCCGTACGAATGAACATGACGTCCCTGGACGCCGACCTCGCTCCCGTGGTCCTTCAAGCCGGGGTCCTGGCCGCGCAGAGCGCCGAAATGGCCGCCGGCGTCACCGCCGCGGCGTCGCAGGTGGCCAGCGTGGCCGGCGATTGGCGGGCCGAACGCAGGTCGCTCCAGCAGTTGCCTCCGGCGTCGACGGCCCAGCAGCAGAGCCCGGCCGATTCCCTGTACCGGGCGGCGCGGGACGCCATGAGCCGCAGCCAGTACGATCGGGCCGCCGAGCTGTTCGCGAGCATCGCGGACCGGTACGCGCGCTCGGCCTACGCGCCCGATTCCTACTACTGGCTGGCCTTCAACCTGTACCGCTCCGGCGGCGACCGGAACCTGAAGCGGGCACTCGAAACGCTCGAGAAGCAGCGCCAGTCGTTCCCCGATGCGGGCACGCGCCGCTCCGGCGACGCGGAGACGCTGGCCACCCGCATCCGCGGCATGCTGGCGCGCCAGGGCGACTCGAACGCGGCGGAGCAGATCGCTCGCACCGCCCAGAGCGCCGAGGCCGGCTGCGACACCACCGACCAGGACATGCGCGTGGCCGCCCTCAACGCGCTGCTTCAGATGAACGCCGAACAGGCGCTGCCCATCCTCAAGAAGGTGATCCAGCGCCGGGACGCGTGCTCCGCCGACCTGCGCCGCAAGGCGGTGTTCCTGCTCTCGCAGCAGGAGACGCCGGAGACGGTGGACATCATGGTGGATGTGGCCCGGAACGACCCCGACGTCGAGGTGCGTCGCCAGGCCGTGTTCTGGCTGTCGCAGGTGGACGATCCGCGGGCCGTGGACGCCCTGGAGCAGATCCTGAAGACGTCGAAGGACGTGGAGGTGCAGAAGCGCGCCCTGTTCGCCCTGTCCCAGCACGACAGCCCGCGCGCGTATGCGTTCCTCAAGCAGACGGCGGAGAACCCCCAGGTGTCGGAAGACCTCCGCAAGTACGCCATCACGTGGATCGCGCAGCACAAGGACGCGGACGTGCAGTACCTGGAGCAGCTCTACGCCAAGCTGCAGGACCCGGCGCTCAAGGAACGCGTGCTGTTCGCCGTCGCGCAGTCCGACCAGCCCGGCGCCGCCGACTGGCTCCTGGGCGTGGCCACTGACAGCAACACGCCCATGGACGTGCGCAAACGCGCCATCTTCTGGGCCGGCCAGGCGGACGCTTCCATCGCCGCCCTGAGCAACCTCTACGACCGCGTCCAGGAACGCGAGCTCAAGGAACAGCTGTTGTTCGCGTTCTCCCAGAGCGACAAGCCCGCGGCCGTGGACAAGCTCATCCAGGTGGCGAAATCGGAGAAGGACCCCGACCTGCGCAAGCGCGCCATCTTCTGGCTCGGCCAGTCCGATGACCCGCGCGCGGCGAAGGTTCTGGCCGAGATCATCGGTGGGTAAGACCATGTACGAATCAGAGGTGTGGAGCCGGGCCGGCGGAACCGGTGGCGTCACGGGTCCCGGAGGCTGGCTGGCCGATAGAGAGACGGGGAGACGGGAAGACGGGGAGCGCGCCCGGCGGGCGCACGTTCGGCGCGCGTTCCTCGCCACCTGCTGGGTCGGGTTCGCGGCGCTGGCCGCCACGCCGCTTCACGCTCAGGATCTCGGCCGGCAGGTGGCCGGGGTGCGCGACGGCGCCGTCGGGTTCCGCTACACGGCGGCCCCGGGCGTGTTCGGGGCGGACGACGGCACCATCATCATCCGTCGCGACGGACACACCAGCATCATGCACGGCAACGTACGCGGGAACTACTCCCGTTTCGAAGACTCGACGTCCTGCGGGTGCCAGAGCGGGCCCGTGCGCGTGGTGCTGTTGAAGCGCGACGGCGCCGTCACGCGCGTCGAGTTGGCGGTGGGAGATGAGTGGCCGGTCTCCGGCACCCTGCGGGACCTGGGTGAGGTTCAGCCGCAGGCCGCGGCGGACTTCCTCATCGACCTCGTGCCCGCCACGCCGCGCCGCGCCGCCAACGAGGCCATGCTGGCCGCCAGCCTGGGCCGCGACGTCGTGCTCTGGCGCCGCCTGCTGCCCCTGGCCCGGGACCGGTCCCTGGAGTCCGGCAAGCGCAAGCAGGTCGTCTTCTGGCTCGGCCAGGAGGCCAGCGATGCCGTGCTGGGGCCGCTTCAGCAGCTGGCCCTGGCGGACGACGACGACATCGAGGTCCGCAAGAGCGCCATCTTCGCCCTGTCCCAGCACAAGGGCACGGACGTGGTGCCCACCCTCATCCGTCTCGCGCAGTCGGACAAGCTGGATCCGCGGCTGCGCAAGCAGGCGTTCTTCTGGCTCGCCCAGCACGACGAGCCGGAGGTGGTGGCGTTCTTCGAGAAGGTGCTGACGGGGACCGGTGGGTGAGGGGTCCGTCCGAGTCTTTCGATCCCCCTGTACCGGAGGGCGCCCTCGACTGACGGGGAGACCTGTAGGGCGTAGTTTTTGGAGCCTGGCGGACGTGGTCGCCAGGCTCCACGTTTCTGAGCCTGGCTGCCTGAAAGGGAGACGGGGAGACAGGGAGACAGGGCGTGGCCGGAATCTCCCGGTCTCCCCTCACCCCGTTTCCCCGTCAGTTGGCCCGCCTCGATATCGTCGGCCGTGCCAGCCTCTCAGCCAGCCTGCGAGCCTTCGCCCTGGATATCCGCCCGGACCACGAGGATGATGGCGCCGTCCCCCGAGGGTGTGCCCAGCACCACCGCCTTGCCATCGCCGACGTCGATCTGGGTCTCCAGGAGGTTGGCCATCTCCACGTTCATGTCGATGGAGCTGCCATCCTGACTTTGCCGGATGTTGTTGATGCGGCCCTGGATGCGGACGGGCCTGTAGGAGGCCCCCTTTCCGATATCCACCGTCTGCATGAACGGTGTGCCCTGGCGCGCCTCGATGGAGGCCTGCCCTTCGAGCGTGTAGCCGTCGTATCGGAACAACCGCTTGAGCTCCTGCTCCACGTCCGCGATGGCGGGGTCCACCTTCTGCTGGCCGTCCGCACGGATGATCTGGAAGGTCAGTCGAACACTGGCGGGCGCCTTGTCGTTCTCCTTCAGCACGCGCGCGATCTTGTCCAGGTTGTCCGGCGTCTCGCGCACGGAGATGGCGTGCTCGGAAGCGCTGATCATGCCGGGTGCGCCTTTCCGGTCACTATAGACGTACGGGGCGATGATCATACTGGCGGCGCCTCCGTCCATGTACTGCAGCTGGAACGTGCGCGTGTCCAGCTTCGGGGCGCGGCTGCACCCCGTGGCGGCCAGCGTCGTGGCAAGGGCCAGGCTCAGGATCCTCATCGTTCGCATGGGTTCTCTCCTCAGACTTGTAACGCCGGTCTCCGTCAGTCCTTGCTGCCGTAGAACCAGATCACCTTGATGTCCGGGTTGCGCGTGCCGAACACGACCACGTTCTTCCCCGGCGGCGCGGACACTGCTACCTGCGTCGTGGGGCGCCCGGTGCCCGGGGCCGGCACCTGCCAGTCGTACCTCGGCCGGGCGAGGAGCACCGCCGCCAGGGCGGCCGCGAGGGCCACGGGCGCCCACAGGCGCCAGCTCATCGCACGCCGGGCCGCCCGACGCCGCACCGCGTCCAGTGTCACGACGCGCGCGCCAGCTTCCAATCCGGCATGGGCTTCCGGCGGATCGACGTCCTGCGACTGGCGAGGAACGCCTTCGCCGGCGACTACCGCCAGCACCGCGTCCGCGGCCTGATCCGCCGTGCGGTCCGACCGGCCGGCTTCCGCCAGCGCTTCGGCGAGCGCGGCCTGCTCGTCCAGGATGACGCGCGCGGCGGCGCGGCACCGGTCGCAGCCGCGGATATGCTCCGCCAGGGGCGACGCGCCGATGCCTTCCAGCTCGGCCGGATCCGCCGTCAGCAATGCCCCCTGCGCGTCCGCGCACTTCATGTCGAGTAGCCCTCCTTCAGCTCGGGATGCCGCTCCAGGATGCTCCGGCGCACCGCCCGTCGTGCCTTGAACAGGCTGGCCCGCACCGACACCGGCTTGAGCTCGAGCATGTCCGCCACCTCCGCCGGCGTGAACCCCTGGAAGTCGACCAGGTCCAGCACTTCTTTCTGCCGCTCCGGCAGAGCCCGGAACACCGTCGCCACCTGGGCCGACAACCCTTCGGCATGCAACCGGCGCAGCGGCTCGTCGTCTCGATCCGCGAGCTGGCCGGCATCCTCCAGGGGCCGGGCCGAACGGTGGCGGCGGCTCCTGCGCCGGTGGTCGGCCGCCGCGTTCCTCGTCACCCGGTACAGCCACGTCGTCAGCTGCGACTCGCCCCGGAAACCCGCCAGATTCCTGTACATCCGCACCAGCACATCCTGCGTGATCTCTTCCGCGTCCTGTGGCGTCGCCGCCAGGCCCGACGCCCAGCGCCGCACGCGGTCGTGGACCCGGACGACCAGTACGCGGAACGCGTCCTCGTCGCCGTCCGCCGCTCGTGCGATAAGCGCCTGGTTGGATTCCGCGGAGTCGGCCATTTGGTTGGTGGGACGGAGGGTTGAGTGCTCGCGTTTACTCCCGGTACGGCCACGGCGGGTGGCTTCCTTGAAGGGGCACGCCAGGGCAGGCGGGAGACGGCGAAGCCAGCCGGGCGCCGCATCCCCCAATCACCGTGTCTCCCTTTCAATCGGCCAGGTTCAAGCGCTTGTGCCTTCTCGCTTGCTTGCCAGGCTCCGGACCCCGGCCCCACGGGTCTACCCTTCAGTCTGCCGGGTTCCGGACCTCGCCCCCGTCGACGGATCCCCAGCCTCCTCCGCCCGGCGTCCGCAGGCTGATCACATCGCCCGCATGTGCGAAGAAGGTCGTCTTGGACGGCAGGGGCTGCTCCACGCCGTCCCGGATGAGGATGTTCTCACCCCGGGCGCCGTCCTCGCCGCCCGCCAGGCCGCGAGGGGGGAATCGGCGTCGTTCGGTGAGCAGGCTGACCTCGGCGTCGCCAAGCAGCTCGACGTCCCTTCGCAGGCCGTCCCCGCCGGGATGGCGGCCTCCACCACCGGAATTCGCGCGCAACGCGTACGCGCGCACGCGGAACGGATACGCATGCTCCAACGCTTCGATGGGCGTGTTCAGGGAGTTCGTCATGTTCACGTGCACGCCGGACAGGCCCGGTCCCTGGGGGCCTCCGCCCATGCCCCCCGCCGCCGTCTCGTAGTATGCGAACGGTTGGCCCGTGCGCGGGTCGATGCCGCCCACCGTCAAGTTGTTCATGGTGCCCTGCGACTGCGCCGGCACCCGGTCCGGCAGCGCCGCCGCGAAGGCACGGAACAGCACGTCGGTGATCCGCTGTGAGGTTTCCACGTTCCCGCCCGCCACGCTCGCCGGCGCACCCGCGGCCACCAGCGACCGCTCTGGCAGGTGCACCGCCATCGCGTTCATGGCGCCGCCGCCCGCCGGCAACGCCTGCCCGAGGAGCGACTCCACCAGCACACGCACCACGTAGCGCGTCGCCGAGACCGTGATCGCCGACACGGCGTTGATGCCGCCCGCCGCCTGCGGTGCCGTGCCCGCGAAGTCCACGTCCAGCGTGTCACCCGACACCGCCACCCGAACACAGATCGGAAGAGGAGCCTCCCCGACGCCGTCGTCGTCCATCCAGTCCTCGGCTTCGTACACCCCGTCCGGGATCCGCTCGATACCCGCCCGCACAAGCCGGTCCGCGTACGCCAGCAGCGCCGACATCGCCCCCTGCACCTCCGCCGCGCCGCGCCGCGCCACCAGCTCCAGCAGGCGGCGCTGGCCCGTCACCAGTGCCGCGATCTGCGCCGACAGGTCACCCTCACGCTCCGCCGGCGTCCGCACGTTCGCCAGAACCATCCGCCATACCGCTTCGTTTCGCTTGCCCCCCTCCATCAGCAGCACCGGCGGGATGCGGAGCCCTTCCTGGTAGATCTCCCGCGCCAGCGGCATGGAGCCCGCCGCCATTCCCCCCACGTCCGCGTGATGCGCACGCGCGGCGACGAACCCCAACAGCAACCCCGGCTCCGCCCCCATGTCGGGGCCGGCGCCGGTCGCCGTGTCCGCATCGGAGACGTAGACCGGCGCGATCGCCGTGATGTCGGGGAGATGGGTTCCGCCCCGGAACGGATCATTCAGGATCGCCACATCGCCAGGGGCGAGATCCCCCAGCTCCGCCAGCGCCGCCGCCACGCTCATGGGCATCGCGCCCAGGTGCACGGGCATGTGATCCCCCATGGCGATCACCCGGCCTCCCGTGTCGAACAACGCACACGAATAATCCCGCCGTTCCTTGATGTTCGGCGAGTGCGCCGATCGGCGCAGCGACGCGCCCATCTCCTCGGCGAGGGCCGTAAACAAATGCCTGAAGATCTCGAGACGGACCGGGTCGAATCGCTGGTCGGGGGTTTGCACAGGTGTCTCCGCTGGCTATACTGTCATGCTGGAACCGTGATGCTGCAGAATGGTCGCATCGCATGAAAACGGCGAAAAGCCGAGCGCTTAAATGGAGGATTTGTGGGCAAACACGAAAAAACGGCACTCGACAAGGCGAGGGACGAATTGTTCAGCCACATCAACCGCTGCGGTGTGCTGGAAGCCACCGAAGACCAGCAGGTTGAGTGGCTCGACGACACCATGAAGTTCATGGAAGAACGGTATCCGGGACTCAAGAACACGGAGCTGACCCAGCTCCGCGAGCTGGGGATCCGTTACTGCCGGCCGGTCATCCGGCACGGCAAGGAAAATACCGCTCAGTCCGAGTGGGACGCAAACGTGGCGAGTGCCTGATCGGCGCATGGAACCTGGATGTTCGACGGTCTTTTGGGGTAGGAGCGACGTCGAGCGGCGGCGGGCACGGTGCCGGTTAGCGCCGCCTTCCAGGGACCGGCGCATGGACGGTTTGGTGGACGGAGGTCTTGGCCCTTCCGGTGGCAAACATTAGATTACGCTGACCACCCGCGGCGCCTTCCAACCCTGCCGCAACGCAATGAGAGGACCGAGCTGCGCACAGGAGGCGATGCTATGCCGAATCCGTTCCTCAGCTCTGAGGAGTATGACGAACGTGCGCATCAACAGTATGATCGGGGAGAGTACGACGCAGCACTCGATACGTTGAAAGAAGCGCTTCACCTTTATCCGCATTCGGTTGACCTGTACGTAGGGCTCGGCTACACCCGACTCGCCCGTGAAGAGTACGCCTGGGCGAAACAAGCATTCGAAAAGGCATTGGTCCTGGATGGCGAGCACGAGGACGCGCTCGTTGGCTACGGAGAGACGTTGCTGCGCTTCGGTCGGGGCGACGAAGCGTTGTCGCTGTTCCGGCGGGTACGTCGGAGTGGGGCGGGGGATGACCCGGAGATCCTGCTGACGATCGGCCGTGCGTTGTACCGGGAAGGCCACCTGGAGGAGGCGCGGGCGGTCTTCGAAGACGCATCGGGTCTGTATCCGGAGAACGCGGATGCGGCGGCGGCGTTGGGGTACGCGCTGCATCGGCTGGGCGAGGACGACGACGCCATCAGTGAGCTGAAGCGGGCGCTGGCGCTGGAGCCGGACCACCACGAAGCGCGCGTCTTCCTGGGTCACCTGTTGTATGACCGCGCCGAGTGGGCGCTGGCGTTGGACGCGTTCGAGGCCGTGCCGCCGCAGGAGCAGTGGGATCCGCTGGCGTTGTGGCGGCTCATCGAGCTGCGGCGAGCGGCGAACGGCGTGGACGACGATCCGGGGTTGGCGGTGTGGGAAGGTCGTCTCGGGGAGTTGGAGGAGGGGACGGACCCCATCGACGACCTGCTTGCCGAGATCGAGGCCATGAACGACGAGCCGGTGCTGGATGGTGTCGTGTCGTTCGGGGACGAGACCACGGTTCACCGGGTCCGCATGCCCGATGATACCATCCTCGAGGGTACGTGGGCGGAGATCGTGCAGCAGCTACGGGACCGGGAAGGCGGGGCGGGGGAGAGCCTCGCCCAGTTCATGCGGCGGCGCGCCCAGGATGAACGGGTCCGCACGGGCATCGGGGTGCCGGCCCACGACCCGGAGGCGTTCCTCCTTGCCCACGCCCGTGCCGGGCTCCTGCGGATCGAACGCTGACGGTGACGGACCCGGTCGTTGTCCGGTTGCATCGCTGTCTCGTCGATGCAGTTCGACGACGCGGTGGGGATCCGTTCCAGGCACCGCTCAAGGTGTCGGAGGTCTACCAGGAGCTGGTTCCCTACCGGGCGGTGCGGGCAACCCTGGGCGTGGAGCTGAACGCCGACTACGAGCATGCACTGTTGCGCTTGCTGGCGGGTGAAGGCGGCCTGGTCCGCCTCGAGCCGGCCGCGGCCCGGGCAGAGCTACAGCAGGAAGCGAAAACGCCGTACCCGGCCGTGGGGTTGTACCGGAAGTTCACGGAGTCCGAGGTGTGGGTCGTGTCCGACGCCCGGGACGAACCGGGCGGCGACGAAGTTTCCGATGCCGGCCCCGCCGCCGCGGGCCGGCCGGGCGAGGACGGTTCGCAGGCAGAATCCGCAGCGCCCGCGGAGCCCTTCCTGGCCTCGGCGCCCGACTTCCCTGAACCGATCCCTGTGCTCACCGCGTCGTCGCCCCGGGAAACGGCCGCGGCGTCTCCTGCGGCCGACACCGTCGTGGAGCGGCGTGTCGTCGCCCGAGCCGCGGAATGCGCGTTCTGTGATCAGCCCCTGCCGGTGGGGCGCCGGGTCCGATACTGCCCTTCCTGCGGCTCCGATCAGCGGCTGCGTCCCTGTCCGCGTTGCGACGAGGTCCTCGAACGCACGTGGCGGTTCTGCGTGAATTGCGGCCTGGAGGTGCCCGCCGTGCCCTCTCCACGGCCGCCCGATCCCGACGAATAAGCCCGGCCTGTACCCCGCTCCGTCCGCGCCGCGTCCGCTTGACGGTCGTTCGCGGCGGCCCGTATCTTGCCGATTCCCAATCCCACGAACACAATGACGAGAGACGAGTTGGGCGTGGAGCCCCCTCGGACAAACACCAGGAGGATGTCAGATGCGCGGCAAGCGTTTGTACGTGGTCCCGTTCCTCACCATCGCCTCGGTGGGGCTTTGGGCGTGCGGTGGCTCGAACGGCCAGGCGTCCGCAGATACCCAGGGGACGCAGACGGCGCAAGCGGCGGACCCGGCGCCTGCAGAGGCATCGGCCATGTCCATGGACTCGCCCATGCAGCAGCAAACCCCGGTTCCTGAAGGCGCGACCGCCGAGATGGTGAGTGCAGGGAGCAAGATCTTCCACGGCCCCGGCAACTGCTACACGTGCCACGGCCAGGACGCCAAGGGCACTCCGCTGGCGCCCAACCTCACGGACAGCGTCTGGATCCACTTCCCCAAGCGCCCGACGCTCGCCGAAGTGGACAGCCTCGTGCACGCCGGCGTGCCGAAGCCCAAGGAGCACCCGGCCCCCATGCCGGCCATGGGCGGCGCCAACCTGACGCCCCAGCAGGTCAAGGACGTCGCGGCTTACGTCCTCTCGCTCAGCATGGGCAGCAAGTAGGATCGATCGTGCTGCGCAGGTCCAGGGCGCCGCAGCGGGTTCGACGCTTCGGCGCCCTTTTTCTGATCCTGGCGGCGCTCGGCGCCTGCCGCGGCGGAAACCCCGACCGCGAGCTGCGCCTCGATACCCAGGTGGTCCGGCTCCCACGCGGCTCACAGATCCACGTCGTCCGCCTGGACGCGGACAGCGCCGACGCCCCGCCCATCGTCGTGCAAGCCGCTCCCGGCGACATCATCCGGTTTTCCCCCGGCGACAACCGGACCCACGCCGTCGCCTTCGACGCCCAGGGCCTGTCCGCCGAAGCCAGGGCCTTCCTGGAACGCACCTCCCAGCTCAGCGGTCCGCCCCTCACGGACACGGCCGCCGCATGGATCGTCAACCTGAACGGAGCCCCCGACGGCCGCTACCCGTTCCACTGCCTGTCCGATGGCCGCCGCGGCGTGCTCATCGTGGGCAACTCCTGAGCCGTCGAGCCGGAGCGGGTGCGGCCTGGTTCGAACAGACGTTCGTTCCTAACTTCCCGCCGGACCCCGCGCGCATCCGGCGCTCACGGCTCGCCTGACGGCAGGAGGTTGACGTGTCGAGAATCGCGGTCATCCCGGGCGACGGCATCGGCGCGGAAGTCACGGCCGAGGCCGTGAAGGCGTTGCGGCGTGCGGCGGAGGTGTTCGGCCTGTCCCTGGATCTGGTGGACTGGGACCTGGGGGCGGAGCGTTTCCTGCGCACGGGTGTGACCATCACGGCGGAGGAGATGGAGACGCTGGGCCGGGACTACGACGCCATCTTCCTGGGTGCATTGGGCGACCCGCGGGTGCCGGGGAACGAGCATGCGCGGGACATCCTGCTGGGCATGCGCTTCCAGCTTGACCTGTACGTGAATCTGCGACCCATCCGCCTGTTGGACCCGAGCCACTCACCGCTTCGGGGTGTGAGGGTGGAGGACATCGACATGCGGATCTTCCGGGAAAACACGGAAGGTCCGTACGTCGGTCTGGGTGGTGTGTTCAAGCGAGGCATGCCAGGCGAGATCGCGGTGGAGGAGGACGTGAACACGCGGGCGGGGGTGGAGCGGATCCTCCGGGCGGCGTTTGAGCATGCATTGTTGGCGGGGCGTCGCAGCGTCACGATGGCGGACAAGGCGAACGCGTTGCGGTTCGCCGGCAGCTTGTGGCGGCGTTGCTTCGAGGAGGTGGGGGCGGAGTACCCCGAGGTCGAGCGGCGGGCGGTGTACGTGGATGCCCTGGCCATGGATCTGGTGCTCCATCCGTCGCGCTACGACGTCATCGTGACGGCGAACCTGTTGGGCGACATCCTGAGCGATCTGGCGGCGGGTCTGGTGGGTGGGCTGGGGCTGGCGCCTTCGGCCAATCTGCACCCGGGGCGCATCGGACTGTTCGAGCCGGTCCACGGTTCGGCGCCGGATATTGCGGGCACGGGCACGGCGAACCCGTTCGCGGCGGTCCTGACGGCCGCCCTCATGCTGGACCACCTGGGCGAGGCGCGGGCGGCGGGGGCGATCCGCGGAGCCGTGGATGCATCGATCCGTGAAGGCGAAACGACGCCCGACCTGGGCGGCGGTCTGAGCACCGCCGCAGCCGGGGACCGGGTGTGCGATCACATTCGAGACTGAACCGGGACTGGAGCGGGACCATGGCGAACAACGGCAATTTCAAGGACATCGTATTCCTGTCAGGCCGGCGCACGCCGTTCGGCACGTTCGGCGGTTCGCTGAAGGATTTCACGGCGACGGACCTGGGCGCGATCGCGTCCCGGGCTGCTCTCGAAAGCGCGGGGGTGCAGCCGGATCTCATCGACCACGTGGTGTTCGGCAACGCGCTCCAGACCTCGGCCGACGCCATCTACCTGGCTCGTCACGTGGGGCTGAAGGCGGGCGTGCCGCAGGAAGTGCCCATGTTGACGGTCAACCGTCTGTGCGGCTCCGGATTCCAGGGCATCGTGAGCGCGGCGCAGGAGATCCTGCTGGGGCAGGCGGAGGTCTGCCTGGCGGGCGGGACGGAATCCATGAGCCAGGCGCCCCATGTGGTGCGTGGCGCGCGGTGGGGCGGCCTGCGGCTGGGCGAGGCGGGGGGCTTCTTCGAGGACATGTTGTGGCAGTCCCTGTTGGACACGCAGTGTGACCTGACCATGGCGCAGACGGCGGAAGAGCTGGCCGGACGCTACAAAGTCACGCGCGAAGAGGCGGACCAGGTTGCCTTCGACTCGCAGCTGCGCGCGAAGCGAGCGTGGGACGAAGGTCGCTTCGCAGCGGAGATAGCGCCCGTCACGATCCGCACGCGCAAAGGTGAGAAGGAGTTCTCCACGGACGAGCACATGCGTCCGGACACGACGATGGAGGCCCTTGCGAGCCTGAGGCCCTATTTTAAGAAGGACGGCCTGGTGACCGCCGGCAACGCGAGCGGCATCGGCGACGGTGCCGCGGCGGCGGTCATCGCCAGCGCCGACTGGGCGGAGCGGAACGGCAAGGAGCCCATCGGGCGCCTCGTGTCCTGGGGCGTCGTGGGCGTGGATCCCCACATCATGGGGATCGGCCCGGCGCCCGCCAGCCGGCTGGCGTTGAAGAACGCGGGGCTCGACCTCGGCGACATGGACCTCATCGAGGTGAACGAGGCATTCGCGCCCCAGGTCGTCGCCGTCGCAAAGGAGCTCGACCTCGACATGGGAAAGACCAACGTCGATGGCGGCGCCATTGCGCTGACCCATCCACTGGCCGCGTCCGGCGCCCGCATCACCGTGCACCTGTTGCACGAGCTGAAGCGCCGCGGCGGACGTTATGCCCTTGGCTCCGCCTGCATCGGCGGCGGCCAGGGCATGGCCGTGATCGTGGAGAACCTCACATGATGGAAGTCATCATTCCCGTGGCGGTGGGCGCGGTCGCCGTTCTCTGGACCAGCCTGCGCGTCCTGCGGGAGTACGAGCGAGCGGTCGTGTTCCGCCTCGGCCGCCTGGTGGGTGCCAAGGGGCCGGGTCTCATCTTTCTGGTTCCCGTGGGCATCGACCGCATGGTCAAGGTGCCGCTGCGCATCGTGGCCATGGACATCCCGCCGCAGGACGTGATCACCCGCGACAACGTGTCGGTAAAGGTGAACGCGGTGGTTTATTTCCGGGTCGGCAACGCGGTGAAGGCGGTGGTGGAGATCGAGGACTACCTCTTCGCCACCAGCCAGCTCGCCCAGACGACGCTGCGCAGCGTCGTGGGGCAGGCGGAGCTGGACCAGCTGCTCGCGGAGCGGGAGCACATCAACCAGATCCTGCGCGAGATGATCGACGAGGGCACGGATCCGTGGGGCATCAACGTGACCGGCGTCGAGATCAAGGACATCGACCTGCCGCAGGAAATGAAGCGCGCCATGGCGCGGCAGGCGGAGGCCGAGCGCGAGCGGCGCGCCAAGGTGATCGCCGCGGAGGGTGAGTTCCAGGCGTCTGCCAAGCTCGCCCAGGCCGCCCGCGTCATCGGCAGGGAATACGCGGCCCTGCCGCTGCGTTTCCTGCAGACGGTCAAGGAGATCGCCGCGGAGAACAACTCGACCACGCTGTTCCCGATCCCCATCGACCTGTTCCAGCCCATGCTCCAGGCGCTCAGTCGGACCGCGTCCGGGCCGTCCGAGGACGAGAACGCCGAGGTGGATGCCCTCGAAGCCGCGGCCGCGGAGCAGGCGCTGCCGGCCTCGCGTCTCCCGAACGAAACGGCGCTGAGCGAGCCGACACGGAAGGCCAAGGCGGAATGAGCCGCCGTCGGCGCGCCGCGTCGTCGGCCCCGCGGGTGCCAGGGTAGGCGGACCCATGGCCGACGCGGGCAAGCCCGAGACGCCGCAGCGCAGCATCAGCCGCCAGGACCTGGAACGGGTGATCCGGCGGGCCACGGAGCTCGCCGCTTCGTCCGATCCGGATGAGCGCATCCCGGAGAGCGAGGTGGTGCAGATCGCCGCCGAGCTCGGACTTTCGGCCCGGCATGTCCGGCAGGCGCTCCTGGAGGTGCCCGGCTCCGAGGAGCCGGGTCCCCTGGACCGGTTGTTCGGGCCCGACGTGGTCATGGCCGCCCGCTCCGTGCCCGGCGACCCGGAGACCGTGCTGCGGGCCATGGAGGAGTACCTCGCCACCCGGGAGTACCTCCAGGTCGTGCGGAGGCGGGAGGGCCTGGCGGCGTTCGTCCAGGCGGACGACACGGTGTCCAAGGTCGCCCGGGCGCTGCGCCGGCCCCGGCGCCGGTTCCATATTGCCCGCGCCCGCAGTGTCATTGTTCGGGCCCGGGAGCTGGAGCCGGACGTGTCCCACGTGCGCGTGGACGTGAACGTGCGGGACCGGCGTCGCCGGGCCATTCGCAACGGAATCCTCGGCACCGCGTTCATCTCGGCGCCGCTGGGCGCGGCGGTGTTCGTGCCCGTCTGGCAGCTTGTGACGAACGTGGCCGGCGACCCGCTGGGCATCGCCGCCGGCGCCGTCGCCGGCGTGGGCGCGCTCGGCCTGGGACTGGCCGGCGGCATCACGCTCTCCGGCATGCGGTTTCGCCGCAAGTTGGCCGCGGTGAAGCTCGAGATCCAGGGCCTGCTGGACCGGCTCCAACGGGGCGATCGACTGGATCCGCCGCCTTCGCCGCTGATGCGCCGGCTGAAGCAGAGCGCCCGACGCTTGAGCTCCTGAAGAGCAGCGAACGAGCGCGTCCGAGCGGCGCGCTTTCGGTTCGAGGACCCGGACGTGGACTGCTGGTTCCGCCCGCGGCCTGGCACGAGACAGCAACGGGGAGGTAGGCATGGCGAAGATCGGCACGGTCGCGGTCGTGGGCTGCGGTCTCATGGGAAGCGGCATCGCGGAGATCGCGGCCCGGTCCGGCTACGAGACGTGGGTCCGGGAGGTCAACGATGAGCTGCTGGACAGGGGCCGGAAACGGATCCAGAAGAGCCTGGACCGGGCGGTGGAGAAGGGGAAGCTGGAAGGCGATGCCCGGGACGAAGCCCTGGCGCACCTGCACACCACGACGGACCTGAAGGACCTGGCGGGTGCCGACCTCGTGATCGAGGCCATCGTGGAAGATCCGGCCGTGAAGGAGGAGCTGTTCCGTGCTCTCGATGGTCTGTGCCCCGAACATACCATCTTCGCGAGCAACACCAGCTCCCTCACCGTGACGGGCATGGCCGCGGCCACCCGCCGGCCGGACCGCATGGTGGGGCTCCACTTCTTCAACCCGGTTCCCGTCATGAAGCTCGTGGAGGTGGTGCGGACCATCGCTACCAGCGAGGAGACGTTCCGCACGGCCTTCGAGTTCGCCCGCTCCGTGGGCAAGGAGCCCATCGAGGCGAAGGACACGTCGGGCTTCATCGTGAACCGCCTGCTGGTGCCGTACATGCTGGACGCCATCCTGGCCTTCGAACACGGCCTCGGCAGCATCGAGGACATCGACAAGGGCATGGTGCTGGGGACCGGCTACCCCATGGGGCCGTTCACGCTCAGCGACTTCGTGGGCATCGACACCCTGTTCCGCATCGCCGAGATCATGCATCGGGAGTATGGCGAGGCGCGGTTCGCGCCGCCGCCGCTGCTCCGCCGCATGGTGGATCTGGGCTACATCGGCAGGAAGGCGGGCCGGGGTTTCTACGACTACTCAGGCGACACGCCTACGCCCGTGGATTTCGGGCTCTGATCGCCGTCGGACCCGTCCGCGCGATGCCACGCCGGCGCCGGCCCCAGGGGTCGGCGCCGGCGTGCATCAATGCCGGATGTGCCGGCTGTGCGGCGCGCCGCCGCCAGGAATCCGGCGGTTGCCGGCCGCCGCCGTGTCCACGCCCGGCTCCGGCAAGCGCGAGATCGGCTCGAGCATCTGCCAGCGGCCGTCCCCCACCGGGAACAGCAGGTGCTGGTACGGCGGGGACTCATTCGCCGGCGCGTAGAGCACCATGCCCTCGAACTGTCCCACCCGGGTCACCGACGGGTCGCTCACCGTTTCGTCAGTCCGCAGCCAGCCCCGATCGTCGAAGACCACCGGCCGTGACTGCTTCACCCAGGCCAGCGTGTCCGGGTTGTACGCCGGGATGGTGTCCTGGACGGCCCCGGCGCCCTCCGTCCGGTCCCTCGAGCCGCACGCCGCCGCCGACAGCACCAACGCCAACCCCACGACGGCAGATCCGTGGAAGCGCATGGATTGTTTCCTCCGTCTCTCTTGCTCGTGTTCCGATGGCCCTCCGGCGCATCATCCGTTCCATGCGGACGCCGCTGCCATCGCCTTGCGAGCATCGTGCGCAGGCCACAGATTCGCCCGTTCCTGCGCCACACACCGAGTTCTTGAGAGACCACCCGGCACCCCGATTCAATGCTCGGGGGAACCCCCGCGAATGGAGAGTTCTGAACGCATGGATGCGACCAGCGGATCCGCCACCCCCCGCGACACCTGGGGCTCCAAGCTCGCCTTCGTGCTGGCGGCCGCCGGCAGCGCCATCGGCCTGGGCAACATCTGGGGCTTTCCCACCGTCGCCGGCCAGAACGGCGGCGCCGCGTTCCTGGTCGTCTACCTCCTCGCCGTGGTGTTCATCGGGGCGCCCGTCATGCTGGCGGAGCTGATCATCGGCCGCAAAACCCAGCGCAACCCGGTGGGCGCGTTCCGCGCCCTGTCCCGGCCTGGCTCGAAATGGGTGGCGGTGGGTGGCCTCGGCGTGCTGACCGGCGTCATGATCCTGAGCTTCTACAGCGTCATCGCCGGCTGGACCCTCGCCTACGTCTTCAAGACCGCCATCGGCACATTCAAACCCGGCGTGGACACCGCGGCCATCTTCGGTGATGTCGCCGGCAACGCCTTCGCCGCCATCGGTTGGCACTTCTTCTTCATGGTGCTCACGGTCGGCGTGGTCATCGGCGGCGTGCGCGACGGCATCGAGCGCTGGACGAAAGTGCTCATGCCCGCCCTCTTCGTCCTGTTGGCTTTGCTGGTGGCCCGGGCCGTGACTCTGTCCGGCGCGCCTGCCGGACTGCACTTCTACCTGAACCCCGACTTCAGCAAGATCGACGTCTCCGTGGTGCTCGCCGCCATCGGCCAGGCCTTCTTCAGCCTGAGCCTCGGCATGGGCGCCATGATCACCTACGGGTCGTATGTGTCCAAGACCGACGACCTGGTGTCTTCCGCGTTCTTCGTCACGGGTTTCGACACGCTCATCGCTTTCATGGCGGGGCTCATCATCTTCCCGACCCTGTTCCACGCCGGCCTCGAACCCGGCACCGGCGGGCCCGGCATGGTGTTCGTCGTCCTCACGTCGCTCCTGGGCTCCATCCCGCCGGCTCCCTATGGCGGCATCGTGTTCGGCACGGGGTTCTTCCTGCTCCTGGCCATCGCTGCCCTGACGTCCTCCGTGTCACTGCTTGAGGTCGCCGCCGCCTGGCTCATCGATGAGCGGAAGGTCTCCCGCCACAAGGCCGCCATCTGGCTCGGCGCCATCGCCTTCGTCATCGGCATTCCCAGCGCCCTGGCCAACGGCGCCGTCGGCTGGCTGTCCAGGCTGCCCGGGCTCGGCACGGACTTCCTGTCCTTCCTGTTCACCGTGTTCGGACAGTACTCCCTCGTCATCGGCTCGCTGCTCATCAGCCTCTTCATCGGCTGGGTCTGGGGCACACGCGCCGCTGGGGAGGAGGTGCGCGCCAACGATGGCAAGTTCCCCCTGGGCCGCACCTGGACGTTCCTCATCCGGTTCGTCTGCCCCGTCGCCATCGTGGCCATCCTGCTGTCGCTGGTGATGCCCTGGATCTGACGCGCCGGTCCGCGCGTCAGGACGCCGGCCTTCGGCCGCCTAGGATGCTCGCTGCGCTCGTTAGGACGCCGGCTCCGCCGGCTAGGTGGGTGCACACTCCCGGGCGTTGCGTCTCCTAACGTCCGAAGGCCGCGTCCAAGGCCCCCAAGGGCCCATCCTGGCCGGCCGACGGCCGGCATCCTGAGGAGCGAAGCGACGTCCTGCCCGGCGCCAGCCGGGCCTCACGGCAGCGTCTGCTCCCGGTGCAGGGCGTGGCTGTAGAGGTGGTAGACTTCCGGGTCGGACATGTAGTCCTCGACCCACACTTCGAACGGGGGCAGGGGCAGGTGGCGCTCCAGCTCCTGGACCACGAGCATCGCCAGTTGGAGGCGGTCACCGGCGCGGAAATCGATCTCCCGGCCGTCCAGGAGATGGTCCACCAGGGCCTCGAACGCGGCAGGCTCCACGAGCGCGATCAGGTGCACGACCTGGTCGATGCGGTAGGAATCATAGAGGGAGCGCAGCCGGGTCAGTGAAAGGGCATCCGTGTCCGTGCCGAGCTGGAGGCTGAGCTGGCCGGCGCGGCTCGCCAGGACCTCGCGGAACCAGCGCCGCATGTCCGGCGAGATGTCCCGGCGGCGCTCCGCCACGTGCAACGCCGAATCCAGCAGCGACTCCAGCAGCGGACGACCGAGGCTGCGCGCGCGAACGTCCACGTCCGCCTCGCTGGCCTCCACGAACAGATCCGTCGTGCGGATCTCCTCGCCACGGTGGAAGGACGCGTTGCGGAACGAAAAGTAGCCGCGCCAGAGCCCGTCCGCTCCCGGGTACGTCACCAGGAACACCGTCCAGCGTTCGGAGGGCCGCTCCACGAAACAAAATGACCGGTACCGCTCCACGGACCCTGGACGCGGGCCGTCGCCTGTTCGGCGCGGTGCGCCACCTTCGGTTCTTTTCAGCGGGTCGTTCATGGAGTCCGGAAACCAGGGAAGCCGACGTTGATGCAGCCTATGCGGCGGCCGCATCCGCTGTCAAGCCGGTCGCGCCGTGCCCCGCCCGGCGGCCTTCCACCGGCGGCTCTTGCCGTCCCATCGCGGGTTCCGGATCTTGGCTTGCGGCCACGCCACGTGGCCGACGGCACCACCCCTTTGACTCTTGCGGATCACGGCCGGACATGAACGAGACCCCTTCCAGTGTGCGCGTGACGGTGATGCAACCTGCCCCCATCTACTTCGATCGGGAGGCCACCGTCGACAAGGTCTGCCGCCTCACCCGCGAGGCCGCCGATTCGGACCTCATCGTCTTCCCGGAAGCCTACGTCGGCGGCTACCCCTGGGGACTCGCCTTCGGCACCGCCGTCGGTGGACGCAGCCCGGACGGACGACGCCTCTGGCAGCGCTACTGGGAATCCGCCATCGACGTCCCCGGAGTCCACACCGAGCGCCTCGGCCAGGCCGCACGCGACGCCAACGCGTACCTGGCCGTCGGCGTCGTCGAGCGCCACACCGAGACCAACGGCGCCACCCTGTTCTGCACCCTGCTCTACTTCGGGCCCGATGGCACCCTGCTGGGCAAGCACCGCAAACTCAAGCCCACCGCCGCCGAACGGTTTATCTGGGGAGAGGGCGACGGAAGCACGATGCCCGTCGTGCAGGCGCCCTTCGGCACCATCGGCGGACTCATCTGCTGGGAGAACTACATGCCCCTCGCCCGCATGGCCATGTACGGCAAGGGCATCGACATCTACCTGGCACCCACCGCCGACGCACGCGATGGCTGGCAGGCCACCCTCCGCCACATCGCCCTCGAAGGCCGCTGCTTCGTCCTGGGCTGTAACCAGTTCGTCACCCGCGACATGTACCCCGCCGACGTCGAGACTCGCCAGGAGCTCGAAGCCTGGCCCGAAACGCTCTGCCGCGGCGGCAGCGCCATTTACGGGCCTCTCGGCGACTGCATTGGCGGACCCCTCTACGACACCGACGGCGCCATCACCGCCGTCCTCGACACCTCGGAGATCGTCCGCGCTCGATTCGACTTCGACGTCGCCGGCCACTACGCCCGCCCCGACGTCTTCCATTTCCGCGTCGACGAATCGCCCCGATCACCGGTCCACTACGGCGGCCCTTCACCATCGCAGGAGGGCGGCGACGGTGGCTGAGCCGCCCTTCGAGGGCGGGTTCAAACGCCGTTCTGGAAATCCCGGAAATTCGATGAAATTGCCCGGCCACAACGGGCGGTCATCTGCGGAGTTTCCTCTCGTCAATTCCCCCCGTCGTCTGGACTTAGCCGATCGGGATTTCCCCTTTTGACGAATGTTGTCGAACCCGGTTTCCGTCAAAAACGCAGAAATCTCTGTTTATGGTAAGTTGTTGTCATTAGGTAACATACAACATCGGCAAGCCGGCCTGCGCCCCATTCACGACTCTTGACGGCGACCTGGGCGGGGTCTACATTGGCCTTTCCTCGAACGGCTTGCGGAACGCACCTGGCGAAGGCGCGCACCGTGCTCATAGTGGATTCACGTCTGCGATCTTTTTCATGAATTTTCTACTTCGGGACGGATGCCAATGACGGATGTGTGTGCCGTTGACCTGCACGTCGAGCTACCGCGGACTATCGCAGCGGAAGTGGAACGGGTGCAGCGGCAGGATCCGGATGTGCTGAGCCGTATTCTGACGTACGGGATGGCGCGTCGGGCAATCTTCGATCACCTGGTGCATCGGGCGGCGTACGGCATGCAGTCGGTGGAACGGGAAACTTGACGGTTGTGGCAGGAGTAGCGTACGGTTGAGCTTCGTAGTTCACGTGAACCGATGGATGAGACGCGGTCGGTCCCGCCGGAAGGGGTCATTCCGGCCGGTTCGCCATGCACCGAGATTCGACGGACCTCATGCCTTTGGATCCGGGGGAAGACGCTCGCCGGCGTGCGAAGTACCACGATTGGTGTTCCGCGAAGATCGTGGAGCAGTTCCTCTCTCTCTCTCCTGAAGAAGTCTACGAGCTAGCCCGGACGGAAGAACGGGTGCGGGAACGGGCGGCGGCGGTGGGTCCGGAGGTGGCGTCGCGCCTGTCGGAGTCCGTGACGCTCGGTGCCGGCGCGCCGGGGCAGGACGCATCGTTTCAGCAACTGGTGCAGCGGGTGACGGAAGTGCTCCTGGAACGAACGGACCTGCCGTCGTTCGAGGAATGGTCGGCGGCGTACGGGGAGGAGCCGGAGCGTTTCGAGGCGGAGATGCTAGGGTTCTGGAAGTCGCCGGAATCGGACGAGCCCGCTTAGTCGCGCCGGGCCACCCGGAAGACGTGCCACCACGTGCCGACCAGGGCGGAAACGCCGGCGGCCCCGAGCAGCAGTCCCACCAACATCCAGGCGAGTCCCCAGCCTGTGCGGTCGTTCGTGTAGGCGCGCACGGAGCTGACGAGCGTCGTCACGGACATGGCGATCCAGAGGACACCGATGATGGCGCCCCAGGTGAGCGCCGTTGTACGCGAGAATTCGCGGTAGACTGGCATTCTTCTTTCGGGCATGGGGAGTCGGAACACCGGAAGAGGAATATAGGTGCGAGGCACGGTGCGGCAAGGGATTGCGACGCGGGGGCGGTTCCGCCATCCTACGCGGCAGTTGCCACGCAAGCGGAGGTCGTCGATGTCGATCACGGAACGGTCCCTGCTCCAGGCGGGGACGCGAGTGAAGGTTCGCCGGGCGGACATGCCGTTGGAGAGCGCCGTCGTGGGCCGGGCCGGCATGGTGGTGGATTCGGATCCATACCGTCCGAATCGGTACGGGGTGATCCTGGATGGCGAGACGGAGGTGCGCTACTTCGCCCCGAAGGAGCTGGAACACGCCGGGCAGGATCTGCTGGAGCCGGACGAGGCGGCGGCGAGGAAGCGCCTGGCGCGGCCCTGAAGCTGCGCCGCGCCGCCCGGGCGCGGCTCTCCTCTCCTCCTCCGGGCCTCCCATGAAGCCGTGCTCGTGGTCACCGGGCCGTATCCCTGCGGCCCGATGGTCCGCCTGTCGAGTCGGATGCCGCCGGCCGTGCGGCCGGCGGCATCCGGACCCTACCGCCTCAGAAGGGCAGGTCGTCGTCGTCGCCGAAGGGCGTGTTATTCGGCGCGCCGGGACCGGCCTGGGAGAAGCCGCCGCCATCCGACGGCCCGCCGCCCGCCCCCAGCATGACCATCTCGCGGACGATGATGTCCGTCCAGTACTTCACGTTGCCCTGGTCGTCCTGGGTCTGGGAGTATTCCAGGCGTCCTTCCACGTACAGACGGTCGCCTTTGTGGACGTAGCGCTCGACGATGTCGGCGGTGCGGTCCCAGAAGGTGAGCCGGTGCCACTCCGTCTTGTCCTGCTGCTGGCCGCTCCGGTCCGAGAACTGGCGGTTCGTGGCCAGGGACACCTTGGCGAGCTTGGTGCCCGACGGCGTGGTGCGGACTTCCGGCTCGGCGCCGACGTTCCCGATGAGCATGACCTTGTTCAATGAGCGAGCCATCCTTCGATCCTTCTGTTGGGGGGTTCCGGGTTCCGGGTGTGAGGGTAGGCAGCAGCCTCACACCCTGCAAGGGTGCGCCGGGCGCCGGGGCGGCGCCATGCCACGAACGGACAAGCCGGCACGGACCGGGCGCCGACGGCTGCGCGCGCCCGGCCCGGCCGGGAGCTTCAACTACACGCGCTCCCGGAGTGCCGCCTGCAGCTTCACGGAGATGGGGCCCGGGGTGCCGTTCCCGATGGGGCGGCCATCCACCCGCACCACCGGCATGACTTCCGTCGTGGTCCCCGACAGGAACAGCTCGTCCGCATCGAAGAGGCGCGACTGCGGGATCACGCCTTCCCGCGCCGGGATGCCCAGGGCTTCCGCCAGCTCGAAGACGAATGTCCGGGTGATGCCCGTGAGCACGTAGTTGCACGACGGATACGTGACCAGCTCTCCGTCGTACACGGCGAACAGGTTGGAGTGGGAGCCTTCCAGCACGATGCCGTCGCGCACGAACAGCGCCTCGAAGGCCCCCGCCGCGTGCGCCTGCTGGTTGGCGAGCACGTTGGGCAGCAGCGACACCGACTTGATGTCGCAGCGCGCCCAGCGGTTGTCCGACACCATCACCGCATCGACGCCCTTCGTCCAGTAGTCCGCCGGATGGTCGGTGTATGGCTTCACCACCGCGTAGATCGTCGGCTTCACATCGCCGGCGGGGAAGGCATGCCTGCGGGGTGCCGCGCCGCGCGTGATCTGCACGTACAGCGTCGCGTCCGCCTCCTCGAGGCCGTTCTCCGCCATGAGGCGTTCCGTGATGGCCTTCAGGTCGTCGACATCGTCGAACGGGATGGCGAGGGCGCGGAGTCCGTTGCGCGCCCGTTGGATGTGTGCGTCCAGACGGAACGGGCGGCCCTTGTAGATGCGGGCCACCTCGTAGATGCCGTCGGCAAAGAGGAATCCGCGATCATCAACGGATATGCGGGCTTCCTCTTCCGGAATGAATTCGCCGTTCAGGTATACCAACACGGATCTCTCCCGCGTTCGGGTTGCGAGCCATGAGAATGGGCGGCGGGGAGGGCGGCGTCAACGGCGAACTTGCCCACGCGTCAGGGCGGCCGGTAGCTTGCGTCTCCCCAGGCCGTGGGGGCGGTCCGACAAACGCCTCCACGTTGCCACGGCAGACCTGGAACCCGACGGCCCATGGACGGAGCACACCTCGTAGCCCGGCTGCCCACGTACCGCGTCACGCTGGACAACGGCCTGACCGCGCTGGTGCGTGAGGACCCGTCCGCGCCAGTGGTTGCCATCGTGACGTACGTGAAGGCCGGGTACTTCCACGAGCGGGATGACCAGGTCGGCCTCAGCCACGTGCTCGAGCACATGTACTTCAAGGGCACGCCGCAGCGTGGTCCCGGCGACATTGCGCGGGACACGAAAGCGGCCGGCGGGTACCTGAACGCCGGCACGATCTACGATCACACGTCGTATTACACAGTCCTGCCGGCGGACGCGCTGGAACAGGGGCTGGCGATCCAGGCGGATGCCCTGCGGAACGCGCAGGTGGATGGGGACGAGCTGGCCCGGGAGCTCGAGGTCATCGTCCAGGAGGTGAAGCGGAAGCTGGACGACCCGTCGGCGATGGCCACCGAGTCGCTGTACGCCCTGCTGTTCGACGTCCATCGGATGCGGCGCTGGCGGATGGGGACGGAAGAACAGCTGCGGGGCTATACGCGCGACGATGTGCTGGCGTTCTACCACCGCCACTATCGTCCGGACAACATCGTGCTGTGCGTTGCGGGGGACGTGCGCTCCGCCGACGTGCTGCGACTCGTGGAGCGGCATTACGGGGAGATGGCGCCGGGGTCCGCGGCCACGGAGTCCATGCCGCGTGAGCCCGATCGCGATCCGTCGCCCCGCCTGCGCGCCATGACGGGGGACATCGGCCAGATGCACCTTGAGCTGGGCTGGCGCACTCCAGGCAGCCTGCACGAAGACACGCCGGCGTTGGACCTGCTGGCCACCGCCCTCGGTCAGGGGCGGGGTTCCCGCTGCTATCGCCAGGTCCGGGAAGCGGGTCACGCCCACGCCGTCGGCGCCTACAACTACACGCCGTTGGACATCGGCGTGTTCGGCGTCAGTGCCGAGCTGGAGCCGGCCCGCGGCGACGAGGCACTGGCGGCCATTGCCCGTGTGGTGCACGACAGCGCGAGCCGGCCCGTGGAGCCGGCCGAGCTCGACCGGGCGAAGAACGTCCTGGAGGCCCGTCTGCTCCGGCGCCTGGAGACGGCCGAAGGGCAGGCCAGCCTGCTGGCCGAGTGGCAGGCCATGGGGGACTGGCGGCTGGCGAGCCGGTACATGGACCAGGTCGCCGCCGCGACGCCCGATACGCTGCGTACGGTCGCGGAACGGTACCTGTCGCCCGCGGCGGCGGCCGTCGTCGCCTACCGGCCCGAATCCGCGCCGGACCCCGGCTGGACGCCGGACACCGTCCTGGAGTGGAGAAACGGCGGGGCGGCACCGGGGCCCACGCCCGCCCCCGCGAGCGGGACCGCCCCGCCCGCCACCGCCGCCGCCGACTTCACCCTCGACGGCGTGGAGGACGACGTTCACTTCTTTTCCCTGGAGAACGGCGTGCGCATCGCCGTGGTCCCCAGGACAGCCTCACCGCTGGTCACCATGGCCGTCGGCCGCCGCGGCGGCGTCATCGAGGAAGACCGTGGCACGCGGGCGTTCACCGGCATGATGATGCGCGCTTCAGTGAAGGGCACCCGGTCACGGGACGCCGCCGCCATCGCCCTCGAGACGGAGCGGTTGGGCGGGGCCATCTCGTCCACCGTGTCCTCCGACCTGTTCGCCTGGAAGTTGTCGGTGCCGGCCCGCCACTTCGAGCACGCGTTCGATCTGCTCGCCGATGTCGCCCTGCAGGCCGCTTTCCCCGACGAGGAAGTGGAGCGGGAGCGCAGCGTCGCCATCGCGGAGCTGTCCCGCCTGCGTGACGACATGGCCCGTATGCCGGTTCGCATGGTCATGGAGCAGGCGTTCGAAGGCCATCCCTACGGCGTTTCCGTGGAGGAAACGGAAGCCGCGCTGCGGGTCGTCAGGGCACCCCGCCTTCGGACGTGGCACCACGACCGGCTGCTGGCTGCGGCACCCGTCGTCATCGTGGCGGGCGACCTCGCGCCGGAACAGGCCGCCAGCGTTGTCGCAGGCGCCTTCGGCAGCCTGGCCCCGGCCCCGCATTTCGACGTGCCCCCGTCCCCCGTCTGGCCCTTGCAGGGCCGACGGAGCCTCCAGGAGCGCGACCGCGCCCAGACCGCCCTCGCGCTCGGATTCCCGGCCCCGGCCCGCAACCACCCGGACATCTTCACCCTCATGGTGGCCGCCAACGCCATCAGCGGCCTCGGTAACCGCCTCTTCGAAGAGCTACGCAGCCGGCGTTCGCTCGCCTATTCCGTATCGGTCTACCCCATCGCCCGCTGGCTGGCCGGAAGCTTCGTCGCCTACATCGCCACTTCGCCGGAACGCGAGGACGAAGGCCGGCGGGCCATGCTGGACCAGCTGGCCAGCCTCGCCGCCGACGGCATCGACCAGGACGAGCTGAACCGGGCCAAACGCTACACCATCGGGGCGTGGCGCATCCAGCGACAGACGAACGCGGCCGTGCTCATGGAGATCGCCGAAGCCGTGCTGCTGGGCCGCGGCGTGGTCGAGATCCGAGAGTTCGAGGAGAAGGTCCAGGGCGTCCGCCTGCACGACGTGCGGCGGGTGGCGGCGCAGTATCTGGATGAATCGCGTGCGGTCGAAGGCATCATCCGCGGGCACGCGGCCGCCCCGAATTGATCGCCAGACCGGGCGCGCCTATATTGGCGCCGACCCGGTTACGCCAACGCACGTCATCTCTTCCCGGCTCCCGGCCATGACGAAACTCCAGCAGATCCAGATCGAGCGGCAGGACGGTCAGGCGGTCGTCGTGGTCGCACGGCCCGAGAAGCTGAACGCCCTGAACGATGCCACCATCGGCGAGCTGCGCGCCGGGTTCCGGGAGTTGGCCGAAGATGCGGACGTGCGCGGCATCGTGGTGACGGGGGCCGGCGAGAAGGCGTTCGTCGCCGGCGCCGACATCGCCGAGCTGGCCCAGATGAACGCCCTCACGGGCGTTGAGACCTCCCGGCGGGGCCAGGACGTCTTCCGGTTCATCGAGCGCATGCCCAAGCCCGTCATCGCCGCGGTGAACGGCTACGCTCTCGGGGGCGGCCTCGAGCTGGCCCTGGCCTGCCATCTGCGCATTGCCGCCGACAACGCCCGCTTCGGCCTGCCCGAAGTCACCCTCGGCATCATCCCCGGCTACGGCGGCACCGTTCGCCTGCCGCGCCTGGTGGGACGCGGGCGCGCTCTCCAGATGATCCTCACCGGCGCCATGGTCGATGCCAACGAGGCGCTGAACATGGGCCTCGTCAATCAGGTCGTGCCGCGGGAACAGCTCCAGGAAACCACGCAGGCCCTGCTCGCCAGGATCCTGAAGAACGGGCCCGTGGCCGTCGCCAAGGCGCTGGAAGCCGTCGATCGGAGCTACGACCACACCATAGAAGACGCCCTGGCGCTCGAGTCCAACCTGTTCGGCATCCTGGCCGCCACCGAGGACATGAAGGAGGGGATGAGCGCCTTCCTCGAAAAGCGCGAGGCCCGGTTCAACGGGCGCTGAGTCCCTGATCCGTCACCCCGGCCGCCCGACGACGGCAACGCTCCCCATCGACGCGATGCCGTCGATTTGCCACGCGCACGCGCGTGTGATAACTTATTAGGGCATGAGCGGTTCGACCCCTTCGCTGGTGTGCCGGGAGTTGCGGCTGCGCCAGTTCCGCAACTTCGGAGAGCTGGAACTCGCAATCCCCACCACCGGGGTCGCCGTGATCGGGCCCAACGGCGCCGGCAAGACCAACCTCGTCGAAGCGGTGTATTACCTGGAGGTCTTTCGCTCGTTTCGCGGTGCCTCCGACGAGCAGCTGGTGGGTTTCCGGGCGGACGCGTTCTTCGTGCGCGGCACGTTCGAAGACCCGGTGACCGGAGAGTCGCTGGAGATCACGGCCGCCTACGAACGCAGCACGCGACGCAAGCGTGTTACCGTGGCCGGTGTCGAGCCGGAACGGATCGGCGACGCTCTGGGTCGCATCGGCGTGGTCGTGTTCTCGCCATCCGATGTGGCGCTCGTGGCGGGCGCTCCCGGCGAACGGCGGCGTTTTCTCGACATCGTGCTGTCGCTCAACCGGCCGGGTTACCTGGTGGCCCTGCAACGGTACCGCCAGGTGCTGCGGCAGCGGAACGCGTTGTTGCGCGACGGTGCGCGGCCGGCGGCGCTGGAGCCGTGGAGCCGTGGCCTGGTTGAGGCGGGCGCGCGGGTGGTGGCGGAACGCTCGGCCTGGGTGTCCGAGTATGCCGAAGCCTTCGCGGAGCGTTATGGCGCCATAGGGGACGGCGGCGCCCGGATGGTGTACCGGCCGTCCACGGGACACGGGGACGCACCGCCGGATGTGGAGTCGGCTGAAGCCGTATTCCGCGAAGAGCTGGAGCGGCTGTCGTCCCGGGAGCGGGAACGGGGCATGACGCTGTTGGGCCCGCACCGCGACGACCTTGCGTTCGTCCGGGACCGGGACGGGGTGGACCTGCGGGACTTCGGTTCCGGCGGGCAGCAGCGGACCGCCGCGATCGCGTTGCGCATGGTGGAGGCGGAGACCATCCGGCGGTCGCGAAGGCGTTCTCCGCTGACGCTGCTGGACGACGTGTTCGCCGAGCTGGACCCGGAGCGGTCGCGCCGGGTGCTCGCGCTGATGGATGAGGACGAGGGAGGGCAGGTGATCCTGACGGCCCCGAAGGCGTCGGACGTGGATCCCCGGCGGGGCACGCTGGCCCGCTGGAGCATCGCCGGCGGAGTGGTGCAACCGTGAGTGAACGCTCGAAGCGGCCGACGCACGTGGCGGAGGCGCTGGCCAGCTACCTGGAGCGGTCGGGCCTGGCGGAGAAGGTGGAGGCGGCGGCGGTTGTGCCGGACTGGGCTCCGCGCGTCGGTGAGAAGATCGCGCACGTGACGCGGCCGTTGCACGTGTCCGGGGACACGCTGGTGGTGGCCGTGCGCTCCAGTGCGTGGATGATGGAACTGAAGATGATGGAGTCTCAGATCCTGCGTCGGTTGAACGCAGGCCGCAAGCGGGGGCGCATCGAGCACCTCCGCTTCGTGATGGAAACGGAATAGAGACGGAACGGACCCTGAGAGGCCGGATGGATATGGCGAAGAGCGGACAGAAGAGCGACTACAATGCGGAACAGATCCAGGTCCTGAAGGGCCTGGAAGCGGTTCGCAAGCGGCCGGGCATGTACATCGGCTCGACGGGCCCGCGGGGGCTCCACCACCTGGTGTACGAAGTGGTGGACAACTCGGTGGACGAGGCGATGGCGGGCCACTGCACCCACATCGACATCACCATCCACGCGGACGAGTCGGTGACCGTGGTGGACGATGGCCGCGGCTTCCCCGTGGACATCCACCCGACGGAAGGCAAGCCGGGGGTGGAAGTCGCCATGACGATGCTGCATGCGGGCGGCAAGTTCGACAAGAGCAGCTACAAGGTGTCGGGCGGCCTTCACGGCGTGGGCGTGAGCGTGGTCAACGCGCTGGCCGAATGGCTGGAGGTGGAGGTGAAGCGGGCCGGGAAACTGTACCGTCAGCGTTACAGCCGCGGCCTCAAGACGACGGAGCTTGAAGAGCTGGGCAAGGCGAAGGGGACGGGCACGTCGGTGACGTTCCGCCCCGACCCGGAGATCTTCCCGGAGATCAACTTCAACATCGACACGCTGGCCAGCCGCCTGCGCGAGCTGGCGTTTCTGAACAAGGGCCTGCGCATCACGCTGACGGATGAGCGGGCGGCCAACGGGCAGGCGGAGCCGCGGCGGGAGGAGTACCACTACGAGGGCGGCATCGTCGAGTTCGTGAGCTTCATCCGCGGCACGCGCAAGCCGCTGCACCCGAAGCCGGTCTACATCGAAGCGCAGCGGGAGGAAGCGGAGATCGAGCTGGCCTTCCAGTACGACGAGGGCTACAACGAGAGCACGTTTACCTTCGTGAACAACATCAACACGCACGAGGGCGGCAGCCACCTGACGGGCTTTAAGGCGGCGCTCACGCGGACCCTGAACGATTACGCCCGCAAGAACAACCTGCTGAAGAAGGAGCTGGACTCACTGTCGGGCGAGGATGTTCGGGAAGGGCTCACGGCGGTGCTGTCCGTGCGGGTGAAGGAGCCCCAGTTCGAAGGCCAGACCAAGACGAAGCTGGGCAACTCCGAGGTGCGAGGCGCCGTCGAACAGGTGGTGAACGAGAAGCTGGCCACGTTCCTGGACGAGCACCCGTCGGTGGGCAAGTCCATCATCGAGAAGTCGGTGCAGGCCGCCCGGGCCCGCATCGCCGCCCGCAAGGCCCGGGACCTGACCCGGCGCAAGAGCGCGCTGGAGGGCAGCGTACTGCCGGGCAAGCTGGCCGACTGCTCCATCACGGACCCCACGGTGTGCGAGCTGTACCTGGTGGAGGGCGACAGCGCCGGCGGCAGCGCCAAGCAGGGCCGCGATCGGCAGTATCAGGCCATCCTGCCCCTGAGGGGCAAGATCCTGAACGTGGAGAAGTCGCGTCTGGACAAGGTCCTCTCCAACGAGGAGATCCGGACGATGATCACCGCCATCGGCACGGGCATCGGCGAGGACGAGTTCAAGCTGGAGAACGCCCGCTACGGCAAGATCATCATCATGACCGACGCCGACGTGGACGGCGCCCACATCCGGACGCTGCTGCTCACCTTCTTCTTCCGGCACATGCGGGAGCTCATCGAGGCCGGGCACGTCTTCATCGCCCAGCCGCCTCTGTACCGCATCTCCAAGGGCAAGGAAGAGCACTACGCGTACAGCGACGATGAGCGGGAGACCATCATCGGCCGCCTGTCACCCAATGGCAAGGACGAGCGGCGGGGCCTGTCCATCCAGCGCTACAAGGGCCTGGGCGAGATGAACCCGGAGCAACTCTGGAAGACCACCATGGACCCGGAGACCCGCACCATCCTGCAGGTCACGATGGATGACGGCGTGGAGGCGGACCAGATCTTCTCCACCCTCATGGGCGATGACGTGGAACCGCGCCGCGAGTTCATCGAGACGAACGCCAAGTACGTGAAGAACCTGGACGTCTAGGGCCCATCACACAACGGGCCATCCATATGTTCGCATGGATGGCCCGTCCCGCCTGCCACCATTCCCTTCCTGGCGGCTCATGTCTACGCGCGGTCTATTCGCGGCGAACGCGGCGCCCGGGGAACGGACGAACGCTCATTTCCCGAGGTCGAGCTCCGGGTACTGCGGATTGAGGGAAAGCTCGCCGTCGGTGACGACCTGCCGGTCCCAGGGAAAGATGACCTTGTTTTCGGTCTCGATGGCGAAGTAATCCGGATGGTAGCCGCCCACCTTGACGAAGCTGGAGGCCGTCCGGATGTCCTCCGGGCCCACGTGGCGCACGGCCGCGATGGCCATCCTCAGGGTCTGGCCGGTGGTGCAGATTTCGTCCACGATGAGCACGCGCTTGCCCGCCGCCTGGCGGGGCGCCGCCGTGAACACCACGGGTTGTTCCCGGACGATCTCCGAGCCGGATCGCCGGGAGATCTTCATCGAGAAGAAGTCGCAGCGAAGGATGGAGGCGATCACGGCCCCCGGGATGACGCCGGCCTTGGCGATGCCGATGATGATGTTCGGGTCGTATTCCCGGTACACCTTCACGGCGAGCGCCCGACACAACTCGCCGAAGACTTCCCAGGTGAGCTCGAGGACATCCTGCCCCGATGACGACTGCTTGTACAACGAGATGTCCACGGGCATGAGGCCCCCCTTGGGGTTCGGGTGGGTTCGTCATGTAACCTAGCCGCCGGCACGCCCGCGCGGTAGTGCTTGACGTCGTTCCGGGCTGTGGGCATCCTGCCGGTCATGAACACGGAAGAGCAGAAGCGGTTGGCCGATGCCCGGCTGCAGGCATCCCTCGGTGCCGCCGGGCTGGCGGACCCGCGCGACCTGTACCGGACCCGCCTCCGTGCGTTGCGCTCGCGCGACACGGCGGCGTTCGACCGGGCGTTGGCCTACTACGAGAACGAACTGGTGCCACGCGTCGCGGCGGATGCCGACCCGGTGGCGGAATGGCTGGCCTACGGAAAGATGCTGGCGGAGCTGAGTGGTCCAGGTCGCGTCATTGCCGTGGATGGCAGCGGTCGCGCCAGACCCGAGACGGGTGACGCGACCGACGATCTCCTGCTCTTCATGCCGGACGACGGGTCCGACCCCGCGATGGTGCTGAGTGCGCCCGCGGAGCCCACCCCCGCCCAGAACGCCACCATCCAGCTGCTCGTGGAACGCCGCCGCGAGCTCGCCCCCTAGCGAGCGAAGGGAGCTTCCTGGCGGAGCGCTTCCTGGCGGAGCATCCAGCGGCGCCGACCGTGGCGCCGCGTTCCAGCAGCGACGCGAGCGTCCTGCTGTCCTACCCCTTCGCCATGCTGTCCAGGAATTCCTTGTTGCTCTTCGTGCGCTTCATGCGTTCGAGCAGGAATTCCAGAGCTTCCGCCGGCGGCATGTCGCCCAGGAAATTGCGCAGCAGGTAGACGCGGTTGAGCTCCGTGTCGTCCATGAGGAGCTCTTCCTTGCGCGTGCTGGAGCGATTGATGTCGATGGCCGGGAAGATCCGCTTGTCGGCGATGTGGCGGTCCAGCACCACCTCCGAATTGCCTGTGCCTTTGAACTCCTCGAAGATGACCTCGTCCATGCGGGACCCGGTCTCGATGAGGGCCGTGGCGATGATGGTGAGGGAGCCGCCCTTGTCGATGTTGCGGGCCGCGCCGAAGAAGCGCTTGGGCTTGTGCAGCGCGTGGGCGTCCACGCCGCCCGACAGGATCTTCCCCGAGTGGGGCACGGTGACGTTGTACGCACGCGCCAGGCGCGTGATGGAGTCCAGCAGGATGACTACGTTGCGGCCATGCTCCACGAGCCGCTTCGCCTTTTCGATCACCATCTCGGCGACCTGCGTGTGGCGGTCCGCCGGCTCGTCGAACGTGGAGGAGATGATCTCCGCGGCGACGTGCTCCTCCATGTCCGTCACTTCTTCCGGACGCTCATCGATGAGCAGCACGATGAGGTGGATGTCCGGCTCGTTCTCCAGAATGGAGTTGGCGAGCTTCTGCATCAGGATCGTCTTGCCGGCCTTCGGCGGCGAGACGATCAGGCCGCGCTGGCCTTTGCCCAGGGGCGCGATGAGGTCCATCAGACGGGTGGACAGGTCCCCGGCCTCGTTCTCCAGCTTGATGCGCTCTTCCGGGTAGCGAGGGCGCAGGTTGTCGAACGCGATCCGGTGCTTGGCGTGCTCCGGATCATCGCCGTTGACCGTTTCCACCTTGAGAAGGGCGAGGTAGCGCTCTCCCTCCTTGGGAGGACGAACCTGGCCGAGAACCGTGTCGCCCGTTCGCAGGTCGAACCGCTTGATCTGCGACGGACTCACATAGATGTCATCCGGACCGTACAGGTAATTCCAGTCCTGCGAGCGGAGGAACCCGTATCCTTCGGGCAGCACTTCCAGAACACCCTCGCCGCGAAGCACGACGTCGCTGTCCAGGAGATTCTGCTCGATACGGAAGATCAGGTCCTGCTTGCGGAGGCCGGAATAGTTAGAGATCTGCAGCTCCTCCGCCATGTCGTGGAGTTCTGCGATCGACTTACTCTTCAGTTCCGCGATATCCACGTATCACTCCAAATGGTGTCCACCGCCACCGCGCACTCGTGGCCTCCCGGCCACCTCACACTGCCCAATTTGCCAAGATTCCGGTTCGGACTCAGGATGTTCAGCGGTCATGGGTGCGAGGCGGCGCCTCGCAACTCGGCGGGTTGGTTTCTGTGTGTGGGTTTAATCACCCTAGGTTAGCATGTGTGCGGTCCGTGGTCAAGCCTGAACCGGTCCCGGGGACCGCGATATTGCGTGCTTCGATCGGCGTGCGCGATCGCCGATGCGCCTTGCAAGGTTCGCGCCGAATCCTGTGCGAGGCTGGGTCACTCGCACCGGCCCGGGCCTGCCCGGACCCTGCCGGGCCACGGCTCGAACAATGAGAATTTATGCGGTTTTCCGTGATGCGGCCGGCGCGGCGCGCCCGGATCGGCCGCAACTTGACAGGATGAGGGGTGCGGCAAAAGTTACCAAATCTGTCGCCGGTCGGTGTTCGCCAGGTTCGGGAGGCGGGAAATGGCACGCCACAATCGCGAGGGCCGCGGAGCCGATCAACGCGGGTTCGATTACTCCATCAGCTACCAGCCGGACTGGCTGGAGCTGGTAAAGGTGACCCGCCATCTGGAAAGCGGGCGGCAGTCGACGAAGACGTTGTTCCGGAACCCGGAGCCCCGGGAGCAACGCCCGGGCCGGCGCGTACGGACGGTGGTGAGCTCATCGGAACAGGGTCTGGAGTTCGAGGTGGTGGTGAACGATCCTGGCCGGGTGGTGAAGCGTGTGATCGTGGAGACGGGCCCGGCTTCGGCAGGGGGGGGTGACGCCTCCTCCACGAGCCAGGACATCGTGTTCACCATCGATGGCCGGCTTCCCCCGAAGCGCTGACCTTCCTCACGGCGCATCCCCCACGGTACGCGTGTGCTGTCCGTGCTGACGATTCTGCGAGGTCTGACTCTGTTGGTGGCGCTGGCGCTGGCGGTGCAGGCCGCCGCGGTGGCGCGTTGGTTGCGGCGCGGCGCGCCGCTGCCGATCCTGGCAGGCTGGCTCATCGTGGCCGTGGTGTTCGTGGCGTCGGCGTTGAATCTGGCGGTTCTGGACAGCGCGTCGCTCGGGGCGCTCGTGGTGCCCCAATGGGCCGACGCGTTGCGGTCGGCCCGGTCGGCGATCTACGATGCCGGCTATCTGGGCGGCAGGGTGCTGCACGTGGTGCTGCCGTCGTTGTTGCTGTTCGTGTTCGTGCAGTGGCGGCGTGCTCGCTGGCTGGGGGTGGGGGTGGCGCTATGCGCGGCGGGCGTCGGGTTGTTCGGCTTTGCCGCGAACGGTGTGACGGACTGGCCGCGGCTGCTGGGCACGGCCCGGGTGCTGTCGATTCTCGCGATCCTGATGTACCTGCTTCTGTCGGCGCTCTACCTGCTGAGCCAGCTGCCGTTGCTGGACCGCTATCTGGGGGGCACGGTGCTGGCCGCGACGGCGCTGGAGCTTGCCGCGCCCGTGCCGACGCTGTTCCTGCAGGCCGGCTCGGAGTCCCCTGCGGTCTGGGTCGTAATCCAGACGCTGTATCTGGTCACGGCCGTGGTGCAGCTGATGTTCGTGCGGCGGGCGCGCTCGGCGCTGCGCGAAGGTGGCGTCTCGCAGCTCCTGCGGCAGGCGGACGCCCTGGGCTGAAGCGCCCGGCCGTGTGCTTCCCGGCTCCGCCGTCCCCGCGGCGGATCCTGATCCGATCAAGAGGCGTGTGTCATGTTGCGCTTGGGGCACATCCAGTACAGCAACTGTTTCCCCGTGCACGCAGAGCTGGTGGACGGGGCGCCGCCCGAGGGGCTGCGGCTCCAGACGGGCGTTCCATCGGTGTTGAACGAGGCCCTCGCCCGGGGCGAGATCGACGTCGCCCCTTGTTCCAGCATCGAATTTGCGCGGCACGCGCAGTACCGCATCGTGCCGGGCCCGGCCATCGCGTCCAGGGGCCCCGTACGGAGCATCCTGTTGGAGACCACGGTGCCCGAGGAAGCGCTGGACGGGGCGGTGGTGGCCCTGCCGACGGCATCGGCGACGTCGGTGGTGCTGTTGCGTGCCCTGCTGGAGCACCGGAGCGGGGCGCACCCCACGTACGTCTGGTTTGATCAGGCGAAGGAGGCCGACCCCATTGACGGGGGTGCCGCGGCCGCGTTGCGCATCGGCGATGTCGCGCTGGCGCGTACGCCGCCGCCGGGCCGCCGGCAGGTCGACCTGGGGGACGCGTGGACGCGCTGGACCGGGTTGCCCTTCGTGTATGCCGTCTGGCAGACCTGCCTGGGCCCGAACCGGGACCAGGAACTGGTACGGCTGCACGAAACGTTGCGGCAGTCGCGTTCGTACTTCCAGCGGCAGGCGCGGCGCCTTGCCCGCGAACATGCGCCACGATTCGGCCTTCCACCCGGGCTATTACTGGAGTACTGGTCGTCGCTGCGGTACGAACTGGGCGCGGCGGAACGGGAAGGCCTGCTTCGCTTTTACGCACTGGCGGAGGAGCTCGGTGAAGCCAACGCCGTGACCCATCTGCGGTTCACGCCGCCGGGTTGAGGCCGTGGCCGGCGCCCGTTTCCGGCCGGGCGCTACGCGGGCGGAGGGTGGACAGCCCGAATGAGGCTCGCCTATGTTACGCGCTATGAACGCGCGCTGGAGTTCTCTGGCCGCCTGGGTCGGCCGGATGGCTGTCGACGGGGCGGCGTGGTTCGGTCGGTTCGGTCGCTTCTCGACCCAAGTCGGACGTTCGGTCGCGGACACACGCACGTGGGCTCCCGAGTTGCTGGTGCAGATGGCCCGGCTCGGGGTGGACTCCCTGCCCATCGCGTTGTTCATCGCGGCATTTACGGGCATCGTACTGGCACTCCAGGCGTCCTACACGTTCACCGGGGCGGTGCCGCTGTATTTCGTGGGCGTGCTCGTGGGCAAGACGATGATCCTGGAGCTGGGCCCGGTGCTCACGGGGCTGGCTCTGTCGGGCCGAGTGGGAGCGAACATCGCGGCCGAGATGGGTAGCATGCGGGTCACGGAGCAGATCGATGCGCTGGAGACGCTGGCGTACGATCCGCTGGCGTACCTGGCCGTGCCGCGCATCCTGGCCGCCTTTCTGATGTTCCCCATCGTTGTGGCCTTCGCGGATGGCGTCGGCATCGTGGCCGGCTGGATTACGTCCATCAACCTGCTGGACCTGTCGACGCCGGAGTTCATCCGCGGCTTGAAGCTGTTCTTCCACCCCTTCGATGTGTCGTATTCGCTGATCAAGGCGGCCTCGTTCGGGCTGACCGTCGCACTGGTCGGTTCCTACTTCGGGTACACGACGGTGGGTGGGGCGGAGGCAGTGGGGCGGGCGACGACGCGGGCCGTGGTGGCGAGCAGCATGATGATCCTCGTGTTGGACGCCTTCTGGGCGGTGACGCTGCTATGAGCATCGAGATGGAGGACGTACACAAGGCTTTCGGCAGCAAGGTCATCCTGGACGGCGTTTCGCTGGACGTGCGGGAGGGGGAGACGCTGGCCGTGATCGGTGCGTCCGGGGTCGGCAAGTCGGTGCTGCTCAAGACGATCGTGGGCTTGCTTCCGCCCGAGCGGGGCCGAGTGACGGTGGATGGGGAGGTCGTTACGGAGCTGAAGCGGGAGCAGCTGTACGAAATGCGGCGCCGGGTCGGGTACGTGTTCCAGTTCGCGGCGCTGTTCGACTCCATGACGATCGCGGACAACCTGACCATGGGCTTGCGGCGGATCCGGGGCATGACGGAAGCGGAGATGGCGGAACGAGTCGCGGAAGCTTTGCGGCTCGTGGATCTGGAGGGCTACGACGACCAGTATCCGGCGCAGCTGTCGGGTGGCCAGCGGAAGCGTGCGGGGCTGGCGCGTGCCATCATCACGCACCCGAAGTACCTGCTGTACGACGAGCCGACCACCGGGCTGGACCCGGTGACGACGGCCGTGATCGATCGGCTGATAACAAAGCTGGACCAGGAGCTCAACGTGACCAGCGTGTTGGTGACGCACGACATGAAGAGTGCGTACCGGGTGAGCGACCGGATCGCGATGTTGCACGAGGGCCGGATCCGATTCGTGGGCACGCCGGCCGAGATCCAGAGCGCGGAGGACCCGGTGGTTCGGGGGTTCATCGAAGGGCGGCCGGAACTCGTTCAGGAGGGTTCGGCGTGAAACGACGTTCGGATGTGGCCGTCGGGGTCGTGATCATCCTGGGCATCGTGCTGATCGTGGGAGGCACGATCTGGATGCGCGGACACGGCCTGGGACGTGGCAGGCTGGAGGTCCAGGCGCGGTTCCGGGAGGTCGGCCAGCTGCAGACGGGCAACGCGGTGAAGCTGCGCGGCGTACCGGTGGGCCGGGTGGAAGCCATCGCCCTGGAGCAGCGCGGCGTGGGCGTCATCGTGAAGATGAAGATCGACCAGAGCGTGCAGCTGCCGGACGACCCGGTGGTGATCCTGTCGCCGGAATCGTTCTTCGGCGACTGGCAGGCGGAGATCTTCCCGCGCACGCGGTATCCGCTCTACAACTACGCCGAGTCGTCGGATCCGGCGGTCCTGCCCGGTTACGCGCTGCCCGACATGTCGCGCATGACGGCGGTGGCCGAGCGCATCGCGGAAAACATCGCGGTGATCACCGACCGGGTGGACATTGCGTTCACGGAGCAGACGGCGCTGAACATCCGCAAAGCGGTGGAGAACATCCAGGCGGTGACGGGCCAGCTGACGGGCCTGCTCCAGGCGCAGGAGCAGACGGTGAAGGGCGTAGCGGACCAGCTGGAGGCGACCTCGCAGACGCTGGGCAGCGCGGCGGAGACCATCCAGCGCACGTTCGCACAGATCGAGTCGGCCATATCGGAGGGCGAGCTCGCGTCCATCGTGGACAACGTCAACCAGGTGACGGCGGAGCTGGAGCAGCTGTCGGGCAACCTGGTTTCGGTGAGTGGCGACCTGGGCTCGGCGGTGACGTCGGCGGACAGCGCGTTCCAGTCCCTGAACGTGGTGGCCGCTCGGGTCCGGCGCGGTGAAGGGACCCTGGGCATGCTCCTGCAGGACACAACGTTGTATGGCAACCTGGTGCTCACGAACAAGCTCGTTCAGGACCTGCTGCTGGACTTCCAGCGCAACCCGAGGAAGTACATCAACCTGAACATATTTTGAGTCTGGACTTGCGAAGCCATGGGACCGAGCGCGGGTGCGCCCGGACGTGTGAGGGTGGGTAGGCAGGGCCAGGAAGATCGGCCGGGCCAGCGTCGTCGCGCCCGTCCGCCGGTCCACCTGGAGACGAGCGCCGGTGGCGTGGTGTACCGCCAGACGCCGGACGGCTTCCGCTTCCTGCTGATCCGCGATCCGTACGAAAACTGGGGCTTGCCGAAGGGCCACCTGGAGCGCGGGGAGACGGCCAGCGAGGCGGCGTTGCGGGAGGTCCGCGAGGAAACGGGCCTGGGCGCGCTGGACCTGGAGGAAGAGCTGGCGATGATCGACTGGTTCTTCCGGAAGGGTCGGGACCTGGTGCACAAGTACTGCCATTTCTTCCTGATGGCGACGGAGGAGACGGCGACTCGCCCCCAGGTGGAGGAGGGCATCACGCGCTGTGTGTGGCTGTCCCTGGACGAAGCCCTGAAGACGCTGACGTACGACAACGCCCGCCAGGTGCTGCGGTCTGCGGGCCGGCGCCTGGGCCTTCCCGAGATCCCCTGAGGAAACAGACGATGGCCACGAACGATCGGACCCTGGACTGGCGCCACGTCCACGTGGCGATCGCGCTGGTGGTGGCCGCGCTGTTCTTCTACACCCTGCTTCCGGTGCTGTCGCCGCTGCTCCTCTACGCGGCGCTCGTGCTGTTGTTGTCGCCGTATGCCGGAACGCGGGCCCACGCCCTCATCATCGGCACGGGCGGCGGCTTCGTCGCGTTCTGGCTGCTCCGCACGCTGGGCACTCTGCTGGCCCCGTTCGTCCTCGCCTTCGTGTTGGCGTTCATCCTGGATCCATTGGTGGACCGTCTGGAACGCTGGCGGCTGCCCCGGCCCGTGGCGGTGGCCAGCCTGGCCCTGCCGGCGCTCGGACTGCTGGCCGTGCTGATCTTCTGGGGCGTGCCCGCCCTGGCGGAGCAGGCCGGGGTGCTGATCCGCCAGGCGCCGGTGGCCCTGGGCCGGGTCGCGGACTGGGTGGAGCGGCTGCGCACGGGCCAGCTGCACCTGCCGTTCGTGTCGGACCAGGTCGTGGCGGACCAGCTGCGCTCCCTTTCGCCCGAACGGGTGGTCCAGTTCCTTCAGGAGCAGCAGCACGCGATCGTGCAGCATGCGTGGCAGGCGGTGTCGGGCGTCGGCCGCGGATTCGCGTCCGTGGTCACGGTGCTGGGCTACATCGTGCTGACGCCTGTGCTGACGTTCTACCTGCTGCGCGACTACGACCTGCTCATCGCGCGTGTCGCGTCGCTGGTGCCTCGCTCCAGCCGCGAGTCGGTGGGGGGCTTCTTCGCCGAGTACGAGACGCTTCTCGCTCGCTACCTGCGCGGCCAGGTGATGGAGGCGTCCCTGGTGGGCATCCTCACCTGGCTGGGACTGTGGATCCTGGGCTTCCCTTACGCCGGCCTGGTGGGCGTGGTGGCCGGTGTGTTCAACATGATCCCCTACCTGGGCCTGGCCGTGAGCCTGGTGCCGGCGATCATCATCGCGCTGTTCAGCGGCAACGTGCTCACGTCGCTGCTGAAGGTGGTCGTGGTCTTCGTGGCAGTGCAGGCCCTGGACGGGAGCGTGACGGGCCCGAAGATCGTGGGCGGCGCCATCGGGCTGCACCCGGTGTGGGTCATCCTGGCTCTGGCCCTGGGCGGCGCGTTCTTCGGGTTTGTCGGTCTTCTCATTGCCATGCCGGCGGCGATCTTTCTCAAGCTCCTGCTCCAACGCGGCATCGAGCGCTACCGTTCCTCCAAACTGTACATGGGTGGCGCGGAGGAGGGCGTTTGACGAGGGTCTGGACCTGGCCGAACGCACTTTCGCTGGTCCGACTGCCTCTCGCCGTATTGTTCCCGTTGACGCAATCCACGCCGGTCCGTGGCACGCTGCTGGCGCTGGCGGCGGCGGCGGATGTGCTGGATGGGCGGATCGCGCGGCGTTACCACCAGACCAGCCGAGTCGGCGAGGTGCTGGATCCCATCGTCGACAAGGTGTTCGTGGGCACGGCCCTGGTGACGTTCCTGGCGGAAGGCTCTCTGAGCTACCTTCAGGCGGGCGTGTTGCTGGCGCGCGACGTGTACTGCACCCTGGGCTGGCTGGTGCTGGTGAGCCGGGAAGACGCACCGCGCATGCCGGCACGGCTGCCCGGCAAGCTGGTCACCGTGCTGCAGATTCTGGCCATGGTGCTGCTCCTGCTGGCGCCGGGCGCGCTGAACGTGGTGGTGCTGGCCGTGGCGCCCGTCGGGGCGTGGGCCATTGTGGACTACACCCGGGTGGCGCTTCGATCCTTGCGCCGGCCGGGACGGGCGTCCTAGGATGGCCGGCCGGTCGCGGGGCGAAGCGGAGGACTGGATGAACGAAAAGCTGCAAGACGAGCGGGACCTGACGATCATCGGGGGCGGCCCCACCGGGCTGTTCGCGGCGTTCTACGCGGGCATGCGGGGTGTGAGCGCCCGTATCATCGACTCATTGCCGGAGCTCGGTGGCCAGCTCATGGCGCTCTACCCCGAGAAGTACATCTACGACGTGGGCGGCATCCCGCGCATCCTGGGGCGAGACCTGGCGCAGGACGTGATCCGTCAGGGCCTCCAGTTCGGCCCGGACGTGCGCCTCGAGGAACAGGTGCTGGAGGTGGACCGCCGGGGAGACAACGACTTCGTGGTGGTCACCAACCGTGCGCGCTACCCGACGCGGGCCGTGCTGATCGCGGCGGGCAAGGGGGCGTTCTCCCCCCGTACGCTGGACTGCCCCGGCTATGAGACGCTGCTGGGGCGGGGTGTGTCGTACCACGTCAAGGACCCCGCCGCGTACGACGGCCAGCGGGTGCTCATCGTGGGCGGCGGCGACTCTGCGGTGGACTGGGCTCTCAACCTGAAAGACCGCACGCGCCGTCTGGTGCTGATCCACCGGCGCGAGGGGTTCCGCGCGCACAAACACTCGATGCGGCTCATGGACGAAGCGGTCTCCGCCGGCCGGGTGGAACTGCTCACGCACCGGGAAGTGCAGGAGATCCACGGCGACGATCGCGTGACGGGCATCACCATCTACGACAACCGCACCGGCGAAGCGCAGCGGATCGAGGTGGACGCGGTGCTGACACTCATCGGGTTCCGGCCCGACCTGGGCCCCATCGCCGGCTGGGGCCTCGATCTGGAGCGGAACACCATCCGTGTGTCGTCCACGATGCAGACGAACCTGCCGGGCGTGTTCGCCGCCGGGGACATCGCCAGCTACGAAGGCAAGCTCGAGCTCATCGCCACGGGGTTCGCGGAGGCGGCCATCGCCGTCAACCATGCCATCCACGGCATGGACCCTTCCGCCCGGGTCAACCCGGGCCACTCCACCAACCTGAAGGTCTTCAAGGAACGGGAAGAGGCCGAGGACGCTGCCGGGTAACCCGGAGGCGTCCGGCCGGACGCTACGCCGCGGATGCGTCGATGGGTGCGATGTGGACGCAGGACGAGCGTACGCAGACGCCGCTTCGCCGCAGGATCCGCCGGGTCGCCTTTCGCACGGCGTACACGCCGGCCCCTGACTCGAGGGCGACGTAGACCGTGCGCTGGAGAGGTGGCCTGCGCAGCCAGGCGACGGCTGCGACGACGCCGGGCAACGCCTCAATGGCATCCCCGACGCGGCGATCGATGTCGGCGAGAGGGTCGTGGCCGGCGGGTCCGGATTCTATGACGAGGGCGGCCAACGGAGTGGTCCGGCAGGAGGGCGGTGGCAGGCGTGTGGCGGGTCAGGCCGTTTCCGGGTCGCTCCAGCGGTTGGTGGCATGGAGGGCGGCGAGGATGGCGGTCTCTTCGGGAGACCGGACGAGGCGGGCGGCGCCGGCGAGGGCGAAGCTGTCGCGGCCCATGAGGGCGCGGCCGGCGACGACCACGAAGCTCTGACCCTGCGTGTCGACGATGGTGGCGGCTTCCAGGGCGAGCCCCTGGTCTCCGCGCGCGCTCTCGAGAGCGTTGAAGACCGCGCGCGCGGCGGCTTCCGCCCGGCCGCGCGGCGTGTCCGCACCCACCCCGGCGCCGGTGAATTCACCGTCGCCGGAACGTAGCACGACCTGGCAGGAGCTTTCACGCGCGATCTCACGGCGTGCGCTGTAACGAACGAACTCGAACCGGCGTCCGCGGCTGTCGCGCCGCGGATCATAGCGCGGCCCGACGTCGACCTCCCGATCCATGGCCGTCGGCTGAGGCTCGGGTGCGGTGTTGGCATTGTCATCGATCTGGGCAACGCTGACGATGCGGCGATCGATCTCGATGCCAAGGCCCGCGGTGAGAGCAGATTCGACATTGCGAACGACACGTTTCGCCTGGATCTCCGGCGTGGACAGGATATGGATCTCCACGATTCTGCCGTCGTTGTTGACGACGACATGTGCGGAGACAACGCCGGTCAGCGAGTTGAGCAACTGCTCCACGTCTCTGGCGGGCGACGGCGAAACAAGGTTCATTCGACTCCGTTCCACGCGAGGGATTGCGTAAGGTGTTAGTGTAGTGGCGGCAGGGCGGTGACGCCAGCGGAAGCGGCGTCGGCCGCCAGGGACATTGAACATAGATGAGACGACAGATCGACGATGAGTGATCGACAACACGAAACGACGGTGATCATCGGATCGGGCCCGGCGGCGTGGACGGCTGCGATCTACGCGGCGCGGGCGGAACTGCATCCGCTGGTGTTCGAAGGCGCCGGCAGCCGCACCATGATTCCCGGCGGTCAGCTGATGTTCACGACGGAGGTGGAGAATTACCCGGGCTTCCCCGAGGGCGTGACCGGCCAGGACCTGATGGCCGCGTTCCGGGAGCAGGCGTTGCGGTTCGACACCCGCGTCGTGACGGAGGACATCGTGGAAGTGGATTTCTCCGTGCGCCCGTTCGTGCTGCGGTCGAGCGGCGGCATGGAAGTCGACGCGGACACGGTGATCATCGCCACGGGCGCCAACGCCCGCTGGATGGACGTGCCGAACGAGGAGCGTCTGGCCCAGTCGGGTGGCGGGGTCTCCGCGTGCGCGGTGTGCGATGGTGCGCTGCCTCACTTCCGGAACCAGGTGGTGGCGGTGATCGGGGGCGGGGACAGCGCCATGGAGGACGCGCTCTACATGACGAAATTCGCCAGCGAGGTGTTGGTGGTCCACCGTCGTGACGAATTGCGTGCGTCGAAGATCATGCAGCAGCGAGCCTTCGAGAACCCGAAGCTGAAGGTGTTGTGGAACAAGGTCGTCACGGAGGTGGTGGGTGACGACGTGATCACCGGCCTGCGTCTCCAGGACACCGTGACGGGCGAGGCGAGCGAGGTCGAGGTGGGGGGCCTGTTCGTGGCCATCGGCCACAAGCCGAACACGGAGTTCCTGGGCGGCCAGATCGAGCTGAAGCCCAACGGCTACGTCAAGATGCCCGTGGGCTGGCGCACGCAGACGTCCGTACCGGGCGTGTTCGCCTGTGGCGATGTGATGGACGACTACTACAAGCAGGCGATTTCGGCGGCGGGCACGGGGGCCATGGCCGCGCTGGACGCGGAGCGCTGGCTGGCGCACGGCGGCGCCGAAGCGGAGGTCGAAGCCGCGGCAACGGCGGGCTGACCGCCGACTTTGGCGTTGGATCCGGGCGTCGTCAGAAGATGCGGCGCAGCCGGCGCAGGAGGCGGCGCAGCGGGTCGTTGTCCGGGTGCAGGGGGCAGTAGGTCACTGGCTCGGTGCCGCGCAGGAAGTACTGGACGCGGACGTCGTCGCGCGGACACGCGTCGGTGGCCAGGAGTCCGGACTGCACGTCGATGGCGGCGCTCGTGACGTTGTAAGGCGGCGCCCAGGGTGCGGGGTCGGGGCGGGTCTCATAGACCTGGTTCATGAGATTCGCCCAGACCGGCACCGCCAGGCGTCCGCCGCTGGCGCCCGGCATGATGTTCTGTGGCTGGTCGAAGCCCAGCCACACTCCCGCCACCAGGTCCGGTGTCATCCCGATGAACCAGGCGTCCTTGCCCGCGTTGGTCGTCCCCGTCTTTCCCGCCGCCGGCAGCCAGAACCCGTCGCGCCGCACCGCCGCACCCGTCCCGTCGTTCACCACATTCTCCAGCAGGGTCAGCGTCAGGAAGGCGACGCCGGAATTGAGGACGTAGACCGGGCGGAGGGGCGCCTGCCACAGGACGTTGCCGTCGCGGTCCTCGACGCGGGTGATGAGCGTCGGCTCCACGCGGTAGCCGCCGTTGCCGAAGGCGGCGTAGGCCGCTACCAGCTCCGCCGGCACCACGTCCGCCGAGCCGAGCAGGACGGACGGGTAGGGCGGGATGGGCGTGCTGATACCCAGGGAGTGGGCCAGAGACACGACGTGGTCCACGCCGGCCCACTGTCCGACACGGACGGCGGCGTGATTGGAGGACTCGGCGAGCGCGTCGCTCACGGTGAGCGTCTGGACGCTGTCCGGGACGTGGTCGGACGGGCTCCAGGGCCGTGAGCCCGGGTCGTTCACCAACACCGGCGACGTTTCCACGCGGGCGCTCACGGTGAGGCCGCGCTCGAGGGCGGCCGCGTAGACGAACGGCTTGAACGCCGAGCCGGGCTGACGCCGGGCCTGAAAGGCCCGGTCGAACTGGGTCTCTCCGAAGTCGCGGCCGCCCACCAGGGCGCGGATCTCCCCGGTGGCCGGGTCCAGCACCACGACCATGCCCTGGAGAAGGGCCGACGCGCCGTCCAACGTGTCCGCGGCGGACGTGGTGGGGTGCGGATACCGGCCGTATGCGCCGCTCTCGATGCGCCGGATCTGGGCCCTGAGGGCCTTCTGCGCCGCATGTTGGACGTCGAGGTCGAGGCCCGTGAACACGCGCAGGCCGCGCACGTCGGCGTCCGGTCCGAGCCGGTCACGCAGCGCGCGCCGGACTTCGGCGACGTAGTAGGGGGCCCGGCCCCGGGCTTCGTCGGAAGCCACCAGCAACACCGGCTCGGCAGCGGCCTGGTCCGCTTCCGTTCGGGTGATCACGCCTTCCCGGGCCATGACCCCCAGCACTACGTTCCGCCGGCGGATCGCCGCCGCGGAGTGGCGTCGCGGGTTGTAGCCTTCCGGGCTCTTGATGAGCCCGATCAGGAGCGCCGCTTCTGCCGGGTGCAGCGCGCCCACTGGCTTGCCGAAATAGCCTTCGGACGCCGCTTCAACGCCGTAGAGCCCGTCCCCGAAATAGACCTGGTTCAGATAGAGCCCGAGGATCTGCTCCTTGTCCATCACGTGCTGCAGCCGGGTCGCGAGATACACTTCGCACACTTTCCGGCTGAACCGCCTGGACATGGGGAGCTCGTCGGGGAACACGCTCCGCACGAGCTGCATGCTGATAGTGCTGAAGCCCTGGCGCAGCGATAGCGAGGTGATGTCCTTCCAGACGGCGCGGGCGAGGCCGCGATAATCCACGCCGCCGTGGTGGCGGAAGCGGCGGTCCTCGACCGCGATGACGCCCTGACGGACCAGAAGCGGCACCTGGTCGAGGTTCACCAGCGTGCGTCGCTGCGGCGACATGGCCGCGACCAGGGAGCCATCGGCCGCGAACACCTGGCTGGCTTCCGGCGGCTGGTAGTTCTCCAGTGCGGCGATGGACGGGCAGCCGCCGTTCACGCCCGCCACGGTGAGGAGCGCGAACATCGGCACGATGAGCGCGAGCACGCCCGCGAGCGCGAGCGCGGTGAGAAGCAGCTTCTTCCGGTTCATCACAGGGATTCGCACCACTGGCAGCCTCTTACAGCAACGACCGGCCGCCGTCCACCACGACGATCTCGCCTGTCACGAAGTCACTCTCCACCAGAAACAGCAACGCACGCTCTACATCGGCCGGCGAGCCCAACCGCTTGAGCGCGATGTGGTCCCGCAGGTCGGAGATCTGCTCCTCCGTATAGTCCTCGGGGGGCAGAACGGTTCCCGGCGCGATGCAGTTCACGCGCACCCGGGGCGCCAGCGCACGCGCGGCCACCCGGGTGAGCTGGGCCAGGCCCGCCTTCGAAACACTGTGATGCGCGAAGCCCGGCCAGGGTTGCAGAGCGGAGATGTCGGCGATGTTCACCACGAGCCCTTCGGTCCCGGCCAGCAGCGCGGCGGCCGCCTGGATCATCAGGAACGGCCCCTTGAGGTTCACGTCCAGGACGCGGTCCCAGTCCGCTTCGTCAATGGCCAGGAACGGCGCAGACCGGAATACCGACGCGCTGTTCACCAGGACGTCCAGGCGACCGAACTCCGCGGCCACCCGCCGGATCATGGCGGACACCTCCTGCCGTGAAGCCACATCCGCCTGGATGGACAGGGCACGGCGTCCGAGGGCCTCGATGTCCGCCACCGTGCGGCGGGCGTCGGCCTCCGAATGGTGGTAGTTGACGACGACGTCGGCTCCGCCGCGCGCCAGGGCGAGGGCCAGCGCGCGTCCCACGCGCCGGGCGCCGCCGGTTACCAGCGCGACCCTGTCTGCGAGATCCATGGCCCAAACGTAGTGGCGCGGACCGGTCTCTCTCAAGGGCGCGTGCGCGACGCGGCCCCGCCCTGTACAGTCCGTCGTGGTGTGGTGGAGTGGCGGAGCCCGGAACGCGCGCTGCGTCGGCCGGGCGGGCGGTGAGCGCGAATCCTGACAAGGAGGAGAACGATGCCCGATCTGGCGGGCCGGGTGGCCATAGTGACGGGGGGCACGAAAGGGATCGGCCGGGCGATCGCGGAAGCCCTGCATGATGCGGGCGCCCGCGTCGCCATCGGCGCACGCACGGAAGCGGACGTGAAGTCCGCGGAGCAGGCGCTGGGGGACGGCGCCATGGGCGTGGTGTGCGACGTGCGCGTGCAGGCCGACTGCGAGGATCTCGTGGCGCGCACCGCGGCCGCGTTCGGCCGGCTGGACGTCCTGGTGAACAACGCCGGCGTCGGAGTGTTCGGAGAGGTGGAGACGCTGAGTCCGGAGGAGTGGCGAACGGTCATCGAGACCAACCTGAACGGCGTCTTCTACTGCACGCACGCGGCACTGCCGCACCTGAAAGAGTCCGGTGACGCCTGGGTCATCAACATTGGCAGCCTCGCCGGCAAGAACGCGTTTCCGCGTGGGGCGGCGTACAACGCCAGCAAGTTCGGCCTCATCGGCTTCAGCGAGGCGCTCATGCAGGAGGTCCGGCACGACGGCGTGCGTGTCAGCTATGTCATGCCCGGCAGCGTGGCCAGCGACTTCTCCCATCCCGCGGCCGGAAGCGATGACTGGAAGATCCAGCCGGAAGACATCGCCCGGGTGGTGCTGGACCTGGTGTCGTTCCCAGCCCGCACGCTGCCGAGCCGGGTGGAGGTGAGGCCGTCCCGGCCGCCCCGCAAGTAGCTCGAAATCGAATTCGATTTCGAGTTGACGGAGGCGGGCGGGCCTCGGATCTTGCGGACGAGGCGTGAGCCGAACATCCGACCCATCCGGGGAGGCAGAGATGAGTGACGAGTTCAGAATAGAGAAGGATTCGCTGGGCGAGATGAAGGTGCCGGTCGACGCATTGTGGGGGGCACAGACGCAGCGGGCGGTGGAGAACTTCCCCATCAGCGACCTGCGGTTCCCGCGGCGGTTCATCGCGGCGCTGGGCATGATCAAGCGGTGCGCGGCGGAGACCAACATGGAGCTGGGCCTGCTGGACGAGGAGCGGGGCAAGCTCATCGTGCAGGCGGCGGACGAGGTGATTCGCGGGGATCACGACCGGCATTTCGTGCTGGACATCTTCCAGACGGGCAGCGGCACCTCGACAAACATGAACGCGAACGAGGTGATCGCGCATCGTGCGGTGGACCTGGGCGGTGGGGCGGTGAAGGTGCATCCCAATGATCACGTGAACCAGGCGCAGTCGTCCAACGACGTGATTCCCACGGCCATGCAGGTGGCGGCCCGCGTGGCCATCCACGACGACCTGCTGCCGGCGTTGGAACAGCTTCGGAATTCGTTGACCAAGAAGGCGGCGGACTTCGACCACATCGTGAAGTCGGGGCGGACCCACCTGATGGACGCCACGCCCATCCGGCTGGGGCAGGAGTTCAGCGGATATGCGGCCCAGATCGAGCATTCCGTCCGGCGGATGAAGGCAGCCAGCGAGGACATGTCGGAGCTGCCGCTGGGCGGCACGGCGGTGGGCACGGGCATCAACACGCATCCGGAGTTCGCGCGCCGGACCATCGCTCGCATCGGCAAGATGGCGGGCCTGGCGTTCAGCGAAGCGACGAACCACTTCGAGCGTCAGGCGACGCGGGACACGGTGGTGTACGCCCACGGCGCGCTGAACGCGCTGGCCGTCTCCCTCATGAAGATCGCCAACGACATCCGCTGGCTGGCCAGCGGGCCGAGCGCCGGGCTCGCGGAGATCACGCTGCCGGTGACACAGCCGGGGTCCAGCATCATGCCGGGCAAGGTGAATCCGGTGATGGCCGAGGCGGTGACGATGGCGGCGGCGCAGGTGATGGGGAACCAGACGACCATCACCGTCGGCGGCATGGGCGGCTATTTCGAGCTGAACCTCATGATGCCGGTCATGGCGTACGCCATGGAGCAGTCCATCGGCATCCTGGCGAACGTGTCGGTGGCCTTCGCGGAGAAAGCGGTGGACGGCATCGTCGCCAACGAGGACCGCTGCCGGGAGCTGCTGGAGAAGAACGCGTCTCTGGCGACGGCGCTGGCCCCGCTCATCGGCTACGACGCGGCGGCGACCATCGCGAAGGAAGCCTTCAAGCAGAAGCGCACGGTGCGCGAAGTGGCGCGCGAGAAGGGCGTGATCGGCGAGAAAGAGCTGGAGAAGGTGCTGGATCCGCGGCCCATGACGGAGCCCGGACTCCCCGGCAAGTGAGGACGGTCACCCCGGCGGGGCGGAGTCCGTCCCGTCGGGGCCCACCAGGGCCTGGAGCGACGAAAAGTGCTCGGCCAGCACCGAGCGCCGCAGTCCGTTCATGGTCCAGAGGCCGTTGCGGCGGCGCTCGATGACGCCGGCATCTTCCAGGATCGACAGGTGGTGGGAGAGGAGGGAGGGGGACAACCCGAGCGCCTTGCCGATGGTGCCGCAGGACAGCTCGGCGGACTCGGCCGCCAGGTACTCGACGATGCGAAACCGGTTCTCGTCCGACAACGCAGCCATGACACGCACCAGCGGCTGCGTTTCCTTCCCATTTGACTCTGCCACGGAGCCTCCGCGGGGCATCGGTTGAACGCGCGCCGAACGCGGCGCACGGTCTATACCCGGACGTTCTCCGTGGGATCCGTGCCTTCCCCGGGCTGCTCGCCCAGGAACAGGGAAAACGCAGGGCGCCCGCGCCCGCCCACCTTGAGCAGGAACCGGTAGCGGCCTGGGTGGGGGAAGACCACGTTTTCCAGGGGCAGCAGAATGCGTGTTCGGGCGGGCGCCCGCCCTTCCGGCCGCGGCTCCACGTCGGTGTGGCCTTCGATGGTCAGGACCTTGCTGTCATCGTCGTCGAGCAGGTCGGCGGCGAACTCGTAGCGCCCCTGCTCCGTCGGCTGCCACTCCAGCACGAACAGGACGGTCATGCGGGCCTGGGCCGCCGGGAAGCCGGGCGCATAGAGCTCGTTGAAGATGCCGGCGACGTCCACCTTGCCGTCAGGCCGGACACGGGCGCTGTCACACGCGAGGGAAAGAACGAGTTCCATGGCGCGCGAAGATGGCCGGGCCGGCCGCAGGCGTCAACCGAACGACACAGAAGGGGGTGGGGTTGGTCCAGGAAACGAAGCCGGAACGGAAGACGAAAACGCTGCTGGTCGCGCTGGCGCACCCCGACGACGAGGTGGGGTGTGCGGGCACCATCGCCGCGCACCGGGCCCGGGGCGACCGGGTCGTGCTGCTGTGGCTGACGCGTGGCGAGATGACCCAGGCCTTTCCGGAGCTGCAGCCGGACAGGGTCGCGGCGCTCCGCATGGAGCACGGCCGTGGCGCGGCAGAGATCCTGGGCGCGGAATGGCGATTCCTGGCCTTTTCGGATACCCGGGTCGTGGCGACACCGGACGCGGCGCGGGAGGTCGCTCGCGTCATCGCCGACGTGCGTCCGGACGGCGTCATCACCTGGGGCGACGCCTGGGCCCGGGGCATGCGCCATCCGGACCACCAGGCTGCAGGCAAGATCGTGCGGGACGCCGTGACGCTGGCCCGGCTCGGACGCATTGTCGAACCTGCGGCGCCGCACCGGGACCCGGCGCCCGTGTTCACCCTGAGGGGCCGCCACTCCATCCTGCCGCTGGCCGTGGTCGATGTCCGGCCGCACCTGGATACCGTCTTCGCGCTGCAACGCTATTACCTGGAACGCATCGGCTTTCCGACGGAGACGTGGCTGCGCGACCGTCTGCGCGCGGCGGGAAAGCCCCACGGCCTGGAAGCCGCGGAGGCCTTCGACGCCTGGGAGACGGAGCCCACGGTGGCGGTCACGCTGTTCTGACCGCCGGTTGACCCGCCGCACCGGTCTTTCGATATTGAAACGTCCTTCGTGGCCGTGGGATTTGATTCGGCAGCTTGTGCCCCACGTTAAATAAAAGCACTAAAGCGCCCGTCGCCCCGTCGCCGAGCTGCCCGGCACGGGCTTTTTTGTTGGAGGGAATTCCGCAATGCCGCAGAACTACGTTCTGACGAGCGAATCGGTGTCCGAGGGTCACCCGGACAAGGTCGCCGACCGGATCAGCGATACCGTTCTCGACGCGTACCTGGAACGGGACGCAGAGGCGCGCGTGGCCTGTGAAACGCTCGTGACGCGAAACTACGTGGGCGTGGCCGGCGAGGTGCGGGCGCGGGAGCTGCTGGCGGAGGACGAGATCCGGGAGCTGGCGCGTGCCGCCATCCGGGACATCGGCTATGACGGCGACGACGATCGCTTCTCTGCGGATGCGGTGCAGATCGACGTGCGCCTCCACAGCCAGGCCAGCGAGATCGCGCAGGCCGTCGATCGTGCGGACCCGCGCGCCCAGGGCGCCGGCGACCAGGGCATGATGTTCGGCTACGCGACGGACGAGACGCCGGAGCTCATGCCGGCGCCCATCACGTGGGCCCACGGCCTGACCCGCCGGCTCGCCGAGCTGCGACGCAGCGGCGTCGACTGGCTCGGCCCCGACGCCAAGAGCCAGGTGTCCCTTCGCTACGTGGACGGCCGGCCCGAAGACGTCACGCGTGTCGTCGTTTCCACCCAGCACGCCGCAGGCACGCCGGCCGACGAGATCCGGCGCCTCGTGCTGGAGCAGGTCGTCCCCTCCATCATCCCTGCCGATCGGTTGGGTGAACACTGGGAACGCCAGGTGCTCGTGAATCCTTCCGGCTCCTTCGTGGAGGGTGGACCCGCCACCGACACCGGGCTCACGGGCCGCAAAATCATCGTCGACACGTACGGTGGCGCCGCGCGCCACGGCGGCGGCGCCTTCAGCGGCAAGGACCCCTCCAAGGTCGACCGCTCCGC
>CAZUFP010000022.1:21885-63950 GCA_964619835.1 uncultured Gemmatimonadaceae bacterium | reverse complement strand
CAAGGTGGCCGGCACGCGCAAGGGCGTGACCTCGATCCAGATGGACATCAAGATCGAGGGCATCACGCAGGAGATCATGCGGGAAGCCCTGACGCGGGCGCACAAGGGCCGGATGCACATCCTGGACATCATGGACCAGACGCTGGCGAAGCCGCGCTCGGACATGTCCGAGTATGCGCCGCGCATCATCACGATCCAGATCAACCCGGAGAAGATCGGCGACGTGATCGGCCCGAAGGGCAAGACGATCCGGAGCATCCAGGCGGAGACGGGCGCGGAGATCAACGTGGAGGACGACGGCACGGTGACGGTGGCGAGCGTGTCGGGCGAGGGCGGCGAGCGGGCCCGTCAGATGATCGAGGCGATCGTGGAGGAGCCGGAGGTCGGGCGCATCTACGAGGGCGTGGTCAAGACGACGACGACGTTCGGCGCGTTCGTGGAGATCATGCCTGGCACGGAGGGTTTGTGCCACATCTCCGAGCTGCAGGAGAGCCGCACGGAAAAGACGGAGGATGTCCTGAAGGTCGGGGACGTGACCCAGGTCAAGCTGCTGTCCATCGACGAGAAGGGTCGTCTGCGGCTGTCCCGGAAAGCGGCCCTGGCGGAGCTCGCGGAACAGGAGTGAGCGAAGGCCGCGGGCAGTACAGCCGCACGGAGCTGGAGCACGGGCTCACGGTCCTGACGGAGTCGATGTCGGGCGTGCGCTCGGCGTCGGTGGGCGTGTGGATCCGGTTCGGCTCGGCGCACGAGTCTCTCGAGGAGATGGGCATCGCCCATCTCCTCGAGCATATGGTATTCAAGGCCACCGCCCGGCGGAGCGCCCGCGACATTGCCCTGTCGCTCGAGCGCCTGGGCGGCTCCCTGGACGCGTACACGACACGGGAACACACAAGCTTCCAGGCGCGCGTGCTGGACGAACACCTGGACGTCGCCCTGGACGTCCTGGCCGACCTGGTGGTCCACCCGACCCTGCGGGCCGAGGACCTGGAGCTGGAGCGGGAAGTCATCCTCGAGGAGATCTCCACCGTCGAGGACACGCCGGATGACCTGATCTTCGAACTGCAATCCGAAGCGCTCTGGAACGGCCACCCGTACGGCCACAGCATCCTGGGCACGCGGGACACGGTGTCGCGCCTGACGGCGGCGGATCTCCAGCGGGTGCACGGGGCCGTGTACGGGCGGCCCAACATCGTGATCGCCGGCGCGGGCCACGTGGCCCACGAGGCGTTCGTGGCGCGGGTCGATGGCCTGTTTGCGGAGGCCCCCGGGGGCGGCGCGGCGCCGGTGGTGGCTCCGGTGGCCACGGAGCCGTTGCCGGTGATCCGACAGCAGCGCGACACGGCCCAGACGCACATCGTATTGGGGATGCGCACCTTCGGGCATGCAGACCCGCGGCGATACGCGTTCGTGCTGCTGTCCAACGCGATGGGCGGAGGCATGAGCTCCCGGTTGTTCCAACGCGTCCGTGAGGAGCTCGGACTCGCCTATTCGGTCTACTCCTTCCAGTCGTTCTACCAGGACGCCGGGGTCAGCGGCGTCTACGTCGGCACTCGCCCCGAGTGGGGGGATCGTGCCCTGGACGTGATTCGCGAGGAGATGGCGCAGGTGGCCCGAACGGGCCTGGACGAGGAGGAACTGCAGGACGCAAAAGGGCAGGTCAAGGGGCAGCTGGCCCTTTCACTGGAATCGAGCGGCGGCCGCATGCACCGTCTGGCGGCGTTCGAGCTGTACGACGAGCCGTTCCAGGACCTCGACGAGTTGACGGCGCGCGTCGATGCGGTGACCCTGGAAGACATTGCCGGCGTGGCGAAAGACTACTGGGACCCGGACCGGCACACGCTGGTTCGATTGGGACCGGACGCCGGTTGACGGCGCGTCCATCGAGGTGGTGGCGAAGACTGGCGGCATGTGCCAGGTTGTAGGGGGTTTTGGCGGGGGGTGGGGGCGGTCACAAGGAACGTGAACGACAACGAGACGACCATGATCATCGGCGTACCGAAAGAGATCAAGACGAACGAGAACCGGGTGGGCATGGTCCCGGCCGGTTCTGAGGCTCTGATTCAGGCGGGCCATAAGGTTCTGGTGGAGCAGGGCGCAGGCGAGGGGAGCGGCTTCAGCGACGAGGCGTACAAGGCGACGGGTGCGGAGATCGTCGGTACGGCGGATGAGGTCTGGGCCCGGGCGGAGATGATTCAGAAGGTGAAGGAGCCCATCGCGGTGGAGTGGCCGCGCATGCGGAAAGACCAGGTGATCTTCACGTACTTCCACTTCGCGGCTGCGGAGGAGCTCACGCACGCGGTGATGGACTCCGGGGCTATCGCGGTGGCGTACGAGACGGTCCAGCCGGCGTCGGGCGAGCTCCCGCTGCTGGTGCCCATGAGCGAGGTGGCCGGCCGCATGGCGGTGCAGGAAGGCGCCAAGTACCTGGAGAAGTACTTCGGCGGCCGCGGCCTCCTGCTGGGCGGGGTGCCGGGCGTCGAGCCGGGTCACGTGGTGATCCTGGGCGGCGGCGTTGTGGGCACGAACGCGGCGAAGATGGCGGCGGGCCTCGGGGCCAAGGTCACGATCCTGGACGTGTCGCTGAACCGGCTGCGCTACCTGTCCGACGTCATGCCGGCCAACGTCACGCTGCTGTATTCGAACCGGCACAACGTCCTGGACCAGCTCGAGAAGGCGGACCTGCTGGTGGGCGCCATCCTGCTGCCGGGCGCCAAGGCGCCGCATCTGGTGCGCCGCGAGGACCTCAAGCGCATGAAGGCCGGCTCGGTCATCGTGGACGTGGCGGTGGACCAGGGCGGCTGCGTGGAGACCATCAAGGCGACGACGCACGAGGACCCGATCTACGTCGTAGATGGCGTGATCCACTACGGCGTCGCCAACATGCCGGGCGCCGTGTCCCGCACGTCGACCATCGCGCTGGCGAATGCCACGTCTCCGTACGCCCTCAAGCTGGCCAACCAGGGTTGGCTCGATGCGTGCCGCAACGACCGGTCGTTGGCACTGGGCCTGAACGTGGTGAAGGGCAAGGTCACGTATCCGGGCGTCGCGGAAGCGTTCGGCCTGGACTACACGGCCGTGGAGGACGTGCTCTGACCCCTTCCGTTGCCGCTCCGCCCCGACGGGGTGCCCCCCTCCCCGGACACCCCGCCACTTTGGGGAAGCCGGGAGCCGGGGGAAGGGCGAACGTGAAGGGATGGTTGGAGACCGTGCGTGACGTGCGCAGGCAGCCGGTGGATGCCGGTGGCCTGCGCATGTCGACGCCCCTCCTCTCTCCGTCGCCCCGGGGGTCCGGGGACAGGCACCGTCGCGCGGATGTGGGGGGAAGGGGGAACGGGTGATGGGCGTGGTCATTCGGGTGCGACGTCTGGAAAACTACCCGGCGGACTGGCCGTTGCCCGAGTACGCGACGGAGGGCTCGGCCGCAGTGGACCTCAGGAACGCGGGCGAAACGGTGGTGCTGCCGCCCATGGGTCGTCGGCTGGTGCCCACCGGGCTGGCCATCGCACTGCCGGCGGGCACGGAGGCGCAGATCCGGCCCCGTTCCGGTCTGGCGTTGCGCAGGGGTGTGACGATCATCAATACGCCGTGCACCATTGACAGTGATTACCGGGGCGAGATCCGGATTCCCATGATCAATCTGGATGTGGAGCCCCAGGAGATCGAGCACGGGGAACGGGTGGCCCAGATGCTGGTGGCGGCCGTGGCCCGGATCGAATGGAAGGTGGTGGACGCGCTGGCGGAAACGGCCCGGGGTTCGGGCGGATTCGGCAGCACGGGTCGGTAGCCGCGGAAGGGCGCGGCAGCTTGCAACATTCACGGGGTGTAACTAGCTTGCGGTGTTTGCCTGAGCCGGGAATTCCTGCCGGCGGTGTAGGGACTGGCCGCCGTCCCCGCCTGACCCTGGCATCGTCGCCAACCGACGAAATATGACTCTGCGAAGCTGGCTGAATTCGGGGTTGATCCCGGTGAACGACATCGCGGTTGATCTCGGCACCGCAAACACCCTCGTCTATGTAAAGGGCGAAGGGATTGTGCTGAACGAGCCGTCGGTGGTCGCCATCGAGCGCGGCTCGAACCGCATCAAGGGTATCGGGCTGGAAGCGAAGCGGATGTTGGGCCGCACGCCGGAAGGCATCATGGCGGTCCGGCCGCTGAAGGATGGCGTCATCGCCGACGTGGACATCACGGAGATCATGCTCCGGCATTTCCTGCGGCAGGTCACGGCCAAGCGGATCTTCCGGATCAAGCCTCGCGTGGTGGTGGGCGTGCCGTCCGGGATCACCGAGCTGGAGCGTCGTGCGGTGCGGTCCAGCGCGGCGGCGGCGGGCGCCAAGGAGGTCTACATGGTGGCGGAGCCCATGGCGGCGGCCATCGGCGTCGGTCTACCGGTGGACACGCCGACGGGCAACATGGTGATCGACATTGGCGGCGGCACGACGGAGATCGCGGTGATCGCGTTGAGCGGGATCGTGTCGGACACGTCCATCCGGGTCGGGGGCGATGAGATCGACAACGCCATCGTCACGTTCCTGCGCAAGAACTACAACCTGCTGATCGGCGAGCCGACGGCGGAGGCCATCAAGATCCAGATCGGTTCGGCGTTCAACAGCGGTGACGAGCGCGAGATGGAGGTGAAGGGGCGGGACCTGGTGAGCGGTATACCGAAGACGGTGCGCGTGCATTCCCAGGAGATCCGGGAATGCATCCAGGAACCGATCCAGCAGGTCGTGGATGCCGTGCGACGGGCCCTGGAGATCACGCCGCCGGAACTGGCGTCGGACATCGTGGACCGGGGGATCGTGATGACGGGGGGTGGCTCCCTGATCCGGGGCCTGGACCAGCTCCTGGCGCACGAGACGAACCTGCCCATCCACGTGGACGAGGAGCCGCTCACATGTGTGGTCCGCGGCGCGGGCCGCATCCTGGATGACCTGCCGCGGTACCGGAACGTGCTGGCGGCCTGATTGGCGTTGAAGCGGTGAAGGATTACCTGGACGAACCGCGCCGGAGCCGTTGGCGGGAGTTGGGCCTGGGCGCAGTGTTCGTGGTCGTTGCCTTTCTTCTGCTGTTCCTTCCTTCGCAGTATCAGACCTCGGTGCGCAGGACGATGCGGGCGACGGTCCTGCGGCCGTTCATCCTGGCCCAGTCGGACCTGCTGTCCGGGGGGTTGGGTCGCGCCGACGTGGCGGCGCTGCGGGCGCAACGCGATTCGCTTTCCGCGGTGGCCGCGGCGCAGGCGAGCCTGGCGGAAGAAAACCGCCGGCTGCGCGCCTTGCTGGGTCTCCAGGAGCGGGCGGGCCCGACGTTCAAGGCCGCGGAGCTCGTGCACGTGGGCATGGAAGGCGGGGGCAGCACGTTCCTGCTGGGCATCGGCTCGGCGGAGGGCGTCCACGTGGGCAGCCCGGTGATCGTACCGGAAGGGCTGCTGGGTGTGGTGTGGGAAGTGGGTAGCGGGACGGCGCAGGGCATCGACTGGACGCATCCCGATTTCCGGGCGAGTGCCATGACGGCGGACGGTCAGGCGTACGGCATCGTGGAACCACGTCGTGGCCGGTTCCGGGAGGAGGATCGTCTGGCTCTCACGGGAGCGCCGTTCCATACGGACATCCCGGCGGGCACGCGCGTGGTGACGTCCGGCCGGGGAGGCATCTATCCCCGGGGCATTCTGATCGGAACCGTGGTGGGTGTGGAAGAGGCGGAGACGGGGTGGCGCAAGAGTTACATCGTGCGGCCCGCCGTGCGTCCGGGGGCCGTGACCCACGCATTGGTGGGCATCGGCACACGCTACACGGGTCTGTCCCGCCTCTGGATCGTGGCTCCGGCCGACTCGGCGGACGCGGACAGCGTTCCGTCCCCCGGCTCCTCCCGATGAACCGAGGAACATGGGGGCCCTGGTTCTTCCTCGTACTGCTGGTGGTGGCTCACCTGCTGCTGCATGTCACGTTCGGCATCGGCCGCGGGGCGCCGGACCTGCTGACCCTGGCCCTGTTGCTGGGAGCGCGGCGCGTGAGTGGAGGGGGCGCGGCGGCCCTCGGCCTGGGTTTCGGGCTGCTCCAGGATTCTTTGTCGGCTCTCGCGTTCGGTGCCGCCTCGGCGACATACGCCGTGCTCGGGCTCGCCGGGTCCCGGACCCGGGACCTCTTCGTGGGGGACAGCGCGCTGTTCATGGGGCTGTACCTGTTTGCGGGCAAATGGCTTCACGATATTCTATACATGGTTCTGGCCGACTCGGTCCGGAGCGGGGAAGTGGTGTACGCCGTGCTGGTCGACGCCCCGATCGGCGCGCTGTACATGACGGGCGTGGGTTTGTTCATCATGGGTGCGTATCGGGCGATGGGCTGGCGCATCTGAACGGCAGTCGGCGGTCGGCGCACCTGCAGAGGCGCGGGTGGGGTCCGAACGGTCCGGACTCCTGAAACGAATGGAACAGTTTCATCTTCACATTCGACGTCGACGCTCACAGGGTGCGGTGGTGGTCCTCGCCCTCGTGCTGGGCGCGCTCATCCTGAAGTTCTTCCAGACGCAGGTCCTGCAGAATCCCGCGTATGCGTTGCAATCGGAGAAAAACCGTCTGCGGCCGTTGCCGGTGCCGGCGCCCCGCGGCACGATCTTCGATCGCGATGGACGGATCATGGCCGACAACGTGCCCGGGTACGCGTTGTCGCTGATGCCGGGGCCTGCGGACTCTCTTCGCCGTTCCCTGAGCCGCCTCGCTTCGTTTCTGAACCTCGACTCGGCGGACATCACGGGGCTCATGGCGCGCCAGCGGCGCCACCCCACGGAGCCTCTGCTGGTGTCGGGAGACCTGGCTTTCGACCAGGTGTCGGCCATCGAAGAACGGCGCCCACTGTTTCCGGAAGTGCTCATCGAGATGCGCCCCAGGCGTCGCTATCCCGCGGGCCGGGCCGCGGCCCACCTGGTGGGCTACGTGAGCGAAATCAGCGAGGACGAGCTGGACCAACCGGCATTCAAGGGGTACGAAGCCGGCCAGATCGTGGGCAAAGCGGGGATTGAACGGGAGTACGAGCGGCGGCTGGCTGGCGCGGACGGAATACGCTACGTGGAAGTGGATGCGCTGGGGCGGGTCGTGGGCGACTTCACGCCTCAACCAGCGGTGCCGCCCGTGCCGGGCAAGGACCTGCGGCTGAACATCGACCTGGACCTCCAGGAATGGGTGGCGCACGTCTTCCCGGACACGATGCGCGGGGCGGTCGTGGTGCTGCAGCCTCAGACGGGGCAGGTGCTCGCGTTGTATTCGTCGCCCACGTTCGATCCCAACGCCTTCGTGGGCGGGCTGGAGCCGGAGCAATGGCAGGCGTTGCTGGCGGATTCGGCGCGGCCCATGCTCGACCGGGCCGTCGCGGGGCTGTACCCGCCCGGCTCGACATGGAAGCTGGCGGCGGCCGCGATCGCCCTGCAGCTGGGGGTCGTGGATCCGTCGAAGACGATGCCGATCCCTTGCCGCGGCGGACTCCAGTACGGGAATCGGTATTTCCGCTGCTGGGATCCCGCGGGCCACGGCTACCTGGACCTGGCCGGGGCCATCACCCATTCCTGCGACGTCTACTTCTATCAGCTGGGCCTGAAGGTTGGCCTGGCGCAGTTGCTGACGGACGCCACGCGCATGGGGTTCTCGCAGACGACGGATGTGGACCTGCCGTCGGAGCGGGCCGGCCACTTCCCGGACAGCACGGGCTGGTATCGCCGGCGCTACGGCTGGTCGCCCACGGAAGCGGAAGTGCTGAACCTGGCCATTGGCCAGGGCGCCAACGATCAGACGGCGTTGAAGATGGCGCAATTCTATGCGGCCATCGCCAACGGCGGGGCGGAGCCGGCGCCCCGGGTGGCGGCGGATTCGGCGGCGCCCGAAGGGCCCGGCTGGGATCTGCACCTGTCGCCGACGGCGCTGGACTGGCTGGTGCGAGGGATGCGAGGCGTGACGCATACGGGTGGGACGGCGGCCGCTTCGGCGCTGGAATACTGGGACTGGATCGGCAAGACGGGCACGGCGCAGAACCCGCATGGCAGAGACCACGCGTGGTTCGTCGGTATGGCGGGCCCGCCGGGCAGCCCCAAGGAGGTGGTGGTGGCCACCATCGTGGAGCAAGGGGAGCACGGCGCCGATGCTGCCCAGTACGGCGCGAAGATCGCCGACTACTACCTCCGGCGGAAATACGGGATTCCGGTGGATACGATTCAAACATTGCGCGAGTACTACCTTGCGGGAAAGCCGGCGCCGTGGGCCCGGTGAAGATGAGGAGCCGCCTGCGCGGGGGCCTGGGCGACCCCCTGCTGTTCTGGTTGGTGCTGGCCTTGTCGCTGATCGGCGTCGCCATGGTGTACTCGGCCGGCCAGCTCGACGTGCCAGACCCCGCCGTGCAAGGCCTGTGGCTCAAACAGCTGGTGTTCCTGGCCGTTTCAATCGCGGCCATGCTGTTCGTCATGCGCGTGGAAACGCGCTGGTTCGAATGGGCCGCCGTACCCCTCTACGTCGTGGGCACGCTGGCGTTGGCCGCCACGCTCGTCATCGGCACGGGGAAAGGCACGGCGGCGGGCGTGCGCAGCTGGATCGATCTGGGCCCCATATCGGTACAGCCGTCGCAGTTCGCGGTGGTGGCGACGATCCTCATGCTGGCCCGGGTGATGAGCGGCCGGGACCGATCACCGAAGTCCCTGTTCTCGTTGTGGCGGCCGCTGCTGGTGGCGGGCCTGCCCATGGGCCTGGTCATGCTGCAGCCGGACCTCGGTACCGCCATGGTCTCCGGCGTGGTACTGCTGGCCACGCTCTACTGGGCCGGAACGCCCCCCGGCGTGCTGTTCCTGTTGCTGAGTCCGGTGCTGGGCCTGTTCCTCGCCTTCAAGCCGTGGCTGTTCAGCATCTACATGCCGGCGCTGGTGGTCTTCCTGTACATGTATCGCAGCTATTTGTGGGAAGGCGTGCTGGTGGTGGCGGCGAACCTGGCGGCGGGCACCATCGCGGTGCCGCTCTGGAACTCGCTGGAGCCGTACCAGCAGGCGCGGCTGCTCGTCTTCCTGGACCCCGGCCTGGACCCGCGCGGCGCCGGCTGGCACGTGACACAGTCCCGGGTGGCCATCGGCAGCGGCGGACTGTTCGGCAAGGGCTTCCTCATGGGAACGCAGAAACGCCTGGCGTTCCTGCCGGAGCAGCACACCGACTTCATCTTCAGCGTGATCGGCGAAGAGAAGGGGTTCATTGGCACAGCCGTGGTGTTGCTGCTGTTCGGGCTCGTGCTGTGGCGTCTGATCCGGATCTCGGAACGCGTGCCCGACCCCTTTGCGGGCATCGTGGCGTTCGGTATCTTCGGTGCTTGGTTCGCACATGTCGTGGTGAACGTCGGCATGACGGTCGGTGTGATGCCCGTCACGGGTATTCCGTTGCCCTTCATCAGTTACGGGGGCTCGTTCCTGCTGGCGAGCTTCATCGCGATGGGCATCGCGCAGAGCATCGCGAAAGAGCACGCGAGGGTCCTACCATGAGCTGGTTCCGCAAGGAAAAGAAGAAGCTCAGCGCGGAGGACAAGCGGGAGCTGCCCGCCGATGTCTTCGACAAGTGCCCGAAATGCGGGGAGATCCTCTATCGGGCCCGGCTGGCGCAGAACCTGAATGTGTGTCCTGCCTGCGGACACCACCTTCCTCTCAGCAGCGAAGAGTATATCGAGCTGCTGCTGGACGAGGGGCACTTCGAAGAGATGGACGTGGATCTGCGCAGCACGGACCCGCTGCAGTTCCGCGACCTGAAGCCCTACAAACAGCGGCTGGAAGCGGCGGAGCGCAAGAGCGGCCGCGGCGAGGCCGTGATCACCGGTCTGGGCCTGCTGGACGGGATCCCGGTGGGCGTCGGTGTGATGGACTTCTCGTTCATCGGCGGAAGCATGGGCTCGGTGGTGGGCGAGAAAGTGGCGCGGCTGGTGCGCCGGGCCGCCGAAGAGGAGCGGGCGCTGGTGATCGCCAGTGCGTCGGGCGGCGCGCGCATGCAGGAAGGCATCCTCTCCCTGATGCAGATGGCGAAGACGTCGGCCGCGCTGGGTCGTTTGCATGAAGCCGGCCTGCCGTACGTGTCCATTCTGACTCACCCCACCACCGGCGGAGTCACGGCGTCGTTCGCCATGCTGGGGGATGTGAACCTGGCGGAGCCTGGCGCGCTGATCGGCTTCGCCGGTCCCCGGGTCATCGAGCAGACGATCAAGCAGGAGCTGCCGGAAGGCTTCCAGCGCAGCGAGTTCCTGCTGGACCATGGCATGGTCGATAGGATCGTCGATCGCCGGGAGATGAAAGTGACGGTGGCGCGTCTGCTGCGGCACATGCTTGCGCTGCCGGCGCGGGTGCAGCCGGCCGAGCAGGCGGGTTGAGCACGCGGGTTGAGCGAGCTCACCTACGCAGGCCTCGTCGAGCAGCTGTTTCCAAGGCTGACCGGCGGAATCCGTTGGGGGCTGGAACGCACCGTCCGAATGCTGGCCGCGGCGGGCAATCCCCATCGGCGGTATCCCACGATCCATATCGGCGGCACGAACGGGAAGGGCTCGGTCGCCTCGACGGCGGCTTCGATCCTGCGCGCCGCCGGGCTGCGCACGGGCCTCTACACGTCCCCGCATCTGTGTGACTTCGCCGAACGCATCCAGATAGACGGCGCGCCAGTGGAGCGCGACGCGCTCCTGGCCGCAGCGCGGCGTCTGTGGCCCGTGGTACAGCGAGAGGCGCCTTCCTTCTTCGAGGCCACCACGGCCATCGCGTTCCTCGCGCTGGCGGAGGTGGGCGTCCAGGTGGCGGTGGTGGAAGTGGGGTTGGGGGGGCGGCTGGACTCCACGAACGTGATCACGCCCGACGTGTGCGTGCTCACCAACGTCGCGATGGACCACGCCCAATACCTGGGGAACACGCTGGAGTCCATCGCGCGGGAGAAGGCGGGCATCATCAAGCCGGGCGTGCCGGTGGTGACCGGGGAGCCGGATCCCGTGCTGCGGGACGTGTTCCGGCGCCGGGCCGAGGAGCTGGGCGCGCCGTTCCACGTGGTGCCGGCGGCGTCCGTCAGCGACATCTCGGTAGACGAATCGGGCACCCGGTTCATCTACGCCGCCGAGCCGTTCGGCGAGCTGGCGCTGCACACGCCGTTGATTGGTGCGCACCAGGCCATGAACGCGGCGGTGGCCGTGCGGGCCTTGAGCCTTCTCCCCGAGTCCCGCCGACCCGACGCGGCGGCGGTGCAACGCGGCGTGCGCACCGTGCGCTGGCCGGGCCGCGTCCAGATCGTGCGGCGCTCGGACGGGGTGTGGCTGTTCGATGCGGCGCACAACCCGGCCGGCATCGATTCCCTGGTGGCCGTGTTGGGCCAGCTCAGCCTCCCGGAGCCATTGGTCCTGCTCATCGGGGTCATGGGCGACAAGGAATGGCAGCAGATGCTGCCGGCCCTCTTCCGCGCGACCGACCGGGCCGTGCTGACCACCCCGTACAGCGCGCCGGATGGCCGGCGATGGGACCCAGCCGCCGTGTTGCACCAGGTGCCGTCCGCAGGGGCTGAAGTCGTCGCTGATTTCTCGCGTGCCCTCGCCCGCGCGCGGGAGCTGGCCGGCCCCGGCGCCGTCGTCGTCACCGGTTCGTTCCACACCGTGGGCGACGCATTCCTCGAGCTGGGGATCCAGCCATTCCCCCCCGATCCGGGGTTGCCGCCGGCCGCCGCCGCGGTCTAGATTCGCGCCCATGCCGGACTTCCAGAGTTTGCCAGGATTTCGCGACTTCTTCCCCGAAGAGTTCGCGCTGCGGAGCCATATCGTGGCGGCGTGGCGGGAAGCGGCGCGGCGGTACGGTTTCGTGGAGTACGACGGCCCGCCGTTGGAGCCGCTGGAGCTGTACGTGGAGAAGAGCGGCGAAGAGATCGTTCACCAGCTCTACAACTTCGAGGACAAAGGCGGCCGTGCGGTGGCGTTGCGCCCGGAGATGACGCCGACATTTGCGCGCATGGTCGGCGGGCGGGCGCGGTCTCTGCCCAAGCCGATCCGCTGGTTCTCCGTACCGCAGCTGTTTCGCTACGAGCGGACGCAACGTGGGCGCCTGCGAGAGCATTTCCAGTGGAACGTGGACATCGTGGGGGAGACGGGCGTCGCGGCGGACGCCGAGGCGCTGTCCGTGGCGCTGGAGGCGTTGAGCCTGCTGGGACTGGGGGCGGACGATGTGGTGGCCCGGGTCAATGATCGGCGGCTGCTGGAGCGGTTGCTGCTCAGCGCGGGCGTGCCGGCGGAGACGTTGGCGGCGGCATACGCCGTCATCGACAAGCTGGGGCGGGAAGGGGAGGCACAGGCCCGCAAGCGGTTCGCGGACGCGGGCCTGTCGGATGCGGTGATCGGCCGGCTCTTCGAGCTGTTCGCCTACGATGACTTCGAATCGCTGGCCGGCGATTACGGCGACGTGGAGGGCGTGGGCGAGGAAGTTGCCCGGCTGAAGGAGTATTTCGCCCTGCTGGAGGCCCTGGGCTGGGGCCGCCAGGTGACGTTCGATATCTCCATCGTGCGCGGCCTGGCTTACTACACGGGCATCGTGTTCGAGATCTTCGACCGCAAGGGCGAGCTGCGCGCGATCTGCGGCGGCGGCCGCTACGACAATCTTCTGGGTGCCCTGAGCGGCGTGGATCTGCCGGCCCTGGGTTTCGGCATGGGGGACGTAGTCCTGGGCGAGCTGCTGAAAGAGCGGGGCCTGGCGCCGGGCCCCGAGCCGTCGCTGGACTACTATGTCGTGGCCGTGACGGGCGACGAGGCGGCCCTCGTGCGGCGTGTGGCCGGTGCCTTGCGTGGCCGTGGCCATTCGGTGGCGTACGGGCTGCGGGGGGCGGGCGTGGGTCGCCAGTTCAAGGACGCGAACGCGCGCGGCGCGCGCCACGCCGTGGTGCTGGGCCCGGATGAGGTGGCGGTGGGCGAGGCGGTCGTGCGGGAGATGGCGACGGGCGAAGAGAAGCGGGTGACGCTTACGGAGCTGTTGGGATGAGCCGGCCGGGCGAACGGCGCTCGCCCGCAGATCACGATGAGGAGCGCCGCCGCATCCTGCGCCAGCTGACGCTCTGGACCTGGCTGTACGGCGGGCTGGCGGTGGTGCTGGCCATCGGGACGGGGGCCCTGGTGGCGTGGCTTTTCCATCATGCCGGTTTACCGTTCCGGACGACCTGGCTGGTGGCGACGGCCGTCATCGCGGGCGTGCCGGTCCTGATCCACCTGGTCCAGGCGTTCCGCGAGAAGCACAAAGGCCGCGAGCCGGACGACCGCTGACGGGCGCGGCGCCAGCCGGATCCCCGATCGGCGCCGCGAGCGCCGGCCGACGGCGTGCCGTGCCGGGCAGCGAAGACGAAGACGATTCCGAACACGAAGACGAATCCGAGACACGGGCGGAGACGGATGGCGGAAGAGAAGGCGCTCACCAGTCGGGCGGAGGATTTCTCGGCCTGGTACAACGAGGTGGTTCAGCGGGCGGAGTTGGCGGACTACTCCCCGGTGCGGGGGAGCATGGTCATCCGACCATACGGATACGCGTTGTGGGAGAACATGCACCGGGCCCTGGACGACATGTTCAAGGCGACGGGGCACCAGAACGCCTACTTCCCCCTGTTCATCCCCTTGAGCTTCATCGCGCGCGAAGCGCAGCACGTGGAAGGCTTCGCGAAGGAGATGGCGCTCGTCACCCATACGCGGGTGATCGCGGACGGGGCCGGCGGTCTCGTGCCGGACCCGGCGTCGGCACTCGAGGAGCCGCTGGTGGTGCGGCCCACGTCGGAGACGATCATCTACGATGCGTTCTCGAAGTGGGTGCATAGCTATCGAGACCTGCCCCTGCTGATCAACCAGTGGGCGAACATCGTGCGCTGGGAGATGCGTACGCGCCTGTTCCTGCGTACGGCCGAATTCCTTTGGCAGGAAGGGCACACGGCGCACGCCACGCAGCAGGAGGCCGAGGCGGAGTCGGTGCGCATGCTGGGCGTCTATCGCACGTTCATGGAAGAGTGGATGGCGATGCCGGTCATCACCGGCCGCAAGAGCGAGTCGGAGAAGTTCCCGGGCGCGGATCACACGTACGCGTGTGAGGCCCTCATGCAGGACAACAAGGCCTTGCAGGCCGGCACGTCCCACAACCTGGGGCAGAACTTCGCGCGCCAGTTCGATCTCCGGTTCCAGACGGAAGCCGGCGGCGAGGACTGGGCGTGGAACACGTCGTGGGGGGTGTCGACGCGCCTGGTGGGCGGCCTGGTGATGACGCACGGCGACGACGCAGGGTTGGTGATGCCGCCGAAGCTGGCGCCCTACCAGGTGGTGGTGGTGCCGATCTACCGGAACGACGACGACCGGTCCGCCGTCATGAACAAGGCGGACCAGGTCGTGGCGTCGCTCACGGCGGCGGGCCTCCGGGTGCGCATGGACGCGCGGGACAACATGACGCCGGGCGCCAAGTTCTATGAATGGGAACGGAAGGGGGTGCCGCTGCGCGTGGAGATCGGCCCGAAGGACGTGGCCAACGAGCAGCTGGTGCTGGTCCGGCGGGTCGTGCCGGAAGGAGAGAAACGGAAGGCCTTCCTGCCGGAAGGCGAAGCGCTGGCCTCCATCCCCGAGCGCCTTGCCGGCCTCCAGGCCGACATGCTTGCGGCCGCCCTGGCACGGCGCACGGCGAATGCGCACCGGGGCGTGGCGAGTTACGACGATTTCCGCGCGATCATGGACGGTCCGGGCGGCTTCGTGTTCGCGGGCTGGTGCGGGGATGCCTCCTGCGAGCAGAAAGTGAAGGACGACACCAAAGCCACGATCCGCGTGCTGCCGGACGAAGAGTTCCGGTCGCCGGACGCGCCGCACCACTGCATGGTGTGCGGCAGACCGGCGACCGTGGAGGCCGTCTGGGCGCGGGCATACTGAGATCGACCCCTTGTCCACATTCGAATACCGCGGTGGCGTGCTCCACTGCGAAGACGCGTCCCTGGACACGCTGGCCTCGGAGTTCGAGACGCCCCTCTACGTTTACAGCCGTGCCGGCATCCTGGAGCGGTTCCGGGCGTTCGACGCGGCGTTCGAGCCCCTGGACCGGTTGGTCGCCTACTCCGTCAAGGCGAACGGGAACCTGTCCGTGCTGCGGCTGTTGGCCCGGGAGGGCGCCGGCGCGGACATCGTGAGCGGCGGCGAGCTGCACCGCGCCCGCTTGGCGGGCATTCCCGCCGAGCGCATTGTCTTCAGCGGCGTGGGCAAGACGGTCCGGGAGATGGACGCGGCACTGGCCGAGGGGATCCTGGCGTTCAACGTGGAGAGCGAGGGTGAGCTGCACCTGCTGGCCGAGCGCGCGCAGGCCGCCGGGCGGGTGGCGCCGGTGGCGTTGCGGGTCAACCCGGACATCCTGAGTCCCACGCCACACCCCTACACCCGCACGGGACACCGCCAGACCAAGTTCGGCGTGCCGGCGGAAGACACGCTGCGGCTGTATCGCGAGGCCGCGCACCACCCCTCGCTGGCGCCGGTAGGCATCGATGCCCACATCGGCAGCGAGATCACTGACCCGGAACCGTACCAGCAGTCGCTGCTCTTCCTGCTGGACCTGGTGGATGACCTGCGCAAGGAGGGCATCGAGCTGGCGCACGTCGATCTGGGCGGCGGCTACGGCCTGTCCCGCGACCTGAACGCCGCTGAAGCCGCAGCGCCCCTCGCCGAACACATCGTGCCCCATCTGGCCACGAGCGGGCTGCGCTTGGTGGTGGAACCCGGGCGTTTCATCGTCGCCGATGCCGGCGTCCTGTTGACACGGGTGCTCTACGTCAAGGAGATGGGCGAGCGCACCTTCGTGATCACCGATGCCGGCATGAACGACCTGTTGCGGCCCAGCCATTACGGTGCCCATCACGACGTCCAGCCGGTGCTCCAGACGGACCGGGCTCCGATCCGGGCCGACGTCGTTGGGCCGGTTTGCGAGACGGGCGATTTCCTGGCGCAGGACCGTGACCTGCCGCGCCCCGAGCCGGGCGACCTGCTGGTGGTGCGGACGGCCGGCGCCTACGGGTTCTCCATGGCGTCGAACTACAACAGCCGGTTCCGTCCCGCGGAGGTTCTGGTGGGTGGGGCCGACGCGCACCTGGTCCGGCGGCGGGAGGACTTCGAGGACCTGGTTCGCGGCGAGGTGGAGCTGCTGTTCCGGGAGCGGTGAATCCAGTTCGAATTCGAATTCGAGGAGCGACATTGCCGACGAGTCCCACGCGCGACCGGATCCTGATCCTGGACTACGGTTCACAATATACGCAGCTCATCGCCCGACGGGTGCGGGAAGAGCGGGTCTACTGCGAGATCCACCCGCCCACCGTGACGTTGGACTGGATCCGGGACTGGGAGCCGAAAGGCATCGTGCTGTCCGGCGGACCCGCGTCGGTGTACGAAGCAGGCGTGCCGACGGTGGAGGCCGGGTTGTTGGATCTGGGCGTACCGGTTCTCGGCATCTGCTACGGGATGCAGCTGGTGGCCCAGCTGGAGGGTGGGGAGGTGGTGCACGGCCGCCGTGAATACGGGCGCGCCGAGATGACCATCGAGGAGCCGGACGACCTGTTCGGCGGCTTCGAAGGTTCGGAGCACACCAACGTGTGGATGAGCCACGGCGACCACGTGAACGAACCGCCGCCGGGCTACCGCACGCTGGCATCTACCGAGTCCCTGCCCGTGGCGGCCTTCCGCTCGGAGCGGCGCGCCATCTACGGGGTCCAGTTCCATCCGGAAGTGGCCCACACGCCGCGCGGCGACGAGATCCTGTCCAACTTCCTGTTCCGGGTGTGCCACTGCGAACCGACGTGGACCGCCGGCTCCTTCATCGAGGATGCCATCACGCGGATCCGCGAAAAGGTGGGCGACGAACAGGTGATCTGCGGGTTGTCGGGCGGCGTGGACTCGTCGGTGGCCGCGGCGCTGGTCCATCGGGCCATCGGGGACCAGCTGGTATGCATCTTCGTGGACACCGGCCTGCTCCGGAAAGGCGAGCGGGAAGGGGTCGAGCGCACCTTCCGGCGCCACCTGGGCATCCGGCTCGAGGTGGTGGACGCGGCGGCGAAGTTCCTGGACCGATTGAAGGATGTCGTGGATCCCGAGGAGAAGCGGCGGCGCATCGGGGCCCAGTTCATCCGGGTGTTCGAGCAAGCGGCGAAGGACGTGGGCCAGGACGCTCGTTTCCTGGTGCAGGGCACCCTCTACCCGGACGTGATCGAATCGACATCGGTGCGGGGACCGTCCGCTACCATCAAGACGCACCACAACGTGGGCGGCCTGCCGGAAGACATGTCGTTCGAGCTGGTCGAGCCGTTGCGTGAGCTGTTCAAGGACGAGGTGAGGCAGGCCGGGCGCGAGCTGGGCCTGCCGGAAGAGCTCGTGGGCCGGCACCCGTTCCCCGGGCCCGGCCTGGCGGTTCGCGTGCTGGGCGGGGTGTCGGAAGAGCGGCTTGCGGTGCTCAGGGAGGCGGACGCCATCTACCTGGAGGAGATCCGGGCCGCGGATCTCTACGACGACATCTGGCAGGCGTTCGCCGTCCTGCTTCCGGTCCGCAGCGTCGGCGTGATGGGCGATTCGCGAACCTACGAAAACGTCGTCGCCCTCCGGGCGGTGACGAGCCGCGACGGCATGACCGCGGACTGGTTCCCGTTCCCGCACGACGTCCTGGCCCGGATCTCGTCGCGGCTCATCAACGAGGTCGCCGGCGTGAACCGCGTGTGCTACGACATCAGCTCGAAGCCGCCTTCGACCATCGAGTGGGAGTAGGCCGGCCCGGCCCGCGAACGACAGGGTGGCCGGAGACCGGATGGTGGCGGATGGCCCCGGACCTTTGCGTCAGCGGTGCAGGGTCGGCGGTGGGGCGCCCGGACGCCGAAACGTGTCCGGTGGGCGGAGCCTACCCGGTCCGCGGGGAGCGCCCGGCCGGCGGAGCGTGTCTGGCCGGCGGCTTGGCTCCGGCCGGCGGAGCGTGTCCCGCCGGGGCAGGACGGGGGGGCGCCGGCCCGTCGATGGCGCCGGCAGCGTGTCGCGGGTGACCGAATCTCTCGGCGGGTTGCGCAGGCGCGCTTCGATGGTGTCCCAGAGATCGGCCATCTGTTGCGCATGCTGACTGTACTCCCGGACGAACTCCCGCAATTCATCCGGCGTCACGCCGTTCCGGTCCAGGATCTCCTGCTTGCGCGCATCGAACTGTTGCACGGAATCCGACTCGGCGTCCGCACGACGCAGTTCCACGAAGACCTTTGCGAACGATTCGGGCGTCATGGGCTCCCTGGCCGGGGGCTGGCTCCGGCACGACCACACCGACCCGCCCACGCCGAGGAGCAGCGCCCACGTCGCCGCCAACCGGAAAACACGCGGTGAAGACATGGCCGGAACGTGGAAGGGCGCCTACACCGTGTCAAGCGCCCGTGCCGCGTTTCCCGGCGCCGCTCTGCCGTTCTGACAGGGGGTGGGGGCATGGCGTTTGCCCCCAGGAGTCGTGGTAGCGGCCGACGGCCGCGGGGCCGCGGGGCGCGGAGCGGGCCGAGGCGTGAGAAAGGAAAGAGGGGCACCAGGTGTTGAATCAGGACCGGTTGACGATCAAAGCGGCGGAAGCGATCCAGGCGGCCACGGTCATCGCGCAAAGGCGCGGCAACCCGTCGCTGGAGGACATCCATCTGCTGCGTGCCCTGCTGGACCAGGAAGAGACGGTGGTGGTGCCGATCCTCCGGAAGGTGGGCGTCGATGCCGGCCGGCTGGAATCGGAGCTGGAGGCAGCGTTGGACCGGCTGCCGAAGCAGACGGGTGAAGTACGTGCGACGCTGAGCCGGGAGTTGAGCCAGGTCTTCGACCATGCGGAGAAAGAAGCGCGGGATCTCAGTGACGAGTATGTGTCGACGGAGCACCTGCTGCTGGCGCTGGCGGAGCAGAAAGGCTCCACGACGCGGGATCTGCTCTCGGCCCAGGGTGCGACGCGGGCGGCGCTGGCGGAAGCTCTGGAGGCGGTGCGTGGCCCGCATCGGGTGACGGACCAGGACCCGGAGCAGAAGTACAGGGCACTGCGGCGATTCGCCCGGGACCTGACGGAGCAGGCAAGGCAGGGCAAGTTGGACCCGGTGATCGGGCGGGACGAGGAGATTCGGCGGGTGGTGCAGGTGCTGAGCCGGCGCACGAAGAACAACCCGGTGCTGATCGGCGAGCCGGGCGTGGGCAAGACGGCCATCGTGGAAGGTCTGGCGCAGCGCATGGTGAGCGGAGACGTGCCGGAATCGCTGGCGAAGAAGGCGTTGCTGCAGCTGGACATGGGTTCGATGGTGGCGGGCGCCAAGTACCGGGGCGAGTTCGAGGAGCGTTTCAAGGCGGTGTTGAAGGAGATCACGGAGGCGGAAGGCCGCTACATCGTGTTCATCGACGAGCTGCATACGCTGGTGGGCGCGGGTGCGGCGGAGGGGGCGGTGGATGCCGGCAACATGATCAAGCCGTCGCTGGCCCGGGGCGAGCTGCACATGGTAGGCGCCACCACGCTGGACGAGTATCGCAAGCACATCGAGAAGGATGCGGCGCTGGAGCGGCGGTTCCAGCCGGTGTTCGTGGGGGAGCCCAGTGTGGAGGACACCGTCGCGATCCTGCGCGGCTTGAAGGAGCGCTACGAAGTGCACCACGGGGTGCGTATCACCGATGCGGCCATCGTGGCGGCGGCGCGCCTTTCGGACCGATACGTGGGCGGCCGGTTCCTGCCGGACAAGGCCATCGACCTCATCGACGAGGCGGCCTCCCGGCTGCGCATCGAGATCGACTCGCTGCCGCAGGAGATCGACGAAGTGGAGCGTCGTATCATGCAGCTGGACATCGAGCGCACGGCCCTGGCCTCCGAAGAAGAAGCGGGGGCGGTGGAGCGGCGCCGCAGGATCGAAGCGGAGCTGGCGGACCTGCGGGAGCGGGCGTCCAGCATGAAAGCGAAGTGGCAGTCGGAGAAGGACGCCATCGGACGGATCCGGGAGCTGAAGAGTGTCTCGGATGCGCTCAAGGTCTCCGCGGAGCGTGCCACGCGCACCGGCGACCTGGCGCGGGCGGCGGAGATCCAGTACGGCCAGATCCCGCAGACGGAGCGGGACCTGGAGGAGGCGGAGGCGCATCTGGCGGAGCTGCAGGACGACACGCGGTTCCTGAAGGAAGAGGTGGACGCCGAGGACGTTGCGGAGGTGGTGTCGCGCTGGACGGGCGTGCCCGTTTCCCGGATGCTGGAGTCGGAGCGCCAGCGGCTCACGCACCTGGAGCAGGTGCTGGGCACGCGGGTGGTGGGCCAGAACGAGGCCATCCGGGCTGTGTCCGACGCGGTGCGCCGCAGCCGTGCGGGGCTGCAGGACCCGAACCGGCCCATCGGCAGCTTCGTGTTCCTGGGCCCGACGGGCGTGGGTAAGACGGAGACGGCGCGGGCGCTGGCCGAGTTCCTCTTCGACGACGAGGAGGCCATGGTGCGCATCGACATGTCGGAGTATATGGAGCGGCACGCCGTGGCCCGCCTGATCGGCGCGCCTCCCGGGTACGTGGGCTACGAAGAAGGCGGCCAGCTCACGGAGCGCGTGCGCCGCCGGCCGTACTCGGTGGTCCTGTTCGACGAGATCGAGAAGGCCCACGCCGAGGTGTTCAACATCCTGCTCCAGATCCTGGATGATGGGCGCCTCACGGATAGCCAGGGCCGGACGGTGGACTTCCGCAACACGGTCATCATCATGACGTCCAACATCGGCAGCAGCTACATCCTGGAACAATCGGGGCAGGACTGGACGGAAACGGGCGAGCATGTGCTGGGCGAGCTGCGGCGGCATTTCCGGCCGGAGTTCCTGAACCGGATCGACGACATCATCGTGTTCCGGCCGCTGGGCCGGGACGAGCTGAAGGAGATCGTGGACCTCCAGCTGCGGCGCCTGGAGCGGCTGCTGGCGGAGCGGCAGCTGAGCCTGGAGGTCACGGAGGCCGCCAAGTTGTTCATCGCCGAGCAGGGCTACGAACCGGCGTTTGGTGCGCGACCGCTCAAGCGGGCCATCCAGCGGCTGGTTCAGAACCCGCTGGCCATGCGCGTGCTGGAGGGCGGCGTGGAGGAAGGGGACACGGTGGTGGTGGACCACGAGCCGGGGGCCGACGGGCTCACCTTCCGACGAGAGGAAGCGGTCACGCCGACGGGCGCGTGAACGCATGGGGCTTCGCTTGACAGTGCCCGGCGTGAAGAGGCACCTTCAAGCGGCTCCGGCTCCCGGAGCGCTGTTCGCCCTCGCCGGGAATCCGAAATGTCCGACAATTATCGTCCGGCCGTGGTGGTGCTGGCCCTCCTGCTGACCGTTCAGGCGGCGTGCGTGAGGAAACCGGTCCCACGGGCGCCGAACATCTCCGGTGTGGCGCCGACGCTCGTGGTGGAGCGTTTCCTGAAAGCGATCAACGCCAACGACATCCAGACGATGGCGCGTCTGTTCGGCACCCGGGACGGCCCCATCGTGGAACACGAAAAGGCTGATGAAGTCCAGAAGCGGATGTTCATCCTGGCCTCCCTGCTGCACCACGACGACTACCGGATCGAAGGCAACCAGATCGTGCCAGGCCAACTGAGCGATGCCATCCAGTTGAACGTGCGCATGTGGTTCGGCGAGCGGCAGGTCGTGTTGCCGTTCACGCTGGTGCGGACGAAAAAGGAGGCGTGGTTGGTGGAGAAGATCGGGGTCGACCGGCTGACGGAAGGGGGCTGAACCCCGTTTCAGTGCTGGACGAGCTCCACCAGCACGCCGCCGAAGGAGCTGGGGTGCAGGAACGCCACACGGTGTCCACGGGCGCCGGCGCGCGGCTCTTCATCGATGAGGCGCACGCCGGCTTTGCGCAGGCGGGCGAGCTCGGCGGCCACGTCGGGCGTGCGGAACGCCATATGATGGAGGCCGGAGCCCCGGCGTTCCAGGAAACGGGCCACGCCCGAATCGGGGGATAGCGGCTCGATGAGCTCGAGGCCCACGGTGCCGGCGTCCAGGAAGGTCACGGCCACGCCCTGGGCGGCGACCGTCTCGATGGCGGAACCTTCGGCTCCCGTCAGTTGTTGGAAGGCTGGCAGCGCGTCGCGGATGGATGGCACCGCGATGGCGATGTGGTCGAGGGGAAGTCCGAGGTCTGGCATGGGCGCCGGCCGAGGAGTCGCGAGAGAATCCCGGGAGTGGTGAACACCCCGAATCTGGGGCAACGTAATGGAGGCGCGCCGGCGGGGCCACCGGCGGAGCGCGGAAGGAGTCGGGTGGCATGGCGGATCTCGTGAAGGTGACGGATGCCAACTTCGAGGAAGAGATCGGTCGGGGCACGGGCCTGACCATGGTGGACTTCTGGGCCGAGTGGTGCGGGCCCTGTCGGCTGGTAGCACCGATCGTCGAGGAATTGGCGGAGGAGTACGCCGGCCAGCTGCGGGTCGGCAAGCTGGACGTGGACGCCAACCAGCACACGACGGCGCGCTTCAACGTGCGTTCCATCCCGAGCGTCCTGTTCTTCAAGGACGGGAAGCACGTGGCGACGGTGGTGGGCGCCGTGCCGAAATCGCAGCTGGAGCGCAAGATCCAGGAACACCTGGGCTGATCCGGGGCGGGGCCGAGCCGGGATCCGGGCGGCCCCGCCTCACATCCTCCTGCGGCGCCGCCGGGCGGCGCCGTCTTCGTTTCTGCCCCGCCCGGCCGCGGGGCGGGGTGCAGGGGACCGCATGGCGACGCTCTACATTGTATCCACGCCCATCGGCAACCTCGGCGACCTGACCTACCGGGCCGTGGAGGTGCTGGGGTCCGTCGCCCGGATCCTGGCGGAGGACACCCGCCGCACCCGTATCCTGCTGGACCACTACGACATTGCCACCCGCCTGGTATCCGCGCACGAGCACAACGAGATGGCGCGGGCCGAGAAGGTGGTCGAGTGGCTGGACGGGGGAGACGACCTGGCGCTGGTGACGGACGCCGGTACCCCGCTCGTGTCGGATCCCGGCCAGCGCATCGTGCGGCGCGTACTGGACGCCGGCCACGCGGTGGTGCCCGTGCCGGGCGCGTCGGCCGCGCTGGCCGCGCTGGTGGCCTCCGGCCTGGAGCCGGAACCGTTCACGTTCTTCGGCTTCGCGCCCCGCAGCGGGCGGCCCCGGGAAGAGCGACTGGAGGAGGTCTCGTCATCGCCGCACGTGGTTGTGTTGTACGAGTCGCCGAACCGGCTGGCCGCCCTGCTGGCCGACCTGGTGCGACTGTGCGGCGCGGACCGGGACGTGGCCGTGGCGCGGGAGCTGACGAAGCTGCACGAGAGCGTGTTTCGCGGCACGCTGGCGGAGGCTTCGGCGTATTACGCCGGCGAGGTGGTGGGTGAGGTGGTGGTGGTGCTGGCGGGACGCAGCGCCGCTGCGGCGGACACGGCCGAAGCGGACGAGGCGGCGGCCCGTGCCCTGGCCGCCGGCCTGCTGGCGGAGGGCCGCCGGCCGAGCCAGGTGGCGCGGGATGTGGCGCGCAGGCTCCGGATGCCGCGGAACCGGGCCTACGAGATTACGCAGTCGTTGGCGGAGGAGTCGTCGGAGTCGTGATACGTCGCTTCGTTGTCGCGATTTTCCTGGCAGCGGCCGTTCCGGCCGCCGGGTCGCGGGCGGCTCCTGCGGCACGGCCGGCCCTGGACGCGCCCACCATCGCCCAGGTGCAGTACGACGGGGGCGGAGACTGGTACGCCAACCCGTCGTCGCTACCGAACCTGCTGCACGAGATCCGGGTTCGAACGGGCGTGCCGGTGGCGAGCCGGCCCGCTCATGTGCGCCTGACGGACCCGGACCTGTGGCGCTATCCCTACCTCTATATCACGGGCCACGGCAACATCCGGTTGAGCGAGGTGGAGATCCACAGCCTGCGCCGCTACCTGGCGCACGGCGGATTCCTTCACGTGGACGACAACTACGGGTTGGACGAAAGTTTCCGCCGCGAGATCCGGCGCGTGTTCCCGGACCGGAAACTGGTGCCGCTGCCGGCGGACAACCCGGTCTATCACGTGTTCTACGACCTGCCGGACGGATTGCCCAAGATCCACAAGCACGACGGGCTGCCGGCGCAGGGATTCGGCATCTTCGAGCGAGGCCGGCTGGTTGTGTTCTACAGCTACCAGTCGGACCTGGGCGACGGCTGGGAGGACGCCGACGTGCACGGAGATCCGCCGGACAAGCGTGAAGCGGCGTTTCGCATGGGCGTGAACCTGTTTCTGTACGCCATGTCCCAGGGGGTGACGTGAGTCGGCCGGACCCGGGCGATGTGGTGCGGGGCGTGCGCCGCCGGCTGCGGGCGTACGGCACGGCGGCGGTCTGCGCCGGCCTGCTGGCCATTGGCGGCGGGACGCTGGCGGTGGCGTGGCTGGGGGCTGGCACCGCGGCATGGCGCCGGCCGGGCGTGGGGCCACTCGTGCTGCTGATGGTGGCGGCCTCCGGCGCGCTGGTGCTGCTGTTCATGGGTCTGCGTCGCTGGGTTTGGGAGGTGGACGACCGCCAGGCCGCGCATGTCGTGGAGCGAGCGTTGGGCCTGCCCTCGGGCCGGGTGCGCGGCGTGTTGGAGTTGGAGGAGGGAGTGCCCGAAGGCACATCGGGCGCGTTGTACCGGCGTGCCTACGCGGAGCTGGCGGCCCGCATGGGCGGCGTGACGGTGCCCGCTGCGGCGGGACCGGCGAGGCGCCGGGCGGTCCGGCGACTGGCCCGTGTTTCGGCTGGCGCGGTCGCGGTGGCGGCGGCGGTCCTTGTCATGGGGTTGGCCGCGCCGGAACGAGCGGGAGCGGCCTGGCGCCCGTTGCTGCGTCCGTTGCGGCAGCTGACGCCTCCGGTCCTTCCGGCTCTGGTGGTGATGCCGGGGGACACGGCGGTGGCGCGAGGCGCCGATCTGGTGGTGCGGGTGCGGGCGCCCGGCCGTGCACATGCCACGCTCCGGTGGCGGGCGGCCGGCGACGTGTCTCGGGCCCGTCAACTGTCGCTGGACGGTGACACGGCGCGGGCGTCGGTGGGCCCCGTGGATGCCCCGTACCGATACTGGCTGACCACGCCGGACGGAGCGCGCTCGGACACCTTCCAAGTCCGGCCACTGGACCCGCTGTTCGTGTCGGCGGTCTCCATCGACGTGACGTTCCCCTCGTACCTGGGACGGTCCCCGGAACATTACGACGGGGACCCGGCCCCCCTGACTCTGCCTGCGGGGGCGCTGCTCCGGATCCAGGGCCGTGCCACGCGCCCGGTGGGGTCGGCGGCGTTGGCGGGGCCGGACACGTTGCGCCTGGCCACGGAAGGCGTGCGCTTCACCGGCCGGTGGCGGCCACGACGCAGTGGCCGTTACGCCTGGTCGTTCATGGACCGTGAAGGCGTTCCCGCCGGATCCACACCGCAGCCGCTGGACCTGACCATCGAGGCGGATGCGGCGCCGGAGGTGGAGGTGGTGTTCCCGGGCGCGGACACCGTCATGCCGCTGTCGCTGCGGCAGTCCATCACTGCGGACGCCCGGGACGACCATGCGGTGGCCGCAGCGGAGCTCGTGAGCTGGCGCGTGAGTGCGCTCGGCGGTCAGGATGCGCCGGTGACGCGGACGCTGCCCGTGAACGGCGGCCGGGAACGGCTGTTGTTGAATACGTTGCTGGATGCCAACGAACGGGGCCTGCTGCCGGGCGACACGCTCCGCTATTTCGTACGGGTCACGGACAACGCGCCGGCGGCGCATCGGGGCCGATCGCGGACGTACGCCCTGCGCCTGCCTGCGATGGCGGAGCTGCGGGAGCGGACGATGGCCGATGCCCGCTCCATTGTACAGGAGGCCACGGGCCTGGCGGAGGACGCCCGGCAGCTGGAGACAGAGACGCGGGACCTGACCCGTCGGTCCGCCGGAGGGCGTGCGGCCCAGCAGGACCGCCCGGGTGGCGCGGGTGCCGGTCGTGGGGGGCGCCTGGAGTACGAGGCGGCGCAACAGGCCCGTGCCGTGCTCCAGGGACAGGAAGAGCTGGTCGCGCGTGCGGACTCGCTGCGCGCGCAGGTGGAGTCGCTGCGGGAGGCCATGGACCAGGCCGGTCTGCGCGACCCCGCCCTGCAGCGGCGGCTTCAGGAGCTGAGCCGGCTCTATTCGGACCTGCTGACGCCGGAGCTCCGGAAGCAGATGGACGCATTGCGCGAGGCGCTGGAAGCGCTGGACCCGGACCGGGTCACGCAGGCGCTGCAGGAGCTTGCCCGTCATCAGAGCGAATTCAGGCAGAGGGTGGAACGCAGCCTGGAACTGTTCCGGCGTGCTGCCGCGGAGCAGGCGATGAACGCGCTGGCGCAGGATGCCCGGGAGATGGCGGCGCGCCAGGAAGCTCTGGCGGCGGCGATGGACTCGCTGGGCGCGGCAACACGGGCGAACACGCCGGCAGACAGCCAGGGGTGGAGCGCCGACCGCCGGGCCGGGCAACAGGACGACCTGGCTCGCCGGGCCACCGGCCTGGCGGCGTCACTGGATTCCTTGAAGGAACGGCTGGAAGCGTTGCGCGAGGTCGGGGCCCGGGATGCCACGGCGGCGGCCGCGGAAGGGACGCGGTCGGCACAGGGCGCCATGCGGCAGGCCTCGGGGCTGGTGCGGGCGGGAGCCGGGGACCCCGGCTCCTCGGGCCGCGCCGCGGCATCGTCGCTGAACGGCGTGGCGGCGCATCTGGATTCGGCCCGTCTCGCCACGGCGGAGGGCTGGAAGCGGGAGACGCAGCAGGCCGTGCAGGAGGCCATTCAGGGCGCGTTGGCGATGGCCCGGCGACAGGACGCGGTGCGGGGGACCATGGACCGTGTCCAGGCGCAGGGCGGCGCAAGCGCCCGCGAGCTCCAGGATATCCAGGCATCCCAAGGCGCGATTCGCCAGGGCCTGGAACAGCTGGGACGCAACCTGGCGGCGGCGAGCCAGCGGTCCGCGATGATCGATCGGGCCGTGGGCGCGGCGCTCGGCCAGGCACTGCTCAGCCTGGCCGCCGCCCAGGCAGGTCTCGAAGAGGGCACCTCCCGCCGCGACCTGCCTGTGGACCAGGCGGGCGCCGGCGTCGATGCCCTCAATCAACTGGCTCTGGCCCTGCTCCGGAACGGAGAGCAGATCGCCAACGCCCAGGCCGGCACCGGGTTGCAGCAAGCCCTCGAGGAGCTGGCCGAGCTGGCGCGGCAGCAGGCTTCGGTGAACGGGCAGTCGGGGGCCATCGCACCGCTGGGGCTGGCGCCGGGCGCTTTGGCCCGGCAACTCCAGGAGTTGGCGCGCCAGCAGCGTGAAATCGCGGAGCGCCTCGGCGACGTGGCCGGGCGCCCCGGCGTGGAGGATGCCCTCCCGGGCCGGCTCGATGAGATGGCCGGGGAAGCGGATCGGCTGGCGCAAGAAATGAGTGCGGGACGCCTGACACCGCAGATGCTGGAACGCCAGGACCGGCTCTTTCACCGGCTGCTGGACGCGGGGCGCAGCATGCAACAGGACGAAGTGAGCAATGAGCGGGTCGCGGAACGGCCCGGTGACTTGGCGCCCGCCAGGGCGGCCGCCCTGGATCCATCGTTGCTGGACGCACACCTCCCGTTCCCGCCACCGGATCCGCAGCGGCTCCAAGCACTGCCGCCGGAGTACCGCCGCCTGATCCTGCAGTATTTCGACCGGCTGAATCGGGCCGGAGAGCGACCGACGCCGGGCGCGGAGCGCGCGGAGCCGGCCGCGCAACGCCCGCCGCCGGGGAGGCCGGCGCCGGGCGGTCCGGCGCCCGGACGCCCGAGGGCTCCGGCGCGGACTTCCGGAGGCGGTCCGTGATGGCGTCGCGCGGAGTCCGCCGCGTTGCAGCGGCCCTGGCGGTTTGTGTCGCCGCGGCCATGCCGCACGAGTTGTCGAGTCAACAGCCGGGCGGTGCGCCGGACGCGGCGCAGCTTCAGCTCCTGAGGGGTGCGGCGGCCCGGGAGGCGGTGGGCGACCTGACGGGTGCCGAAGCCTTGCTGCGGGAGGCGTTGCGCCGCCAGCCCGCATCGGTATCGGCGATCCTCTCGATCGAGCGGGTGCTGCGGAAGGAGGGCCGGGCGGCAGCGCTCGTGCCGCTGCTTCTGCGTTTCCTGGAAAACGACCCTGGCTCCGTGCTGGGACGGTTGATGCTGCTGCGCACCTATTCATCCATGGACGACGCCGCGGGGGTGGACTCCGCGGCGCAGGACTGGCTTCGGGCGGTGCCGGGCTCGCAGGCGCCGGTCCGGAATATCGCGGCTGTGTGGCGGGCACGGGCCGAACCTCGTCGTGCGCTGGCCGTACTGAAGCTCGGGCGGGAGCGGTTCGGCGGGGATGCGTTCGCCCTGGAGCTGGGCGCTGTGTACGGGGATCTGGGCGAGTACGGCCGGGCGGTGGAGGAATGGGATCGGGCCATCGGCACGAACGCCGCCAGCCTTGACGCGGTGCGCCGGGACCTGCGGGCGTTGCCCGACGGCAGCGCGACGGTGATCCCGGCGCTCATCCACCGCCTGACCCGCAAGCCCTCGAACCGGGCGCGGCGATCGGCGGCGGCGTGGCTGGCCCTGGACGGGGGCCTCGAGAGCGACGCGCAACGCTGGGCGCAGGCGGCCGCGAGCGGAATGCCGCTGGAGGCAAGAAAGGCGTTCCTGCTGGACATGGCCCGGAGCGCCGACGCGCGGCAGCTTCCGCACCTTTCGTACTGGGCGTATGAACAGTTGCTGGCCACCGCCGACTCGGTCGTTGATGCGCCGGGCCTCCAGTCGCGCGCGGCCGAGCTGGCGCTGGCCCTGGGTGACACGGCCGCGGCCGAACGGCATTACCGCGCCATCGAATCGGCGTTTGCGCCGGGCGCCCCGCAACGGCGACGTGCCAGCGCGCTGCGGATCCAGCTCATGGCGGAGCGCGGGGAGATGGCGGGCGCGGTCTCGGCGCTGGAGACGTTCCGGACGGAATACCCGCAGGCCGCGGAGGTGGACGGCCTGGTGGCGGACGTGGGAGAGGCGTTGCTTCGCCGTGGCCAGGCGGACGATGCGCGAAGGCTGATCGACGGGATGACGGGCCCTCGCTGTGGGCTCCTGCGCGGCCGCTTGTCGCTGGCCGCCGGCGACGCGGATGCGGCACGGCAGGCGTTCACGGAGGCCGCGAGCGGCCTGCATGGAACGGAGGGCACGGCCGCGCTCGAGTTGGCGAGCCTGCTGGCCGCCGTGTCACCGTCTACGGGGAGCCGCATCGCCGCAGCGCTCAGGGATCGAGCCTTCCAACCCGACAAAGAAATGATCCGCCGCCTGGCCCGCGTCGCCGGGGAAGTTCCGCCCGGGGACCGGCCGGCGCTACTGGCCTACGCGGCGACCCTGGCCGACGGCGTGGACCCGCAGAGCGCGCGGCGATTCTGGCGCCTCATCGCCGACGACTACCCGACGTCGCGCCAGGCCGCGGCCGCGCTGCTGGGCCTGGCGAGCAGCCTGGCGGCTCAACCCGACAGCGTCGGCAGGGCGCAGGCGTTGCTGGAACGCCTGATCCTCGACCATCCGACGAGCGCCCTGGTGCCGGAAGCGCGCCGCAGGCTGAGCCGGCTCGAGGGCGAGGTGCCGCCCGCCGACGCGGCATCCGGAGGGGATCGCCCGTGACGCTTCTCAGGAAGCTCGCCGTCCTCGCCGTGGCGCTGCTGGCGGCGTACGGGCCCGCCGGCGCGCAGTCTCTGCTGGTGCCCATGGACGGGGCGCAGACGAACCACCTCAAGGCCTACGGCCTCACGTACTGGGTGCTGGGCCGCCACGAGACGGCGGAGTGGCTGCTGAACTACCGGGCCGGTTCGTTCCTTCTGCCGGACGAGCCGGACGTCCGGCGGGAAGCGGCGTTGCGCGGTGTGGCGGTGGAGCCGGAGTCGCCGGCCGATGTGGCCCGCATCCGCGCCACCATCGCCAACGCCAACATGGAGAGCGTGGTCCTGGAGAAGGCGCCGAAGATTGCCGTGTACACACCACCGGGGACGGCCCCCTGGGACGACGCCGTGACCCTGGCGCTGACCTACGCCGACATCCCCTATGACCGGGTGTGGGACCCGGAAGTGCTGAACGGCAAGCTGAGCCAGTACGACTGGCTGCACCTGCATCACGAGGACTTCACCGGCCAGTATTCCAAGTTCTACATCAACTACGCCGGAGCCCCCTGGCTCCAGGATGAAGTGGCGCGGAACCAGGCGGTGGCGAAGCAGTTCGGCTACCCGGACGTGCCCGCGCTGAAGAAGGCGGTGGCGAACCGGATCCGGGACTACGTCGCCAATGGCGGATTCCTGTTCGCCATGTGCACGTCCACGGAGACCATCGACCTGGCCCTGGCCGCGACGGGCGTCGACATCGCCGCGTCGTTCAGCGATGGCACGCCCCCGGACCCGGACGCGAGCCGGAAGATGGACTGGTCCCGGGCGTTCGCGTTCGAAGGCGCGAAGGTGCAGACGAATCCCGTGATCAATGCGTTCAGCGACATCGATGGACACCAGGTCAACACGCCATGGCGCGAGCCGCTGGGCGCGTTCACGCTTTTTGATTTCAGCGCCAAGATCGATCCCGTGCCGTCCATGCTGGTGCAGGACCACGAGGACGTGATCCCGGATTTCTACGGGCTGACCACGTCGTTCCGCCGGGACCGCCTGAAGCCCGGCGTCATCGTGCTGGCCGAGCAGGAAGGGGCGCCCTGGGTGAAGTACATCCACGGCGACCTGGGCAAGGGCACCTGGACGTTCCTGGGCGGCCACGACCCGGAGGACCCGGAGCACCAGATCGGCGACCCGCCCACGAACCTTGATCTGCATCCCCATTCACCGGGTTACCGGCTCATCCTGAACAACGTGCTGTTTCCGGCGGCCAGGAAGAAAACGCTGAAGACGTGAGGGGGGCGGCTCCCCGGACTTTGCTGCACGAAGCGTGGAGCGTGAAGCGTGGAGCGTGAAACGTGGAGCGTGGTGGCGCGGCCTGCGGTGCATTCACGCTGCACGTGCAACGCTTCACGTTCCCGCTTCCTCGGCTCGACAATGACGAAGTCCTCCACTAGCTTCGGGCAGCCACACCTACCGCCGAACCACCCAGCATGAGCCGAGTGCTTGCGTTCAGTCCGGAAACCGCGGCGGCGATCCGCGAGGAGGTCGCCCGGGCGCGGGGCAACGAAGTGTGTTTCGTTGCCCGGGTCGACGACGTGGGCACCGTCCAGGAACCGCGAGCCGTCGCGCGGGGCCACCGGACCGCCGTGCTCGCGGCGGCGAAAGATGCGGAGCCCGGCAGCCTTGTGATCCACAACCACCCGTCGGGCACGCTGGAGCCATCGGATCCGGACCTGGCCATCGCGGCGGACCTGTACGCGCGGGGTGTCGGCCTGGCCATCACGGACAACGAGGCGCGGGAGCTGTACGTGGTGGTGGAGCCGCCGGACGTGCGGGAGCTGGATCTGCTGGACGAAGGGGAGCTGGACGCGCTGCTGGGCGCCGGCGGTCCAGTGAGCGCCGCGCACCCGGCGTACGAGGACCGTCCTACGCAGCGCGACATGGCCCGGGCCGTGGCGCGGGCATACAACGAGGGCGGCGTCGAGATCGCGGAGGCGGGCACCGGCACGGGCAAGTCGTTGGCGTATCTGCTCCCGGCGGTGCGCTGGGCGCGGCTGAACCACGAGCGGACCATCGTTTCCACCAACACCATCAACCTCCAGGAGCAGCTGGTCGGCAAGGACCTCCCGTTCCTGCGCCGGGCGCTGGGGGAGCCGTTCCGGTTCGCCCTGGTGAAGGGCCGGGGCAACTACATCTCCATCCGGCGCGCGAAGCTGGCCATGCAGAGCGCCGCCGTGCTGTTCGGTGACGAGCGGCGCTCGGAGCTGGACGCCATCGACGAATGGCTGGAGACGACGCGGGACGGGTCGCTCCAGGACCTGCCGTTCCAGCCGTCCGCGGACGTGTGGGACGAAGTGGAGAGCGACTCGGACGCGTGTCTGCGTGCCCGCTGCCCGCATTTCGAGCGCTGCTTCTACCAGCGGGCCCGGCGGGACGCGGCGTCCGCCGACATCCTGGTGGTGAACCACCACCTGCTGTTCAGCGACCTGGCCGTGCGACGGGCCCAGGGCAACTACACGGCGCCGGCCGTGCTGCCCCCCTACCGGCGGATCGTGCTGGATGAGGCCCACAACCTGGAAGACGCGGCCACGTCGCATCTGGGCGTCGCGGTCTCGCGCCGCGTCGTGTTCCGTGCACTGCACCGGCTGGACCGGCGAGGCCGTGGCCTGTTGCGTGCGTTCGAGGAGCGGCTGATGACCGGCGAAGCGGATGCGGTTCGCCGGGACGCGTTGCACGCGATCACTAGGGAGATCCGGCCCGACGTGGCCAACGCCCGGTCCCGGGCCAACGATCTGTTCGACCGGCTCGCGGCGACGATCCGCCGGGCCGACGACGCGACGATCCGCCTGACGGACGGGTTCGCGGCAGAGGCGGACTGGGCGGAACGCGTGCAACCGGCGTACGAGGATCTCCTCATCGTGCTGGACCGCATGGCGCGGCGGCTGCACGGCGTTCGGGAAACCATCCTGGGCGATCGGCGCTGGACGGAACGCCTGGAAGACCAGCTCGTGGAGCTGAACGGCGTCACCAACCGCCTGCTGGGCATCGCGGAGGGGCTGCGGCAGGCCCTCAGCCCCGAGGACGGGCCCGTGGCGATGGTGCGGTGGCTGGAGCGGCGCGGCGGTGGAGAGGGGGAGGGACACGTGGCGGCCTGCGCTGCGCCCATCGACCTCTCGGATCTGTTGCGCGAGTCCCTCTTCGAGCCGGCGGACACGGCCGTCCTGACCTCGGCCACGCTTGCTACGCGCGACGGCTTCGGCTTCCTGCGCACGCGGCTTGGACTGGATCGCGGCCTGCGGGTGAATGCAACCGTCTACGCCTCCCCGTTCGACTTCGCGAACCAGGTCGTCATGGCGTTGCCGGTGGATCTGCCGACGCCCCGGAGCAGCGGTCCGGCGTTCGACGACGCCACGGCGACCGTGGTCCGGGACCTGGCGGAAGCGAGCGACGGCGGGCTGTTCGTGCTGTTCACGTCGTACCGTGCGTTGCGGGCGGTGGCGGCGGAGTTGCGGCGGCGCGGTGTCCAGGGACAGTGGCCGCTGTTCGTTCAGGGCGAGGGCCCCCGGGCACGGCTGCTCCACGAGTTCGCCGCCTCGGGCCGAGGCATCCTGCTGGGTGTGGCGTCGTTCTGGGAGGGGGTGGACGTGCCCGGTGAGCCGCTGCGCGGGCTCGTGCTGACCAAGCTCCCGTTCAAGGTGCCCAACGAACCGTTGACGGCGGCGCGCGTGGAAACCGTCGAACGGATGGGCGGCAGCGGGTTCCATGACTACATGCTGCCTCACGCCGTGCTGCGGCTGAAACAGGGCTTCGGCCGGCTCATCCGGTCGCGGAGCGACCGCGGCGCCGTGGTGCTGCTGGACCGCCGGGTGGCCGAACGGGGGTACGGGAGCCAGTTCCTGGAAGCATTGCCGCCGGCCCCGCTGCGGATGGGATCCTGGTCGGAACTGAGTGTGGTGCTCCGGGAGTTCTATCAGAGCCAGGGTGGTCTGTCGGTTCGCCAGGTGGCCGGCGCGGATTGACCGGCGCCGGCAGGACACACGGCAATGAGCACGTGGAGTGGCCGTTCCCGACATCGCGTTATGGACAACCCCGCCAGCGGGAGAGGTCCCTTGCGAAAAGCTGCGCTCGTTCCCTCCATCCTCCTGAGCCTGACTGTGTTCTGGACTCCCCTCGCCGCGCAGGACCGGACACCGGGTATCGTCTATGGCCGGGTCGTGGACCGGCAGACGGGCGACCCCGTCGTGGCCGCCGATCTGTGGCTGGACGGCCTCGACCTCCACCGGATCAGCGATCGGAACGGGCGGTTCGAATTCGGCGAGGTGGCGCCGGGCTCCTATCTGCTGCACATCCAGCATATCGGCTACCAGGAGATCGCCGACACGCTGACGGTGGGCGCGGGCAAGTACATGGACATGGACGTGCAGATGGCGCCGAAGGCCATCGAGCTGGAGCCCCTCGTGGTCGTGGCGGAGTACGAGGGCGGGAGCAAGCTGAGGGGCTTCTACGATCGGAAACGGCTGAGCATGGGCAGCTTCATCACGCGGGACCAGGTGGACCGGGAGCACGCCACGGCGGTGAGCGACCTGTTCCGCCACATACGGGGCATGCACGTGGTGCCGGCGCCTTCTCCCTACGGCCTGGATCTGGGCTATCACGTGCTGATGCGGGGGAACTGCCGGCCCACGTTGTACATCGATGGCGCCCAGACCATGTCCACGAGCATGTCCATCGATCAGATGCTGCACCCCGAAGAGGTGCAGGCGATCGAGATCTACCGGGGCCCCGAAACGCCCGTGGAGTACCAGCGCAACAGTTGTGGCGCCATCCTGGTCTGGACCCGGCCCGGGGGCGCGCACGGCGGTATCGCGCTGTGGAAGGGCCTCCTCATCGTGGGCGGCGCACTGACGGCCCTTCTGCTGTTCTCCCACTGAAGATGGACCGTCGGGGCGGCTGGCGCCCGGGAAGCGGATCGCCTAGCTTCTCCCGCCATGCCAAATCGACCGAGCAAGATCGTCTGCGTGGGTCGAAACTACGTGGCGCACGCCCGCGAGCTGGGCAACGACACGCCGGAACGACCCCTCCTGTTCCTGAAGCCACCGTCCGCGCTCATCGGGCCGGGCGACACCATCCTCCTGCCGCCTGATTCCGAGCGCGTGGAGCACGAAGGCGAGATCGCCATCGTGATCGGCCGGCGTGCGCGCCACGTGTCGGAGGCGGAAGCGATGGCCGTCGTGGCAGGCTTCGCCGCCCTCAACGATGTGACCGCGCGCGATCTCCAGCGCCTGGACAGCCAGTGGTCTCGCGCCAAGGGGTTCGACACGTTCTGCCCCGTGGCCGCGCCGGGTGCGGCGCCCGGGGACGACTGGCGGGCCCTGGAAGTGGAATGCCGCGTCAACGGAGAGGTGCGGCAGCACGGGTCCGCCACCGACATGGTGTTCGGCATTCCCACGATCATCGCGTATGCCTCCCGCGTGATGACGCTGGAGCCGGGCGATTTGATTGCCACGGGAACACCGGAAGGCGTCGGGCCGCTCCTGCCCGGCGACGTGGTGGAAGTGGAGTTACCCGGCGTGTCCGTCCTGTCCAACCCCGTAGCCGCGGAAGACGGCTGAGGTCCTATGCCATCGCTTGCTTCGCGTTTCGATCATCTTCCGCCGTATCCGCTGGCGGACGTGCCCGTGATCCGCAGGGAACTGCGCGCCAAGGGCGTGGATGTCATCGACCTCGGTGCCGGAGACGCCGACCTGGCGCCCCCGCCCGCTGCCGTGCAGGCCATGGCGGAAGCCACGGCGGATCCGGCCATGAGCCGGTACCCGTTCCAGCTGGGCCTGCCAGCGTTCCGGGAGGCCATCGCCGCCTGGATGCGGAAACGGTTCGATGTGGAATTGGACCCGTTCCAGGAGATCCTGCCTCTCATCGGATCCAAGGAGGGGCTCGCCCACCTGGCCTTCTGCTACGTGGAGGCGGGTGCCACCACGATCGTGCCGGATCCGGGGTACCAGGCCTACCTGGGCGGCACGGTGCTGGCCGGCGGGGAGCCGTACCTGGTCCCCCTGCGTCCGGAAAACGATTTCCTGGTGCCCCTCGACTCCATCCCGGAGGACGTCGTCCGGCGGGCCCGGATCCTCTATCTGAACTACCCCAACAATCCAACGGCCGCGTCGGCGCCCCGGGACTACCTGGAGCAGGTCGTGCGCTTCTGCCGGGAACACGACATCGTCCTGGCGTACGACAACGCATACAGCGAGATCGCATTTAACGGGTATCGCCCGGCGAGCATCTTGCAGATCGAAGGGGCACGGGATGTCGCCATCGAGTTCCACTCCCTGTCCAAGACCTACAACATGACAGGGTGGCGCATCGGCTGGGCCTCGGGCTCGCGCGCGTTGGTTTCCGCGCTGTCGCGGGCCAAGACGTTCGTGGATACGGGCGTCTTTCTGGGAGTGCAAGCGGCGGGGAAGGCGTGTCTGGAAAGTTACGACGAGTGGGTGCCGGGCAACGTAGCGCAGTTCCAGGAGCGGCGAGACGCACTGGCGCGCGCCATGGCCGACCAGGGGTTCGAGGTCAAGGTGCCAGACGCGACCATGTACCTCTGGATTCCGGTTCCCGGCGGCCAGTCGGAACCGTTTGCCAGGCGCGCCCTGGTGGAGCAGGGCGTCGTGATCATGCCGGGCGCCGCGCTGGGCGCGGGAGGGGAAGGCTTCTTCCGCGTGGCTCTGACTCAACCGGCGAGTCGGCTCGTGGAGGCGGCGGAGCGTCTGGGGCGCCTGCTCTGAGAGGAACCGGCGCGGTGCCGGGGGTTATTTACCGGGCGTGAGCACCTCCACCGTCGTCGAGCATCCGCGCGCCGAAACGTCGCCCGAAGCGCCGCGCCCCCCGGTCCGGCGGCCGCCGCGGCGGCGAATCGATTCGGATCGCGCACTGGCCGTTGGCGTGGTGGTTTCGGCGGCACTGCACGTCCTGTTGTTCCTGGTGTTCAGCCGCGTCATCGTGGTCCCCGCACCTTCCGTTGCTCCGGGCCGACCCATGGCCCAACGCACACGGCCGCCGGGCATGCAGGTGTACAACATCGCCCCTTCGCAAGGCGCGCCGCCCGTGGAACAGGCCCTGCCGCGACGGCAGCCCCGACCCCGCGCGGCCCCGACGCACGCGCCGGCGGAACCGTCGCAGCCGGCCGGAGAAGCCGCGCCCGCCGTTCCCCTGTCCCCGGCCGAACGGCTTCGCCCGCACATGGGAGATGTGCACCTCTGGGCGCCGGTGGTCCTGCCCGCGAGCCCGGAGACCGCGCTCAACATCGACGACGTGCGGGCGCGTATCGCCGCGGAACTGCGGGCGTTGAACGATTCTGCGGCCGCGGCCGCGGCGGAGGCGGCCCGCGGCACGAACTGGACGGTGACGGACAAGAACGGGAATGTGTGGGGGATCACGCCCGGCAAGCTCCACCTTGGCAAGATCACGCTGCCGCTGCCGTTCTCCTTGCCGCCTCCGTCCGGCGATGTGGGGAAGCGGGCGGCGGACTGGGCGGCGATCCGCGACCAGGCGGAGCGGGAGGCGGCGCGCGAGAACTTCAAGGACCGCGTGAAGGCCATCCGTGAGCGGAAACAGAAGGAGCACGACGAGAAAGTGAAGAAGGCGCAGGGCACGAAGCCGACGCCACCGCCGTCCAGCGGCACGCCGCCGCCCTGAGCGGTGCCGGTGGGCGACGCGGGCATGATGAATGCAACGCCTGAATCCGTTGCGGCGCTGGCCGGAAGCGAAGCGGCGACGAGTTCGCCGGGCCGGGTGGTGTCGTCAGTGGGGAGCGCGATCGAGCGCGTTGAATCATGATCCCCGGGAGGCAGAATGCGCGTTTTCGGTGAGGACGTCCGCGTGGACGTCGAGGACTGGCGTACTCGGTTGGTTGCGGGGGCGCTGGTGGGGTTGGCTGTCGGTGTTGGCGTGCTCGTCATGCGGCGCTGGCGGGATGTGGCGGCGGCCGTGGTTCCGACCCGATGGGGCCGCACGGCACAGGCAGTCCGCAACCTGCTGCGGCAGGAGACGGACGTGGATGCTTCGGATGTGGCCGTGATCCAGCTTGCGGATGGGATCGTCGAGTTGTGGGGCGCCGTTCGGAGCACGGAGGATGCGCGGAAAGTGGTCGCGCTGGCGCAGCGAGCCGAGGGCGTGCGCACCGTGTTGAACCGGCTCCGCGTGCGGGAGGTGGAAACGCGTCTGGATGAAACGCGCCGCCGGTTCGATGAGGGCGCCGCGGACCTCCACGAAAAGCACTGGCACTCCACCGGGCGGGGTATGCACCGCCGCCGCCAGGGAAACGGAAACGGCCGCGCCGAAGCTCCGGCAGAAGCCTGAAGGAGCGGGGAGCGGCAAACGGGAAGCGGGATCGATTCCTGTCCGGTTTTGGACGGCGTGGCCTCCGCGACACGCACGTTGCTGGTCGCGGCCGCGCGGGAGATTGCTGAAGATCCCGCTTTCCGGTTTCCGTTCTCCGCCTGTATGATGCCCGCCCGCAGCGCGACCCGTCTGCTGTTGAGCTTTTTCCCCGCCCAGGCTAAGCTATAACGCTTCATTTCCAGCGTTCGGAGCACCATGACGGAGCCACTGTCCAAACAGTATGACCCCGCCGCCATCGAGGGTCCGCTCTACGAGCAGTGGCGGGACAGCGGATACTTCCACGCCGACGCGGATGCCGTGTTGCGCGGCGAGCGGGAGCCGTACGTGATCGTCATCCCGCCGCCCAACGTGACCGCCATGCTGCACATGGGGCACGGCCTGAACAACACGCTCCAGGATCTGCTGATCCGCTGGAAACGGATGCAGGGCTACGAAGCGCTGTGGCTGCCGGGCACCGACCACGCCGGTATCGCGACGCAGAACGTGGTGGAGCGGCTGCTGGCCAAGGAAGGCAAGTCGCGCTACGACGTGGGACGGGAAGCGTTCGTCGAGCGGGTCTGGTCGTTCGTCGAACAGACCGGCTCCACCATCCTTCAGCAGCTCCGGGCCATCGGCTCCAGCTTCGACGAGTCCCGCACGCGCTTCACCCTGGATGAGGGACTGTCGCGGGCGGTGCGGGAAGTGTTCGTGCGCCTGTACGACGACGGCCTGATCTACCGGGGCAACTACATCATCAACTGGTGTCCCCGCTGCCACACGGCCCTGTCCAACGAGGAGGCGGAGCCGGAAGAGACGGACGGGCGGCTGTACCACCTGCGCTATCCCCTCGCCTCGCCCCGCCCCGAGAAGGAGACCCCTTCCGCCCCACCCGACACCGCCGGGGAGACCCCCGCCACCCCGCCCGGCCCTTCCGGGGGGAGGGGGGGAGCGGGAGCGCTGCCCACTCTGCCGGACGGGAGGCCCTATCTCGTGGTGGCCACGACGCGGCCGGAGACGATGTTGGGGGACACGGCGGTGGCTGTGGCGCCGGGGGATGCGCGCTACGAGTCGCTGGTCGGTCAGAGGGTGGAGCTGCCGCTGACGGGTCGCACCATCCCCATCGTGGCGGACGAGTGGGCGGACCCGGAGTTCGGCAGCGGGGCGGTCAAGGTGACGCCGGCGCACGACCCGAACGACTTCGAGATCGGGCAGCGGCACGGCCTGGACGTGCTGGACGTGCTGACGCCGGAGGCCACGCTGAACGACAACGCGCCGGAAGCGTTCCGTGGACTGGACCGGTTCGAGGCCCGGGAGCGGGTGATGGAGGCGCTCGAAGCGCAGGGTCTGGTGGAGAAGGTGGAGCCGCACCGTCACGCAGTGCCGCACTGCTACCGGTGCGGCACGATCGTGGAGCCGCGGCTCTCGCTGCAGTGGTTCGTGAAGATGAAGCCGCTGGCGGGGCCGGCCCTCGATGCGTCGCGGCAGGGGGCCGTGCGCTTCACGCCGGAGCGTTGGAAGAAGGTATACGAGCACTGGATGGAGAACATCCGGGACTGGTGCATCTCGCGCCAGCTCTGGTGGGGCCACCGCATCCCGGCGTGGTACTGCCGGAGCGAAGGCTGCGGCGAGATCGTGGTGGCCCGGGAGACGCCGGAGCGCTGCCCGAAGTGCGGCGGCACGGAGCTGGAGCAGGACCCGGACGTGCTGGACACCTGGTTCTCGTCCTGGCTGTGGCCGTTCTCCACCATGGGCTGGCCGGAGGACACGAAGGACCTGGCGGCATTCTACCCGACGCAGGCGCTGAGCACGGCGCCGGAGATCCTGTTCTTCTGGGTGGCCCGCATGATCATGGCGGGCCTGCGGTTCATGGGCGACGTGCCGTTCTCCGAGGTGTTGCTGCACGCCACGGTGCGGGACCACCACAACCGGAAGATGTCCAAGTCGCTGGGCAACGGCATCGACCCGCTGGTGGTGGTGGAACGGTTCGGCGCGGACGCGCTCCGCTACACGGTCGTGGCGGGCGCGGCCATCGGCACCGACATCCAGCTCAACTACGAGGACCTGGAGGAGGCGTTCGCGCCGGGCCGCAACTTCGCCAACAAGCTGTGGAACGCCGGCCGCTTCGCCCTGATGAACCTGGAAGGGCATCACGTTCACGCCGTGGACGACATTGCCGATGACCTGGAGCCGGCGGACCGCTGGATCCTGGCGCGGCTGAACGCCACCGTCGCGGACGTGACGCGGCACCTGGAGGCGTTCCGCGTGCACGAAGCGGCGGACGCCGCGCACTCCTTCTTCTGGTCGGAGGTCGCCGACTGGTACCTGGAGATGCTGAAGCCGCGCCTCTACGACGACGCGCCGGAAGCCAGTCGTGCGGCGGCGCGGGCCACGCTCGTGGAGGTGCTGGACGGGGTTTTCCGCCTGCTGCACCCCATCATGCCGTTCGTCACGGAAGCCCTGTGGCTGCGGCTGCCGTGGCCGGACGGCGTGGAGCGCGAGCCGTCGCTGGTGGTGGCGCGCTGGCCGGAGCCGAGCACGGACCGGGAATCGCCGGCGGACGTGGAGCGCATGGAAGCGCTTCAGGAGCTGATCGGAACGGTGCGTACGCTGCGCGGCGAGTACGGCGTGCAGGCGGGCCGGAAGATCCGGATCGAGCTGACCAACGTTCCCGCTCGTTTGGCGGAAGCGCTGGACGCGGAGTCACGGGCCGTGCAGCGACTGGCCGACGTGGACGCCATCGAGCGCCCGGAGAGCACGGGCGGGCGCGCGGGTGCGCACGCGGTGCTGCGCGACGGTGCGGAACTGTTCCTGCCCCTGGAGGGTGTCATCGACGTGGCGCGTGAACGGGCACGTCTGGCCGATGAGATCCAGCGAATGGAAGGCCTGTTGCAGGGAACGGCCCGGCGCCTGGAGAACCGCGATTTCGTGAGCAAAGCGCCGGAGGAAGTGGTGAGCCGGGAGCGGGAAAAGAAGGCGAACCTGGAGGATCAGCTCGAGCGCTTGCGGCGCAAGCGCCGGTCTCTCGAGCCGGACGCATCGTAATGCGACGAATCCGGTCGCGCGTCTGGCTGGCTCTGTTGGGGGCCGGGCTGGGTTGTGCCAGCGCGCAGGCGCCGCCGGGCGGCGAGCCGGACCGCTCGCCGCCCTTCGTCATCGAGGCCGAACCGGCGCCCATGTCGGTGCACCCGGACGGCTTCGACGATAATGTGGAGATCCGCTTCAACGAGCGGATCAGTGAGAAGATGGGCCAGATCCGGAGCATCGAGGACGCGGTGCTGGTCTCGCCGAAGACCGGGCACGTGAAGATCCATCGAGGCCGCAGCTCTCTCACGATCCACGAAGACGGCGGCTGGAAGCCCGGGTACGTCTACCACATCTACGTGCGGCCGGTCATCCAGGACCTGTTCGGCAACAAGCTGGAGCGGCCCATCGACCTGGTGTTCTCCACCGGCCCGCCCATCCAGAACACCACCCTCGGCGGCATCGTGGAGAACCGCATCGACGGCAAGCCGGTCCCGGACGCCATCATCGATGCGACTCAGCGCGGCACCGGGGCCACGTACGTCACCGTGAGCGACACCACCGGCTTCTTCGATCTGCGCTACGTGCCGGCCGGTGCGTACGACGTCGTCGCGTACCAGGACCGCAACTCCAACAAGAAGCTGGACTTCCCGGAGCCCGTCGACACGGCCGTCGCGGCGCTCGCCGTCAACGACACCTCCATCATCACCCTGCCGCTGCTGCCCGGCGACACCACGCCCGCCCATCTCGTCCGGGCCGAGGCGAAGGACAGCGTGACCGTCACGCTGAGTTTCGACGACTATCTGGATCCGGACCGGCCCGTGGACGGCACCGTGGAGTTCTTCCTGCTGCCCGACAGCACACCGGCCGGCGGCGGCGAGATGATGCACCCCTTCCAGCTCGAAGAGCGGCGGGCCGCGGCCAAGGCGGCGGCGGACAGCGCCGCGAGCGCCGCCCGGGCGGACAGCCTGGCGAAGGCTGCGGCGGACAGTGCGCAACGGGCCGGGGCGGATACGACGAAGGTGCGGACGCCGGTGCGGGTGGGGCCGGATACCCTGCCGGGGCGGCTGCTCGCCCAGGGTGCCCAACGACCCCGGGGACCGCAGGACACGGCGGCGC
>CAZUFP010000022.1:19968-21785 GCA_964619835.1 uncultured Gemmatimonadaceae bacterium | reverse complement strand
CACGGCGGCGCGGGACACCGCTGCGCCGGACACGGCCGCGCCCCCGCTGCCCAGCCGGGATGTGGCCGTGGTGCCCGCCCAGCCTCTGCTTCCGGACACGGCGTACGTCGTCGTGGTGACCGGGGTCACGAACATCAACAACCTGCCCGGCGGGGGCGGCTCCGCGCGGTTCCGCACGCCCACGCCGCCGCCGCCGGATTCGGCCCGGGCGGACAGCCTCGCCGGGGCGGACTCCCTGGGGAAGACCTTGCCGAAGAGCGTGCCCCCCAACGCGATCCGGCGGGACACGACGCCGCGAGACACGACGCCGCGGGACACGACGCCGCATGCGGGTATTCCGCCGGGTACGGCGTCGCCGCCGTGGCTGATCCGGGTGCTGCGCGGAGGGCCGAGGCCGTGAGTGACGCTCGGCGCCGGATCCCGGCGGTGGACACGCTGCTGGGCACCGAGGCGTTCGAGCCTCTGCTGGACCGTGCTCCGCGGCATCGCGTGGCCACGGCGCTGCGGGCGGTGCAGGCGGAGCTGCGGGAAGGGCTGGCCGCGGGCGACGCGGCGCCGGACGGCATCGAGGAACCGGCGTGGTATGCGGCGCGCACGGAGACCCGGCTGAGCCATATGGACGAGCCCTCGCTGCGTCCCCTCATCAACGCTACCGGTGTGGTGCTGCACACCAATCTGGGGCGTGCCCTGCTGGCGGAACCTGCACGCGCGGCCATGCTGGCGGCCGCGACGTCGTACACGAACCTGGAGTACGACCTGGACGCCGGCGCGAGAGGCTCGCGTTACGACCATTGCACGGGCCTGTTGCGGGAGCTTACGGGGGCGGAGGCGGCCCTCGTGGTGAACAACAATGCGGCCGCCGTGGTGCTGGCGTTGAACACGCTGGCGCTGGGCCGAGAGGCAGTCATCAGCCGCGGCGAGCTGGTGGAGATCGGGGGCTCGTTCCGCGTGAGCGAGATCATGGCCCGGAGCGGCGCCGTCATGCGGGAGGTGGGCGCCACCAACCGGACGCATCCGGCGGACTACGAGGCCGCCGTGGGCCAGGACACCGGCGTCATCGCGAAGGTGCACCGGTCCAATTTCCAGGTCACGGGCTTCACCGCGGAAGTGGGCGTGCCGGAGCTGGTGGCGCTGGGGCGCCGGGTGGGGGTGCCGGTCCTGCACGATGTGGGCTCCGGGCTCCTGGCGGACCTGTCGACGCTGGGCCTCACCACGGAGCCCAGGGTCACCGACGCCGTCCGGGCGGGGGCAGACGTCGTCACGCTGAGCGGAGACAAGCTCCTGGGCGGCCCGCAGGCCGGGATCATCCTGGGCTCGGACGAGCTGGTCGGGCGCATGCGCCGCAACCCGCTGTGCCGTGCATTCCGCGTGGACAAGCTCACCCTGGCCGCCCTCGAGGCCACGCTGGCCCTCTACCGGGACCCGGACACGGTGCTGGAAACCGTGCCGACCCTTCGCATGCTGGCGTTGCCGGCGGACACGGTACTTCGCCGGGCCGAACGCCTGGTGGTGGCTTTCGCCGGTACGGGTGTCGGCGCCGAGATCGTGGCGGGTGTCTCCACGGTGGGCGGCGGCGCCTTTCCGGGCGCCGAGCTGCCCTCCTATCTCGTGGCCGTGGACGGGCCCGCGGAAACGTTGCACGCCACGTTGCGCCGGAGCGACCCGGCCGTGGTGGCGCGCATCGCCGACGGACGTCTGCTGCTCGACCTGCGCACCGTCCTGCCGGAAGACGACGACCGGCTCGCCGAGGCCCTGCGGCATGCCTTCCGCTGAACCGCGCCCCGCGGCGTTCCTGGACCGGGACGGGACGATCATCG
>CAZUFP010000022.1:0-19868 GCA_964619835.1 uncultured Gemmatimonadaceae bacterium | reverse complement strand
TACGGCCAGGAAGAGGCCCTCGCCGCGCCCTCGGACGTGGTCGTGGTGGACGACCTGGCGGAGGCGGCCGGGATCATCGTCGCCGGGCCTTAGTCCGGGGGTGTTCACGCGGTGACCCGAGGCGGCTACTATATAGCGCGCAGAATGCGGTGGGGTGGTGGGGGAACGGGCAACCAATGAGAGCTTGTTGAACGACATGGCGACGAAAGACCGGGCCTACAACTCCTTCGAGATGGCCCAGCGACAGTTCGACAGAATCGCGGACATGCTGGACATGGATCAGGGCACGCGTGACCTGCTCCGGCAACCGCTTCGAGAATATTCCTTTGCGATCCCCGTGCGCATGGACGACGGCCACTTCCAGGTGTTCCGGGGCTTCCGCGTGCAGCACAACGACGCCCGTGGCCCCAGCAAGGGCGGCATCCGGTTCCATCCGCAGGAGACGCTGGACACGGTGCGGGCGCTGGCCATGTGGATGACGTGGAAGTGCGCCGTGGTGGACATCCCGCTGGGGGGCGCGAAGGGTGGCGTGGTGTGCGATCCCCACGACCTGAGCGATCGGGAGCAGGAGCTCATCTGCCGCACGTGGGTCCGGCAGATCGCGTCGGACGTCGGCCCGCTGCGGGATGTGCCCGCGCCGGACGTGATGACGTCGGCGCAACACATGCTCTGGATGCTGGATGAGTATGAGGTTCTGCAGGGCCGGCGTATGCCGGGCCTGATCACCGGCAAACCGGTGGGCATGGGCGGCTCGCTGGGCCGCAAGGAAGCCACCGGGTACGGCGTCGTGTACACCATCCGCGAGGCTCTGAAGGAGTTGGGCATCCGGGCGGAGGACACGCGGGCGTCCGTTCAGGGCTTCGGCAACGTCGCCCAGTACGCCATCGAGCTGTACACGCAGATGGGCGGCACCGTGACGTGTGTGGCGTCGTGGGACCAGACCGAGCAGGCGGCGTTCGCGTTCAGGAAGGCGTCCGGCATCAACCTGGACGAGCTGCGGGGCATCGCCGACCGGTTCGGCGGGGTGGACAAGGCCCGGGCCCGGGAGCTCGGCTACGACGTGCTGCCCGGCGACGACTGGCTCGCCCAGGACGTGGACATCCTCATCCCGGCCGCGCTGGAGAACCAGATCAACGCCGACACCGTCGGCCGCATCCCCGAACGGGTGCGCATCATCGCGGAAGGCGCCAACGGGCCCACGGCGCCCGAGGCGGACGAGATTCTGCACGGCCGCGGCGTGATGGTGATTCCCGACCTGCTGGCCAACGCCGGCGGCGTGACCTGCAGCTACTTCGAGCAGGTGCAGAGCAACATGAACTACTACTGGGAACGCGACGAGGTTCTCGGGAAGCTGGACGTCAAGATGACGGCCGCGTTCACTGCGGTTATGGATCTCGTTCGCAGCCGCAGGCTGTCCATGCGGGATGCGGCCTACACCATCGCCGTGGACCGCGTGGCCCGCGCGTGCAAGGACCGCGGCTGGGTCTGACGTCGATGGACACCGGAGCTTCACTGGAGGGGATCTTCGGCGCTCTCCAGGAGCGCGCCAAAGAGCTCCGGTGCTTGTATCAGGTCGAGGAGATCCTCGAACGGGGCGGGCAGGACGACGACGTGATGCGCGACATCCTCGCCGTGCTGCCCGCCGGCTGGCAGTTCCCGGAGATCTGCGTGCCCTGGCTCAGGCTGGGCCGCCAGATCGTCGCTCCGCCCGGCTTCGAGCCCACCGAATGGGTCCTCGCCGAAACCATCCGCGTGCGCTTCGACGCGGTGGGGGAGCTGCGCATCTACTACACCGAGGAACGGCCTCCGTCGGCATCCGGCCCGTTCCTCGAGGAAGAGCGGCAGCTGCTGCGGGCCGTCGCCGAGCGCATCGGCGAGCACCTGGCCACGGCGACGCCGTCGGGCGTCATCGAGCCCGGTGGCCGGGCCCGATGGCGGACCGTCATCGATTTCCTGGAACGGACGGATCCCCGGCTCTCCGCGTGGCTCGCCCGCAAGATGCTCAATCACCTGCGCTGGCGGGGCATCCTGGACGACAACGACATCGACTACCCCGAGGACGAGTCGGAGCTGCAGGGCGAATCCAATCGGCCGCTCCCGCCCCTGCCCGATCCCGGCGTCCCGGTGGCTGCGGTCTTCGATCTGGCGCAGGCGTACTGTACGGAGGAGGACATCCTCGATTCGCTGAAATCGTGGGTGTCCCAGGACCGGATCTCCTTCCTGACCCACGTCGTGGAGCGGCAGAGCTCCTCGCTGGGCGAGATCATTCAGGCGCTGGACCGGTTCAGCGGCCTCGGCGTGCCGGAAAGCGACCTGCCCCGCTCCCTCCAGACCATGCTGCGGGTGGCCCTGCTGCGCCGTTTCTTCAGTAACGAGATCGAGTTCATCAACACCACCCGGGACCTGGCCACCCTCGGCGACTTCCACACGCTCAGCCAACGGCTGTTGATGTGCGTCGACAGCCACGGCGCGCTGGGCGGCAAGAGCGCCGGCCTGTTCCTGGCCCAGCGCGTCGTGGAGAACGCCACCGAGCACGCCGACCTGCTGGGCGAGATCCGGGTACCGCGGACCTGGTACATCGTGTCGGACGCCGCGTACGGCTTCATCCGTTACAACGGCCTGGAAGAGGTCTACGGCCAGAAGTACCTGGACATCGAGGAGATCCGGCAGCAGTACCCGCACATCGTCCGCGCCTTCAAGAACGCACGGTTCCCGACGGAGCTGCGAAACGGAATCGCCGCGGCCCTCGACGACCTGGGCGATCGCCCGCTCATTGTGCGCAGCTCCAGCCTGCTGGAAGACCGCACCGGCGCCGCCTTCTCCGGCAAGTACCGCAGCCTGTTCCTGGCCAACCGCGGACCGCGGGAAGAACGCCTGCACGCGCTTCAGGACGCCGTCGCGGAAGTCTACGCGTCCATCTTCAGTCCCGACGCCATTGAGTACCGCGCCGAGCGGAACCTCCTGGATGTCCATGAAGAGATGGGCATCATGATCCAGGAGGTGGTGGGCCGCAGGGTCGGGAAGTACTTCATGCCAGCCTACTCGGGGGTTGCGTTCAGCAACAACGAGTTCCGCTGGTCGCCCCGGATCCGGCGGGAGGACGGGCTGGTGCGGCTCGTGCCGGGCCTCGGCACCCGCGCCGTGGACCGCACCAGCGACGACTACCCGGTCCTGCTGTCACCCGGCCAGCCGGGGCTGCGGGCGAACGCCACGGTGGAAGAGGTCGTTCGCTACGCTCCCAAGCAGATGGACGTCATCGACCTGGACGCCAACGCGTTCGTCACCGTCCCCGTCGACACCGTCCTGCGCCAGTGCGGCAACGACTATCCCATGCTGCGCGACGTGGTGTCCATCCTGGAAGACGGACGGATGCGCCGGCCCACGGGCCTGGGCGTCGATGCGGAGCACGACGACCTCATCGTCACCTTCCAGGGGCTCGCGGACAACACCGCGTTCATGGCCCGCATGGACGCCCTGCTCGAGGTCCTCCGCTCCCGCTTCGGCCGGCCCGTCGACATCGAGTTCGCCTGCGACGGCGACCATCTCTACCTGCTCCAGTGCCGGTCCCAGAGCCGCGCCGACGACGCGCGGCCCTCCGCCATCCCGAGAGGCCTGCCGCCTGAACGCGTCCTGTTTACCGCACACCGCTTCGTCTCCAACGGAAGGGTCCCGGCCATCACGCACGTGGTCTACGTCGATCCGGAACGCTACGCCGAGCTCGCCGACGCCGAGGACATGAAGGACGTTGGCCGCGCCGTCAGCCGCATCAACAAGTTGCTGCCCCGGCGCAAGTTCATCCTCATGGGGCCGGGCCGCTGGGGCAGCCGCGGCGACATCCGGCTGGGCGTCAGCGTCACCTACTCCGGCATCAACAACACCGCCGTGCTCGTCGAGATCGCACGCAGGACGGGGCAGTACGTGCCCGATCTCTCCTTCGGCACCCACTTCTTCCAGGACCTGGTGGAGGGCGATATCCGCTACCTCCCCCTGTATCCCGACGAGCCGGGCTGGGTCCTGAACGACGCATTCTTCCGCGCCGCGCACAACCTGCTTCCGGACCTGGTGCCGGAGTACGCCCACCTCGACGACGTCGTTCGCGTCATCGACGTGCCGGAGGCCACCGGCGGAGACATCGTCCGCGTCCTGCTGAACGGGGATACCGACGAAGCCATCGCCTTCCTGGAGCCCACGTGATATCCTGCACCCGGCACGGCTGTCGGGACGGTTGCCGTCCGCCGTGCGGGTCTTGACATCACTTGCGGGTCCGAAATACCATCCTGAGAGGAAACTCACCGCTGAGGCGGGGGTATTCCGGGCACGCGATGGACACTTATACGACCATGAGGAGGAGTGAATGACCATCACGGTCACGCCGAACGCTGCGGCTGAGGTGGAAAAGTTCATCACGGAGCAGGGCTCTCCGGACGGCGCGGGCCTTCGGGTCGCCGTGTTGCCGGGCGGGTGCTCGGGGTTCCAGTACGGCCTCAACATCGAGGACGAGCCCCAGGACGACGATGAGATCATCGAGGCGGGCGGGTTGCGGCTGTTCGTGGACCCGTTCAGCGGGCAGTACCTGGACGGCGTCGAGATCGACTACGTGACGACGATGATGGGCGCCGGCTTCACGTTCAACAATCCGAACGCGACGGGCGGCTGCGGCTGCGGAAGCTCGTTCACGGCGTGAGCGGCTTCGTCGCTCACAGGACGCCGCGCCTTCGGCGCGGTTAGGACGGGCCTTCGGCCCTCAGGACGGCGCCCTGTGGGCGCCTGGGATGCGGCGCCTCTGGCGCCGCCAGGTTGGCGTACCGCCGGGTGTGGGCGGTGCAGGGAAATGGGGGCTTCGGCCCCCTTTTTTCGTGCCTGTGAACGCGGTCGGCATCGGTCCTGGCGACGCTGCGGGCGCCGTGTCCCGGCTGTCCCATGCGGCGTCCCGGCGGGGCGCAGAGCAGCCGCCCCGCGTCTTTGCGCTCTCGACTGGCCTCCGATCCGGCGCGCCCGTAACTTGGGGCGCATGAATCTCGACATCACAACGTTCACGTCCATGGGTTGGGGGGAGAACGCCTACCTGGTGCGCTGCGCGGGCTCGGGCGCGGCGGTGGTGATCGACCCGGGCGGCGAGGCGCCGATGATCGTGGATGTGCTGGATGGGCGGGCGCCGGAGGCGATCCTGCTGACCCATGCGCATCTGGACCACCTCGAGGGGCTGGCGGAGCTGAAGCGGCGCACGGGCGCGCCCATCTACCTGCACGGCGCGGATCGACCGCTGTATGACCGGGCGGCGGCGCAGGCTGCGGCGTTCGGCGTGGAGATCGAGGAGCCGCCGCCGCCGGACCGGGAGCTGGTGGACAACCAGCGAATCCGCTTCGGCGAGTGTTCGTTCGAGGTGCGCCACGTGCCGGGGCATTCGCCCGGGCACGTCCTGTTTTATGCGGCGGACGCCGGCGTGGCGTTTGTGGGCGACATCGTGTTCGCCGGCTCCATCGGCCGCACGGACCTGCCGGGCGGCGACTACCGGCAGCTGATGCGGGCGATCCGGGAGCGCGTCCTGACACTGCCGGACGACACGCGGCTGTACCCGGGCCACGGGCCGGACACCAGCGTGGGCCACGAGCGGGTCGGGAACCCGTTCCTGGTGCCCCTGCAGGGCGGGCGACTGGCATGAGGGCACGCATCGGCGTGTTCGCGTCGGGTGGCGGGACGAATCTCCAGGCACTGCTGGACCATTTTGAGGCAGGCGGGGGCGGGGGCGGGGGCGCGCGCGCGGGCGAGATCGTGCTGGTGGTGAGCGACCGGGAAGACGCCGGGGCGCTGGATCGTGCGGCGCGGGCGGGCGTGGCCGGCCGTGTGGTGCCGGTGAAGGGGCGTCCGCCGGAGGACGTCGCCACCGAGACGCTGGCCGCCCTGGGCGAAGCCGGCGTGGAGCTGGTCGCGCTGGCCGGCTACCTCCGACTGGTGCCGGCGCCGGTGGTGGCGGCCTTCCGCTGGCGCATGCTGAACATCCACCCGGCTCTGCTGCCGGCCTTCGGCGGCAAGGGCATGTACGGACACCGGGTGCACGAAGCCGTCCTGGACGCCGGCTGCGGCGTTTCGGGCCCCACGGTCCACTACGTGGACGAGCGGTACGACACGGGGCTGATTCTGGCGCAGTGGCCGGTGCCGGTGGTGGCCGGCGACACCGCCGACACGTTGGCTGCCCGGGTCCTTCGGGTCGAGCATCGCCTCTACCCGGCCGTGGTGGAGCGGGTGGCGGGTTCGTTGCGTCACGACGGCGGCACGGCGTCCGCGGAACGCCTGGACACGCTGTTCTCCCTGCCGGACGACACCGGCTTCACCCTGGCGGGACCACCGTCGGGCGCGGAGGTCCGCCGCGCCCTGGGACTCTGATCATACGGAACCGGCGGTGCGAGCCGCCGAGGTGAGCGACATGCCGAGAGCGATTCTGAGCGTATCCGACAAGAGCGGCCTGGTGGACTTCGCCCGCGGGCTGAGCGTCCTCGGTTGGGACCTGATCTCCACGGGCGGCACGGCGCGGGCCCTGCGCCAGGCCGATGTCGCGGTGCGCGATGTGTCGGAGGTCACCGGACACCCGGAGATGATGGATGGCCGGGTCAAGACGCTGCATCCGGCCATCCATGCCGGTATCCTGGCCCGGCGGGAGGTGGAGGACGACGCCGTGGCGCTGGAGCGCATGGGGTACGAGACCATCGACCTCGTGGTGGTGAACCTGTACCCGTTCCGCCAGACGGTGGCTGCGGGCGCTTCGTTCGACGAGGCCGTGGAGCAGATCGACATCGGCGGCCCCACCATGATCCGGTCGGCGGCGAAGAACCATGCCTCGGTCCTCGTCGTGGTTGATCCTGCCGACTACGGCCGCGTGCTTGCGGCTCTGCGGGAAGGCGTCGTGGATGGCGAGCTGCGCCGTGACCTGGCTCTCAAGGTCTTCCGCCACACGGCGGACTACGACGCGGCCATCGCGGCGTACCTGGCGGGGCAGGGCGCGGCTTCGGCGGTGGCGACGGCGGCGGAAGGGCCCGATGGGGCGAGCACCGTATTCCCCGACACGCTGGACCTGGCCCTCACCAAGGTGCAGGAGCTGCGTTATGGCGAGAACCCGGACCAGGCGGCGGCCTTCTACGGCGAACGGAATGCGCCGGCCGGCTCCATGCCCACGCTCCGGCAGCTGCACGGCAAGGAGCTGTCGTTCAACAACCTGATCGACATCGACGGGGCCGTGCTGTCCGTGTCGCCCTGGGCCGACGGCGAGCGCATCGCGTGCGCCGTCATGAAACACACCACGCCCTGCGGTCTGGCCCTGGGCGAGGACGCGGCGGACGCCTACCGCCGGGCGCTGGCCACGGACCCGGTCTCGGCGTTCGGCGGCATCGTGGCGCTGAACGTGCCCTGCACGGCCGCGGCGGCCGACGCCATGTCGTCCCATTTCCTGGAAGTCATCGTGGCCCCCGCCTTCGAGCCGGGCGCCCTCGACATCCTGACGAAGAAGAAGAACCTGCGCCTCATCGAGATGCCCATCGTGCCGGCCGGTGACGGCGAGCTGGACTACAAGCGGGTACGGGGCGGGCTGCTTGCGCAGCAGCGCATGCGCATGCGTTTCCCCGAGGACGAATGGCGCATAGCCAGCGAGCGCCAACCCACCGAGGCCGAATGGCGCGACCTGCGCTTCGGCTGGCGCGCCTGCGCCATGGTGAAGTCCAACGCCATCGTGCTGGTGCGGGGCGAGCAGGTCATCGGCATCGGCGCGGGCCAGATGAGCCGCGTCGACTCCTCGCGCATCGCCGTCATGAAGGCCGCAGACCAGAAGTTCGACACGGCGGGCGCCGCCGTGGCGTCGGACGCCTACTTCCCCTTCCGTGACGGCGTCGACGCCGCCGCCGAGGCCGGGGCCACGGCCATCATCCAACCCGGCGGCTCCATCCGGGACGAGGAGACCATCGCCGCCGCCAACGAGCACGGCATGGCCATGGTCTTCACCGGGCGCAGGGTCTTCCGGCATTAGGAGGGCGCGGAGGGGGCAGGGACAGCTATCACGCAGAGGCGCAGAGGGCGCAGGGACGGCATCACGCAGAGACGCGGAGGGCGCGGGGACGGCGGTTCACGCAGAGGGCGCATCACGCGCAGACGCGGAGGGCGCAGGGGCGGTATCACGGGGGGGCGGGCGCGATGGGGTGCTGAAGGGCGGTTCGCGAGGGACGGCGGGTTGGCGGGAAGAGGTGGACCGCAGCGAGAAGTGAGCGCTGCCTTCCGTTCTTGCAGTCCTTGGCCAGGCAGCTCAAAGGCGATCGCGGGTGCCGCGTCGCGGTTGCTCGCCGCGAAAAAAAGGATCGAGCAAGGATGCCGCGCTGGTCACCGGACCATCGGCACGTCACCCCCTCTCGCCTGGAGCCCTCCCCGCGAACGACGCGTCTTTCCCGCCTGAATCGTCGAGCCGGCGCCTCATTGAATTGCAGTCCCTGCGCTCTCTGCGTCTCTGCGTGATAGCGGTCCCCGCGCCTCCGCGTGATAGCGGTCCCCGCGCCTCCGCGCGATGCTTCCCCTGCGCACCCCGCGCTACGGCAGCATCAGGTCTTCCAGGAAGAACGCGGACAGTTCTGCGCGCCCTCCCAGGCCGGACTTCCGGTACACGGCCACGGCGTGCTGGCGTACTGTGCGCTCGCTGCGGTCGGACTGGCGGGCGATCCGCTTGTGGCTTTGGCCCTTGAGCAGGTCCAGGGCCACCTGGCGCTCGGCCGGGGTCAGGTCCCATTCCCGGAACTGGGCGTCGATGGCGCCGCCCAGGCCTTCGAGCAGCTTCTGCGCGCTTTCGCGCCAGCGGTCCCGTTCCTCCCTCCGGGCATCCAGCGTCCGTTGCAGCGCGGCCGCCTTTCTTGAGGCCGTATGCCAGCCACGCCAGAGCGTGGCCAGGAGCGCCAGGGCGAGGACGATCAAACCCACCTCGAACACGACGTGATAGGAGAGCCATGCATGCGGGCGGTCGGTGACCAGGTCGGTGAGGCCCCCGGCGACGAAAGCGGCGAGAGCCAGGGCGAGCACGAGCCTGAACCGTGGCGTGTCGGTGGATTCCATGGTGCGCATGGGGTGCGATGAGCCGTGCGTTGCGCGACGACGTCGTATCCGACATCCGTCGCATGAGCCGGCGCCGGGACGGACTGCGTCATCTGCCGGATACGCGAAGCCGGCGCCCGGTGCGACGTTCCGGTCGAACTTCAACCGGAGGATAGCATCATGATTCCGAATCCGCTTCACCCCGCCGTGGTGCACTTTCCCATCGTCCTCATGTTCCTGGTGCCCGTCGCTGCGGTGGTGGCCCTGTGGGCGATCCGCCGTGGTGCACGGCCGGCCCGCGCGTGGACCGTCGTCGTGGCGCTGGCGGCGGCCCTGAGCGCCAGCGCGTGGGTCGCGAAGGAGACGGGCGAGCAACAGGAAGAACGCGTGGAAGCCGTCGTCGCGGAAAGCGCCATCGACGCGCATCAGCAAGCGGCCGAGCTGTTCTTCATCCTTTCCCTGGTCTCGCTGGCCGTCGTCGGCGCCGGGGCCGTGCCGGGACGGGTAGGGACGGCCGGCCGCGCCCTGGGCACCGTCGCCGCCGCGGCCCTGATCGTGGCCGGCTGGCGGGTGGGCGCGTCCGGCGGCGAGCTGGTGTACCGCCACGGGGCGGCGCAGGCCTACGTGTCGTCGGCGAACGTGCCGGGGTCGGCGGGCGGGCCCGGGGAAGCCGAAGAGGCCGGCGAGCGCGGCGAATCACGGCGCGGCCAGCGGTGAATGAACGACGCTTCACGCGGGCCTCACCGGATGTTCACGGATGTTGCAGTATCGTGCAGGTGCAGATCGCAGGAACGTGCCGCGGGCGGCCCGAGGTGGCCGAGCGGCGTCGCATGAGTCGTGAGAATGGAAGGAGCGGGCCATGTTGATGGTCACGCTGTTGCAGCGTTGGATGCATGGCGGCATGGGCTGGGGCATGGGCTACGGCTGGGGCTGGGGCATGATTGTGTTCTGGTTGCTGACCCTGGCCCTCATCGCCGTGCTGGTCTGGAGCGTGCTGCGCGTGCCGAGGACGGGCCATCCGCAGGACGGCGGGCCGGACCGGGGAGACCGGGCGGAAGCTATCCTGCGCGAGCGGTATGCCCGCGATGAGATCGACGACGATACATACCGCCGGAAGATGGACGAGCTCCGGCGTGGCTGAGTGATCGGAAAGGAAGAGAAGATGATGCGAAGGTTGATGGCAGCACTCGTGACCCTGGCGCTGGCGGCCGCGCCGGCCGCCGCCCAGCAGGGGCAGCCCATGCAGCATCGCGGGATGCAGGGTCCCGGAATGCCCGGGGCGATGATGGGGTCCACCATGATGGGCATGGGCATGCACGGACCCGGGATGATCCTCGCGCTGAAGTCGTCGCTGGGGCTGTCGGACGCGCAGGTGCAGCAGATCCAGAAGATCCGGGACGACACGCGCACCACGGTGCAGAAGAACATGCAGGCGGCCATGCAGGCCCGTCGGGCGGCCATGCAGGCTCTCATGAGCGACAACCCGGACGTGGGCGCCTACCAGAAGAACCTTCAGCAGGCAGCCAACGACTTCGTGGCGGCGCAGGTGGCTATGGCGCAGTCGTACGTGAACGCCCGCAAGGCTCTGACGGCGGACCAGCTCCAGAAGCTCGACGAGGGCGCCGCCATGATTCACGAGCTCTTCAGCCAGCGGGGCATGATGGGTGGCCGTGGCTGGATGGGGTCCGGCATGATGGATGGCTGGATGAACGGCGGCGGCATGGGCCACGGATGGATGCACGGGCAACGTCCCGACACCACGAAGTGGTGAGCCGTCCGGGGGGCGCGGAGCCGGTTGGCCGCGCGGGCCCTTGAACGCCGACGGCCCCGGGCGCTTCCGCCCGGGGCCGTTTCTCTTTTCCGCGTGGATGACCGCGCCGGGTCCCTGGGGGAATCGGGCGCGGGCGGCGTCACTTCGATGTGTCGCCGATGAACGACGCGATGTCCTTCTTCAGCTTCGCCAGGGACGTCGGGTCCACGTACATCATGTGGCCGGCATCGTACTCATCGATGCGGATGTGCGCCTGGAGGTTCGCCGGCAGGCCGAGGTGGTCCATGGTGTACTCGGCGGCGAAATAGGGCGTAGCCAGGTCGTAGAGGCCCGCCGCCATCATGACGTGCATCCTGGGGTTCTGGGTGAGCATCTGGGCGAGGTCCACGGCCACGTTGGTGAAGCCGGGCCAGCCGCCGCCGCGGCCGAAGCCCAGGCTGTGCTGCCAGTCCCAGGGCCGGACGTTGCCGCTCACCTGGTAGATGCGATCGCTCTTGAAGTTGAGCTGGTTGCGCAGGTAGTCGCGGAACAGGGCCACATACGGAGCACTGATGTCCGCAGACTGCGGATCATACGGTGCGCGCTCGGCCAGCAGGTCGCCGGTGGGGCCCGTGAACCGGGCGTCCAGCCGGCCCACCACCAGGCCTTTCCCCCGCAGCAGCTCCTTCTCGAAGTCCCCGGCGTCCACCCGCAGGTCCGCCTTGTCCAGGTAGTCGCGGCTCAAGCCCGTATACTGGACGAGCCGGTCCAGGATCCGGCTGCGCGCCGCGGCGTCCAGCTTGCTGCCGGCCAGGAGCGCCTGGGCGTAATCCGTCGTGGCGAACTGCTCCACCTGCCTCAGGAACGGCCGCAGCTCCGCCGGTTTGTTCGGCAGCGCGTCGTGGTACCACGCCACGGCCGCGTACCCCGGCAGGTACATGATGTACGGCTCGTCGTTGCCCGGCTGGAACGAGATGGTCTGGAAGTCCAGCACGGTGGACACGAACACGATGCCGTTCAGGCCGACGCTCTGGCGCTGGAGCAGGTTGCCCAGCACCGCGGAGCGTGTGGTGCCGTAGCTCTCGCCGATGAGGTACCGGGGCGAGTTCCAGCGGCTGTTCTCGGTCAGCCAGCGGGTGACGAACTGCGCCAGCGAGCGTGCGTCCTGGTCGACGCCCCAGAAGTCGCTGCCCGTCGCCTTGCCCAGTGGGTGGCTGAAGCCGGTGCCGACGGGGTCGATGAACACCAGGTCTGCCACGTCCAGCAGGCTGTATGGGTTGTCCTCCAGCCGGTACGGCGGCGGTCCGGAGTGCGTCGTGTCGGGCGTGGCCACCCGCCGGGGCCCGAACGCGCCCATGTGCACCCAGATGGACGATGAGCCGGGGCCGCCGTTGTAGGCGAACACCACCGGCCGGTGCGTCACGTCCGACACGCCACGGCGGATGTAGGCGGTGAAGTAGACAGCCGCCGTCGGGTTCTGGTCGTCGTCGCGCAGGATGACGTCGCCCACGGTGGCGTCGTAGTCGATCTTCTGCCCGGCGATCGTGGCCGTGTGCTGCGTCGTCACGCGCTCGGGCAGCACCAGGTCGGGTTTGGCGCCGGGCTGCGGGGCTGACGCCTGCGACGGCGGTTGTTGGGGCGGCAACCGACGCTGCTGTGCCGCCAACGTCGTGGGGACGAGGAACGCCGCGACAAACAACGCGGTCAAGCGAGGTTGCTTCATGAGCGCCTCGGTCGGATTGTGGGCTCGGGTGAACGGCGGAAAGGCGAAACGTAGGGTGCCGGCGGGGCCGTGTCCACGGCGTGCGCCGCGGTTTCCACGGCGACTGCATTGCACGGCGCCGTACGGCGCACTACTGTAACAACTCCCATCAAAAGTCGACGGACTCCATCTCCCTAAGGAGGACGATTATGCGTCGACGTCGTTCGCAGCAGCATCCGCCCGGCAACGGGCACGCCATGGTTCGGGCTGTTAGCCGATGGACCGCGTGTCTTGCGTTGGCCGTGGCGCTGGCCGTGATGCCCACGTTGGCATCGGCCCAGCAGACGGGCTCCATCGGTGGCATCGTCGTGGATGCCCAGACGATGCAGCCTCTCTCCGGCGTGCAGGTCTTCATCGCCGGCACCAGCAACGGTACCATCACCACGGCCGAAGGCCGGTTCCTGCTGAACAACGTGACCGGCAACCGGGTCCAGGTCCGCGTCACCATGATCGGCTACGCGGAAGCCTCGGTGATGGCGAGCCCCGGCGACATGAACCTGCGTTTCGCATTGCAGCCGTCGGCCATCAAGCTGGATGAGCTGGTCGTCACCGGCACCCCCGGCGCCACCGCCCGTAAGGCGATCGGCAACGTCGTCTCAAGCGTTGACGCGGCGCACATCACCCGGGTTGCACCGGTCACCACCGTCGAGCAGGTGCTGAACGGACGCGTCGCCGGTGTCACCGTCCTGTCGTCCACCGGCGAGGTGGGCGGCGCCGCCAAAGTTCGCATTCGCGGCGCGGCCACGTTCTCCCTGTCCAACACTCCGCTGATCTACGTGGACGGCGTGCGGGTGAACAACGATGAGGCCAGCGGCCCCATCGCCCAGGGCTTCGGCTCTCGCAGCATCTCGCGCTTGAGCGACCTGAACCCCAACGACATCCAGAGCATCGAGGTCATCAAGGGGCCGGCCGCAGCCACGCTCTACGGCACGGAAGCAGCCAACGGCGTGATCCAGATCATCACGAAGCGCGGCCAGGAAGGGAAGCCGCGCTTCACCTTCCAGGTCGCCCAGGGCACGAACTGGTTCGCCAACCCCGCCGGCCGCCTCTGGACGAACTACGGCATGGTGAACGGCAACCTGGAGTCCATCGACTTCAACCAGCTGCAGAGCAACTGGCACCAGATGCAGCGGGACATGGGTGAACCGGCCAAGAACATCTTCCAGAACGGCCAGCTCCAGACGTACAACGGCAGCATGAGCGGCGGCACCGAGACGTTCAAGTACTTCCTGTCGGCGGGCTACGAGGCCAACAACGGCGTCGAGTCCACCAACAAGGTGCGCCGGGGCAACGGTCGCCTGAACCTGACGGTGACGCCCAGCCCTGAATGGCGAGTCGACGGCAATTTCGGCTACGTGCTGGGCCGCACGGACCTGGCCTGCGAGGCCGGCTGCGGCGGCGTGACGTGGACCACCTACTTCATGTCCCCCACGCACCTCGCCGATCCCATGCGGCGCGGCTTCTGGAGCGGCACGCCGGACTCCTATCACAACCTCTACTGGCTGTGGCAGGACGTCGGCCGGTTCACCGGCAGCATCCAGGTGCACAACAACCCGGCGTCCTGGTTCTCGCATCGCCTGACCGTCGGCATCGATCAGACGCAGACGCAGAACCACGACATCATGAACCACAACACCAAGTACATCTACTACGACTCCTTCGCGAACCGCGGCTGGGCGGACGTGGTGGATGGCCGGACCAACTACACGACGGCCGATTACTCCGGCACGTTCATGTTCGGGCTGGGCCACGGCATCAAGACCAACACGTCATTCGGCGCCCAGTACTACCGCAAGCACATCGACAACGTGGAAGCCTACGGTGAAGGCTTCCCGGTGCCGGGCCTGACCGCCGTGGACGCCACGACCCAGAACCGCACCGCGGCGCAGACCTACGAGAACAACACCACCGTGGGCGTCTTCGCCCAGGAGCAGTTCAACTGGAACGAGAACCGGTTCCTGACGCTGGGCCTGCGGGCCGACGACAACAGCGCGTTCGGGAAGAACTTCAACATGGTCTACTACCCGAAGGTCAGCGGCACGTGGGTGCTGAGCAGCGAGCCGTTCTTCCACATGCCGTTGGTGAACACGCTGAGGGTGCGCGCCGCGTACGGGCAGTCGGGCCAGCAGCCGGCGCAGTTCGCGGCGCTGCGCACCTACGAGCCCGTCACGGGCCCCAACGACGTGGGCACGGTGACGCCGGGCACGGTGGGCAACCCCGACCTGGGCCCGGAGCGCAGCGGTGAGCTGGAGCTCGGCTTCGACGCCGGCTTCCTGGGCGACCGTCTGAGCATGGAGTTCACGTACTACAACAACCAGACGCGGGACGCGATCCTGCTCCGGCAGATCGCGCCGTCCACGGGCTTCTCCGGCAGCCAGTGGGTGAACGCCGGCCGCATCGACAACAAGGGCATCGAGCTGGCGTTGCGCGGCACGCCGTACACATCCGACAACGTGCAGGTCGACCTGGGCTTCAACGTGGCCACCAACGACAACAAGGTGGTGAGTCTCGGCGACATCACGACGGAGAACTTCGTGAGCGCCGGCACGTACATTGAGCACCATATCGGCTACGCGGTGGGCTCCTGGTTCTCCCAGAAGGTGGTGAGCGCCAGCCTGGACGCCAACGGCAACGTCGTGGAGAGCTCCATGGTGTGCGCCGACGGCAACGGCGGCACCGAACCCTGCTACGACAACAGCGGCAACCTACAGGCGCCGCCCGTTTACCTGGGCCGCAACACGCCCAAGATCGACGGCGGCTTCAACGCCACCGTGACGCTCTTCCAGAACCTGCGCCTCTACGGCCAGGTGGACTTCAAGACGGGGTTCAAGAAGCTGGACGGCAACCAGCGCGTCCGCTGCTTCTTCTTCGACCTGTGCCTGGAGAACTACCAGCCGCAGCAGTTCAACCCGGTCAACATCGCGGAGATCCAGCAGGGCCTGCCGGACGTCCTGATCCACAACGCGAGCTTCGCCAAGCTGCGTGAGCTCTCGGCCACGTATACGTTCACGGACAACATCGCGCGCAGGATCGGCGCGAGCTCCCTCAGTCTGACGGTGGCCGGCCGCAACCTGTACACGTGGACCAAGTATCCGGGCCTGGAGCCCGAGGCCACGTTCAACGGCGGCAGCCGCGGTGGCGACTATTCGTTGTGGGAGCAGGACGTGCTGCCACAGCTTTCGCAGTTCGTCGCCACCCTCCACGTCAGCTTCTGAGGAGGGTACGATGACATACAGAAACCAGACGCATCGGAACCGGAGCGAATCGCGCTTCGGTCGGTTCGCCCTGCTCGTCCTGCCGCTGGTGGCGATTCTGGCGGCGACGGGCTGCAACGAGCTGGACCGCGCCCTCAGCGTGGACACGCCGAAACAGATTCCCGCCGACGGGCTGGCGGTGCCTGACAACGCCGAGCTGCTGGTGAACGGCGCCATCGGCGACTTCGAGTGCGCGTACGGCGCGTATGTGGCGCTGTCCGCCGTGCTCTCCCACGAGATGGTGGACGCCACGCAGACGGCCGACCGGTGGCCGTACGACCGGCGCAGCGTCAAGTCGGACGACGCACGCTACGGCACCTACGGGTGTGAGTCCCTCGGCGTGTACGTGCCGCTCTCGACCGCCCGATGGTCCAGCGAGAACATCCTGAACTATCTCCAGGAATGGTCGGACGCGGAGGTCACGGATCGCCAGCGGCTCATCGCCGAAGCCGCGGCGTACGCCGGCTACAGCTACATCCTGCTGGCCGAAGGCTTCTGCCAGGCGGCCATCAACCTGTCGCCCGCCATGAGCAGCTCCGAGCTGCTGGACTCCGCCGTGGTACGGTTTACCACAGCCATTCAGGCGGCCCAGGCGTTCGGCGGCTCCGTGGGAGACTCGTTGGCGAACTTCGCCCTGGTGGGGAGAGCCCGGGCCTACCTGGACCTGAACCAGGGCCCGCAGGCCGTGGCCGACGCCCAGCAGGTGCCCGCGGGCTACGCCTATTACATGACGGCGTCGGGCGCCTCGAGCCGGCGCTTCAACCGCGTGTTCGTGCAGAATGGCAATCCGCCGACGGGCGGTGACGCTCTCAGCGTGGGGCCCAATTACCGCAACATGACGGTGGGTGGTGTGGCGGACACGCGTGTGCCGGTGGTGGACGCCGGCTACACCGCGACGGTGGGCACGCCCATCTTCTTCCAGCAGAAGTACATGAGCCAGAGCGATCCAATCCCGATCGCCAGCTACACGGAAGCGCAGCTCATCATCGCGGAGGTGCAGGGTGGGACCGAAGCGGTGAACATCATCAACGCGCTGCGCGATGACGCCGGTCTCCCGCACTTCAACAGCACGGACCCCACCGCGATCGCCAACCAGGTGATCGAGGAGCGGAACCGCGAGCTGTGGCTGACGGGGCACCGGTTCTATGACATCCGGCGCCTGGACCTGCCGCTGGATCCCGCAGCGGGCCAGCCGTACCAGGCGGGCGGGACCTACGGCGACACGCGCTGTCTGCCGCTGCCGGACGTCGAGAAGAACAACAACCCGAACATCTGACCGCAAGACGGGAGGACCACACCTCCGCGGGGCCGTACGGCCCCGCGGAGGTGTTCGTTTTGCGGAGCCCGGCACAATGGGTGCAGCCCCTCCCACCCGGACCTGCCTTGCCAGGGTCCCGGAATCGCACTCGCACCCGGCCATGGAAGCGCACGATGGATTTCCTGCACGTCTTCTACGAGATCGGCCGCCATATCCTGGGCATGGCGTGGAAGGTGGGCTGGGGGCTGGTGCTGGGATTCGCGGTGTCGGGGGCCATCCAGGCGTTCATTTCGAAGGCCCGCATCAGTGAGCACCTGGGCCGCGTGAGCATACGCTCCGTCGCCCTCGCCGCCGGTTTCGGCGCCGCCTCGTCGTCCTGCTCCTACGCCGCGGCATCCATGAGCAAGAGCCTGTACGAGAAGGGCGCCCACATCGTCACCGCCACCGCGTTCCTGTTCGCCTCCACCAACCTCGTGCTGGAGATCGGGCTGGTCATCTGGGTGCTCCTGGGATGGCAGTTCGTGGCGGCGGAGTTCTTCGGAGGCGTGCTGCTCATCGCCGTCGTCGCGGTCCTGCTGAACTGGTTCGCGCCCCGCCGCGTCTTCCAGCAGGCGCGCCACCACCTTGAGGGCGTGAGTGCCGCCCACGACCATCAGCACGGGGGCGAGGATACGCTGCCGCTGAGGAACATCCTGACGTTCAAAGGCGTGCGCGCCATGGCCCACTACTACGCCATGGACTTCCGCATGGTGGGGAAGGACATCGCGCTGGGCCTGGTCATCGCCGGCACCCTGGCCGCCGTGGTGCCCCGGGAGTGGTGGGCCACGCTGTTCCTGGCGGGCCGGGGCGCGGGGCAGCCGAGCTTCTGGGTCAGCCTCGAGAACGCGGTCGTAGGCCCCGTGATCGCCATCCTGTCCTTCGTCTGCTCTGTCGGCAACATCCTACTGGCCGCCGTGCTTTGGAACGGCGGGATCGGCTTCGGCGGCGTCGTGGCGTTCATTTTCGCCGACCTCGTGACCATCCCCATGGTGCTGGTCTACCGGCGCTACTACGGCTGGCGGCCCGCCCTGGTGTATTCCGGGTACATGCTCCTCACGATGATCGTCACGGCCCTGATGGTGGAGTACATCTTCCGCTGGGTGGGACTGGCGCCCGCGAACGTGCCGCTGGCCGCGCCCGGCATCCGGAACGCACACTACTTCGCGTGGGACTACACCACGTTCCTGAACCTGGTGATCCTGCCGTTGGGCGCGTGGCTCGGCTGGGTGGGGTGGCGGAAGGGGAACGGCGGGGCAGGCCATCGCCCCGCCGTCGAATCTCGCGGCGCTCAGTGAAAGCCGCCGGCGGACTTGCCGGCGTTGGACTGGCCGCGGCCGTTACTTCTTCCCCCGCGGACTCCACACCTCCCACACCCGGCCCACCAGATCGGGGCCCGGCTTGAGCGTCGGTTGCCCCGGCTGCCAGCCGGAGGGCGTGGCTTCGGCGCCCTTGGTCTCGCGCACGAGCTGGAACGCCTGGATCTGCCGCAGCGTCTCCTCCACGTTCCGCCCCACGGGCGGCGTCAGCACTTCGAACCCCTGCACCACACCGTCCGGATCGATGAGGAACCGGCCCCGGGCTTCCACGCCCGCAGCCTCATCGTACACGCCGTAAACCGTGCCCACCTTGCCTCCGGCGTCGGACAGCATGGGGAACGGCACGCCCCCCTCCACCATCTTCGACAGCTCCGTCTCGTTCCACATCTTGTGCACGAAGACGCTGTCCACGCTCATGGACAACACCTCCACGCCCAGCTTCTGGAACTCACCATACTTGTCGGCGACCGCCGACACCTCCGTTGCTCACACAAAGGTGTAGTCGCCCGGATAGAAGCACAGGACGACCCACTTCCCCAGATGGTCCGACAACTTGACGGAACCGAACTTCCCCTCGTGATACGCCGGCGCCGTGAAATCCGGCGCTTTCTGGCCGACTTTGATCATGCTCCTCTCCGTGCTGGTCGTTGGGACAGGGATCGTTTCCTTGTCATTCTCCGACGCACCTCCGACGGGCCCTCCCGTCGGTCGGGCGCAGCCGACATCCTCCACGGGCCACCTCCTCGTCGCGTGGTCGGTTGGCCAACCCGGCGAACGGCGCACCAAAAGTGTGCCGTTCATTACAAATAATAGCCGGCGGCGACCCGAGGACAAGTTCGGCCGCGGGCGACGGCGCCATACGGCCGCATCACCGGAGCCAAGCCCGCCACCGGCGTTGGTGGCATTTGACGGGGCAGCGCGCGACGCCCAGGTTGCAGAGAACGGAGCAGTGCATGCGCCAGCGCCGGCCCACGGGAGTGGACCGGCGCTTTCTGCTTCGCATCCCCGGACCGGAGGGCAACATGTCGGAGAGCGTCTACAAGGTGATCGAGCTGGTGGGCACCAGCACCGAGAGTTGGGAGAAGGCGGCGGCAGCTGCGGTGCAGATGGCGTCTCAGAGCCTGAAGGACCTTCGCATCGCCCAGGTCGTGGAGCTGGACATGCAGATCGAGGACGGCAAGGTGCGCGCATACCGCGCCAAGGTGAAGGTGTCCTTCCGCTACAAGGCCGGCGACTGAGGGGCTGCCCCGCGGGGCCGTCCGCCCGGGCGGCAGTCTGCCCGGGCGCCGGCGCCGTTCCCGGCCGTGGTTTCCGGCACTGGCGTGGGGATGTTGCTTCGCCGATCTTTGAGGCCCGGGAGGGCTAGACCTAATCGGTAAGGCAGCGGTCTTGAAAACCGCCGGGCGCAAGCCCATCGGGGTTCGAATCC
>CAZUFP010000021.1:63096-66929 GCA_964619835.1 uncultured Gemmatimonadaceae bacterium | reverse complement strand
CCTACCCTCCAACGTTTTCAAACCCTGATACGTCATCGAGACATACCGCCATACGGGCGGGGACCATCCGCCTCTGCCCGCCATATCCCACAGCAACCCTGGAGCAGGCAATGTTCCGTCGCCTCGTCCCGGCGCTCGTGCTCGTCGTGTTGACGGCGGGCTCCGCGAGTGCGCAGTCCAACGTCCCGGATTCGGCCTTCTGGGCCGGCTTCCAATGGCGCAACATCGGCCCCGCCAACACCGAGGGCCGGGTCACCGACATCGAAGGCGTGCCGGGGACCGCTACCTTCTACGTTGCCACGGTCGCCGGCGGCATCTGGAAGACCATCAACAACGGCACCACGTTCCGTCCGCTGTTCCAGCATGAAGACGTCGTGTCCATGGGCGACATCGCCATCGCGCCGTCCAACCCGGACATCGTCTGGGCGGGCACGGGCGAGGAGGACTCGCGCAACTCCATCTCGCCGGGGGGCGGCATCTACAAGTCCACCGACGGCGGGCTGACCTGGCAGTTCATGGGCCTCAAGGAGACGCAGGCCATCGGCCGGATCGTCATCGACCCGACGAACCCGGACATCGTGTACGTGGCGGCGCTGGGCCACATCTGGGATGCCAACGAGGAGCGCGGCCTGTACAAGACCACCGACGGCGGCAGGACGTGGCGGAACGTGAAGTTCATCAGCGACAAGGCCGGCTTCGTGGACGTCGCCATGGACCCGCAGAACCACAACGTGCTGTTTGCATCGAGCTGGCAGCGGGTGCGCGGGCCGTACTTCCTCAACAGCGGCGGCCCGGGCAGCGGCCTGTGGAAGACCACCGACGCGGGAGAGACCTGGACCGAGGTGAAGGGTGGCGGCTTCCCGTCCACCATGAAGGGCCGCATCGGCCTGGCCATCGCGTACAGCAACCCGCAGATCATCTACGCGCTGGTGGAGGCCAAGAAGGGCGACGTGAGCAAGCTGTCGGATGACGCCAAGCCCACATCGGGCCTCATGGGCTCCGGCCTGTACCGCTCCGACGATGGCGGCAACACGTGGCGCTTCATGAACGACAAGGACACACGCCCGTTTTACTACTCGCAGGTGCGCGTGAACCCGGCGGACCCGGACGAGGTGATCTGGTCGTCCACGCCGGTGCAGCTGTCCCGCGACGGCGGCAAGACCGTCGGCACCACGACGCAGGGCATCCACGTGGACCAGCACGCCATGTGGTGGGACACGAAGGACCCGGAGCACTTCATCGTGGGTGACGACGGCGGCATCTCGGTGACCTGGGACCGGGGCGGCACGTTCGACTTCATCAACACCATCCCGGTGAGCCAGTTCTACGAGATCAGCTACGACATGGCGGTCCCGTACAACGTGTGTGGCGGCCTGCAGGACAACGGCAGCTGGTGCGGTCCGAGCCGGCGGGCCCGGGGCTCCATCGACAACCACATGTGGTACACGGTGAGCGGCGGCGACGGCTTCGTCACGCAGCAGGACCCGACGGACCCCAACACGGTGTACGCCGAGTCGCAGGGCGGCAACATGAGCCGCGTGGACCCGGCCACGGGCGAGAGCCACCGCCTCGAGAAGCCGGACTGGAAGGATGCGGCCCGGCCGTTCGCCGACACCATCGCCATGCTCCAGGAGCAGTACAAGAACAAGCCGCCGCGTGCGGCGCGGCGCCATATCCAGGCGCTCCAGAAGAAGATCGACGCCGACTCCGCGGCGCTGGACCTGCGCTACAACTGGGACACGCCGTTCATCCTGTCGCCCCATAACCCGAACGTGATGTACGTGGGCGCCAACCGGGTGCTCAAGTCCACCATGAAGGGCGACAGCCTGAAGCCCATCTCGCCCGACCTGACGTACGCGGATACCATGAAGATCCGTGTCAGCACCAAGACGACGGGCGGCGTCACCCCGGATGTGACGGGCGCCGAGACGTACGCCACAATCGTGGCGCTGGCCGAGTCGCCGGTGAAGCAGGGTCTGCTGTATGTGGGCACCGACGACGGCCGCGTGTGGACCAGCCCGGACGACGGCGGCCACTGGAACGAGCTGACCAGCCATTTCCAGGGCGTGCCGGCGGGCACGTGGGTCCGCCGCATCGAGCCGTCCCACTTCGACGCCAACCGCTTTTACGTGGTGTTCGACGGACACCGCACCAACGACTTCACGCCGTACGCCTACGTGACGGATGACGGCGGCCAGACGTTCCGCTCCATCGCCGCCGGCCTGCCCACGGGCGGCGTGAATTTCGTACACGTGATCCGCGAAGACCCCGTCAACCAGAACCTGTTGTTCCTGGGCACCGACGTGGGCCTGTACGTGTCCCTGGACCGCGGTGAGCACTGGCGCACGTTCATGGAAGGGTTCCCGACGGTGCCGGTGCACGACCTGCGCATCCATCCGCGGGACCACGAGCTCATCGCCGGAACCCACGGCCGCTCCATCTGGATCGTGGACATCGCGCCGCTGGAGCAGCTGGGCAACGTCACGCTGGCCGATGCACCGGTCCTGTTCGCGCCCAGCCCCGGCCTGGAGTACAGCGACCGCATGGTGGGCGGCGAGTCCACGGGCCACCGCTGGTTCGAGGGTCAGAGCGCGCAGTACGGCGCCGACTTCACCTACTGGGTGCCGGAAGGCGCGGCGGCCGCCACGCAGGCCCAGAACGGCCCGCGCGGCGACATGACGCCGGAACAGCGACAGGCCATGCGCGAGCGCTTCGCCAACATGACGCCGGAGCAGCGCCGGGCGGCCATGCGGCAGCGTCAGGGCGGCCAGGCCGCCGCTCAGGATGGCGCGGGCCCGCAGCAGCGCAGCCGCGGGCCGCAGGCGTCCATTGTCGTGCTGGACGCCAAGGGCGACACCGTACAGACCCTGAACGGGCCGGCGACCGCGGGCCTGCACCGCGTGAACTGGAACTTCCGCCCGAAGCAGGCGCCCCAGCCGCTGTCGCCCTCCGAGCGGGCCGACAGCCTGAAGAACGTCAAGCTGATGCGCGAGATCGCCGACTCCCTCGTCCAGGCAGGCACGATGGACCGGCAGATGGCCGACCGCGTGCTCAACATGATGATGTCCGGCGACCGCAGCGCCCTGTCCCGCATGTTCGGCGGCCGGGGCGGCGCCGGACGGCCGGGCGAGTGGGTGGCGCGGCCGGGCGAGTCGTATCCGCAGCCGGGTGCGCAAGCGCGCCAGGAGAACCCGATGCGGGATGTCATGCAGGAGATCTTCCGTGCGGCGCGCGAGCGCGGCATGGGCTACAGCATGCTCCGCGGCCGCCGCGGCGGTGGCGCCGAAGCCGTGGACGCCGGCGAGTACACCGTCGTGCTCAAGATCGGCGACAAGGAGTACCGCCAGCCGTTGCAGGTGATTCGCGACCCGAGCTTCACCGGCCAGTCCGGTTTCGGGTTCGACGAGGAGATGGAGGACTGGTTCTGAGCCTCGCTCCGCAGTAACGTCCTTCAGGGCCGTGAGCGCCCGGGCGGTTTCCCGCCCGGGCGCTTCTCAAAGCGGGGCGCAGGCTCCGCGCGAATCCCACGGGTTCGTCTCTCAATCCGCATTCCACGCGGGAGGAACCATGCGGGCGTTCCGTCGATCGCTTCCCTTGTTGCTGGGCGCCGCGCTGCTGGCCGGCTGCGCCATCAACCCCGTCACGGGCGAGCGCCAGCTGTCGCTCATCGGCACGCAGCAGGAGATCGACATGGGCCGCCAGTCCGCGGCGCAGGTCAAGGACCAGATCGGGCTCGTCCAGAACGACTCCCTGCAGGCCTACGTCGCCTCCGTCGGCATGCCCCTGGCCAGAGGGTCGGAGCGCCCGGACCTGCCCTGGGAGTTCCACGTCGT
>CAZUFP010000021.1:48767-62996 GCA_964619835.1 uncultured Gemmatimonadaceae bacterium | reverse complement strand
TGGGCCTGCTCTTCCTCAAGTACAGCCGTGACGACGAGCGCCAGGCCGACCAGCTCGGCTTCCGCTACGCCCTCGCCCACGGCTACGACGTGCGCCAGATGGCCACCGTGTTCCAGTCCCTGGAGAAGGCGTCCGAGCTCGCCGGCGGCAGCTCGCTGCCCAGCTGGATGTCGTCGCACCCCGCACCGCCCGAGCGCATCCAGACCGTGGAGAAACGCGTCGCCGCCCTGAACCAGCCGCTGGACAACCTGAAGGTGGGCCGTGCCGTGTACCTGAACCACCTCAACGGCCTCGTCTTCGGCGAGGACCCGCGGGACGGGTTCTTCAACGGCAGCACCTTCGTGCACCCGAACCTGCGCTTCCGCATGCAGTTCCCCGCCGGCTGGCAGACCCAGAACACGGCCCAGAGCGTCATGGCCGGCAGCCCGCAGAACAACGCAGCCGTCCAGGTCACCCTCGCCGGCGACAGCACGCCGGACGCCGCCGCGAAGGCTTTCGCCGCCCAGCAGGGCGTCCAGGCGGGCAGCCCCGTCAGCGTGACGATCCACGGATTCCCCGCCGTCGCGGTGCCCTTCGACGCCACCACCCAGAGCGGTGCGTTGCGGGGCATCGCCACCTTCCTCCGTGACGGCGGGCACACCTTCAGCCTGTTCGCGTACGCCACCGCCGACGCCTACGACACGTACCTGGACACGTTCCACCACTGGGCGGGCAGCTTCGAGCGCCTCACGGACCCGGCTCTGCTGAGCGTCAAGCCGGAACGACTCCGCATCGTCCAGCTGCCTCGTGCCATGACGCTCGCGGCCTTCGCCGCCGCCTACCCGTCCGTCGTGCCCATCGATCAGCTGGTGTTGATCAACCAGGTCGACGGCACGAGCACGCAGCTGGCGGCCGGCACACTGGTCAAGCGCGTCGTGAAGGAGTGAAGACGGCCTCGGGGTGAGGGAGTACCTCGGCAACGGAAACAGGAAGCGGGGCCGGATCGCGTTGCCGGCGGTCTTCGGCGACTCCGGTCTGCGCGGAAGGCGCCGAAGAAAAGCGGAAAACGAGATCCGATCCCGTTTTCCGCTTTCCGTTTTCCCACTTCGGATTGCCGGAACCGCGCGGTCCATCCGGCAGGCCGCAGATGGCCCCGCTCCCGGCGGCCCGGCCCCGCCCTCAGTTCGCGGGCGGCGGCGTCACGCTGTCGATGGCCGCGGCCAGGTCCTTGTAGGCCGTCGGGTCGATCTCCCGGAACGGAATGGCCCGGTAGCTGATCTTGCCGTCCGGCGCGATCACGTAGAGGTATCGCTGGTCGATGTTCCGGCCCGGGACGGCCGCGCCGTACAGGCGGCCCACGTGCTGGTCATCGTCGCTCGCCATGAGGAACGGGAACTCGTCGTCCCGCGCCCAGCTGTACTGCGTCTCCACCGGGTCCGTGCTGATGGCCATGAGAATCACGTTGCGGCCCAGCTTGAAGGTCTGCGCGTACTGATCACGGTACGCGTGCATTTGGATCGTTCAGCCTTTGGTCCGCGCTCGTATGTAGAACGCCAGCACCACCGTCTTGCCCTTGAAGTCGCTCAGGTGGACCGAGTCCTCGAGCACGCCGAAGCGCGTCGCCGCCGCCGCCGCGAAGTCGGGCGCCACCGTGCCGACCGCCAGCGGCTTCGGGGCCGCCGTGTCCTGCGCGGCCAGCGGCGTGGCCGGGAAGGCGGCGGCCGCGAGCACCAACGCCGCAGCGGCCAGCTTCAATCCTGGACGCATGATTGCTCACTCCTGGGGATGGGGAATGGTGTGTCGGCTGAAATGTAGGGTACGGCCGGTTGGTCGCGCCACTGCCGAAGCGGGGATAGGAAAAACGGGAAGCGGGATCAAACCACCTTCACGGCTCCGGTTCCAGGGTCCGGTGGGCGCCACTCGCGATGTACTGGCGCGGACCGGCAGCCCTGAAACAAACCGGAACCGTGATCCGGTCCCGCCTTCCGTTTTCCGCTATCCGTTTTCCGCTTCCGTTTCCCGCTTCCGTTTCCCGCTTTCCAGGTTCCCTGACCGGGCCTCAGGGATCGCGCCCCGCCCCCGCCGGCGCCGCGACCTTCGCCAGCGCCGCCTCCACGTCCTGGTCGGACCCCGTCCCCGTGTACGTCACCTTCCCGGCCCTGTCCAGGATCACGATGTACGACGTCGTAGGCGCATCGAACGCGCGCACGGCGGCGCCGTCGGCGTCCCACAGCACGCGGCCGGGCAGTGGGTCCTTCGCAAGATGACGCTGGATGCTGCGGGGGGTCTGGTTCACGGCGACGCCGATGAACAGGAACTGCACGTCGTCGCCGAACTTCCTGTGGGCCGCACGCAGCTTCGGCTCCATCGCGCGGCACAGGGGACACCAGGTGGCCCAGAACTCCATCAGCACGGGCGTCTTGCCGATGTAGTGGTCGAGGTTGACGGAGTCGCCGTTCAGGTCCTCGATCACCGTGGCGGGGGGCCTGGTCCCGAGGGGCAGGCCGACGTCCTGGGCGGTTGCCGCCCCTGGTGCCATGAACGCCAGCGTGACTGCCACTGCCAGTACGACGGACCGTGCCCCGCGGGATCCTATCACGTCACCGTTCCCGGGTGAGTTGAGAAAGCGTCTGCCTACACCAACGATAACTGTTCCGGCCTCGTTCTTGACCCCCGCTCCGGTGCCGGTGTTGGCCTCACATCACCATGCCCATGTGGATGAAGTAGTACTCGGCCACGGCGATCATGAGGATGCCGGCGACCTTCTTCACGACCGCCATCCAGGCCCCCGATCGAGGCAGGACGGCGAGGGCGCCGGAGAACAGGCCGACGACGGCGAGGAACGCGGTCATGCCGATGGCGAACGCGAACAGGTACACGAAGCCCAGCACGGCGCTCTGCGTCGTGGACACCCAGGTGAGCACGGCGGCGAAGGCGGGCGCGCCGCACGGGGCCGCGACGACGCCGGACGAGGCGCCCATGACGAACACGGCCGGGTACGAGCCACCGGCCCGGGCGCTGGCCCAGGTCAGGAGGCGCTGGGGCGCCGAAACCGGAAACACGTCCAGCATGGCCAGACCGAACAACAGCAGCAGGTTGCCGATGGCGAACCGGGCCCACGGGCTGGACGAGATGGTGCCGAACAGGGAGCCGGTGAGCCCGGCGAGGAGGCCCAGGAGAGCGTACAGCAGCGCCAGCCCGGCGACGTAGGTGAGCGTCAGGCCCACCATGCGGCGGCGCGACACGCGGCCTGCCGCGCCGGTGCCGCCGATGACCGCCACGGTGATGGGGATCATGGGGTAGAGGCACGGCGTCAGGCTGGTGAGCACGCCGGCCCCGAACAGCGTGGGGATGGCGATGAGCGGACGATGCAGCGCCTCCGCCAGGCCGCCCTGGACCAGCACGTCGAGGAGCATCAGGTCCCGGTCCCTGTCCGCCGCACGATCTCGAGCACGTCTTCCTCGGCCAGCAGCCGCTCCGACTTCTTGGCGGCGGCGAGGATGGCCTCGACAATGGCCGGGGTGACGGGCAGGCCGCGGCTCGTCAGGTAGAACTGGACGTTGGAGCCGCCGGACATGTGGCCGATCTCGATCTCCTGCTGCCGGCCCACCCAGCCGGCGGGCACGCCCGAGTAGACCCGGTCCGCCAGCCAGGCTTCGCCTTTCCGCTGCGCCTTCACGACGGCGGCCGCGTGCACGCCCGTGGCGGTGCGGAACGCGTCGCGCCCCACGATGGGTGCGTTCACCGGGATGGGCACGCCCACGGCGGCGGACACCAGCTCGACATACTCGGTGAGGCAGGACAAATCGTCGTCCCGCAGGCCCAGCAGCTTCAGGTTCACCAGCAGTTGCTCCATGGGCGTGTTGCCGACGCGCTCGCCCACGCCCAGGGCGGTCCCGTGCACGCGTGTGGCCCCGGCATCCACGGCGGCGAGCGTGTTGGCCACGTCCAGGCCGCGGTCCCGGTGGCCGTGCCAGTCGATGCCCACGTCCCCGGCGCCGATCTCCGCCAGCAGGGCCTTCACCCACGACGTCAGGTTGGCCACACCCCGCGGCACCGCGGCGCCCACGGTGTCGCACAGGCAGACCCGCTTTGCGCCCGCTTCCACGGCGGCGGTGAGCAGGATGCGCAGGTGCTCGGGCGAGGCGCGCACCGTGTCTTCCGTGACGTACATGACGTCCAGCCCTTCGCGCACCGCGAACGACACCGCCTCCCGCGTGTGCCGGAGGATGTGCTTCAGGTCCCACTCCTCCGCGTACTGCCGGATCGGGCTGCTGCCGATGAACACGCACGCCTCGATGGGCACGCCGGTCTTCTGGGACACGTCGGCGATGGGCTGGATGTCCACCACCATGGTGCGGGCGGCGCAGTTGGCCCGGATCCGCAGGTGCTCCCGGTCGATCTCGCGGCAGAGCCGCTCCACCGCGTCCCGCTGCCGCGGGCCGGCCCCCGGCAGCCCGATGTCGGCCGTCTCGATGCCCAGCCGGTTCATCAGGTGCAGCACCTCGATCTTGATGCCCACGGGAGGATCGGTGACGGATGGGCTCTGGAGCCCATCGCGCAACGTCTCGTCGTCCAGCATGGGGCGCGGCCGCGTCGTCGCGTCTTCCCCATCCACGACCGCCCAGTCGTGGATGAGTCGATCCTCTGAGGGAGCTGTCAACCTGTCGCCTCCTCCGTACTGGTACCCGCGCCGCCGCTAGAACCCGTTGGCCCGGGCGAACTGGTGCGCTCGCTCGATGAGGTCGCGCGCGCCCTCGGCGTCACCTTCCGAATTCCGGATATGCGCCAGATGGTACAGGCTGCTCACCTCGCCCACGCCGTCATCCAGGCTCCGCTGGAACTCCCGTGCCGCCGCGCCGAGGTCGCCCAGACGCTCGTGGATGACGCCGATGTGGTAGCGCGCCATCAGGTACTCCGGCGTCAACGACGTGCACTTCTCGAAATGTTCGAGCGCCTGGTTCAGATCGCCGGCATGGAACAGGGAGATGGCGAGCCGGTAGTGGGCGGCGTTGTAGTGCGGGTCGATCTCCAGGCAGCGCTGATACGCCCGGATGGCGTCCGGCATGTTGCCGCGGTGGTAATATGCCACCCCCAGGTCGTACGCGCACTCGACGAAGTCGGGCGCCAGCTCCAGCGCGTGCCGGTAGCGCTGCACCGCCAGGTCCAGCGTGCCCTGGTGGAAGTAGACGTTGCCCAGCAGGTGGTTGGCCAGCACGTGGTCGGGCTCCGCCTCCACCAGCCGCTCCAGCTCGCGCCGGGCGTCCTGATGCTTGCCTTCCACCTCCAGCAGCAGCGCGTGCAGGATCCGCTGATCGACGAACGCGTCCCGCAGGAACATGCCGCATTCGGCGCAGTATTTGTCGTCCTTGGCCGCTTCGCGGCCGCATCGGGGACACCGCATGGTTGCTATCTCCTGGCCCGAAGGGGCTCCACGATCCGATGAGGCTGTCAAGAAACGTTAGATCCGCGCCAACCAGTTCGCCAGCGTATCACACGAAGACCCGAACCCCACGGCCTCGTACGAAGGCGCGCAAGGCACGACGACCGGCGAGGAATGATCCGCGGCGCAGGAGCAACACAAGCGTCCTTTTGTGTTTTCGCCACTCGTCATCCGGATGACAAGGTCCGTACACGTGTACAGCCCACCATCGTTCGTGCCTTCCGTGTGAGCTATTCTTCGCGTCTTCGTGTGTATATCGTCTGGAAGCGCAGCAACGCCACCAACCGACAGGCCTCGCATTCGTCGCGCAGCTCCTCCGAGCGCACCGGGTCCGCACACACTTCGTAGCCCAACTCTTCGTAGAGGGCGATGGCTTCCTCGGCGCGCTTGCCGTCGGCGATGAAGCGGCGCTCCCAGCCATCGGCGACGCGCGCGGGGTCGGGTTGGAGCATGTTCTCCGAAAGGACCCGGTGTGCCTCGGTGCGGAGCAGCGCGTTGAGCGCGCCGTCGGACTGCGACGCCTTCGCCCGGGACGGCTGCGCCGCCTGCGGTCCGGACGGCTGCGCCGCCTGTGGTCCGGACGGCTGCGCCCCAGACGCCGCCGCGTCAGCGCGCGGCGACTCTGTTCCGGCCTGCGGCCGCTTCGAACCTTCCGTGCCCCCGGCCTCGCCCATGGGACCGCCCTCAGGCCGCCGCGCCGGCGGTACCTGCGTCGGCCAGCCGCTGGAGCCGCCGCTGCCCCAGCACGGCGGCGCCCAGCGCGGAGATGAACTGCACCAGGTCGCCCTCGGGCACGTTCACGTCGCTGGCCAGCTCCTCGCGCACGACGCCCACCATGCGCTCGAAGCGCAGGATGCCGCCGATCAGGGTGAACTCCGGCTCCATCTGGACGCGCTTCATGAGCTGTACGGACCGGCCCACCAGGGACACGATGGCGCCGTGCATGATGTCGGCGGGCGCCGCGCCCTGGGACAGCTGGTTGATGACCTCCGACTCGGCGAACACGGCGCACACGCCGGAGATGGGGATCACGTCCTTGGAGGTGGCCACCAGCGGCCCGATCTCCTCGGTGCCGTAGCCCATGTAGCGCGCCGTCTTCTCCAGGAAGGCGCCGGTACCGGCGGCGCATTTGTCGTTCAGGCGGAACGAGCGGACCTTTGACTTCTCGCCCAGGCGGATGGCCTTCATGGTCTGGCCGCCCACATCCAGGATGGTCTTCGTGCCGGGGAAGAGCAGGGTGGCGCCCCGTGCGGCGGCGGTGAGGTCCGTCACGTGGACGTCGCTCAGGTCCGTCTGGTGGCGGCCGAAGCCGGTGGCGACGGTGTAGGCGACGTCGTCCCGGGTCAGGCCCGCTGCGTTCAGCGCCTCGCCCAGCGCCTGCTCGCCCGCCTCGTTCAGCTTGAAGCCGGTGGGTCGCATGGCGCGGCCCATGATCTCGTGGCCATCGTTCAGCACCACCGCCTTCGTGTATGTCGATCCGATATCGATCCCTGCCGTGTACGTGCTCATGCGCTCTGCCTCGCCTTCGCCGGGGTGCGGCCCGCCTGCACGTGGTCCAGCGCGAACAGCGCCGCGCCCAGCGCTCCCATGTAGTGGGACTCGTCGCTTACGTTCACTTTCAAGCCCAGCCGCTCGTTCAGCGTGGCGATCATGGCCGTGTTCTTCGCGACGCCGCCGGTGAACGTGACCTCCGGCTCGATGCCCACGCGCCGCAGCAGGCCCGCGGAGCGCGCCGCGATGGACTGGTGCACACCCAGCAGGATGTCCTCGATCTTCTTGCCCTTGCCCAGCCAGGACAGCACTTCGGACTCGGCGAACACGGTGCAGGTGGTGGTGATCTTCACAGGCCGCTGGCCGCCCAGCGCCGTGGGGCCCAGCTCGTTCAGCGGGATGTCCAGCGCGCTGGACGCCGCGCCCAGGAAACGCCCGGTGCCCGCCGCGCACTTGTCGTTCATGCAGAAGTCGATGATCTCGCCCGTAGGCGACACGCGGATCGCCTTGGTATCCTGGCCGCCCATGTCCACCACCGTGCGCGTGTTGGGGAACATGTGGACCGCGCCCCGCCCGTGGCAGCTGATCTCCGTCACCTGCGTGTTGCCGAACGTGACCTTGTAGCGCCCGTAGCCGGTGCCCACGATGAACTCGACCTCTTCCTCCCGCAGGTCGCCCGTTCGCAGCGCTTCCTGGAACGCGCTCTCCGCCGCGCGGATCACGTTGGCGCCCGTCTCCACAAGCGAGCGTGCGGCGATCTGCCGATCCTCGCCGATGATCACCGCCTTGGTCTGCGTGGAGCCGACGTCCACACCCGCCGCGTATGCCATGCTGTCCTCCCTTATGCCGTCGTCGCGGTCCGCTTGCGGGACGCCAGTCCTTCGAAGAACGCGTCGATCCGGTTCTTGAGTTGCGCTTCCGAGACCACCCGCCGGTCCATCATGTCCGACTCGATGTACAGGCTGGGGATGTCGCCCTTCTCCATGAGCGCGCGGCGGTTGTCCGCCAGGCCCGTGGACACGGTGCGGCAGCTCTTGATGGGGTGGTACACGACGCCATCGGCGCCGAACGATTCGAACATCTCCAGCAGCACGTCCGTCTGGAAGAACATGCTGTCCATGGCGTCGCGCGTGCTCAGCAGCAGGCCCTCCGCCAGGCTCTCCATGGGCCGCGACAGGTCGTACTCGAAGCCGGCGTTGGCGCCGCCCGACGCGAACCACAGGTACGTCGAGTTCACGAACGTGCCGCCCCACTCGGTGAACATCTCGCCGAAGCGCCGGAAGATGGGGTAGCAGGGCACGCCCACGAACAGCAGCCGGTACTGCTCGTCCGTCAGGGTGCCGATGCCGTGCTCGCGCTTGTACTCCATCTCCTCGACGAGGTCGTCGAAGTAGCGCGCGCCTTCCGGTGCCCCGCGCAGCGTGTTGGACACGCCCAGGTAGATGGTCCCGTCGGTGAGGGCGTTGAACAGCGACGGCGTGGCCTGGTTCAGCTCCAGCACCCGCTTCCAGCCGCGGCTCATGGTGTTGGCGTGGCCCATGCTCTCCCGCAGCCGGTCGATGTCGAACTTCACGCCGCTGATCCGCTCCAGCTCCGGGATCATGGTCTCGATCTGCGCCTGCACGTACTTGCGGTCGTGCTCGAAGTCCGCGTCGCCCGGCGGCGGCCGCAGCCCCGCCGCGCGGCTCCCGGGCACGTCCACCGTGAACGTCGGCATGCCGTGCATGCGCTCCCAGATCTCCGCCCACTTGATGTAGGTGTTGCAGGCATTCGTGTAGACCGCCACCGACGGCTTCGGGATGCGCCCCATGGGCAGCCGGCCGCCGCGCATCTGCGTCGCCACGTCCGCCTTCACGTAGCCGCAGATGTCCGGCGAATAGCCGTAGTCCTCCGCCTCGTTCAGGTACTCGTGCGCCACGTGGCGCACCGCCGTCTGCAGCGAGTTGATCTCCGGGAACACGACGGGGAAGTCGAAGCAGCGCAGCAGCTCCGCCATGCTTCCCATGACGAACACGTACGCCGCCCCGCGCCCTTCTTCCGCCGCCGACGTCAGCTCCCCGAACCAGTCCCGGAACAGGGCCGCGCCGTCCGCGTTGCCGCGCCCTACGATACTGTCTGTGCCCGTTGCCATGCTCTCTCCCGGACCTAGTCGAACATCAGGTTCTCGACGAACGTCTCCAGCTGGATCTCCAGGTGGTCGAAGCTCGTCATGTTCTCCTCGAACTCGCTCACGAAGTACGGCACGTTCTCCTCGTCCAGCGTGCGCGTGTACGTCACCTGCTCCTCCAGGCCCGGCTCGCACATCTTGGCCGCCGTGATGATGGCCGCCTGGGCGTCGGCGTCCCGCAGGCGCCGCATGAGCATCTTCTCCTTGGGCTTGCGCGCGTCGTGCTGTACCGGGCTGTGGGCCGACGAGTCCACGTAGGCCGTCGCCAGGTTGAGGAGCGGGTCACCTTCGGTGGGCACGTCCTCCAGGATCCAGCGCAGGCCGATGAGCAGGTCGTCGTCCACCACGTAGCAGGAGCGGCCGATGGCCCGGATCAGGTCCAGCGGCGGCTGCTCGCAGAAGCCGCCCTCGAACACGACGCGGATGCGGTCCAGCTTCTTCGCGTCCCGCGCCTCGATCATGGGCAGGGCGGCGTTCAACAGGGCGTTGTGCTCCTCCCTCGGCAGCAGTCCGCCAATGGCCACCAGCGTGTACGCCTCCTCGGCGGAGACCAGCCAGGGCGAGTCCCGCTTGATGGCGTACAGCCGGCGCAGCAGGGCGCGGTTCTCGTTGAACACCGCCAGGGACGCCCGCAGGTCGTTGTCGCTCACCTTCCGGCCCGCGATGGCCTCCACGTCCCGCATCAGCCGGGCATACTCGCCCCGCAGGTATTCCGGCGCGTGGGGCGAGTCGGCGTTCTGCGGCAGGTACAGGATCTGGCACTTGTAGTCGAAGTTGCGGCCCCAGACGCCCGCCAGGTTCCGCGCCGCGTCGCAGATGGGGTGCGTCACGAACATGTCCAGCTCCACGCGGCCGGACAGCGCCAGCTCCAGCGACGTCTTCAGGATGGAGCACAGGTAGGAACCGAAGCGCGAGTCGGACTGGAGCGGCTCCACCGGCGCGCCCCGGACCTTGAACGGCAACAGGCCTGCCGCGTGCACGATCTCTTCGGGGAAGTAGACCTGGAAGTGGCCCACCACCTTGCCGCCGGCCTCCCGCCAGCGCTTCACGGTCGGGAAGTCGTTGTCCTCCAACAGCTCCCGGGACATGGCCAAAAGCTCGTCCAGGGGACGGCCCTGCCAGCCGGGAAAGACTTCGGTCGTCATCGATGACTCCATTCCGGTCGTCGTTTCTCCGTGAAGGCGCGGAGCCCTTCCACGGCGTCCGCCGTCTTCATCAGGTCGTGCAGGTAGATCTCCACCGCGCGGTGCACCGCGTGCTCGACCCGTGCGCTGTAGGCCGAGCGCAGCGCGCGCTTCGCGCGGCGCAGCGCCGCGGCGCTGTGGCGCGCCATGCGGCCGGCCAGGGCCAGGGCTTCGTCGTCCACGGCCCCGTCCGGGACCACACGGCGCACCAGGCCGGCGGCCAGGGCGTCGGCTGCGCCCATGGCATCGCCCGTGTAGATGAGCTCGGCGGCCACCTGGGGGGTGGTCAGCTCGGGCAGCAGGCCGCAGGCGGCGGGCGGGAACACCCCGAGCTGGATCTCGGGCACCCCGAACTTCGCGCTCTCGCCCGCCACCACGATGTCCGCCGTCTGCACCACCTCGAACCCGCCTCCCAGGCAGCGGCCATGCACCGCGGCGATCATCGGGGTAGGGAAGTCGTAGAGCGCGCGGATCGTCGCGGCGAACTCCGGGATCATCTGCTCGTGGTCCGGCGGCAGGTGCTCCTCCACCGCTGCGCCCGCCGAGAAGTGGTCGCCCTCCGCCAGGAGCACCAGCACGCGCAACGTGTCCTCGGCCGCCAGCGACGCCAGCCCCTGACGCATCTCCGCCATGACCTCGCGGGTCAGGATGTTCAGCGGCGGAGCGGCCAGCGTGAGCCGCGCGATTCCGGCTTCGAAGGATGTCTCGATCGGCATGGCTTCCCTCGGTCGTCCCTCAGATGTACTGCCCCGCGTCCACCCGGATCACCTCACCCGTCACGCTCGCCGCGCGTTGCGAACAGAGGAACACGACGACGTCCGCCACGTCCTCCTTCGTGGCCAGCCGGCCCAGGGTGGTGTCGGCCACGGCGTCGTCGACCCGCTCGCCGGGCACGTCCCGGGTCATGTCGGTCATGACCATGCCGGGCGCGACGGCGTTGGCCGTCACGTTCCAGCGGCCCAGCTCCCGCGCCAGGGTCTTGGTCAGCGCGATCACGCCCGCCTTGGACGCCGCGTAGTTGGCCTGGCCGAACTTGCCGCGCAGGCCGTTGATGGACGCGATGTTCACCACCCGGCCCCACTCCCGCCGGCGGAACACGGGCGCCACGGCGCGGCCGTAGTTGAAGCAGCCCTTGAGGTTCACGTCCAGCACGTCGTCCCATTCCGACTCGGACAGCTTCCAGACGACGTGGTCCCGCGTGATGCCGGCGCAGCAGACCAGCACGTCCAGCCGGCCGAACGTCTCTTCGGCTTCCTCCACGACGGACTCCGCGCGGGCGAAGTCGCGCACGTCGGCTTCCACGGCGAGGGCGCGGCGGCCGGCCGCTTCGACGGCGGCCACGGTGTCGGACATGGCGTCGTCGTTCGCCTGGTCCACCACCGCCACGTCACAGCCCGCCGCGGCCAGCGCGCGCACGACCGCGCCGCCGATTCCGCGCCGGCCGCCCGTGACCAGCGCCGCCCTGCCGGTGAGGCCGAGGTCCATGGGCCGTCCTCAGTCGCCCGCCGCGTCGGCGGTCTGGTACTGGGGCGAGATGGCCCGCAGCAGCTCGTCGTCCCAGGGATGCCCCTGGGCCAGCATCTGGCGCAGCTTGATGAAGTCCACTTCCCGGTGGCCCTTCGGACCCTCGTTGAATGCCCGGAAGCCGGCCTTCGCCTCCGTCATCATGTTCAGGCCCAACCACTCGCGGTTCGTGACGCTGTTCACGTCCCAGAACCACTGCTTGTGCTTGCGCAGGCCGTTCACCGTCTTGGACGTGCAGTCGGGCATGAGCATGAGCAGCTTGGTGCACAGCGCGTCGGTGGCTTCATCCAGCTTCGACAGGTCGGTCTCGGCGCGCGCCAGCACCTGCCTGGCCTCGTCGCGCTCGGCGCCCTGCTTGTAATCGCCGTATACGATGTTGCCGAAGGGGTCGAGGAACCGGTCCGTCACGACCATGGGGTTGGGGATCCATTCCCCGTCGAGCCGGAGCGCAGGCACGACCTGGTTCAACAGACCCAGGTACAGTGCCTTGTGTGCGCTCCAGGTCTCGCAGAGGACCCCACTCTCCATGGCACGAGAGAAGCCGACGTAGACGGGAAGGAAATCGGTGGATCCGCCGTCGGGCGCGGAGCCGTGCTTCGGGCCGGCCTGGCCGAAGCGCGCCGTGTCCACGGCGATACTGAAGTCGCACGCCATGCCCAGCTCCTGACCGCCCGCGATGCGCATGCCGTTCACCCGGTTGACCACCGGCTTGTCGCAGCGCAGGATCGCGTCGATCATGTCGTTGAACAGGCGCATGTACTGCTTGTATTCCTGCGGATTGCCCGTGTAGTACTCGGCGTATTCCTTCGTGTTGCCGCCCGTGCAGAACGCCCTGTCCCCCACCGCGGTGAACACGACGGCGACGACGCTCCGGTCCATGCTCGCCTGGCGGAACGCCAGGATCAGCTCCTTCACCGCGTCCGTCGTGTAGCTGTTCAGCTGCTCCTCGTTGTCCAGCATGATCCAGGCGTTGTAGAGTCCGTCCACCGGCTGGCCGGACGGGTCCAGCACCGGCCGGAGCTCGTAACGGATCTCCGTGAACTCGCGCTCCGGCACCAGCGTGTGGCTCTTCAGCATGTCGTGTCCTCTCTACGCCCGGGCGCCGGGCACCAGGATGGCCCGGCCCGCCACCTCGTGGGCCGCCACCCGCTCCAGCACGTCCAGGCCTTCGCTCAGGGGATGCGTCTCGATGAACGGCCGCAGTGCGATCTGCCCGTCGGTCACCAGCTTCAGAGCGTCCGGATACAGCTCCGGCCGGCACCCCCACGTGCCCTGCGCCGTCGCATCGAACGCCATCAGGTTGCTCAGTCGGAACTCGCCCCGGGCCATCGTGAAGCCCACCACCATCAGCGTCGCGGCATGCGTCAGCAGCCCGAACGCCGTTTGCTGACCACTCGGGTGGCCGGAGCACTCGTAGATCTTCCAGCTGTGAAGACGGCTGCCCCATTCCTTCGCGGCAGCCGTGATCTGCTTGCGGATGTCCTTCACGGCCATGTCGGCCGAATTGATGGTCAGCGACGCGCCGTGATCCGCCACCGCCGCCAGTTTCGCCGGGTCCACGTCGATGGCCACCACCCGGGCATCGAACGCCGCCGCGATCTGCACCGCATACGTGCCCACCCCGCCCACACCGACCACCACCGCCAGATCGCCCGGCTTGAGACCACTTCGCAGCACCGCCTGGTACGGCGTCGTCACCGCGTCCGCGATCACCGACAATTCCGCCAGCTCGTATTCGCCCCGGTCCTCCACCACGCACAGCCCGCGGCCCGGCACCCGCACGTATTCCGCGAACCCGCCGTCCATGTCGTTGCCCGGCATGAGCTGCGTCCGGCACACGTTGCCGCGCCCGTTCAGGCACAGCTCGCACTTGCCGCACGGGATCACCGCCGGCACGATGATTTCACGACCCACCAGGCCCGCGTACGCCGCCCCCGCCGACTCCACCACGCCGCTGATCTCGTGGCCCAGCGTCAACGGCGGTGACTGCCGCGTCGCCACGCCTTCCTTCCAGAAGCCGATGTCCGTGTGGCACACGCCGCAGCCTGCCACCCGCACCACCACCTCGTCCTCGCCCGGCTCCGGCTTCGGGACCTCCCGCAGCTCCAGGCTGCCCGCTTCCACCAGCTGCACCGCCTCCATTGACCCGCTCCGGGCTGAGCGTCGCGCCGGGCCGTCCCGCAGGGGACGCGTGCCCGTCGTGCCGCGGTGGTGGCATCATCCGAACGAACGTTCGTTCGAATAACATTCAACACCGGTCCCCGCCCGTCAAGAACGCCGCCGCGAACCCCGGCGGCCGCACGCGTTGGCGTGGGGTTTGCAGTGCCCCTGAGGCATTCACCAAAAATCCCCGTTCGACCCTGCGATCATCGGCGCCGGCACTGCGCGTGCCGATCCGGTTTCGCGTGGCCGTGCACTGTCAGGAGCCGGAGCCATGCCGC
>CAZUFP010000021.1:16759-48667 GCA_964619835.1 uncultured Gemmatimonadaceae bacterium | reverse complement strand
CCGGGCCCGAACCGGGGCGTGTTCAAGACGACGGACGGCGGCAGGACATGGAACAAGGTGCTGTTCGTGAACGACAGCACGGGCGCCGTGGACCTGGTCATGGACCCGAAGAACCCCGACGTGCTGTACGCCGCCACGTGGCAGGCGTACCGGACGCACTGGCGCCTGTCCAGCGGCGGTGCCGGCAGCGGGATCTACAAGAGCACGGACGGCGGTGCGCACTGGACGAACATCTCCGGCAACAAGGGCCTGCCGCAGGAGGTGCTGGGCAAGATCGGCGTGGCGGTGGCGCCGTCGTCACCGGACGTGCTGTACGCGACCATCCAGGCGAAGGACGGCGGCGTGTTCCGCTCCAACGATGCAGGGCAGACGTGGGCGCGGGTGAACGACGAGTGGAAGCTGCGGCAGCGGGCGTTCTACTACATGGCCATCTTCGTGGACCCGCAGGATCCCAACACGGTGTACATGCCGCAGGTGGACGCGGTCTACACGTCGCACGATGGCGCCAAGACGTTCACGCGCATGCGCACGCCCCACGGTGACAACCACATCATCTGGGTCAATCCGGACAATCCGAAGATCATGCTGGAGGGCAACGACGGCGGTGCCACCGTGTCCACCGACGGCGGCAAGACCTGGAGCACGGAGCACAACCAGCCGACGGGGCAGTTCTACCACGTGAATCTGGACGACCAGTTCCCGTTCCACATCTACGGCGCGCAGCAGGACGAGGGCTCCATGGAGGGCCCCAGCGCCAGCGACAACGGCGCCATCGGCCTGGGCGAGTGGCAGAACGCAGCGTACGGCGAGAGCACGTTTACGGTGCCCCAGCCCGGCGACCCGGACGTGACGTACGGCAGCGGCTACTTCAGCATCTTCCTGAAGTCGGACCTGAAGACGGGCCAGCTCCAGAGCGTGAGCCCGTGGCCGCATTACCAGGAAGGCGCATCATCCGGTGAGTTGAAGTACCGCTTCGCCTGGACGCACCCGATCCTGTTCTCGCCGGCGAACCCGAAGGAGTTGCTCATCGGCTCGCAGTACGTCATGAAGAGCGACGACTACGGCCAGACCTGGCAGACCATCAGCCCGGACCTGACGCGCAACGACTCGGCGACGGAGGCGCCCACCGGAGGGCCCATCGACCTGGACCAGTCGGGCGCCGAGATCTACGCCACCGTGTCTTCAATCGCCGTCGCGCCGACGGACGGCCAGGTGATCTGGGCCGGCTCCGACGACGGTCTCGTCCACGTGACCCGGGACGGCGGCGGCCACTGGCAGGACGTGACCCCGCCCGGCTTGCCGAAGTGGACCTACATCAGCTCCATCGAGCCGGACCACCAGGACCCGGGCACGGCATACCTCGCCGCGCGCCGCTACATGTGGGACGACTTCACGCCGTACGTGTTCAAGACGACGGACTACGGCGCGCACTGGACCGCCATGACGGACGGGCTGCCGGCGGACCAGTACGTCTTCACCGTCCGCCAGGACCCCAACGACGCCGACCTGTTGTTCGCGGGCACCAAGAACACGGTGTACGTCAGCTTCAACGGGGGCGCCCACTGGCAGCCGCTGGCCCTCAACCTGCCCAAGGTCCAGGTGCGGGACGTCCGCATCGACACGCGCCAGGGCGACGTCGTGGTGGCCACCCACGGGCGGGCCTTCTGGGTGCTGGACAACCTGGCGCTGCTGGAGCAGGCGACGAAGCAGCCGGCGCCGGCCAACACGGCCGTGGCCCTGTACGCCCCCGAGCGGGCATGGCTCAGCCACGCGTACGGCGGTGGCGGCTACCCCGTGCCGGATGCCGGCAAGAACCCGCCGTTCGGTGCCACGGTCTTCTTCCAGGTACCCGAGAGCTACGACGGCACGACGCCGGTGAAGCTGACGTTCGCCGATGCGCAGGGCCGGACGGTGCGCACGTTCGCGCTGCACCTGAAGAAGAAGCGGTCGGCGGCGGACAGCGTGCGGGAAGCCAACGAGACCAATCCCATCAAGCGGAAGGAAGACCAGGAGCGGAAGCTGACGGCCATCGAGCCCGGCATGAACCGGTTCCAGTGGGACCTGCGCTATCCGGACGCCACGGAAGTGAACGGGTTCGAGCCGCCCATCGCCGCCGGCGGGCTCACGGACGAGGTGAGCGGCCCCGTCGTCACGCCGGGGACGTACACCGTCACCCTGAGCTACGGCGCCACCACGCAACGGCAGAGCTTCACCGTGGCCCTCGACCCGCGCATCCACGCCACGGACGACGACCTGGCGGCGCGCCTCGGGCTACAGCTCAAGATCCACGCGGCCCTCGACACGCTGGACACCACGCTCAACCGGGCCCTCGCCGTGCGCGATTCCCTCGCCGGCCTGAAGGGCCGGGCCGGGCGCCGGGCGCGGAAGCGCATCGCCGCGCTGAATGACGCCATCGACGGCCTGGTCCAGCTCGACCTCCACTCCAGTGAGGGCACCCTGCTCCACGAGGCCTTGCTGCGCAGCCACATCGCCTATCTGGCGGCCGACGTCGACCTGGCCTACGCCCGGCCCACACCGGCGCAGTACGCCGTCTACCAGGCGCTGGCCAGGGAAGCGCACGAGGGGGAGGCAAGGTTGATCCAGGCGATGGGCAGGTAGCGGCTACACACATCCCGCGATTCGCGTGCGGGTCCATGTCCGGCCACCTGGAGCCGGCCATGGACCCGCATGAGCGAACCGGGTGTCGCTCCCCGGGCGGGGCCGTGGTGCGGAGCGGGGATCACCCCGTCGCCCCGGCATCGCCGGGCGGCGGTGAGGGGATCTCCCCGTCAGCGATTCAGCGTCCGTGCACGGCCGAGGCCTACCGCCCTTTCCGTGACGTGTCATCCGGATGACACGTTGCGCAAAAGGACCGGGAACAAGGACCGGGAACAAGGACCTCCGGTCACGCCGTCCGGTTACGATCCGCCGGCCGCCTTCCAGGTGTTGTTCCCCCGGTTCACGTCCGGGTAGATGCCGTCCGGGTCGAGGGTCACGGAGACCACGTGGCCCGGCACGTCCAGCGTGTACTGGTCGGTGGCCCCCCAGACCTGGACGGGCACCTGGACCCGTTGGGTGGAGCCGTCGGCGTCCTTCATCTCCACGACCACGGGCATGACGAGGCCCTTGTTGTTGGAGAGGACGATGTGGGAGCCGGCCGAGTCGTAAGTGACGGAGTCGACGGCCTGGTCCAGCACGTCGGTGGTGTAGAGCCACTCGTGCCAGAACCAGTCCAGGTCGGTGCCCGAGACGTCGTTCATGGTGCGGAAGAAGTCGGCGGGCTTCGGGTGCTTGAACGCCCAGCGCCGGATGTAGGCGCGGAAGGCCGAGTCGAACAGCTCGTGGCCCAGGACGACTTCCCGGAGCATGATGAGCCCGTACGCCGGCTTGCTGTACTCGGCGAAGCCGAGTCGCTCGCGCGCGAGGACATCCGGGTAGGTCATGGAGGGCTGGTCGTTGGCCGACGAGAGCTCCTGCATCGCGATGAGGGCCGGCTGCGTGCGCACGCGCGCGTTGGGGCCGTAGAAGTCCAGGTTGGAGTAGTTGTTGATGAAGGTGTTGAAGCCTTCGTCCATCCAGGGGTACCGGCGCTCGTCGCTGCCCACGATCATGGGGAACCAGGTGTGGCCCAGCTCGTGGTCGGTGACGCCGAACAGGCGAGTGCCGCGGCCGCCGACGCCGCAGAACACGATCATGGGGTACTCCATGCCGCCCACCACGCCCGCCACGTTGCTGGCGACGGGGTAGGGGTAGCGGAACCACTGGGTGGAGTAGTACGAGATCGTGTGGCGCACGTACTGGGTGGAGCTCTCCCAGCCCGGGTTGCTCTTCGTGCCCAGCCCTTCCCGCGGGTAGAAGCTCTGGAGCAGCACGTTCTGCCACGACGCGGCGTCCCAGATGAACGCGCGGGAGGCGGCCCAGGACACGTCGCGCACGCTGTCGGCGCGGAAGTGCCAGGTGAGGGGCCCCGTGCCCGCCGGGCGGGTGGATGGCTTGCCGATGTCGTCCTTGCCGATGATGGTCACCGTCTTGGCGCTGTTCCGCGCCCGGTCCAGGCTCCTGCGCTCGTCGGCGGTGAGCACGGCCTCGGGGTTCTGGAGCGCGCCCGTCGCCACGACGACCAGGTCGCGGGGCACGGTCAGGGAGACATCGAAGTTCCCGTACTCCAGGTAGAACTCGCCCTGGCCGAGGTACGGCATGGGGTTCCAGCCGCGCACGTCATCGTAGACGTACATGCGCGGGTACCACTGGGCGATCTCGTACACCCAGCCATCCTGTCCGTGGAAGCGGCCCATGCGGTCCGCCCCGTACGGGGGCACGACGAAGCTCCAGTCGATATTCACGTCCAGCGTGGCGCCGTGGGGCGCCAGCGGCGAGGGCAGATCGATGCGCAGGCGGGTGCCGTCCACGACCGTCTTCGGCGTGAGGGCCTGCCCGTCCATCACGACCTGCACCTTCTTCAGGTCGTCGCCGCCGCCCGCGAACGAGCCGCGCCAGCGCGTGCCGCCGCCGTTGACCAGGGAGCCCCGGCTGCCCGGCCGGAACAGATTCTGGTCCAGCTGGAGCCAGAGGTAGTCCAGCGAATCGGGCGAGTTGTTGGTGTAGTGGATCGTCTCGGACCCGGTGATGGTGTGGCTCGCCGTGTCCAGGGTGGCCTGGATGCGGTAGTCCGCGCGGTTCTGCCAGTAGCCGGGGCCCGGTTCGCCCGCGCCGGTGCGCAGGTCGTTGGCCGCCGGCAGATCCAGCGGGCCGAAGAACGCCTGGTTCGTCGTGGGCACCGTGCCGGGCGTCTGGGCGACGAGGGGCACGGCGAGGACGATCCCGGCCAACGTGGTCAGCAGGGCACGCATGTCTGCTCCTTGTGGATCGGCTTCGAGGTGGGATGTTTCAAACGACTGCGTTCACCGCCCGCTTGCTCCGTTGGCCGGCCGTTGTCCCTCCGGGCGCCGCTGGAACAGCGAATCCGGGTACTGGTTGGACTCCTGCATGGCCCACTGGCGCAGCGTCTGGCGCTGGCTGTCGGTGAGCACGGCGTGGCGATGGATGATTGTATAGTACCAGAGCGGCATCTCGTGCTCGTCCATCACGTGCGGGATGCCAAACCGAAGGCGCCGCGCCTTGCCGCGCTCGCTGGCTTCGGCCCACGTCGAGAAGTTGAGATGGCTGCGCCCTTCGTTCACATCGTGCCGCACGAGCCAGGACATGGGCGCCACGTGGCTGTACCACGGCCACACCGTTTCGTTGGAGTGGCAATCGTAACACGATGTCTTCATGATCTGCATGACGGCCGGCGGCGCCTGGATCTCGCCGGTCGCGGGCGGGTTGGTCATGGCGCCGCCCGGGATGAACTGGATCAGAACGAAGACGACGACCAGTGCGACGAGAACGTAGGCAACGATCCTCTTCTTCTCCATGCGTCTCTCTCGGGTCGAGGGGGAGTGTGCCCTGATGATACGCGCGGTGGCCCGCACGTCCAGTGCCACCCACATTGAATGGACCGCGCATTGCATGACCGGGCGCCGGGAGACGCGACCAACGCGGGACGAACACCAGCCGGAGAGAAGCTATGAGCGGAGACCAGGCGCTGAGCGGACCGGATCTGCGACAGGGGGTGGCGCTGAACGACCTGGAGGACGGCCGGCCGTTCCTCGGCCACGCCGACGGCGAAGCCGTCCTGCTGGTGCGGCGCGGGGACGAGGTGCACGCCACCGCCGCCCACTGCACCCATTGGGGCGGTCCGCTGGCAGAAGGCCTGGTCGACGGCGATGAGGTGCACTGCCCGTGGCACCACGCGTGTTTCTCCCTGCGTACGGGCGAAGCCCTGGGCGCGCCGGCCATGAACCCGTTGGCGCGCTGGGACGTCGATATCGCCGGCGGCATGGTGCGCGTGACGGGCAAGCAGGAATCCGACCCGCTCGACGATTACGGCCGACACGCGGACGGGCCGGAATCCGTGGTCATCATCGGAGCGGGCGCCGCGGGCGCCGCCACGGCGGAGATGCTCCGGCGCCAGGGCTATCGCGGGCGGGTGGTGCTGGTGGATCCGCAGGAGGCCGCGCCCTACGACCGCCCGAACCTGTCCAAGGACTACCTGGCCGGCAACGCGCCGGAGGAGTGGATCCCGCTGCGGCCGGGCGATTTCTGGAACGAGCATGGCGTGGAGCGTGTCGTCGCCGAAGCCGCGGCGGTGGACACCGACGCCCGCACGGTGAGCCTGTCCAACGGGGAAACGGTGGGCTACGGCGCCCTCGTGCTGGCGACCGGCGCCCGCCCCGTGCGCCTGGATGTGCCCGGCGCGGACCAGGGGCATGTGCACGTGCTCCGGTCCCTGGACGACAGCCGGGCCATCGCCGCAGCCGCCGGGAAGGCCGAACGCGCCGTGGTGGTGGGCGCCAGCTTCATCGGCATGGAGGTGGCGGCGGCACTGCGCGCCCGGGACGTCCACGTGTCGGTGGTCGCGCCCGAACGTGTGCCTTTCTCTCGAACCCTGGGCGACAAGCTGGGCCGCTGGATCCAGTCGCTGCACGAGGACCACGGCGTCGCCTTCCTGCTGGGCCGCACGGTGTCCCGCATCGGAGAGACGCGTGTGGTGCTGGATGACCGCACGGAGCTACCCGCCGACCTGGTGGTGGTGGGCATCGGCGTCCGGCCGGACGTGCGGCTGGCGCAGGCCGCCGGCCTCGAAGTGGACGACGGCGTCGTCGTGGATGAGCTCTTCCGTTCCAGCGCGCCCGACGTGTACGCCGTGGGCGACATCGCCCGCTACCCCGATTCGCACACCGCCGAGCGCATCCGTCTCGAGCACTGGGTGGTGGCCCAGCGGCAGGGCCAGGCCGTGGCCCGCACCATCACAGGCCACCCGGTGCCCTTCACCGACACACCCTTCTTCTGGACCCAGCACTACGACGTGCCCATCAACTACGTCGGCTACGCCCGCACCTGGGACGCCATCGAATTCGACGGCACGCCAGGCGACGGCGACTTCGAGGCCCGCTTCCTCGACGATGGTGTTCCGCTGGCCCACGTCAGCTACTTCCGCGACGAATCCAGCCTGAAGGCGGAGCTGGAGATGCGCCGCGCTGCCGACACGCAGACCTGATCACACGAAGGCACGAAGGTCACGAAGAGAAAAGCGGGCCCCTCCTTCGCGCTCTTCCTGCGCGCTCACTCGGCGCGGAACGCCTCCACGGGGTCGACGCGCCAGGCGCGCCAGGCCGGGATCAGGCATGCGGCCAGGGCCACGGCGGCGAAGAACAGCGGCACGCCGATGAAGGTCGCCGGGTCTCGCGGGTTCACTTCGAACAGGAACTGCTGGAGGAACCGGCTCCCGACGATGGCGCCGGCGATGCCCAGCAGCAGGCCGATGCCCACGAGCAGGAAGCCCTGGCCGAGGACCAGGCCGAACACGTTGCGCGCCCGGGCGCCCAGGGCCATGCGAACGCCGATCTCGTGGCCGCGGCGCGACACGTAGTACGCCAGGACGCCGTACAGGCCGAGAGCGGCCAGGAAAAGAGCGACGCCGGCGAAGGCCGTGAGGGCGGTGGCGATGGTGCGGGGCGACGAGACCGAGCCGGCCAGCACGTCGTCCATGGTGCGTGGCTCGGCGAAGGGGATGTCGGAATCCATCTGCGTCAGTGCGTTCCGCAGGGGCCGCACGAGGGCGGACGGATCGCCGGCGGTGCGCACGGCCAGGCGCATGGTGGCCTGGGGCCGCTGCTCGTACGAGAAGTACATGACCATCTGCGGCCCGGAGGCCAGTCCGGACTCGTGGACATCGCCGACGACGCCCACGACTTCGAAGCGTGTGCCGCCCGGGTCATCGCCCACGTCGATGGCCACCTGGCGGCCCAGCGGATCCTCTCCGGGGAACAGGGTCCTGGCCATGGTTTCGTTGATGACCATGACCCGGGGGGCCGTGGCCACGTCCGTTGCCTGCATGTCCCGGCCGCGACGGATGGGGATGCCCATGGCCGCGAAGTAGCCGGGCTTCACGATGCGCTGGTACGCGAGCCGCACCTGGGACGCGTCCGCCGGCGGATGTGACGGGTCCCACGCACCGACGTTGTTGCCGCCGTTCCGGATCGGCAGGGCGGACACCAGGCCGGCCGCCTCGACACCCGGCGTGCCCCGCACGCGGGCCAGGTATTCGTCGAAGAACTGGCTGCGGCGCTGGGCGTCGGCGTACGTGCCGCTGGGCAGGCTGATGTCGGCGGTCAGCAGCCCGCGCGCATCGAATCCAGGATCGACGCCGCGCAACTGCTGGAAGCTGCGGATGAGCAGGCCGGCGCCCATCAACAGCACCACGGACAGGGCGACCTGGGCCACGACGAGCCCGCTCCGGAACCGGCTGCGGCCGCCCGCCACGGACCGCGCTCCGGCCTTCAGGTCGTTGGACAGGTTGACACGGGTGGCGGCGAGGGCCGGCGCCAGCCCGAAGACCAGGACCGTGGCCGCGGACAGCAGCAGCGCGAAGACCAGCACGGCCGGCTGAATTCCGGCCCCGCGAAGACCCAGGCGCGTGAGGGGCGTCGCCGCCACGAGCGTGCGTTGCAGCGCCAGCGCGATGCCGGTGCCCAGCAGGCCCGCGCCGATGCCCAGGACGGCGGCTTCCGTGAGGAGCTGGCGCACGATCCTGCCCCGGCCGGCGCCCAGCGCGGTGCGGAGCGCCATCTCCGTGGAGCGGGCCGAGCCCCGGGCCAGCAGCAGGCTCGCCACGTTGCCGCACGCGATGAGCAGCACGAGCCCGATCGCGCCCATGAGCATGAGCAGGCTGGCGCGGAAATCCTCGACGAGGGCCGTCTGGAGGGGCGTGACGACCATGCCCATGCCCTTGTTGGATGACGGGTAGGCATCGGCCAGCTGGCGCATGATGACGTCCACCTCGGAGCGCGCGGCGGCCAGCGTTGCGCCGGGTGCCAGCCGTGCCACGACGAGCCAGTTGTGGTAGCGTCGTTCGGAAGCGAAGCTCTCGCCCCGCACCATCGGCGCCCAGATCTGCGCCTCCGTCACGAAGCTGAACCCTTGCGGCATCACGCCCACCACCGTCTGCGGCCGGCCGTTCACCACCAGATTCGAGCCGACGACGTCCGGGCGTCCGCCCAGCCGGCGTTGCCAGAAGCCGTAGCTGATCATGACGGCATCGGGGCCGCCCGGCTCCGACTCCTGCGCGACGAACTCTCGGCCCAGCAGAGGGGCCACGCCGAGGGTCCGGAAGAACCCCGGCGAGACCCAGCCCAGCGGCACCCGCTCCGCCTCGCCCCCGCCCGTCACGGTGACGTCCGACGTGAATGGCGTCATGGCGCCGGTCGCCGAGAACGACGTCGCCTGATCCCGCACGTCGAAGTAGTCCGGTCCCGACACCGTCCAGGCGACATGGCCCCCCGGCCACGACGTCCGGCCCACCACCAGCCGGTCCGCGTTCGGGTACGGCAGCGCCCGGAACAGGGCCAGGTTCGCCACGCTGAACATGGCCACGTTGGCGCCGATGCCCACGCCGAGCGTCAGCACGGCCGCCAGCACGAACCCCGGCTGCCTGGCCATGGAGCGGAAGGCGAAGCGAACGTCCTGCGCGAAGTCGTTCAGCGGGCGCGAGCGGCGCCCGTCGGCCGCCCTCTGCCCGTATTGCTCGCCCGCCGACCCTCCCCGGTCCGTATGCTCGCGTCCCATGCGCCCCTCCGGTGCCGTTTCGTCGCCAGCGTGTCGTTGCCCGACACCCGTTGGATGGACCCCCGTCGCGGAAGGTTGGCCGTGTTCTTCGTGCGAGCCCGCCGCCGTGGTCTTCGTGCCCCACGGTTGCCGTTCCCGGCCCTCCGCCGGATCTTGCGCCGGACCCATGACACGGAGGACCGCGTGCCGTCTGACCCTGCGACGCCCGATGGACCCACGCCGAACGCGGTCGAGCCGAAGCATCGCCCGCCCTCGCTCGCCGAAGCGCTCGTCCCCCTGTTCGGAGTGGCGCTCTTCCTGGGCGTGGGATACGGCGCGCTGGGCTGGCGCATCGAGAGCATGCTGCTGGCGTCGGCGGCGGTGGCCGGGGGCATGGGCGCGCGGCTGGGCTACAGCTGGAAGGAGATGGAGCGGGCCATCATCGAATCGCTGTCCACGGCGCTGCCGGCCGTGTTCATCCTGATCACCATCGGCGCGCTCATCGCGAGCTGGATCGCGGCCGGCACCATCCCCATGCTCATCTACTACGGGCTGGACCTGATGTCGGCGCGGTTCTTCCTGGTGACGAGCTGCGTGATCTCGTCGATGGTCTCGCTGTTCACGGGCACGTCGTGGGGCACGGCGGGCACAGTGGGCGTGGCGTTCATGGGCGTTGCGGCGGGGTTGGGGGTGAGCCCCGGCGCCGCGGCGGGCGCCGTGGTGGCGGGCGCGTATTTCGGGGACAAGCTGAGCCCGTTCTCCGACACCACGAACCTGGCGCCGGTGGTGGCGCGGGCGAACCTCATCGATCACGTGCGCTGGATGCTGTGGACGACGCTGCCCGCCTGGCTGCTGGGCCTCGGCGTGTACCTGGTCGTCGGGCTGGGCTCCTCGCCCGACGCCGTGGCGAACGTGTCCACGCTGCAGGACGCGTTGCACGCCGCCTACCATTTCAACGTCCTGCTGCTGCTGCCACCGCTGCTCATGCTGGCCTTCGCGGCCAGGAAGGCGCCCATCATCCCCGGATTGCTGCTGGCTACGGGCGTCGCCGTGATCCTGGCGGCGGTCTTCCAAGCGCAGAGCCTGGCGAGCCTGCTCGACGGCCTCATCACCGGCTACACGCCGCACACCGGGTCCGAACAGCTGGACTCCCTGCTGGCGCGCGGCGGCATGCTGAGCATGATGGACCTCACCCTGCTCGTCCTGGTGGCGTTCTCGTTCGCCGGCATCATGCGCGGTTGCGGCATGCTGGACCGGATCCTGGCGGCGCTGCTCACGGTCGTGCGCGGCCGGTTCCGGCTGGTGGCCGTCACGGTGAGCAGCGGCATCCTGACGGCCCTCGTCACCGGGTCGTCGTACCTGGCCATCATCGTGCCCGGCGAGCTGTACGCGGACGCGTTCCGGCGAGCGGGCCTGGCCGCGAAGAACCTGTCGCGCACGCTCGAGGACTCGGGCACCGTCGTTGTTCCGCTGGTGCCCTGGAGCGCCGCCGGCACGTTCATGGCCGGGACGTTGGGTGTGGCGACGTTGTCGTACCTGCCCTGGGCCGTCATGAACTACACCGGTTTCCTCTTCGCCCTGCTGCTGGGGGCCACGGGCATCGGAATTGCACCTCGGACCCGGGAGGACGAGACGCAACCTGGAAGTTGAAGGGCCTGGACGGGCCATGTTGCGGCGCTGAGCGGCGACGATCCCCGAAACGCCACCGCGCGTAGCGGTCCGCATACGGAGGAATCCCCCATGTGGCAGGCCATGCTCCACGCCGGCCGCGCGGTCGCGGCGGTGGCGCCGGCCGTTCTGGCCGGCCTTGTCCTGGTGGCTTGCGGAAGCACGGGCCCGGAAGGGCCCTTCACGCTCAGGTTCGCGGGCGACGCCAGCTTCCACGCGTTTGACGGCGGAAACGAGGTGCGGGTGGCGGTGGTGCTCGTGGCGCCGGACGCCACCGGGCAGGACTCGGTGGTGGCCCGGGACTCCGCCACCGCGTCGGTGCTTGCCGTGCCCAGCTTCTCATTCCGTTTCGCCAACCTGCTGGAAGCCGGGACCTGGTACGCGGTGGACTACTGGTTCGACTCCAACGGCAACGACCGATGCGATGCGCCGCCCGACGACCACCAGTGGCGGGACCCGCTGGGGCGCGTCATCGGCGCGGTCAACCGGACGGTCACGTTCGACGCCGGCGCCATGACAGATGTCTGCGGCACGTTCGCCGCGGACACCCTTGCGTCACCCTGACAGGAGGACTCTGTGACCGATACATCGAAGAAAGCGAAAGACCTGCCCGACGTCGTCATGCCGAAGCCGGACCCGTATCCATTCCTCGCCGGCCAGAAAGCGTTGGTGACGGGCGCCAGCTCCGGGATCGGGCAGGGCACGGCCATCGAGCTGGCCCGGGCCGGCGCGGACGTCATGGTGAACCACTACCACGACGAGAAGGGGGCGGAGGTCACGGCGGCCGCCATCCGCAAGTTGGGCCGCAAGGTGCTGGTGCACGACGCCGATGTCTCGGACGAAGGCCAGGTGCTGGCCATGTTCGAGCGGCTGCTGAAGGAGTTCGGCACCATCGACATCCTGGTGGCGAACGCCGGCATCCAGATGGATTCGCCGTTCGAAGAGATGACGCTGGAGAAGTGGAACCGCGTGCTGGGGGTGAACCTGACGGGCCAGTTCCTGTGCGCGCGGGAGTCGGTGAAGGAGTTCAAGCGGCGGGGCGTGGTGGAGTCGGTGTCCAACGCGGCGGGCAAGATCATCTGCATGAGCTCGGTCCACGAGGTGATCCCGTGGGCCGGCCACGCCAACTACGCGGCGTCCAAGGGCGGCATCATGTTGATGATGAAGAGCCTGGCGCAGGAAGTGGCGCCCTACCGCATCCGCGTGAACAGCATCGCGCCGGGGGCCATCCGCACGCACATCAACGAAGCCGCCTGGAACACCCAGGAGGCGTACGACAAGCTGATGAAGCTGATCCCCTACAACCGCATCGGAGAGCCCGACGACATCGGCCGCGCCGTGGCCTGGCTCGCCTCCGACATGGCGGACTACATAACGGGCACCAGCCTCTACATCGACGGCGGCATGACGCTGTACCCGGGCTTCCGCACGGGCGGCTAATCCGCGCTCCGCTCCCGGAACGTGATGTTGCGCTCCGCGAGGCGGTCCATGAGGAAACCGAACGCGTCGGCGTCGCGCCCGAGCACCTCGGGCGCGGCGATGCCGGGCCGCCGGTAGAGCCCGGCGGCCACGAGGCGCACGGTGGCCGTGCACGTGTAGCCGGTGGTGCGCGCCATGGACGACGTGCCCGTGGCCGGGTCGTAATGATCCAGCAGGTCGAACACGCGGTGCGCCGGCTCGCCATCCCGCTCGCCGTGCACCTCGACGCGCATCACGGAGACATCCGGCTCCCCATCTTCGAAGGTCCAGTGCTCGAAGAGCAGCTTGGAAGCGAGGTCACGCGGGGCGATGGAGGTGCCGCCCACCTCCATCGCATCGGTGCCGAACAGGCCGGCGTCACGGAACGCCCGCATGAGGTCGGCGTGGCCGGGATAGCGCATGGTCTTCTCGACCATCCACGGCACCTCGGACGTGCGCAGCACCGTGCGCAGGCCATCCGTGTTGAACGCCTCCAGCGTGCCGATGCCGGGCAGGTCCACCAACTCCACTTCCGACAGTGCCGGACGTTCCACGTTTTGGCCGGCCTCCCGCAGGCGGGCCGGGCGCGTGTACTCCTCGATGACGTCCGCCGGCGAGAACGGCGCCTTGTACTCGAACGGCCGCCTCCGCTCCAGGGGCAGCCCGCCCACGAGGCAGCGGAACCGATCCACCCGGTCCAGCTCCGCCTCCATGCGGCCCAGCAGCAGGTTGCTGAGCCCCGGCGCGAGACCGCAGTCCACCAGTGCCACCGCCCCCCGTTCCTTCGCCAGCGCGTCCAGGGTGAACGGGTCTTCCGGGAAGAACGAGATGTCGACGACGTCGCGGCCCGCTTCGATGACCGCCCGCAGCGTTGCGTGGCCCATGGACCCCGGCACCGCGCCTACCACGAGGTCCGCATCGCCGATGACGCGGAAGATCTCGTCCTTGTCGGACAGGTCGGCGGCGACCCGCTCGGCGTGCGTATCCTCCAGCCGGTCGAGCGTGGCGGCGGATGCGTCGACAGCGGTGACCCGGAAGTCGTCGTCCGCAACGAGGTCGCGGACAATGGCGGATCCTACCCGGCCGCAGCCGAGGACGACGACGGACGTCTTGGACATGGTGAGCGGCTCCCGTGCGTGTCAGGTTCGAAGAACGAAGCGTACCCGCGTGCAGGGCAATAGGCCGGTCCCAGGCGGTGGGGGCAAGTGGCCGTTTCAGCACTGGCGTCGCGGCGCCGGTCGTGGCAGCTTCCAGACATGAGCATGGAAACGCTGAGTGGACCTGCGCATATCCCTCCGGCCGACCGCGCCACCCTGCTGGACCTTGCCCGGGACACGCTGGCCCGGTATCTGGACGACCGGCCTTTGCCGGACGTGCCGGACCGGCCGGCCCTGAAGGAGCCGCGCGCCGTCTTCGTGACGCTCCGGCGCCGCGACGATGGAGAGCTGCGCGGTTGTCGCGGCGAGACGGTGGCGCGGCGTACACTGGGCGAGGCCGTGGCCCTCATGGCCATCGCCGCTGCGGTGGACGACCCGCGCTTCCGGCCCGTCACGGCGGATGAGCTGCCGCGGCTGCACATCGAGATCAGCGCCCTGTCGGCGCCGACGCCCATCCGGCCCGACGAGATCGTCGTGGGCCGGCACGGCCTCATCCTCCGGTCCGGGATGCGCGCCGGCCTGCTCCTGCCGCAGGTGCCGACGGAGTACGGCTGGGACCGGGACGATTTTCTCGCCGCCCTGTGCCGCAAGGCGGGCCTGCCGCCGGGGGCGTGGCAGTCGCGGTCCGCGGAGCTGGAGGGGTTCACGGCGGAGGTCTGGGGCGAGGACGAGTCGCCGGAGCCGGCGTGAGCCGGACCAGCGCCGGCGTGCTGCCGTACCGGATGAGCGGCGGGACCCTGGAGGTGCTGCTCGTCCACCCCGGCGGCCCGTTCTGGGCGAAGAAGGACCGGGGCGCCTGGTCGGTGCCCAAGGGCGAAGTGGGCCCGGACGAAGCGCCGCTGGACGCGGCGCTTCGGGAGTTCGAGGAGGAGACGGGCGCGCGCGCCGACGGTGACCTGATGGCGCTGTCTCCGGTGCGGCAGAAGGGTGGCAAGACGGTGCATGCCTGGGCGATGCACGGCGACCTGGATGCGTCGGCCGTGCGCAGCAACACGTTCGAAATGGAATGGCCGCCCCGGTCCGGCCGCAGGCAGGCGTTCCCGGAGGTGGACCGGGCGGCGTGGTTCGCGCTGGAGGAAGCGCGGGTTCGCATCCTGGAGGGCCAGGTCCCTCTGTTGGACGAGCTGGCACGTCTGCTGGCGGACGCGGGTACCTGATGGGAAGCCGGACGAAGGACGTCCGTCCCACAAACGCAAACGAGCACCCACAACGAAGAACATGAGAATCCGACGTCGGTCCTGGATCCTGGTTCTGGGGCTACTGCTGGCCACGTCCGCGCCCCTCGCGGCGCAGGCGCCCGTCGTGCACGCCGTGCTGTTCTACTCGCCGGCCTGCCCTCACTGTCACAAGGTGATCAACGAGGATCTGCCACCGCTGGTGCAGCGGTACGGCGACCGCCTCATGATCGTGGGTGTCGACGTGACCACGGAAAACGGGCAGATGATGTTCCGTGACGCCGCCGACCACTACGGCATCCCGCTCACCCAGCTGGGCGTGCCGCTCATGGTCGTGGACGACCAGGTTCTCATGGGCGACCAGGAGATTCCCCAGCGGCTGCCCGGCATTGTGGACGCAGGCCTGGCGCGGGGCGGCACCGGCTGGCCGGACCTGCCGCTGCTGCATGACGCCCTCGTGGCCCAGGGCCTGATCAAGGACGCGGGCACCGCCGTCGCCGATTCCGAGGCTGCAGCCCCGGCCGCTGCAGCCCCGGCCGACGCCGGGCAGCCGGCTGCAGAGCAGCCCACCGCGACCAGCCCGTCCTCTGAAACGACAGCTTCCGCGACGCCGGGCGCCGAGGCCACCCCGGGTGCGCCGATGGAGCCGGCGGCCGCGCCGGCCTCTGCAGCGTCCCCGAACCCCGAAAGCTCCCCGGCGGGCGAAACGCCTGCAGCCTCCGCGCCGAACGGCACTCCGCCGTCCGGCGCCACGACAGCCGCTGAAGCCGAGCCCCAGCCGGCCGCCGGAGCGGGTGCGTCGTCGGAAGCCCCCGGGGCCCCGGCCCGGGAGGGCGTCTTTACGGGCCTGGAAGGCGCCGCCACGGCATCGAAGCTGACCATGGGACAGCGGTTCGCGCTGGACCCCGTGGCCAACTCGGTGGCTCTGGTGGTGCTCCTCTTCATGATCGGCGTCGCCACGGCCGCCCTGTCCATGATCCGGCGCGGCCGTACCCGGTTCGGGGCGGGGCCCGCGTGGTGGATCCCGCTCCTGTCGGCGATCGGGCTGGGCATCGCCCTGTACCTGAGCTTCGTCGAGGTGAGTGGAACGGAGGCGGTGTGCGGCCCGGTGGGTGACTGCAACACGGTGCAGCAGAGCGTGTACGCCCGGGTCCTCGGCATGCCGGTGGGCGTGTTGGGCGCCATCGGCTACGTGGCCATCTTCGTTCTGTGGGCCCTGGCCCGCGGCGGGCGGGGTGTGTGGCGGGAGCACGGCGCCGCGGGGCTCTGGTCCGCGACGTTCACCGGGGTGCTCTTCTCCATCTACCTGACGTTCCTGGAGCCGTTCGTCATCGGCGCCAGCTGTGCGTGGTGCCTGGGCTCGGCCCTCGTGATGACGCTGCTCCTCATCGCCGCTACCGGCGTGCTGGGCTCCATCCGGCAACCCGCGGGCAAGGCGCCGTCGTCTCAACCACCCGCGCTGGTGTAGTGGCGGAGCGCCGTTCGCCATAGCAGGCGGGTGAGCCCCAGCGCCAGCACGGCGACGCCGGCGGCTTCCAGCGCCTGCACCATGCTGCCGTGTCCCGTGAGCATGCCGGCCGGCACCGTCGTGATCCACGCGATGGGCAGCAGGTAGACCAGCAGGAACCGGAGCATGCGCGGGTAGGCGGACACGGGGAAGCGGGCCGTCTCGTACAGCGCGTCGAACAGGACCGCCAGGTTCTCCACGGCGACGAACCAGAAGGCGAGGGTCATGAGGCCCAGCCAGACGGCGTAGACGATGGCCACGGCGGCGCTCACGGCGATGAGGAAAGCCGCTCCTTCCAGCATCGTAGGCGTAGCGTGCAGCCGGTACAGCCCGTAGGCCGACAGGCCCAGCCCCAGCACGATGTCCGTGAGGTTCCAGAACACGAGCTGCCGGAACGACACCATGAACTGGGCGTCCACCGGCTTCACGAGGATCAGGTCCAGGGAGCCTCGCCGCACGTGCTCCACCAGCTGCCCGATGTTGGGCCGCAGCACCGCCTCCACCACGCCGGCCACGGTGTTGAACACCCCGAGCAACACCACCACCTGCCAGAAGCTCCAGCCGCCCAGCGCGTTGGTCTGGCGGAAGAACACGCCGGCCGTGAGCAGCGCCATCGCCAGCCAGAACACCGTGTTCAGCAGGCTGGCGAAGAAATTGGCGCGGTACTGGAGCTCCTGCGCTACGTTGACCTGCCAGAACGCGCCCAGCACCCGGGCGTAGCGGCGCAGTCTCATCCGCCCACCGCCTCGTAGCGCCGGACGCCCCGCACCCACAAGGCCCGGTAGGCGATGAACCAGACCAGGCCCCAGGCGACCTGCTCGGCGATGCCGCGCACGTAGGGCATGCCCAGCGGCACCGTGCCGGTGAGGACTTCGACGGGGAACGCCAGGCTGGACCGGAACCAGAGCACCCCGGCCACCGTGGCCACGGTGGGGGGCAGCAGCGCGAGTGGGGCGATGCGTCCAGCCAGGAACATGGACACGCCCTGGTGCAGCTGGAACACGCCCGTGGCCCGGGTGGTCCAGAAGGCGAACAGGCCGTGGGAGAAGCTGACCAGGAAGCGGAGCGCGGCCGCCAGCAGGATGGCCAGGGCGGCGGCGGCCCATCGCAGCGGCTGCACCGGCAGGCGCACGGCCGGCCAGACGGCGGCGACGCCCAGCCACACGAGGGTCACGAGCGTGAAGGAGCGCGCCTTGTAGGCCAGGTTGTCCGCGATGGCCTCGTGGATCGGGTTGAAGGGCCGCACCAGCCGGAAGTTCAGCTCGCCTTCGCGCACCCAGCGGTCGATGTACCAGATGTCCCACGCCAGCGTGAGCTGGTCCACCAGCATGACCGCGAAGAAGTAGCGGGCGAACGCGGACTGGCTGTAGCCGCCCACGGCGCCGCCGCCCGCCACCGACCACCAGATGGTCAGCATCACCAGCGGCTGCGCCACGCCCAACAGCAGCCAGATGATGATGGTGGCCCGGTACTGGAGGTCCACCAGCCAGGCGGCGCGGAACAACGCCGCGTACCGCTCCAGCCAGGAGGCGCGTGGGGCAGTACGCGGTGCGGGTGCGGCCGGTTTGCCCGCGGCGGCCGGAGGAGGAGCTGCCATGCCGGCGTCGCCGTTCATGGAACTGCGCCCGTCTCGCCCCGGAACGCCCTGCGGATCACCTCTTCGATGGGTGGCTCCGAGATGGACAGGTCCAACACCGGCAGGGCCGCCAGCGCTGCGGCGCTGGCCCGGGCGACGTCCTCGCGCTGCACCTCCAGCACGGCGCGGGGGAACCGGTCCTCCAGCACCCGGCCGTGGCGGGCCAGGTCCGACGCCGGCACCGGTTGCGCCAGCACCAGCTCGATCCGCCGCACGGGGGCCAGGCGGTGCGAGAGGTCGGCGAGGGCCCCGTCGTAGAGCAGGTGTCCCTGGTTGATGATGAGGACGCGGGGCGCCAGCGCCGTGACGTCGGCCATGTAGTGCGACGTGAGCAGGATGGTGGCCGCGTGCCGGTCGCGATACTCACGCAGGAACGTACGCATCGTCTCCTGCGCCGTGAGGTCGAGGCCCAGCGTGGGCTCGTCCAGGAACAGCAGGTCCGGCCGGTGCAGCAGCGAGGCCGCCAGCTCGCACTTCATGCGCTCCCCCAGCGACAGCTGGCGCACCGGCTTGTCCAGCACGGCTCCCAGGTCGAGCATGGCGACGAGCTCATCGCGCGCGGCCCGGTACGCGTCCACGCCGATGCCGTACACCGCCCGGTTCAGCAGGAACGTCTCCTCGGGCGGCAGGTCCCAGATGAGCTGCTGCTTGTTGCCCAGGACCAGGGCGATACGGGACCGGAACGCGGAGCCGGCGGTCCACGGCTCGTACCCCGCCACGTCGGCCCGGCCCGCCGTTGGATGCAGAAGGCCGGTGAGCATCTTCAGCGTCGTCGTCTTGCCGGCGCCGTTGGGGCCCAGGAAGCCCACGATCTCGCCGGGCTCCACGTGGAAGGAGATGTCGTCCACGGCGCGCACGTCGCGGTATGACGGCCAGAAGAGGGCGCGCGCGGCGCCGCGCAGCCCCGGCTGCCGCACCTTCACGCGGTATTGCTTGCTCAGAGATTCGGCGACGATGACCGGCACGCAACGCCCTCCGTTTGCGGGACTCCGGTGTCGGCGCCGGAACGCTAACCTCCCGGCGCGGGCCGGGGAAGGGAACGGGGCGGGTTGAGCCGCTCAGTCCGCAAACCGCTCGATGGCGAAGGGACGCCAGTCGCGTTCGGACTCGCCGGTGAGCGCCAGGTCCGCCACGATGGAGCCGGAGATGGGCCCCAGCAGGATGCCGTTGCGGCCGTAGCCGGTGGCGTAGACCAGGCCGTCCAACTCCGGGTCGGGCCCCAGGATGGGCAGCGTGTCCTCCGACAGGGGCCGCACGTCGGCCCAGCGCTCGCTCGGCCGCCGGTCCGCCAGCACCGGCACCAGCCGCGCGACGCCGTCGTGGATGGCGCGAACACCCGCCTCCGTGACGGTCCGGTCGAAGCCCACCTCGGCCATGGTGCTGCCCGCCAGCACGCTGCCGTCCGCGCGCGGCACCAGGTAGCGTCCCGCGTGGCTGGTCACCAGGCGGGAGAGGTCCACCGCACCGGCCGGGAACCGCAGCATCTCGCCGCGGACCGGACGGAGCGGGACCTTGCGCGGCAACCCCTCCACCGCGTTGCTCCAGGCGCCCGCCGCCAGCACGACCCGGTCCGCCGCCAGCTCCCGGCCGTCTTCCAGGCGCACACCCCGCACCGCTCCGCCCTCCGTCCGCAGCGCCGCCACCCGTTGCCCGGTGATCAGTCGGATGTCGGTGGCGGCGAGCGCGGCGGCCAGCACGCCCACCATCTGCTGCGTGTCCACCTGCGCCTCCTCGGGGAGCCACAGGTACGACACGGCGTCGTCGGTCACGCCCGGCTGGAGCCGCGCGGCCTCCGCACGGTCGACGAGCTCCGCCCGCTGGCCCTCGGCACGCTGCCAGCGCACGGCCTCCTCGGCACCGGCGTGCTCCTCTGCCGACAGGTTGGCCACCAGCATGCCCCCGGGCCGCAGGTGCAGGGATTCACCGGCCAGCGCCTCGATGTCGCGGACCCAGGCCCCGTAGTGATCGCGCGCCTCCACGCCCAGCCGGAACATGGGTCCGACGCCCGGAGACTCGTACTGCGGCGCCAGCATGCCGGCGGACGCGCCTGTGGCGCCGGCGCCCGGCCGCTCCGCCTCGACGACGTTCACGGCCACCCCTCGCTGCCACAGCGCCAACGCCGTGGTGCAACCCGCGATGCCTCCCCCGATGACGACGGTCTCCAGCACGTTCTCCGCCCTGTTCCGATGTGGTCTGTTCCGGCGTTCCCGGCCGGGCCGCGCACCGCCGGGCTCCCGGTCCCTGTCGGGTGGGCGGGCCGCGACGCCGGTGAACGTTCGTTGCCGCGCGCTGCTCGCCGCGCCACTTTGTGCCGCAGGATTCCTGCCGCATGCTGCGAGGTGGAGCCGTGCCCGACGACGCGCGACACAACCTGTACGATCCGGCGGACCTGTCGCGCCGCCAATGCTACGGGTTGCTCACGACCCTCGTCGTGCCGCGCCCCATCGGCTGGATCTCCACACGATCCGCCGACGGCGTGCCCAACCTGGCTCCGTTCAGTTACTTCAACGCCGTCTCCGCCGCGCCGCCCCTCGTCGCCGCGTCCATTGGCCACCGGCGCACCGGGCCCAAGGACACCCTCGCCAACATACGGGACACCGGCGCCTTCTGCGTCAACATCGTCACGGACCGGCATCTGGAGGCCATGGTGCGGACGGCCGGCGACTACCCGGCCGACGTGAACGAATTCGATGTCGCCGGCCTGCCCATGGCGGAGGCCGAAGCGGTCGACGCCCCGTTCGTCGCCGACTGCCCCGCCGTGCTGGAGTGCCGCCTGTTCCGGGAGGTCGACCTGGGCGCCGCGCCGAATACGCTGGTCCTCGGCGAGGTCGTGATGGTGAGGCTGGACGATGCGTTGCTCGAGGATCGGGACCAGCTCCTGGTGGACCCGGAAGCGCTCCGCCCTGTCGGACGGCTCGGTGCCGAGCGCTACACCCTGCTGGGCGAGCTGCGCCACGTGCCCCGGCCCCGCATCCCCGCATCGGAGGACCGATGACGGACCGCCGCTACTCGGACGAGGAGTTCGCACTCATCCTGAGGCGCGCCGCGTCCGTCGGCGCGCGCGAGCACACGCGCAGCCCCCGTGATGGGCTGACGCTGGACGAGCTGAAGGCCATCGCGGCGGAAGCCGGGTTGGACCCCGAGGCGGTGGCACAGGCGGCGCGCTCGCTGCCGGTGGCGCGGGAGGGGCGCTGGGCCCGGTTGTTCGGCGGGCCCGGCTACTTCGAAGTGGAATTCGAGGCGGACCACGCCATCACCCCGGAAGACACGGCGCCCATCGTCGCCGCCATCCGGCGGGCGCTCCGCAACCAGGGCACGTCGGGCTGGACGGGCGGTGGGATGGAGTGGACCAGCAACGGGGCCACGCGCGTGTCCATCGATCTCGTGCCCCGGGACGGCCGCACCCATGTCGTCATCCTCGCCGACCGGGCCGGCATGGCCGTGGCCGCCGGCACCTCCTGCTTTCTCGTCTTCATGGGGGTGGGCGCGGTGTTGAGCGGCGTCTTCCAGCCCGCCGGTGTCCTGGAGACCGCTGGCGTCGCGGCCGGCGCCGGCGCCGTTGCGCTGGCCACCGCCCGCGCCATCTGGGCCTCCACCGCCCGGAGCACCCGGGCCCACCTTGCCCGCCTCGTGGACGCGCTGAACGCCGCCTTCGAGAGCCTGCGCTGAAAGCGGCGCTCGGGCCGGCGCCGGAGCCGAAACCTGCGGCTTACGGCGTTCCGCGCGGGTAGCGGTGGTTCTGGATCTCGCCCTGCGTTCCTCCGAACAGCAGGTCCGCCGTGAACGGGGCGCGGATGAAGTCGTGGGGGAAGCCCAACTCGATGCGGGTGGCTTCATCCAGGCGCCCGAGCTGCTCTGCGTCCAGCTGGACGTCGAGGGCGCCCAGGTCGTCCTGGACCTGCTCGAACGTGCGGGCGCCCAGCAGCGGGATGATGACGCCCGGCTGCTGCATCACCCACGCGATGGCCACCTGGGACGGGGAGTGGCCGATCTCGTCGGCAATCTCCGCGACCAGCTCCGCGATGGCCAGGTTCCGGGCCACCTTCGCCGCGCCCTGGCTGGCACGCCCGTGCGCTGCCTTGTCGTGGCCGTACTTGCCGGTCAGCACGCCGGCACCCAGCACGCTCCAGGGCGTCACGGCCAGGTCCAGGCTCCGGGCCATGGGCAGCAGCTCACGCTCCACCGCCCGGTCCATCAGGCTGTACCGCAGCTGCGTGGCCACGAACGGCGACCAGCCGCGCAGCTCCGCCATCGTGTTGGCCCGCGCGACCACCCACGCGGGCGTGTCCGAGATGCCCACGTAGAGCACCTTCCCCTGCCGCACCAGGTCGTCCAGCCCGCGCATCACCTCGTCCACCGGCGTGGTGAAGTCCCAGGCGTGGACCCAGAACAGGTCGATATAGTCCGTGTTCAGCCGCCGCAGGCTGGCTTCCACCGACTGCATCATGTTCTTGCGGTGATTGCCGCTGAAGCTGGGGTCGCCGTGGCGGGTGGACAGCGTGTACTTGGTGGCGACGATGAAATGGCCCCGGTCCGCACCGATGAACTCACCCACGTATTCTTCGCTGGTGCCGCCCTGGTAGCGGTTGGCCGTGTCCAGAAAATTGCCCCCCGCTTCGGCGAACGCGTCGAAGATCTTCCGGCTCTCCGCCTTCGAGGCGCCCCAGTCGGTCTCCTCGCCGAACGTCATGGTGCCGAGCGCCAGCTCCGACACACGTACCCCACTCCGGCCCAGCAGCTTGTAGCGCATGGATCCTCCTCTCCGTTTCCGACTCCGGCGGCCTTCCGCCGCCGCGGCATCAATCCGGAACGGAAAGGATCGTGCCGGCCAGGAGGCAGTCGCAGAGGCGGCGGTAGACGGCGCGGAGACGGGTGGGGTCCACCGGAAGGCCGGGCGCAGGCCCCGGCTGCCGGCCAGCCACAGGATCCGGACCCCGGCCGGGCTCCGCCTCCACCGCCCGCAGGATGCGCCGGGCCAGCGGGCCCTGCTCCAGGATGACATCCAGGGCGGGGAGCCACTCCGCCGCGTCCGGATCAGGGCGCAGGTGGCGGTCGACAAGATGACGCCAGACAGCGCCCGCGGTGGCCGGCGCGGCGAGACCCAGCATGCCCAGGTAGGCGTCGTCTTCGATGACGGCCTGTTCGCCCCGGGCGATGGTGGTGTCCAGGATCGAGGCCAGCGTCTCGGTGGCGGGAGGGTGCGTGGACCCGGGTGGCGGGTCGGCCAGGGCCAGGGCCCGTACGACGGCCACGACGGCGGCGGCGACGGCCAGGTCGGCGCGGGGGGACTCCTGCGAGTCCACGAGCCGGATCTCGATGGCGCTCCGGTCGAACCGGACGATGGCGCCCCGGGCGTTGGCCCATTCGTAGCGCAGGATGCCATCGGGGTCGTGCGGTTCCAGGTCCCGGTAGATGCGGTGCAGGATCTGCTCTTCGTAGTCCCGGCGCGTGAACACCGCCTCCGGCACCACCAGCCCGGAGACGGAGGGGACGCGGCGGGCGTTGCCCTGGTAGGCCCGCAGCCGGTTGTCCAGGTCGGGCCCGACGCGGCCCTCCAGGATGGGCGAGCTGGCGGCCAGGGCCGGGATGAGGGGCAGGACGACGCGGATGGCGCCGTGCAGGCGGCCCAGCTCGTCGTTCCCGCGGAACGGCAGGTTGATGTGCGTGCTCTGGAGGTTGGCCCAGCCGTGGCCGGTGCAGTCGAAGATCTCGTCGAACTTCTCGTAGACGGCGTTGTAGTCGTGCGGCCAGAGCCGCATCTCGGCGTTCGGGTCCATCCACGGGTGCATGCCGCCGGGCATGAGGCGGGCGTGCAGGCGGGCGAGCCGCTCGTCGAGGGCCCGGATCTGCTCCTGGAACCGGTCGGCCAGGCCCTGGAGCCGGGGCGCCGGGCCGTCCGTCTTGAGCTCGGCCACGTGCAGCGTCAGCTCGTTGGACAGCGCGATGCCGTCCAGCGCGACTTCCGAGGCGAACTCGCCGGCGATGTCGTGGATCAGGCGGTCGACCACCGGGCGCACGTCCAGTGTCTCCCGATCCACCACCATGAACTCGATCTCGATGCCGAACGCCTGGAACAGGCGGAGCGGCGCCCGCATCAGGGCAGCCCTCCCGCCGTGCGGGCGTCCAGGCGCTGGCGGAAGTAGCGCATCACGCTGTCGTAGAGGTCGTCCTTGAGGACACCGTCCTCGTAGCCGGCGTCCATGTTGGGGTTGTCGTTCACCTCCATGACCAGCGGCCGGCCGTCGATGAACTTGATGTCCACACCGTACAGGCCGTTGCCGATGAGCGATGCGGCGCGCACGCCCAGCGTCAGGATGCCCCGGGGCACCGCGTGCAGTGGCATCGCCTCCACCTTGCCGTAGTCCCGCTCGCCCTGCTCGTTGCGCACGATCTGCCAGTGCCCCGGAGCCATGTGGTACTTGGCGGCGAACAGGGCCTGCCCGCCCAGCACGCCGATCCGCCAGTCGAATGACGACGGGACCCAGCCCTGCACCACGACGATCTCCGACTCCTCCAGCAGGGCCGGCAGCGCCGCCCGGAGCTCGGCATCGCTCTCCACCCGCACCACGCCCTGGGAGAAAGAGCCGTCCGGCCGCTTCAGCACGCAGGGGAAGCCGACGAGCGCGGCCACATCGTCCACGTTGCCCTCGTGCACCAGCACCGTATGCGGCGCGGGCACGCCGTGGCGCAGGAACAGCTCCGCCTGGTAGACCTTGTTGGTGCAGCGGATGATGGACTCCGAGTCGTCCACTACCACCATGCCCAGCGCTTCCGCACGGCTGGCGAACCGGTACGTGTGATGGTCCACCGCCGTGGTCTCGCGGATGAACAGGGCGTCGTACTCACCGATGCGGCCGTAGTCGTCCCGGCTCACAACCTCTGCCCGGATCCCCGACGCCTGCGCCGCGTGCGTGAACTTGCGGATGGCCCGCTCGTTGGACGGGCTCGTCGGGTCGTCCGGGTTCCAGAGGATGGCCAGGTCGTAGTAGTACTCGTGCTTGCGGGCCCGCACATGCGTCGGCCGCGCGAAGTACTCGCGTGCCCGCTCCAGCACGAAGTCGCGATGGATATCGGGGATCTGGCTGGTGGCGATGGGGCGCAGGCTGTGTAGCCGCCAGCGGTCATCGTCCCAGACGAAGCGCGCCCGCAGGAACGGGGCGGGGAACTGGTTGAACAGCGCGCGGCTCAACCGGTCGTAGCGCTTCGCCACGTTGCGCCCGAAATAGATGCTCAGCTCGAAGGCATCGGAGCGCAGGGGCGACAGGCTGTGCTGGATCATCTCGTCCAGCTCGTCGGACGCGATGCGGATCACCGGGGAGAGCCCCAGCGCCTGGATGGTGTTCACCGAAGGCAGCGGCCGGTGGCCCCGGGCCGTGGCCAGCAGGGACACGTAGTACCCCGTGTTCTGGTAGCCGTAATCGCGGCACACGTTGAACACCGTGGCGCGGCGCAGCTCCGAGTAGGCCGGCTCCGTCAGGTAGTCACGCGCCGACACCACGTCGATGCCTTCCAGCTCGAACGGCCACTTGCGCGGATTCTCCACCACAACGAGCGATTTCACGAGGCCTCCCCAGTGGGTCCGGGCTCGAGGATCAGAAGATTCGCGTCGTACGTCAGGATGCCGAAAGCCAGCGCCGTGAGCAGCCGGGCGGACGACACCACGTACTGGTGCCCGCCGTAGCGGGGCTTCTCGAATAGCGGGTCGGCGACCAGCACCTCGTCCTGGCCCGGGTCGTAGCCGCACAGCACGACGAAGTGGCCCATGGCTTCGCCGCCCACGTCGTCGTAGTGGAGCCGACCGTCCCGCTCCACTTCCCGCGCGGAGCCGTACAGGTACGTGGCGCTCAGGCCCGTGAGGATGGGCAGGCCCTCCGCGAGAGGGCCTGCTAGCAGGCCGCGCGTCAGCTCCTGGAACCGGATCTGGCCGCCCAACGCCAGGTATTCCAGGTACCAGCGCGTCGCCGCGCGCAGCTTCGGGTCCGTCTTCACCGACGCCTGCTGCCGCAGCTTGTCCGCCAGGTCTACACCCGGCCGGAACCACGTCGGGTCGAAGACCACCATGTTGAACGTGTCAATGGTGCTCCGGTACCCGCGCCGAAGGGCGTGCACCGCCAGTTGCACCGCCAGCGTTCCCCCGGAATTCAGCGGCTCCACTTCCCGGATCACCTGGTCGATGGGCAGGTCTTCGCCCCAGAATCCGTACACGGCGTGCAGGCAGGTAGGGCCGCACGTCTGGTCATCGGGCTGGGGAAGGATATCGAGGTTCAGCAGGGATTGCCGCGGTACGTTGATCATGCGTCGATCCGGACGGGCCTTTTCGCGCGCCCGATATAGGTGCCGGCCGCGACGTTCACCTCGCGCGGCCGATGAATAGTGTGGCAACCGTGTCGCGGCGCCAAGGGGGTGGCGACGGTGGGATGGCGCGGAACACGGCCGAACTCGGCGGGTTTGAATGCAGCGCCCAAGCACACCGGAGGAGGCAAGATGGCGGAGCGAAAAGGGAAGGGACGGAGCGTCGTGCGGCCGGCGGACGCGGTGCCGCGCGTGGTGGTGGAGGCCGGCCGGGACACGGCCATCCAGGTCCTGCTTGGACCGGAGGAGGGGGCGTCCAATTTCGTGATGCGCCGCTTCATCATGGAGCCCGGCGGGGGCATCCCCACCCACAGCAACGACGTGGAGCACGAGCAGTACGTGCTCCGAGGCCGGGCGCGCATCACCGTCGGGGAGGACGTGCACGAGGTCGGGCCTGACGATACGCTCTACATCCCCGCCGGCCTGACCCACTCCTACGAGGTCCTGGACGGCCCGTTCGAGTTCCTGTGCGTCGTGCCCAACGTGCCGGACCGGCTGCATTTCCCCGGCGACGACTGAGGCCGGAGGGCGGGCGGCGGCTCGTCCGCGCATCAGTCGCCCGCCACCGCCCCGCCGCTTTCCCCGGACCGCACCAGCGCATACCGGAAGAGCGGCGGGCCCACCAGCTGGTTGACCGCGATGATGGCGATGATGATCGTCGCCATGCTGGCGCCCAGCTCCGGGAACCGGTCCCGGATGAGGTGGGCGATCCCCAGCGACACGCCCGCCATGGCGATGAACCCCGTCCACGCGTGCTTGCGGATCGCCGGCTCCGAGTGCGCCATGCGCGCGCCGACGTAGGTCGCGGCCCACAGTGCGACGAAGCGCGCCAGCAGCACCACGGCGGCGATCTTCCACGCCAGGCCCAGCGCCTGGAGGTCCACCTCGGCCCCGGCCACCGCGAAGAACAACGCGAAGATGGGCATGGAGTTGGCCTCCAGGGCCGCGATCATGTCGGGCCCTTCCGCCGAGAAGTTCTGCACCACGAAGCCCGCCGCCATGGACAGGAGGATGTACTCCAGGCCCACCATCTCGGAGAGCTGCACGGACAGGAACGCCGCGGCCAGGATCAGCAGCACGCCGCGGCCTTCGACCCGGCGCAACGCCCGGGCGATGATCCAGCCGAACGCCACGCCCACCGCCAGCGACGCCAGGATGGTGAGGAGCACCTGTTCCAGGGCGGTGAGGTCGAACGCCCGTTCCGGCCGCGCGATGACCGCCGCCAGCGGGATCATGAGCGCCGTCAGCACCAGGATCAGCACGTCCTTGATCACCGTGATGCCCAGGACCACGTCCGTCACCGGACCCCGGGCCTTCTCCTCCGTGATCACCGCGATGGTCGTCGCCGGCGACTTGGCCACCGCCACCAGCCCGAACAGCAGCGCCACCGCCAGCGCCACCCGGGGCTCCTGGCCCCGCAGGAAGTCGAACAGGTCCCGCTCCATGAACACCACGGCCGCGACCAACACGAACACCATGACCAGCTGGGTGAGCGTGATGGTGCCAATGCTGCGGAAGCGTTTCCGCACCGAGGCCAGACGCAGCTCGCCCCCGGCCGACAGGGCGATCAGGCTCAGGGCGATCTCGTCGATGACCCGCAGGCGTGTCACGCTCGCGTCGCTCAGGATACCCAGAAGGTCCGGTCCGATGATCACGCCCAGCACCAGGTAACCCGTGATCTGCGGCAGCGCGAAGCCCTTCGCCACCTGCCCCGCCACGTACGAGGCCAGCAACAGGAATCCGAGCCGCAGCGTCGTCGATGCCGCCGTCTCGGCCTGGGCGGGCACCTGCACCAGCAGGTAGGCCACGGCCACCAGAACGATGAGCGTGAAAAAGCGGCCGACCAGGCGCCGCCAGCGGTCGCGTCGAGACAGGGGTCGCGTCATGGACCGCTTATGATCGGGCGCGACCCCGCCGGTGGCAATGGCGCGACGATCAGCGGAACGGCCGCGACACCCGGTCCATGGCCTCCATTTCCGACTCTGTCAGCTCGAAATCCTGGGCGCCGGCGTTCTCCCGCGCCTGCTCTACCCTGGTCGCGCCCGGGATCGCCACGACGACGTCGCCGTGGGCCTGAACCAGCCAGCGCAGGGCCACCTGCGCCGGCGTCACGCCGTGCGCGGCTGCGGCAGACTTGAGCGCCGCCACCACGGGGGCGCTGCGTTGTAGGCCTTTCGGGCGGAACAGGCGCAGCATCCGGCGCGGCCCGCTCAATCGCTTCACGCGCTCCGGGTCGTCGTGGAATTTGCCCGACAGCAGACCCTGGGCGAGAGGCGAGTAGGCGATGATCGTCGCGCCCAGCTCCCGCGCCGCCGCCAGTACGCCGTTCGATTCAATGCGCCGGTCCAGCAGACTGTAGCGGACCTGGTTCGAGGCCAGCGGCAGGCCGTGCCGGGCCAGCTCGCGGCTCGCCTTTCGCATGGCCCGCGCCGAGAAGTTGCTCACGCCCACGGCCCGGATGCGACCGGCCGCCACCAGGTCCGCCATGGCCGCAATCTGCGCCCCCTTCGTCGCCAGTGCGCCGTGCCCCATATGGATCTGGTGCAGGTCGATGGAGTACGGCGACAGGTGGCGGAGGCGGTCGTCGATGGTGCGGCGGATGGAGCCCGCCGTGCGCAGCAACGGCAGCCATTTCGTGGCGATCACCACGGAGCCGTCGTCGCGCCCGGCCGCCTGCAACGCCGCCGACAGCGCCACCTCGCTGCGGCCCGCGCCGTAAGCCTCCGCCGTGTCGAACCAACCGATCCCGCCGTCCAGCGACGCCCGCACGATGTCGCTCACCGCCGCCTGGGGCAGCGCCGGCCAGTATCGGCCGGCCAGCCCCTCGCCGCCGGAGAATTGCCAGCAGCCCAACCCGATCGGTGTTACCTGAACATCCGTACTGCCCAGTGTCCGCTCACCCATTCTCGTTCCCCGCTCGTTGTTCCGCGTCGTGACGACGCTGGCCGAATCCGCGGTAGCGCACGCGCATCAAACGGGCCACGGCTCGCCGCGAAGGGTCCCGCGCGGCACCGGAGTTGCACCAACCGCCCACAGGCCCACTTGGCCGTTCTCTCCTCGTTGACCGAAGGTGAGTCCATGAAGGCTACAGCCGAGATCCAGGTCATTCCCATCGGCGTCGGCGTCTCCGTGCGCAAGCAGGTCCAGCGGGCTCACGCCGTCCTCGAAGAGTCGGGCCTCAACGCGCAGCTCCACGCCAACGGCACCAACGTGGAAGGCGAGCTGAGCGATATCTTCGCCGCCATCCGCAACGTACACGACACCCTGCACGCCGAGGGCACGCCGCGCCTCGCCACGTTCATCAAGATTGGCACCCGCACCGACAAGGAACCGTCGCTCGAGGGCAAGCTGTTCTGACCCGCGGAAGCGCGGGAAACGGAGGGCGTTCGCGGCGGACTTAACACATCCGGCCGCTGTTGAGTCAGATGACCTGAAAGCGGCCGTTCCCGCGCCGAGCTGGCGACTTTCCCCGGCCGAGTTGTTGGATTTCACCGGAGGTGCTGCATGAGGATGATGACGCGATGGATGCCGGGACTGCTCGTCGTTTCGCTGGCTGCGGCCGCGTGCGCCGATTCCACCGGCGTGAAGAGCGGCCTGACGGCCGACGAGTCCACGGACCTGGCCAGTGTCATGGCGGATGATGCGTTCACGGAGTCCGGCATCATGGCGCTGGCGTCCCTGAACACGACGACGGGCGAGATCACGCCCGCAGCCGTGATCACCACCACGTTCCACGACACAGTCTCCTGCGCGTTGGGCGGCGATGTGGCCATCGATGGCACCCGCGTGCGGGACTGGGACCGCACGACGCAGACCGGCACCATGGACATGACCCTGACGCGGACCCAGCAGTCCTGCGTGCGCGCGGTGCGGGACCGCCGGATCACCGTGGACGGCAATCCGAACACGCAGGTCGTCGTCCATCACAACCGCGTCGACGGCGCCTGGTCCGGCTTGCAGACCATGACCATGCAGGGTGGCTTCACCTGGACGGCCGCCGATGGCGCCTCCGGTGATTGCACCGTGGACCTGTCCGCCTCCTACGATCCGGACACCCACACACGCAGCCTCACCGGCACCTTCTGCAACCGGACCATCGAACGCACGACGACCTGGAACAACGGTTGACGGATCTTCGGTTACGCCGCGGAGGACACAGAGGACTACCGGTTCGACGCCTGGCCGGCTTCACCGGTCAGGACCCGCAAACACCCTGCGTTCTCCGCGGCAACCCGTCAACGCTCTCCCCGATTCCATAGACGCGGCAACAGGAAGCCGGCGCGGGCCCGGTACGCGGCCCAATCCGGATAGCGGGCCAGGGAAGCGTCGATGGCCAGCATGCGAGGCAGGAACAACACCGCCCATATCGCGCCCAGGATGAGCCATGGCAGCCAGTGGTTCACCAGCAGCGCGAAACCCGAGTAGACCAGCATCTCTCCCAGGTAGTTCGGGTGCCGCACGTACCGGTAGAACCCGTCCCGGATCAGGCCGTTACGCTCCCGCAGGGTGAAGTACTTCTGAGCGTCCGCCCCCAGCATGAGCACGAGCCCGAACGTGTAGGCCACGACCGCCGCCGCCATGAGCGCCGGCGATGCCGCGGTTCCCACCAGGCCCGAAACAAGGAAGAACGGCAGCAGCCAGTACAGGCTCAACCCCAGGAACGTGACCACCGCCCCGCCAAGCGTGATCCGGGCCTGCCAGCCCTGGTCGGGGAACGTCCGGTCCTTCACCACCCACGCCAGCCCGTACCCGCCATGCAGGGCCAGGTAGATCCAGGCCGCCGCCGACCCGTTGCCGTACGCCAGCATCAACAACGCGACGAACGGGCCCGTCACACCCTTGTGGACGTCGATCACCCACGACTGGCGGAACGGTCGCAGCCCACCGAACAGGTCCCGGCTCAGATACAGGACCGCCCGATGGGCCGCCCGGGCCACCCTGCCTTCCGGCTCCGCGCCCCAATCCGAACGCCTCATCGACCTCCGCGCCCCCCCTTCGCCCGTTCCCCCAGTCCCGTTCCCCCCGATCCCGTCCCCGCGCCCTCCGCGTCTCCGCGTGATGCTGTTTTCCCTGTGCCCTCCGCGTCTCCGCGTGTTGCGGTTTTCCCTGCGCCCTCCGCGTCTCTGCGTGATGCGGTCCCCGCGCCCTCCGCGTCTCTGCGTGATGCGGTTTTCCCCGCCCCCTCTGCTCACTCCGCGCCCTCCAACGCTCAGAAGAACACCGAGATCCGCGTGAACCACATGTTCCCGTACGTTCCGTACTCGCTCCGCAGCTCCGGCAACCCGAACGCGGGGAACAGGGGTGTGCGCC
>CAZUFP010000021.1:0-16659 GCA_964619835.1 uncultured Gemmatimonadaceae bacterium | reverse complement strand
CCGTACTCGCTCCGCAGCTCCGGCAACCCGAACGCGGGGAACAGGGGTGTGCGCCCGAACGTTTGCAGGGCCCCGATTGAGACGCTCGTCGACTGGCCGAAGTCATAGCTCACGAGAGGCGTCAGCGCCGCGCTGGGGTCCGACAGGTTGACGAGGCCGCTCAGCACGAGGTTCATGCGGCCGCCGGCGTCCGGCTGCCACGCCACTACGCCGCCGGCGTAGTACCGGTCCAGGAAGTAGCTCTCGCCCCGAGCGAACCGCGGGCCCTGGAGCTGCACCACGTAGCCGGATGCGTTCCGCGCGCCGGCCCCGTTGTAGTGCAGCTCGCCCGTCAGCTGCACCTTGCCGCTCAGCCAGTCGACGCCGAGCGTGACGCGCGGCCGTTCCATGCCGTGGGCGTCCATGTCGTAGGGAAGCGCGCCCTCGAACCGCAGCTTGGTCTGGTCCAGCAGGAAGGACACGCCGCCCATCCCGATCAGCTCGTTCCAGAACTTGCCGAACCCCGCGTACACGTCCGCCGTCGGCAGGCCGACCGTGGCCCGGAGGCCCGCCGACAGGTCCTTCGCCACACCCCGGTCCGCCATCACGGCGTCCAGCTCCACGCCCGCAGCGGGGTACATGAGCACCCGCACTCCGTCCATCCCGGGCTTCTCTTCCGTGTCCAGCTCGAACGGGCTGAACTGGGTCCACAGATCCGCCACCGGGAAGAGGCTCGAGGTCCCCCACGTCACCGCCTGCCGGCCCACGGTCACGTCGGCTACGCCCGTATACACCGTCACCGCCAGCCGGTCCAGGTCGTGCCACACCCGCAGCCGATCCGCCGTCAGCAGGTTCGTCGAAAGGTCGACCGCCCGGCCCGGCACCACGCTGACGCCGATGCCCGCCGCCTCCCCGAACGGGGCATCCCCCGACATCACCTGCGCCTGGAGGCGGTCGTGCACGTTGAACACGACGTGCTTGTTCACCGTCAGACGCCATTCCAGCCGGATCACCTCGCCGTTGAATCCGGACCGGCGCTCCCCCAGCGGCGGCGTGTACCCCAGGTCCTGGACGCCGGTGAGAGAGCGAACATAACCGCCCAGCTCCAGCTTGGTGGCACCGTGTTCGAGGATGGGGAACTGCGCGTGCGCGTGACGGGCGCACGGCGGGAAGAACAGCGCCGCGACGACCAGGCCGAGGGCGACGAGCGTGCTGCGGAACCGCCGCCTGGGCCCGGGCGTGCCCGGTTGGCCCTGCCGGGCGCGGTCGGTGTGAATGACGACGGCGGCGCTCATGCGTCCGGTTCGTCGGACGACCGTTCCTTCCCGTCGACGCGGCCGTCGAGGAGCTCGACACGGCGGCGCGCGCGTTCGATCACGAGCTGGTCGTGGGTCGAGAAGAGGAACGTGGTGCCCAGCTCCTGGTTCAGCTCCAGCATGAGATCCAGGAGCTCGGCGGAGGTTTCGCTGTCCAGGTTGGCCGTGGGCTCATCCGCCAGCACGATGCTCGGGTTGGTGGCCAGGGCCCGCACCACGGCCACGCGCTGTTGCTGCCCGCCGCTCAGCTCGTGGGGCTTGCGGTCCATCATGTCGGCGAGGCCGACGCGCTCCAGGAGGGGCATGACGCGGTTGCGCCGCTCGGCGGGCGGCATGCCGCGCAGCAGCAGCGTGAACTCGGCGTTCTCGTACGCCGTGAGCACGGGCACGAGGTTGTACGCCTGGAAGACGAAGCCGACGTTGTCCAGGCGGAAGTCGGCGGCGTCGCCCTTGGCCAGGGTCGAGATGTCGCGGCCCGCGACGTGGACGGTCCCCGATGTGGGGTGGTCCAGCACGCCGATGATGTTGAGAAGCGTCGTCTTGCCGGAGCCCGACGGGCCGTGCAGGGCGGTGAACTCGCCTTCGCCGATGTCCAGGTCCACGCCGCGCAGGGCGTGCACCTCGAGGCGGCCCTGGTGGTACACCTTGGTGAGGCCGCGGATGCGGATGAGGGCGCCGTTCCGCCAGGTCGCCGGCTTCTCGCCCGGTGCGCTCCGTGTCGTCGTGTCGTTCATCGTCATCACCCTCGAATCACTCGAAGAACCGCATCGCCTCGGCCGGCGCCAGACGCGATGCGCGCCAGGCCGGATAGATGGCGCTGCCGATGGTCGCGACCGCCACCAGAACGGACGCGGCAATCCACTTGATGGGCACGATGGTGCTGTACATGACCAGGTCCGACATGTCCACGCCGGAGACGTCGATCTCCTCCAGCCCGTACGACGCCATGCTGATGCCGTAGTGCTTGATGATCAGGTGCCCGCCGTAGCCGATGAGGAAACCGGCGGCCATGGCGATGAGCGTCATGAGCACCGTTTCCGTGAGCAGCAGGCGCCCGATGCGGATGTTGCGCAGGCCCAGGGCGTTGAGCAGGCCGAACTCCCGCACGCGCTCCATCACGGCCATGAGGAAGGTGTTCGTGATGGAGAAGAGCACGACGCCGAAGATCACGATGATGTAGATGTAGCCGAAGGCGTTGTCGATCTGGACGAATCCGACCATCTCCGGCACCGCCTCTTCCCACGTCAGCACTTCAAGGTTGTGTTGCGGCGCCCCGATAGCCTCCCGGATGTGCGCGGCCACCGAGTCCATGTCGGCGCCGTGGTCCACCAGCACGCCGACCTGGGTCAGCGCGCCGTTCATGCCCACCGCCCGGCTGGCCGCGGCGAGCGTCGTATAGCCCATCATCTCGTCCACTTCGCGCGTGCCCGTCTGGAATACGCCCGTGAGATGGAACAGGGCGCGCGTGATCTCCCCGTCGGGCCCGGTGGCCGTGAGCACCACGCGGTCGCCCAGCTTGAGGCCGAGCCGGTCCACCAGCCGGGCACCCAGGACGAGGGGGTCTCGCTCATCGCCCGTCAGGAACGTGCCCTGCTTGATGTCCCGCTTCACCTTGTCCAGCTGCGTCTCCAACTCCGGACGCACACCCTGCAGCATCAGGGGCCGGTTGTCCGTGGACGTGCTCACCAGGCCGTTGATGAGGACCCGGGGCATGACGTCCCGCACGCCGTTGACCTGGCGAACCTCGTTCGCCACCGCCTCGCCGTCCGGGATCACGATGTCGCTGGCCCGCGTGTTCCAGTAGTTCTTGCCGTTCACCAGGATGTCGCCGCCCGCCGCGCGCGCCGCTTCCTGCAACATGCGGTCGTGCCCGTCGTCCGAGATGCCCAGGCTCACGAGCATGAGGGCGTACGTGGCGGCAACCGCGGACGCCATGATCAGCGTGCGTGTGCGATGCCGCCACAGGTTCCGCCAGGCGATCTTGAAGAGCATCACGTCCTCCCGGCGATGGTGGGGGCGGGGTCGATACGCGCGGCCTTGATGGCCGGCCACAGGCCGCTCACCATGGCGACCAGCAGCATGAAGATCACCGGCTCGATGATGAAGCTCGGCCGCAGCACGAAGTACAGCTTGTCGGAGAACGCCACGCCCATGTAGGAGAACGTGGCCTCCGTGGTGAACACGCTCATGTCGAAGCCGGCCTTGGCGTAGTAGAGGCTCAGCAGGTACCCGCCCAGGGCCCCGATGGCCGCCCCCACCAGACCCAGCACCGCCGTCTCCACCACCAGCGTGCGGAACATGCGCCGTGGCCGCATGCCGATGGCCATCATCACGCCGAACTCACGCTTCCGCTCCGCCGCGCTCATCCGTTGCGTGTTCAGAATCCCCACCGCCGCCACCAGGTAGACCAGCAGGTACATGACCCAGTAGGAGCGGCGGAACAGCAGGATCATCTCGTACACGGACGGCATGATCTGCTGCCACGACTGCACCACGAGAGTGCTGCCCTTCAGGGCCGAGTCCTTGCCCGGCGTGCCCGCGTATGCGCCGATGGCCGCCGCGACGGAGTCGGCTGTGGCCTCCGCGTCGTCCACGTTGGTCGTGCGGATCGCCAGCTCCTGCACCTGGTCGCCCAGCGCCGTCAGGTACTGGGCGTCCTTCAGGTGCATGTAGGCCGCCATGCGGTCCACCTGCGTGTTCGCCGTCCGGACCACGCCCACCACCTGCAGCAGGTCGTTGCCCAGCGAGCCGTCGGACGCCTCCAGGAACACCACCAGCGTGTCGCCCGGCGCCACGCCCAGCTGCTGCGCCACGCCCTTGCCCAGCACCACCTCCCGCGGCGCCGGGTAGGGAGCGGGATCGTCCGACAGCCAGCGGCCCGCCACGATGGCGTCACGGATCGGCGTCGCCGCCGCTTCCAGCTGCGGATCCACGCCCTTGATCTGGACCACCTGAGATCGCTGCTCGTTGCCGATCAGGCCCACCGCTTTCACCCGCGGCGAGATGGCCTGCACGTCCCGCACGGCCATGATCCGGCGAAGCATTGCCGGGTCCGGCGTGAACGCCTCGTACACGCGCGGGTTCTCCACGTATGCCGCCGTGTGGATCTGGACCTGGCCCGTCTCCACCGCCGTCGCGCCCCGCACCATCTCGTTGATCCAGCCCTCGTACATGGCCAGCGTCCACACCATCAGCCCCACCGCCACCGCCACCGCCGCCAGCGTCAGGCCGCTGCGCCAACGGTTTCGCGTCAGGTTCCTGAGGCCCAGCTTCGCCGAGATCATCATCGCGCGCGCTCGCCGCCATCAGTGGACAGGGACATGCCCGTCAGGAGCCCGCCACCCGACGCAAACCGCGACGGGTGAACAGGTCATCGCTCACCGGCACGTTCAACTGCATCTCATCGTACTGCACGATCGTGTGCTCGTCCGGCTTGTCCATGGGCTGGAGCTCCAGCCGCATCGGCAGCTTACGCCCCGACACCGTGCGCACATCGCTGAACATCATCTCCCGCACCACCTTGTCCCGGTCGTAGTACTCCCACAGAACCGGCACCCAGTCGCCCGGCGTCAGCAGGAACACCAGCTTCGTGTACACAACCGGCGCGTCCGGCTTCGGGATCATCGTGACCTGCAGGTAACGCGTGCTGTCCCGCTCCGTCCATGACAGCGTCGACGTGTAGTCCTCGTTGTAGCTCGTCTCGCGCATCAGGTCGTCGTTCGTGAAATGGCTGCCCATCCAGCTCTCCGACAGCAGTCCCGTCGGAATCCGGATCAGACGGTCCGCCCGCGGCGCGTAGTTCCACAGCCCTTCCTTCGTCATCAGCGTCGCCGTCCCCGCCTCCCGCGCCGGCGCCCGGATCACCACCAACCCGTCCTTCTCCCCCTTCGTCCAGGCCTCCAGCGTCAGCTTCCGCGTGCCACGCTCCCGCACCACCGTCATCGTCATGATGGAATGCGACGATGTCGACCGGTACATGTCGTCCAGGTACGAGATCAGCGAGTCGTGGTCCGGCAACGGCGGCTGCTGCGCCGCCAGCGGCGCCGCCAGAACGAGCACCGCTCCCCCCAGGAAGCAGGCGCCCCGCAACGAACGCAGCCGTGATCGTCCATCGGCCATCGTCCATCGTCGATCCGGCTCACGCCGTGAACGCATCCCGTCCCCACCGCGCCCTTGCCTCCGCCGGAAATCACTCATCGTTCCCATCCTTCGTGGGCTGCACTCAGCATGTCGCGCAGCATGTCCATCTCCGCATCGGCCAACCGGTTCAGCTCCTCCCGCGAGTACTCGTCCCAGTGCTCCATGTACCACCGGTCCCCCGCCGCGTCCATCCCCAGGAGCAGCTCCACCAGCAGACCCAGAGGCAGGTCCGTGCGCACCACACCCAGCGCCTGGCCCCGCGCCAGAATCTCCCGCGCCAGCCCGCGGCCCCAGTCCAGCATGTCCTTCAACGCTTCCGACGTCGACGGGTCGACACGCATGCGCGCCAACGCCCGCCCGATCGTCACGTACCACTCGTTCGCGTGCAGCGCTTCCATCCACCGGCGCACCCATTCCCGCATCGCGTCCCAGTACGTGTCCGCGTCCAGCCCCTCCATCTCGAACGTCCCGGCGTCCGCCAGCAAACGGTCCATGGCCCGCCGCCACACCGTCTCGAACAGGTCCTGCTTGTCCTCGAAGTAGTAGTACAACGAGCCCTTGCTGATGCCCGCTTCGTCGATGATCCGGTTCAACGACGCACCCTCGTAGCCGCGCTCCGCAAACTCCTCCGCCGCTGCGGCCAGGATCGCTTCCTGCTTCTCCGTCTCCAGGTTGTCAAATCGACTGCGCGCCATGCGTACTTTCAGGTTCAACCGGTAGGTTCGACCATTAGGTTTATACTCGACGGTCTATAGGTATCCGATCGACGCGGAGCCGTCAAGGGGCGGGGGCGCAGAGAGCGCAGGGACAGCAATCACGCAGAGGCGCAGAGAGCGCGGGGACAGCAATCACGCAGAGACGCAGAGAGCGCGGGGAAAGCAAATCACGCGGAGACGCAGAGAGCGCGGGGACAGCAATCAGGCAGAGACGCAGAGAGCGCGGGGAAAGCAAATCACGCGGAGACGCAGAGAGCGCGGGGACGAACGGAGCGAGCGCATACGACGGGGGGCTTGCCTCGACGACGACCGCCAAGTTCAAACAATGGTTTTCGACCGGTGAACCAGCGTCCGCGGCGGAGGAATCAACGCCGTCGCATCCGCCGCTGCCAAATGAACGGGGAGCCTGCTTCTACGCGAACGTTCCTCGGCCGACTCACCGGCGGCCCCCACCCCGCACGATGTTGTCCCTGCGTCCTCTGCGCCTCCGCGTGAATCGCTTTCCCTGCGCCTCCGCGTGATCGCTTTCCCTGCGCCTCCGCGCCCCCTGCCTCCCCTGCGTCCCCACCGTAGATTGTGCCAGTCCTTCCGATGGACTCCACATGCAGAGGGGTGCGACCGTGGACTGGGACTTCATCATTGTGGGCTCGGGCTTCGGCGGCAGCGTGAGCGCACTGCGGCTGGTGGAGAAGGGGTACCGGGTGCTGGTGTTGGAGAAGGGGCCGCGCCTGCTGGAGGAGGACTTCCCGAAGACGAACTGGAACCTGAAGCGGTGGTTGTGGATGCCCCGGCTGGGGTTCCGGGGTCCGTTCAAGATGACCTTCCTGCGGCACGTTACGGCGCTTTCGGGCGTGGGGGTGGGTGGTGGCTCGCTGGTATACGCGTGCACGTTGCCGGAGCCGCCGGCGGATTTTTTCGAGGCGCCGTCGTGGCGGGATCTGGCCGACTGGAAGCGCGAGCTGGCGCCGCATTACGAGACGGCGCGGCGCATGCTGGGCGTGGCGCGCAACCCCTATGTGACATACCCGGACGAGGTGATCCGGTCGGTGGCGCGGGACATCGGCCGGGAAAGCGCTTTCCGGGCGACGAACGTGGGCGTCTGGTTCGGGGAGTCGGGCGTCACGGTGCCGGACCCGTATTTCGGTGGGGTGGGCCCGGAGCGAACGGGTTGTATCCAGTGCGGGGGGTGCATGCTGGGCTGCCGCCACGGGGCCAAGAACACGCTGGACCGGAATTACCTGTGGCTGGCGGAGCGGGCGGGTGTGGAGGTGCGCGCGGATTCGGAGGTCGTGTGGCTGCGGCCGGCGCAGGGCGGATACGAGCTGGACGTGCGCGAAGGCCGGTTCCCGCGTCGTCGTCGGACGTACCGGTCGGCCCGGGTCATCCTGGCCGGTGGCGTCCTGGGGACCGTGCCGTTGCTGCTCAAGGTGAAGGCCCGGAGCGACGGGCTGCCGGACCTCTCGCCGCGGTTGGGGCAGGGTGTGCGCACCAACTCCGAAGTGCTGATGGGGGTCATCAGCGAGCGGCGCGACCACGTCATGTCGGAGGGCGTCGCCATCACGTCCATCGTCCAGACGGACGAGCACTCGCACCTGGAGCCCGTGCGCTACCCGGACGGCTCGGGCTTCTTCCGGCTCATGATGACGCCGCACGCCCCCGGCGCGACGTTCCTTGCCCGGGCCTGGAGCCTGCTGCGCGTGGTCGTGCGGCATCCCGTGCGCTCCCTGCGGGCGCTGCTGGTGCCGGACCTCGCCCGCTACACCATGATCCTCCTGTACATGCGGACCATCGACAGTCAGCTGGCGCTGGGCCTGGCGCGGTCGCCGTGGTCGTTGTTCCGGCGCACGCTGAGGAGCCGCGTCTCCAGCGGCGCTGCGCCGTCGTCTGCCATTCCGGAAGCGACGGATCTGGCGCGGCGGGTGGCCGGGAAGGTGGAGGGCTATCCGGTGAGCCTCGCGACGGAGACGGTGCTGGCCATTCCCACGACGGCCCACATGCTGGGCGGCTGTGTGATGGGTGACGGGCCGGAACGGGGAGTGATCGACGCGCAGCACCAGGTCTGGGGCTACCCCGGCCTGTACATCGTCGACGGGTCCGCCGTGTCTGCCAATCCGGGCGTGAATCCGTCGCTGACCATCACGGCCCTGGCGGAACGGGCGATGGCGCTCATCCCGCCCAAAGGAAGGGAAGCGCCGGAAAGCTGAGCTTCGCCGTCAGGGCGTCCGGGGGTCGGGCGTCCCGCGGCCGGGCCGCCTAGGAGGCTGCGCCGTTGTCGCCGTTCGTCCCGTTCCGTGGCCCGCGCCGGGCGCCGTACCACTGCCGCCATGCGATCACGCCGAGGGTAACGGCGGTGAGCGGCACAACGAACCCGAGCATGACGTCGCGAAAGGCCGGCGCGATGGCGGGCGCCAGGGACTCGAGGGCGACGAAGGCCACGTAGGCGGCGTAGTACGCCAGGAACAGCACGCCCTCCCAGCGCCCGATCCGGGATCCCGTGAAGAACACCGGCAGGCAGGCCACCGCCACGGCCAGCATGACCGGCAGGTCCAGCTGCAGCGTCTCCCGTTGTACGTCCAACCCTCCCGACGAGACGGCGGCCAGACCCAGCACGACGAGCAGGTTGAAGATGTTGCTGCCCACGACGTTGCCGACGGCGATGTCCTGCTGCCGGCGGGCGGCCGCCGCGATGGACGTCGCCAGCTCCGGGAACGACGTGCCGGCCGCCACGATGGTGAGGCCGACGATCAGCGGACTGACGCCCAGCGCCGTGGCCATGGCGACGGCGCCCTGCAGCAACCAGTGGGCGCCCACAACCAGAAAGAGCAGGCCGAGTGCGATGGCGACGCCATCGCGAAGGAACGGCAACCGCCCGGCGCCCCGCGTGTTCGCACCGGACGCCGGTTGCTTCGCCTGCCGTCCACCGCCGGCCGACCGGCGAGCCGTCCGGTAGAGCACGAAGAAGTAGAGGACGCCGAGGGCGAGGAGCACCATGCCGTCCGCACGGCCGATGCGCCCGTCAAGCGCAAGCAGCAGCGTGAGGACGGACACGCCGATCATGACCGGCACATCGAAGCGCACGAGCCGCGCGGACACCACCAGCGGCGTGATGGTCGCCGACGCGCCGAGGATGAGCAGCACGTTGAAGATGTTGCTGCCTACGACGTTTCCCAGGGCGATCTCCGGCCGGCGGGCCAGTCCCGACCCGAGGCTGACCGCCAGCTCCGGCGAGCTCGTGCCGAACGCCACCACCGTGAGGCCGATGACCAGCGGCGGCACGCCCAGCCGGGCGGCGAGGCTGGACGAGCCGTGGACCAACCGCTGTGCGCCCCACACCAGGAGGGCCAGCCCAACCAGGAACCGGACGAGGTCGGCCAGCGTCATCGATCGGCCGCCTCGCGCCGTCCGGACCCAGCGGCACGAAGATTGACTTGCATGGGTGCGTCGCTATCCTTTGCGTGGTGGTTTCACCAAACACGGATTCCTGGCATGGCGCAAAACCGGACCGGCCTGGCCGATGTTCTACTTGGCGGCCTGATCATCGGCGCGACGGCACTCGTCGTCGCGCTGCCCGGCCTGTGCGCACCGGCCTACATGGGATCAGGGCAGGGCGCGGCGCAAGTGCGCCACCAGGTAACCGCCCTCCCGGCCACGGCCCTGGAGTCCGTCGCGGACGCCGGTGATGGCGAAACAACAAACGCCACCACCAGCCGCAGCCTGTTCACCCTCCGGGCGACTCACGTCGTCCGCCATGGCCCCGACCTCGCCAACTGGCAGGGCCCCGACGGCGTATCCGTGGCCCGCTTCCTGGAACGGGCCGGCCGCCTCGCCTGTCCCAGCACCGCACCTCCACGGCCTCTCGGTTGAAACAGCGGCCCGCTCCGATCCCGCGGGTCAGATCCTGAACCGAAAGGGCTCACCTCCGAAGGTGAGCCGTGAGAACGTGGAGATACCATGGCACTGCTATTCATGATTCAGGCGGCGGCGGCGAATACCGACAAGTTCACGATGGCCAAGCTGTTCGGCGGCCTGCCGACCGATCCGGCTTCCATCGTGGTGTTCGCGCTCGTGATCGTGTCCATCGGGCTCGTGATCTGGGCCGGCCGGAAGACGAGCCATTCCACCGGGCAACCCCATTCGCCCGACGATGGCGCCCACTGAACCGCTGACCGATTGAACGCTCCGGACCGGTGCGACCGACCGGTCGCCCGGTCGGTGAGCGTGACAACGCAACGGTCTCCTGACGCTGGCTGGGGTTGCGCAGGCCGCGGCCGACCGGCCGTGGCCCGCACCCGCCGGTTTCCCATCCCCGCGTTGTTGCTCGGGCGGCGCCCGTGCCACATCCTTGCCGGGTTCCGAGGCCTTCGCCCCTGAAGCCCCGTTCCGACCATGGACTGGATTACCGATCCCGGCACCTGGATCGCGTTCGCGACCCTGACGACCCTCGAGATCGTTCTCGGCATCGACAACATCGTCTTCATCTCGATCCTGGCCGGCAAGCTGCCCGCCGGCGTCGAGGGCCGGGCACGCGTCGTGGGCCTCAGCCTCGCCATGTTCTCGCGCATCCTCCTCCTTCTGGCCGTGACCTGGCTCATTCGCCTCACCGGGCCCCTCTTTGCCGTCCTCGGCAACGAAATCTCCGGCAAGGACCTCATCATGCTCGGCGGCGGCCTCTTTCTCGTCGGCAAAAGCACCTACGAGATGCACGAGACGTTCGAAAGCGGCGAGGAACGGCGCACGCGCGTGCGCGGACAGCCGTCCTTCAAAGGCGTGATCGTGCAGATCGTCCTGCTGGACATCGTCTTCTCCCTCGACTCCGTCATCACCGCCGTGGGCATGGTCGAGGAGGTCGCCGTCATGATCGCCGCCGTCGTCGTCGCCGTCGGCATCATGCTCGTCGCTTCCGGGCCCATCAGCCGATTCATCCGACGGCACCCCACCGTCAAGATGCTCTCCCTGTCCTTCCTGCTACTCATCGGCATGACCCTCATCGCCGACGCCTTCGGCCAGCACGTGCCGAAGGGCTACATCTACTTCGCCATGGCCTTCTCCCTGGGCGTCGAGATCCTGAACCTGCAACTGGCCAAGCGGGGCAGAACGGTCCCGGACCCGGTCCGCAGTCCGTGACCGGCCGCACGGCACGGGCGGCGGGGTGCCGAATGTGTCTTATTACTTCGTGACCATTCGGGAATATTCCTGGCGGGTGCCCTGCTCGGGCTGACGCTGCTGGGGACTTTCCTGATCGCCGGGCAGGGGCTGGGGGCGAGCGCGTTTCCGAAGCGCCTGATCACCGCGGCGGCGAACGAAGTGGCGCCGGCCTGGACGGCGGCCAACCCTGCCATCCGCAGTTACGTGGAAGGTGGGGCCAATCCGTTGCGGAACTGGCTGTTTATCGAAGTGATCGGCGTATTCGTCGTCGGCTTCCTGGGCGCGGTGAGCGCGGGCCGGTTCCACACGACGGTGGAGAAGGGGCCGAGCATCTCGACTTGGGGGCACCTGCTGTTCGCGCTGGTGGGCGGCATCCTCATGGGGTTCGCCGCCGCTCTGGCCTGCGGCTGCACGTCGGGTCAGGCGCTGTCCGGGGGAGCCAAGGCGTCGTCGTGTTCGTGGGTATCACGGCGGCCGGCCCGCAGCCGGCGCCGGCGCGTGCGTCCATGGGCACGGTCCAGCCGCTGGCCCTGGCGCAGTCACTCATCGGGAAGGACCCCAACGTGATGGTGCTGGACGCCCGTCGAGGCCGTGGGCACGAGCGTGGCCGAGCTGGAGCGGGTGAACCGCCGCAACCAGATCGCCGCGTACTTCTCCGGAGCCAAGGTGGAGACGGCGGCCGCGGCACCGCCGCCGGCCATGAGCGGGGGAGCCGCGAAGAAGAAGGAGGCCGGGGGCTGTTAGGCGCCCACCGTGCGTTCGATGACGTCTGCGACCCTGGCCGCCAGGTCGGGCTCGTCGACATCGAAGACCGGGAAGGGCGCCTCCAGGCCTTCCACGTCGGTGGCCATGGCGATGTAGCGGCTCCATTCCGGTCCGCCGAAGGGGAAGACCGGCTCCTCGTGGACGGCGCGTCGGTAGATCTCGATGCAGGGCAGAGGCTCGCTCTTGAAGCCTTCCACGAGGACGATGTCGGCGTCGGCCAGGAAGCGCTCGGCGAGGACGTCGGGCGCGAGGGGTAGTCCGCCGGGCCAGTTGCCCATGACCACGAACTCGCCCGGCGCGGCGAGCACGACTCTCTGTGCGTGCCCTTCATGCACATGGCGCCAGCTGTCGGTGCCTTCCCGGTCCAGGTCGAACCCGTGGCCGTGCTTGATGGTCATGACGCGGTGGCCCCGGCGGGTCAGCTCGGCGGCCACGGCCACGGTCACGGTGGTCTTCCCGCTCTTCTTCTTGCCGATGAAGCAGACGATGGGGGGCATGCGGTTCACAGGGTCGCGGCGTCGACGCCGTCGTCCGGCACGGGTAGGGCGATGGCCGCGAGCTCCGTCCCCTCCGGCAAGGGCGCGGGACCTGCCGGCACGACGATGAGCGCGTCCGCGCGGGTCATGGACGACAGAATGCCCGATCCCTGCGGGCCGGTGAGGCGGGCCCGCCAGCCTCCCTGGCCGTCGCGTTCCAGGAGGGCACGCTGGAACAGTGTCTTCCGTGGCTGCACCTTCACGGCCTCGGCGGTACGCACGCGGAACGTGGGTGTGTGCACGCCGCGCCGGCCAAGCATACGCCGCAGGGCCGGCCGCACCAGCACCTCGAACGTGACGAGGGCCGACACGGGATTGCCCGGGAGCCCGAAGACCGGCATGCGCTCGAGCCGGCCGAAGGAGAACGGGCTGCCCGGCTTCATCTGGACGCGCCAGAAATCAAGGGTGAAGCCCATCTCCTCCAACACGACCTTCATGATGTCATGCTCGCCCACGGACGCCCCGGCCGTGGTGATGAGGGCGTCCGCTGTCCGGCTGGCTTCCAGGTGCTCCCGGATGCTCGTTTCATCGTCCCCGGCGATGCCCAGAAGGATCGGCTCGCCCCCCGCCGCGCTCACCGCGCCGGCCAGGGAGTAGGAATTGGAGTTGACGATGCGGCGACCGGCGCTCACCTGGTCGAAGTCGTTCAGGTCCACCAGCTCGTCCCCGTTGGCCAGGATGGCCACCCGCGGCCGCCGGGTCACCGACACGACGCCGTGGCCGACCGACGCCAGCAGGCCCATCTCGGCGGCGTGCAGCACCGTGCCGGCGCTCACCACCGGGTCCCCCACGCGCAGGTCTTCCCCTTTCAGCCGCACGTTGTGGCCGGCGTCGGTGCCGCGCACCACGCGGATCTGGTCGGAGTCGTCCGCCACCGGCCGCGTGTGCTCCACCCGCACGACGGTGTCCGTGCCCGCCGGCACGGGCGCCCCGGTCATCACCCGGACCGCGGTGCCGGGCTCCAGGGACCGGGTGGGGAACCGGCCGGCCGGGACATCCTCGATGATGTCCAGCACGACGGGCGCGCTCTCCGATGCGCCTGCCACATCCGCGCCCAGGACCGCGAACCCGTCCATGGCGCTGTTGTCCCAGGGCGGCTGGTCGATGGGCGATGCCACGTTCTCGGCCAGGGTCCGCGCGCGGGCGGAGAGAAGAGGGACGCACTCCGCCGGCAGTGGCCGGACAGCGTCCAGGATTCGCTCGATGGCCGTGCCGACCGGCAGCCAGTCCGCGGTGCGCTCCAGGTTGCGTTGCATGCGGGAGACTTCGCTCATCCCCGGTCTCCGGGCGAAGGTTCGGCGTCCGGGGCGAACCGGTGCGCGTCCGGTCCCGCGGCGCCGGCCAGGATGGTGAGTCCGGCGGAGCGAGCGACGGTGAGGGCAAGGGTCGTGGGCACCGAGCGGGTCGCGACCCAGTTCAGGCCGGCACGGCTCGCCTTGAGGGCCATGTCGCCGCTGACGCGGCCGGACACGACCAGGCCGAGCCCGGCCACCGACTCGCCCGCCAGCAGGGCGGCCCCGACGGCCTTGTCCACGGCGTTGTGACTCCCCACCTCCTCGAAGCGGTGCCTCAGGCTCGTGCCGTCGCTGAGGGCGGCGGCGTGCAGCCCGGGGCCGCCGCGGTCCCGGACGAGCTCCGCGAACAACGCCCGCCAGTTGGCCGCCGGAACGGGTGCGCGCTCCGCCCGGAGCGCCTCCGGCTCGCAGGTGGCGAAATGGAGCACGCCGCAGCCGTGCTCCTGCCGATGCCGCCGTTCCGCTTCGGCCCGGGCGACTTCGGCCTCAGGCAGCCGGACGCGGACGCCAGCCGCCCAGCCATCGTCCACCAGGTCGAGCTCCGGCGCCGGGGCGTCCGGCCGCACGAAGCCTTCGGCCACGAGCCGCCCCAGTGCCAGCTCCCGATACGCTCCCGGCGAACAGGTCCAGGTGGCGGCTCGTCGCCCGTTCACCTCCAGCCAGAACGGGATTTCCGCAACAGGTTCTGTATCCATGAGACCAGAAACATCAAGATTTCCGCACGCCCGCGCAAGCCGAACCGGCGGCTTGCGCGGGCACGCTCGGACCTCGTTGTGACCCCGGACGCGCCACCATCGTCATGCTAGTAAGTCGAGCCGGTCATACGGTGGGATTCCGGGGAATCATCGAATCGGAGGGGGAGGATGTCGACGTTCACGCGGTACTCGCTGCTGATTGTTTCGCTGCTGGGACTCTCCCTGGCTGCGTGCTCGGACGGATTGGGCCCCATCGGCGAGACGAATTCGCAGGTGCTGCTGGTTCCGGCCGTTTCTTCGGTCTCGGCTGCGATCCCGGTGGCTGACTTCACGATCACGGGCACGGGTCCCGGCGACGGGACCGGGCCGATCCACGATGTCATTCCGCTGGAAGCCGTCTCGTCCATCGACGTGGCGCTGACCGGCGTGGAGGTGAAGCAGTGGCGGCGGGCGTTCGGCTCGGCCGGCATGGGCGGCCCGGGCGGATCCCCGTCGGGCTGGATCACGGTGGACGTGCCCGAGGGCACGACCATCGATCTGATGGCGCTGCCGTCGGAAGGTCTCACCATCGCGGCGGGCGCCCTTGAGCCGGGCACGTACCGACAGGTTCGCCTGCTCTTCAGTGACGCGCAGATCACGCTCAGCCAGGATGTCACGCTGCCGGACAGCACGGTGATCGCCGCGGGCACCTACCCGTTGCAGATCGGCGGCGTCGACAAGGACTGGTTCTACATCCAGACGTCGCAGTTCGAAGTCACGCAGGACCAGGCCGATGTGGTCGTCGAGTTCGACCCGGAGGCATCCGTGCGCGCCATCGTCGTCCTGGACGACGGCACGCTGGTCATGCCGCCGGTGCTCCGGGCGTGGGGCCAGCCGTTCGGCAGCTTCCGCGACGGCGCCGGTCCGAATGGGCCCTACGGTCCCTACGGCCCGAATGGTCCGAACAATCCATGAACGATGTTGCGGCCACCGCCGCGACCCTGGGGGGAAGAAGGACGGAACCGCCCGGCTGGCTTCAGCCGGGCGGTTCCGGTTCTACCCGGCTTCCCGCCCTGCGCGTTGCCCCGCTGGCGCGAGTTGTGCGTCGTTCAAGGACCCAACTCCCCGGTTCAACCGTCCCTGAGCCGCGCCGCGTGTCGGCGCCTCACGGAGCAGTATGGAAGTCTTTGCAGGAGGCTGGAGTATGTCGAAGTTCTCGCGGTATTTCCTCGTCGCGTCGGTCCTGGGGCTTTCCCTGGCCGCGTGCGACACGGGGGTCGGGGCCGGGGCCTCGTCGGGCAACACGCGGATCGTGTTCAAGTCCGCCGCGCTGCCATCGGCGACGGCGGTCCCCGATTCCGGGCTCACCATCCAGTGGGGGGATCATGACGTCCGGTATTCGCACAACGCGATCCCGCTGGACGCCGTTGACTCCGTCAAGGTGACCCTGGCCGCCATCCAGGTGATGCAGTTCTCGCAGGACAGCATGGCGCAGGACACCACGGGACAGGACAGCACGGGCAGCACGGGTTACGAGGGCGACCACTTCGGCATGTTCCAGGGCCGTTGGGTCACCATCGACGTGCCGGTCGGAACCACGATCGACCTGATGCACCTGCCCACGGATGGCATGACGGTGGCGAACACCGACCTGCAGCCGGGCACGTACGGCCAGGTCCGCATGCTGTTCACCCAGGCGACCATCACGCTGGGCAAGGACGTGACCTTGCCGGACAGCACCGTGATCGCCGCCGGCACGTATCCGTTGGAGATCGGCCGGAACAGCAGCTGGCTCTACGTGCAGGTGTCCCCGTTCACGGTTGCCCAGGGCCAGGCGGACGTGGTCGTCACGTTTGACCCCGCGGCGTCCGTGCGGGCCATCATCGTGCTCAACGATGGCACCCTCGTGATGCCCCCGGTGGTGAGGGCCTCCTGCAACCGGAGCGAAGCATCCGACAGCACCCAGACGGGCGGCAGCGGAGGCTGACGCCCCGACCCCGGCACCCGGCCCCGACCGCCCCGCCACCCGGCCCCGTGGGTTTATCCCCCCCCCCAGCCCGCGCCCCCCCAATACGCCCATCCATTACCTTATA
>CAZUFP010000020.1:39394-69095 GCA_964619835.1 uncultured Gemmatimonadaceae bacterium | reverse complement strand
AACAAGGTGCGTGGCGCCAAGATCGCCATGATCTTCCAGGAGCCGATGACCTCGCTCGATCCGCTCTTCCCGATCGGCCGGCAGATCGCGGAACCGATCCTCTATCACCGCGGCGGCACGCGTTCGGAGGCCCGGCTTCGGCGGCAACACCACCCGTCCCGCCGCCTTCTCCACGAACATGCCGTCCAGCGCCTCGATGACCTCCGGCATGGTGAGGCCGACCGACTCCACGTCGGCGCGCGAGAGGTAGAGGACGGAGTCATGGGTCATCGTGTCGCCTCCATGTTGTGACGCGAGGCCGGTGTCGTCGTGCCCTCTCCGGTGGAGAGCGGAAAGCGGAAAACGGGACCGAAGCTTCGTTCGCGGACCTGGCAGCTTGCCGGTCCACGCAAGACGCCGGTTCCCTGCCGCTGGCCCGGATTCGGGCCGGCGAGGTTTTCGGACTGGCAAGCAGCCAGGCCGGGGCGCGTCGAACCGATCCCGCTTTCCGTTTTCCGCTTTCCTCTCCGCCCTACCGATCACCCCCCGTCGTGCCCGCCGGCTTGAGCCCGCGGTTCTCCAGCAGCGGCTCGATGCTCGGATCACGGCCGCGGAAGGCCCGGTACATGGCCGCCGGGTCCTCGGTGCCGCCCCGGGACAGGACCATGTCACGGAAGCGCTGGCCGTTGGCGCGGGTGAGGCCGCCATGCCCTTCGAACCAGGCGAACGCGTCGTCGTCCAGCACCTCGCTCCACATGTAGGCGTAGTAGCCGGCCGCGTAGCCGCCGCCCCAGATGTGGGCGAAGTAGCTGGTGCGGTAGCGCGGCGGCACCTGCGGGATGTCGAAGCCGTAGTGGTGGAGCGCCTGCGTCTCGAAGCTGTCCACGTCCTGGAGCGGCTCCACCGGGCTCAGGGTGTGCCACGCCATGTCCAGCAGCGCGGCCTCCAGGTACTCCGTCGTGGCGAAGCCCTGGTTGAACGTCCGCGTCCTGCGGATCTTGGCCACCAGCTCCGCCGGCATGGGCTCGCCCGTCTTGTAGTTGCGGGCGAAGTGGGCGAACACCTCGGGGTCCAGCGCCCAGTGCTCGTTGAACTGCGACGGGAACTCCACGAAGTCACGCGGCACGTTCGTGCCGGACAGCGACGGGTACTCCACGTTCGACAGCATGCCGTGCAGCGCGTGGCCGAACTCGTGGAACATGGTGGTCACGTCGTCGAACGTGAGCAGCGCGGGCTGGCCCGGCGCCGGCTTGGTGAAGTTGGCGACGTTGAACACCACCGGCTTGTCGCCCAGCAGCCTGGACTGGCTCACGAAGTTGTCCATCCAGGCGCCGCCGCTCTTGTTGTCCCGCTTGAAGTAGTCACAGTAGAACAGGGCCAGCGGGCTGCCGTCGGCGTCGTAGACCTCGAACACCCGCACGTCCGGGTTGTAGACCGGGATGTCGTGGCGCTCCTTGAAGGTCAGCCCGTACAGCTTGTTGGCGGCGTAGAATACGCCGTCCTGGAGCACGCGGTTGAGCTCGAAGTACGGCCGGATCTGCGAGTCGTCCAGGTCGTACTCGGCCTTGCGCACCTGCTCCGCGTAGTACTGCCAGTCCCACGCCTGCAGCTTGAAGCCGCCGCCCTGCTGGTCAATGAGCTTCTGCATGGCCGCCGCTTCCTCCTTGGCCTTCGCCACGGCCGGCGGCACCAGCTGGGTCAGCAGGCCGATGGCGGCCTTCGGCGTCTTCGCCATCTCATCCGACAGGCTGTACGCCGCGTACGTCGGGTAGCCCAGCAGCTTCGCCCGCTCGGCCCGCTCCTTCGCCAGCTGCTGGATCACGGAGCGGGTGTCGTTCGCGTCGGCGTGCTCCGTGCGAGTGGTGGACGCGACGAACAGGTCGTGCCGGACGTTCCGGTCCTTCAGATACGCCTGCGCCGGTTGCTGCGTCGTGTTCTGGAGCGGCAGCACCCACTTGCCGGTCAACCCGCGCTGCTCCGCCGCCTGCGCGGCGGCCGCGATGTCGGCGTCGCTCAGGCCGGCCAGGTCCGCCTTGTCATCCACCACCAGCGCGCCGGCCTTCGTGCCCGCCAGCAGCCGGTTCTGGAACTCCGTCGACAGCTTCGACTCCTGCTGGTTCAGCTCGCGCAGCGTCGCCTTGTCCGCTTCGGACAGCAGGGCGCCCTGCCGCACGAAGTCGTCGTAGTAGTGCTTGACGAGCTCCATCTGCTCCGCGTCGAGACCCAGCGACTCACGCCGGTCGTACAGGCTCTTGATGCGCTGGAACAGCTTGGCGTTCAGGTAGATCGCGTCGCTGTGCGCCGCCAGCTTCGGCGCCTCCTCCGTCATCACCGCCTGCAGCGTGTCGTCCGTGTTCGCCGACGTGATGGCGAAGAACGCCTTCGTCGCACGGGTCAGCAGCGCACCGGACCGCTCCAGCGCCACCAGCGTGTTGTCGAACGTCGGCGCCGCGCTCTGGTCGGCGATGGCGTTCACCTCCGCCAGCTGCCGCTTCATGCCCTCCTCGATGGCGGGCTTGTAGTCCGAGTCGTGGATGCGGTCGAACGGCGGCGCGTGGAACGGCAACGTGCTGGGTTCGAAGAACGGGTTGGTGGAGGCCGGCGCGGCCGGGGGCGCGGCCTTCGCCGGGGCCGCCGGGGCCGCCGGAGTCGGCGCCGGCGCGGCCGGCGCGGCGCCTGGCGCGCCGTGCGCGCATCCACCGGACAGCATGGCAAGGATCAACAAGGATGGAATCCCTTGTAGAAGACGACTGCGTGTTGACATTGTGTTCATCCTGACCTGTTACGGGACCGCACGACGCGCGGTGTTCACCGCTGTATCATGCAGCGACGGTGTCGGCCGTGCTACCCCGTACCACCGCGGAAGTGTTCGGAGGTGGACGATGAACGCGGAAGGCCTTGCGCAAGTTTCGATCCCGCCACGCGCGAGCTTGCCGGTAATGCTCGTCCTGGCGGCCCTGTCCGGCTGCGCCCCGCACCCCACCCCGTCGCCGGAGGACCTCACGCGTGGCGTGTGGATCGGCGACGCCGGCGGCGACCGCTTCCTGTTCGACCTGAAGGGGACGGCGCTTGATTCCCTCTCCGGCGTGGTTCACGTCATGCAGGAAGGCAAGCTGGAGTCGGAGCTACCCATCGCCCACGCATCGTACCGCGACGCCGAGCTGCGCCTTTCCATCCCGCGGACCGGGGCCGCGTATACGGGACGCGTGGACGTGGCCCGGGGCCGCATCCAGGGTCGGCTGATCTATGGAGAACGGCAGGGCCCCGAAATGGAGCTGACCTGGGCCGACCCCGCCGGGCTTCCGGGCTTCCGGGCCCGCGCCGACACCCTGCCGTACCGGTACCGTGAGCCCGACGCGGGAGCCGACGACTGGCCGACGGCCACGCCCGAAGACGCCGGCCTGGACCGGGGCGCTCTCGAAGCCCTGGTCAACGCCATCGCCGCCGGCGACGCCGGCCTGATCCATTCCATCGTCATCGCCCGCCACGGCACGCTCGTGCTCGACGAGTATTTCCACGGCTTCGGGCCCACGGACCTCCACCGCCTGGCATCCGCCACCAAGAGCGTCGCCTCCCTGCTGGTGGGCGCCGCCATCGACCGGACGCTCATCCCCGGCCCCGACGCTCCCCTCGCCCGGTATTTCCCCGAGTTCGCCGACTCCCTCGCCCCGGCCTGGAAGGCGGAGACGCTCGGCGATCTGCTCAGCATGTCCATGGGCCTGGACTGGACGTCCGATGAAGCCGACAACGTGCACGGCACCGGCCCGGCCTTCTTCCGCCGGGTTCTCCGGCGCACCGTCAAGGACCCGCCCGGCACGCGCTGGGACTACGTCAACGCCAACGTGGACCTGCTGGCCGGGGTGATCTTCAGCGCCACGGGCCGGCACGCCGAACCGTTCGCTGCAGATTTCCTCTTCACGCCCTTGGGCATCGCCGCGTGGAACTGGGACTACGGCAAGGTCGACGGCTACGAGCTCATGGACGGCAGCCTGCAGCTCCGCCCCCGCGACATGGCTCGCATCGGCACGCTCGTCGCCGACAGCGGACGCTGGCAGGGACACCAGATCGTCTCCGGCCACTGGATCGGCGAGTCCACACGACTCCGCTTCCGCACCGGCCAGCCGCTGGCCGGCTACGGCTACCTCTGGTGGCTCGGCGAGCTGCCGTCCGGCCACGGCCCCGAGCCCGTGGTCGTCGCCAACGGCTGGGGCAGCCAGTTCATCCTGGTCTTCCCGCGCCTCGACATGGTCGTGGTCACCACCGGCGGCAACGAGGACAACGGCCGCCACCTGGATTTCGGAAAGGTCCTCGCCGGGACCCTGCTGGCGAAGATGTAGCCGGACGACGGACTACCTACCGCCGCAGGAACAGCCGGACGCATGCAGACCCTGGCGGAGCTCGTGGCGTCCCACGCTGCCCGCCGGTCCTTCACCATGGTCCTCCCGGTTTTCGCGGGCGCGGTGGCGGTCATCCTGAGCGTGGTGGGTGTCTACGGGGTCATCTCCTATGCGGTCAGCCAGCGTACGCGGGAGATGGGCATGCGTATGGCGCTGGGCGCCGGGCGCGGGCGGGTGGTCGGGCTCCAGGGCGTGGCCCTGCTGGCCTGCTGGTCCCGGCCCGGCGGGCGGCCCGCGTCGATCCGGTCCAGGCGTTGAGGCCGGGTGATGGCGGCCGGGCGTGGCGCATCACGGCGTCGTTTCCGGAGGCTCGCCCACCAGGGGCACGAATCGCACGGGCAGCGACGCTACCTCCGTGAGGCCCGATTCGTCTTTCCTCAGCACGCGCAGCGTCTGCACGGCGTCGCCCACCGGCACGACGATCACGCCGCCCATCGCCAGCTGCTCGACCAGCGCCGGCGGCACGCGGTCCGGCGCCGCGGTCACGACGATGGCGTCGTACGGCGCGTGCTCCTGCCAGCCCAACCAGCCGTTCCCCGTTCGCACGTGGACGTTGGTGTAGCCCAGCCGCTGCAGGACGCGACGGGCCTGGTCCGCCAGCGCCGACACGATCTCGATCGTGTAGACATCGCCGGCGAGCTCGGCCAGCACGGCGGCGCCGTAGCCCGAACCGGTGCCGATCTCCAGCACCCGGTCACCCGGCTCGATGGCCGCCGCCTCCGCCATGAACGCCACGATGTACGGCTGGGAGATGGTCTGTCCGTGTCCGATGGGAACCGGCTGGTCCAGGTAGGCCAGCCCCGCGAACGGCCGCGGCACGAACTCGTGGCGCGGCACTCGCCGCATGGCCGCGAGCACCGCCCGGTCGCGGACACCCCGGCCCTCGATCTGGCGACGCACCATCTCATGTCGCAACCGGGTCATCGCCCCCATGTCCTGCACCTGAAACGCCCCGCCCGGGCCGCGCGTTGCCGTCCCCAACAACAGCCCGTTCCGTGGTGCGGCGCCGGCTACGGTCAGCACCAGGAGCGCCGCCCAGAGGACAGCGGCCCGGGCAACGATGCGCCGGGGACCGCAACGCTTCGTTGGACAGACCATCGCATCCGCCTCTCACCCACAGGCCGGCCGCAAGAACCCGATCACGACCCCGATCGCGTCCCCCGGCCTTGAACTGGAACTCGGGTCAGCCCTCAGCCGAGCGCGTACTTCTTGATCTTGTTGTAGACCGTCGTGCGGTCCACGCCCAGCAGCTCGGCCGCCCGGGTGATGTTCCAGGCCGTGCGGTCCAGCACGGCGGCGATGTGCATCTTCTCCACATCGGCCAGCGAGTCGGGAGCGTTGCCGGGCGAGCGCACGCGTCCGCCCAGGGGCAGGTCCTCGGGGCTGATGGCGTCTCCCTTCCCCACGACCATCGCCCGCTCGATGGCGTTGGATAGCTCGCGCACGTTCCCCGGCCAGTCGTACGCTTCCAGCATGGCCATGGCCTCCGGGCTGATGGCCCGGACGCGCGTGTTCATCTGCCGCGCGAACCGGTGCAGCAAATGCTCCGCCAGCAGCGGGATGTCGGAGCGGCGGGCGCGCAACGGCGGAACCTCGATAGTGAAGACGTTGATCCGGTAGTAGAAGTCCTCCCGGAAACGGCCGCTCTCCACCGCCTCCTCCAGGTCCTCGTTGGTGGCGCAGATCACGCGGAAATCCACCGTCACGGGCTTCGTTCCCCCGATCCGGTGGAATTCCTTCGTCTCCAGGACACGCAGCAGGTCGATCTGCGTCTTGACGCTGATGGAGCCCACTTCGTCCAGGAACAGCGTGCCTCCGTCGACCATCTCGAGGCGCCCCTTGCGGCGATACTGGGCGCCCGTGAACGCGCCCTTCTCATGGCCGAAGAGCTCGCTTTCCAGCAGCGTTTCCGGCAGCCCGCCGCAGTTGACCGCAATGATGGGCGCGTAGCGGCGCTGGCTGTTGGCGTGGATCGCACGGGCGATCAGCTCCTTGCCCGTCCCGCTCTCGCCCCGGATCAACACGGTGGCATCCGTCTTCGCCACGTGCTCCGCAAGCTCCATGACCTTCTGCATCGAAGGGCTGTTGCCCACGATGTTGTCGCCCGCCACGAACTCGTCGATGGTGCCCCGCAGCTGCAGGTTCTCCTCACGCAGCCGCCGATGCTCCAGCGCGCGCCGAACGAGATGGCTCAACTCGTCCGGATCGATGGGCTTGGTCACGTAGTCGAACGCGCCCTGCTTCAGCGCCCGCACCGCCGTCTCCACGGAGGCGAACGCCGTGATCATGATGATTGCCATCTGCGGGTCGAGGCGATGGATCCGCTCCTGCAGCTCCACCCCGTCCATCCCCGGCATCTTGATGTCCACGACGGCCGCATCGAAGCTGCCCCCTTCCAGCGCTTCCAGCGCCTCGGAGCCGTTCGCCGCCGACCGCACATCATGGCCGTCCTTGCGGAACCAGTTCTCCAACGAGTCCCGTACCGAATGCTCGTCATCCACCACCAGGATGCGGGCTCTTCGTGCCGTCGTCACGTCCGCCTCCTATATGCTCCGGGACACCGCCTGCGTGTCCTCTCTCTTCGTGTCAAACGCCTTCTGCCCGTTCGCCTCCGGCCCCTTCCGGGGCGGCGGCTTGCGCGGAAACCGAAGGTGGAAGACCGTGCCGACGCCCGGCTCGGAATCCACCTCGATGGAGCCGCCGTGCCCGTGCACGATGCCATAGACCACCGCCAGCCCCAGTCCTACGCCGCTCTCCTTCTCCTTCGTGGAGAAGAACGGCTCGAAGATCAGCGGCAACGCATCCTGCGGGATGCCGATCCCGGTGTCGCCGACATCGATGCGCACACCCGACTCGTCGCCTACCAGCTTCACGGTGAGCTGCCCCCCCTCCTTCATCGCTTCCACCGCGTTCATGAACAGCGCAACGAGCGCCTGCTGCAGCTGTCCACCGTCCGCTTCGATCTCGCTGTCGTGATCCAGCAGCTCCGCCTCCAGGCCGATGCCGCTCATCTCCAGATGATGCCGCACCAGCATCAGGCTCCGGTCCACGATCTCGTTCAGGTCCACCGCCGAGAACTCGGTGCCTCCCCGGCGCGCGAACACCAGCAGATTCCGCACGATGTCGCCACAACGGCTGCACTCCCGCTGCACCAGGTGGAGGTAACGCTCCAGCTCCTCCCGCACGTCACCCGGCAGCGTCTGCTCCGCCAGCTCACGCTCCACCAGCCGCGCATACGTCAACACCCCGCTCAATGGGTTGTTGATCTCGTGCGCCACCGTCGCGGACAGTTTCCCCAGCGACGCCATCTTCTCCATGTGCAGGACCTGGCGCTGCGCCGACCGCAGCTCCGCCGTCTTCGCCACCACCTTCTCTTCCAGCTTCTGGGACCACTCCGTCACCTCCCGGCGACTCCGGTCCAGATCTTCCGCCATCCGGTTGAAGTCCCAGGCCAGCAACGCCAGCTCGTGTCCCCCGCTCACTTCGATGCGCGTCGACAGGTCCCCGCCCGCAATGCGCCGCGCCCCCGCCTGGATACGGCTGATCGGCTCGTAGATCAGCCGGCGGAAGATGAACAGCGCCACCACGCCGATCACCAGCAGCAGCGCCAGCGTCGTCCAGATGAGCTGGCGCCGCGCAGACCCCAGCGCACTCTCCAACGGCAGCATGGACATCTGCACGTCCAGCACGCCCAGCACGCTCTGCTCCGCCGCGTGCGCATGACACCCGTTCGCCGTACACCCCGGCTCGTTCCGGATTACCGAAAGCTGACGCACCACCTCCCGCCCCCCCACACTCGTCACGTCCGCCGCCTCCAGACGCGCTCCACCCGGCTCCGTTCCAGCATGGCAGATGGAGCACGGCGCCCGGTCCGCCTCGATCCGCTGCCCGATCTCCTGGCGGTTGCTCGACAACACGATGGCGCCGTCCTTGTCGTACACACGGATCGCCGCCACCTCCGGGCCCTCCGCCAGCCGCTCGATCGTCCCCTGAACCTCGTCCAGACGGTTCAGCAGCATCCCGTCGTGCGTCGCACGACGGATCAGCCCACTCGATCGGTACGCCTCCGCACCGACGAACTGCTGGAATCGGTCTTTTGTGGAACGGAAACTGAACAGAGCATACGCAGTCAGTGCCCCACTCACGATGAGGAACAGCGGGATCAGCAGGCGTACGCCCAGGGACGAGACCAACGTTCTTAGCCGCATATCTATCTCGGCACTGTCAGGAGCCCATCATGAGCTCACGGCCGCACAGGACCCACAAACAACCAACCTCTGTTGATAATTTACACAGGGAGTCGAAAAATTCAACAGCCTTGCGTGAACGGCCGATCCGCCACGCTGCGGCCGGGCAGCCGTGCGTGTGGATGCAGGCGGGATTGATTACGTACCGGCTGTGCGACCAGTTGTTCGATTGCGAGAACTGTCTCCTGGACGCGGCGCTGCGCGGGCGGCTGACGAGGGTGGAAGGGGGGGCCGTTCTGGACGCGGGCAGCGCGCGAACGGCGGTGAGTGTGGACCGTCTGTACGCCTCCGGCCATACCTGGGTCCAGCGGTTGGGCGACGGCGAGGCGTGCCGCGTGGGGCTGGATGCGTTTGGTGCGGCGCTGCTGGGCCGGGTGGCGGCCGTGGACTGGCCGGACTTCGGCTCCACGCTGGAGCCGGGCGATCCTGTGTGCCGGATCGACCTCGGGCTCGGGTCGGTGCGCGTGTGCGCGCCCATTGGCGGGCGCGTGATCCGACGTAACGAGGCGTTGCGCCTCGACCCGGCGTTGCTCATCCGGGCGCCGTACGACGAGGGCTGGATCCTCGAGCTCGTGGTGGACGATCCGGCTGAGCTGGACGGACTGGTCCTTCCCTTCGTCGCGACGGAGCGGATCAATGCCGATCTGCGCCGTTTCCGCTGGTGCCTTGCCCTCCGGTTGCTGGCCGATCTGCGGGCGGACGAGGGTCTGGCCGCGGACGGCTGCGCGGCCCTGGGCGACCTCCGGCACGTCGTCGGCGGGGCCGACTACCTGGAGCTGCTCCGCCAGTTCATCCATTGACGGCGGACTGTCCAACATCTCGACGTCACGCGTCGAATTCCTCTACACGAATCCGGTGTTGCGGGCCGCTCTGGAAAGGCGCTGCCGTGCATAACTCTTCATTGCTTAACGACTTGCGAACCTGCGGCAAATAAGGCGTGCCTCTTGCCAGAATAAGGAGCGGGTAAACGCAACACCCGCACAAAGGCGGCGTCATGAGAGAGGCGCGGAGGTGGTTCCGGACAGGGCTGGAATACTGTGGCGTGTTCGTCCTGGTGGCGGTTGTGCTCCCGTGCATGGCCCTCGCGGTCTTCCTGCTGCGCGGCGTGCTGTTGGTCGCAGCCATCGTGGCGATCGTAGGCGCCGCCATCCTCCATTGTTCTTCACGCCGGTTCCGTTGCTGGCTCACCGAATCCGCGGGCCGGAGCAAGTTGGCGGACCCGGCGAGCCCGTCGCGGGCGGGATCGCGGTCCTAGGCCGGGCAGCTCACGGCGGCGAGAAACGCCGCCCTATCGCAACGAAACTGTATATCCGAGGGAAACGATCCGTTCGGTGAAGGTGCCGGCGCCCTGGGGATCACCCGGCAGGGTGGCTCCATTGGTCATGTCGTAGCGGCGGTAGCTGCTGCGGAAGACGAGGCTTTGCCGGGCATCGATGGCGTAGTGGACCTGGAGGACCGGGAACACCTCGTGGGTGGAGGTGGAGGTGGGTGAGGCCGGGTTCTGGAGCCGGGTCCGTGTGAACTGGAGCTGGAGCGAGGCCTGGAGTCGTCCCTGGACCGCGGTGTAGGCCGCGCCCGGCGCGAAGGTGGTGATGGTGGTGGTGGCGGAGAGGGTGTCGAGCTGGAACTCGGTGGCGACGCGGGTGGCGTTGGCGGTCAGGGTGAGTCCCGAGGGCAGGGTGGCGGACCAGTTGGCCACGAACGTGTGCGTGCGCGTGTCGACGCCGGTAGTGGTGCCGGGCGAGGTGCTGACGGCGCTCTGGAAGGCAGCCATGCCGAAGAGCACGTGCTGTACGCGTCCGGAGCGGAAGACCAGCCGCGGCGTGATGGTGTAGTTGCCCGTAACGGTGCGCTGGGACCGGGAGCGGAGGACGGCGTCGGCGTGCTGCCGGTCGTTGGCCACCTGGAAATCGATGCCGAACGCGGGCACGGGTTGGAAGGTACCGGCGAAATTGGCGATGGTGCGGTGGTTGGTCACATCCAGGGCGTCCGACAGGTTGTCCTGCCGCAGTCCGACGCTTCCGTTGAGGGCGAGCCGTCCTTTCCACAAGCGCCCCCGCCCCCGCAAGCGGATGTCACGGCGGTCGTTCTTGAGCCCGCTGTTGCCGAGGTCGTGAAATCCCCCGTTCACCTGTTCGAACTGGACGCCGGCAGTCCACCCTCCCTGGCCGGCGTAGTCGAGCGCCAGCCGGGTGGCACGGCCGCGCACGGCATCGAAGTCGACGCGGCGGTCCGCCTGGTACCGTGAGAACGCCAGGTCGCCCTCGACGCGGACCCGCGGGCTCAGCGGCGCGCCGGCGCGCAGCGCGGTGACCGTGTTGGCCTCCGGAGTGAGCGGGGTCGTCAGCAGCGTCGTGTCGATGGACCCCGGGTCGTCCTGGGCGTGCAGGAAGAAGGCGTCCAGGTGCGGTCCGTTCTCGCGGCCCACGCCCAACCGGCCTCCCCGCATGGAGCGCCGGTACTCCGGCACGACGATCTGTCCCGGCATGGGATCGATGGCGTCCTGCGCCTTGCCCGCGATGACGCTGGCGCGGAACAGGTCCGTCTTGATGTCGGCACCGCCGCCCAGGAGCGTCGCGTCCGTGAAGGAGTAGGGCGAGTACTGCGGCGAGAAATGGCCGATGTGGACCGTGGCCCACCGCCAGGTGGGGCTGATGCCGATCTGGTTGATGCTCTGGCGGACGGCGACCTGGTCGGTGGACAGGATGAGGCCCACGGGCACCACCAACAGTCCGTTTGCGAAGCTGAACGTCATGTCGGCGTTGATGCGTCCCGTCTGGCCCGGCCGCGCCGGCTGGCCGACGCCGCTCCGGCCGTAGAGCTCGCCGTAGCTGGAGAAACGGCCCGTGGCCTGGAACCAGTTGACGTTGGTGAGGCCCTGAGCCGCGGCGGACCCTGCCGAGGCGGCGAGCGAAAGAGCGAGGGCGGCGGCCAGCCACCACGTCGGCCTACCGGCCCGGGCCCGATTCGAGCCGCCGAACACCGGCACGCGACCGGCGCGGGTGCTCATGGCTTGATGCTCACTTCCTGCCCCAGCTCGCTCTCGACGCCATCCACGACCAGGGACAGCCGGTAGAAGTATCGCTGGCCCGCCGTCGCCGTCGTGTCCGTGTGGTGTCCCGTCTCGCCCGGCACTTCGGCGATCACGCGGGGCCGGCCGCCCCGGACGTAGCGGTAGATGCGCACGGTGCCCCGGGCGACGGGGTCCCACTGGATCGTGACGCCGCCAGCGGCGGGCAGGGCCCGGGCGGCGGGGGGCGGCAGCGGCCGCGACACCGGCACGCGCAGGTCCACCGCGCCCGACGGGCCACTCGTGCGGCCCAGGTAGTCCACGGTCCTGAGGGAATAGGCGTACGCCCGGCCCGCCGTAGCGGTGGTGTCCCGGAAGGCGTTGTGAGGCACCGGCACGGGCTGTGGCGTGAGCCGTTCCGCCGTGGTGTCGCCGTCGGCGCGGCGCAGCACGATGTAGCCGGCCACGACCGGGTCGGTCTGCGCCATATCGTCCCAGCCTAGAACGACGGCGGACCCGTCGAAGCGGCCGCGCAGTCCGGTGGGCACGGGCGGCGGAGCGGTGGCCGTGGTCCACTGGCCCGGGTTGGAGTACTCGCTTCGCACGCCGCTGGTGCTGACGGCGCGGACCACCCAGGTGTAGGTCCGGCCGCTGGCCAGTGCGGCGCTGTCCACGAACACGGTGTCCGTGGGCGGCAGCAGCGGGCTCGCCACGGCCCACGGCACATCGGGGCTCAGCGTGTCCACCGGGGCATCGGTGCGATAGACGCGGTAGCCGCGCAGGGCGTCGCGGGTGGGCGCCCAGCTCACGACGGGCCCGGCCGCGCTCCCCCTCACGGTCACGGCGGCGGGCGCAGCGGGCGCCAGCGGGTTCTTGAAGTACGCCAGGGCGGCCCCCGTGGCGGGCGACTCCCGGCCCCGTACACCGGTTACCGTGAGCCGGTAGTACACGATGCGCATGGGCGGCATCCAGGGGTCGGTGAATGCGGTGTCCCGCGTGGGCAGCTCCGCTACCTGCACCCAGCCGCTGTCCAGGGACAGCGAGCGGTAGACCCGGATGGAGCGAGCCCGGTCCGGCTGCGCGTAATGCCAGCTCACGCGAATGCCGTCCGCTATGCCGACCGCGCGCACGGAGTCCGGCAGCGGCAGGGACAGCAGCGGCACCGTGTACGCCGTCACCGTGTCGGACGGCGTCCCGCGGTTCAGGAAGACGTCCCGGGGCACGGCGTAGTACGCGTACTGGTGGTCCGGCGCCACCGTGGTATCCCGCCACCGCGCCTGCACCGAGTCGCCCACTACAAGGAAGAAGCTGATGGAATCCACTTCCTGGAACGGGCCGTCGTGTCCCGCCCGCCGCCACACCTCCAGTGAGCGCGCCGCGTGCGGCCCGCGCCCGACGGACCAGTAGACGTCGATGAGGGAGTCGTGCTCCTGCACCCGCAGCGTGCGCACCGGCGCGAAGGGAATATCCGACGGGAACGCGACGGGCACGCTGGTGCGCGGGTGGGACGTCTGCCCGGCGGCGTTCACGTCGCTCACGCGGTACTGCCAGCGGTCGCCCGCCTTCACGTTCGGATCCACGCCGTAGATCCCCAACAGGCGCCGAACGGCCGGATCCCCGATGATGGCCGCCAGGGAATCCGCCGTCGGGTGCGCCACGATGTAGCGCCACGCCGCCGCCTCGTCCGGCTGACCCAGCGCCCGCACCACGAGCCGGCGAGTGAGAGAGTCCAGCGGCGTGAACAGGGCTGCCTCCGTCGTCACGGCGGACACGTCGGCGACGGCGCGCCATGGACCGCTGCCCTGGCGCCGCTCGATCCGGTGGGCGACGACGCCGTCCACAGGGTGCGCCGCGGACACGACGGTGCCGCCCGTCCAGACGTAGATGCCGCCGGCGCCGGCCCATGCGATGGTGTCCGGGGCCTGGGCGGCCGCGGGCGCGGCGAGCGCCAGGGCCAGGGCGAGGAGCGTGAAGGGACGGATCATCGGAAGTGCACCCTGAAGAACTGGCCTTCGCCGGTGTTCCAGTTGTGCCCGAGCTCGCCTTCGGCGCCCAGGCCGATGGTGAAGCTCGTGGATTTGTCGAGGCAGACGTCGTCGATGCCGACGCCGTAGCTGGCTCCGCCGTGGAGATCGATGCTGGCGTCGCCCAGGACGTACCAGGCGCCGTCACTGCGGTAGCCGCCCTCGAGCTCCGCCTGGGCCTTCACCTCGCCCCAGAGGGAGACGCACAGGCCGAGGCCCAGCGAGCCGTTGGCGCCCACGTCCACGCCGGCGAGGGCGCCGATCATGTAGGTGTTGTGCTCCTGGAAGTTCATGCCCATGCGCAGGTCGCCGTAGATGTTGCACCAGATGCCTACGCTGGCGACGCCGATGTCGAACCCGCCGGACGGGCAGACGGGCACCGGCCAGGTGACCTGGCCCTCCAGGAAGAAGCCGCGGATGCGGTAGAAGGACGGCGGCACGCCGTGGACGCTGTACTGGTTGAAGTCGGCGAGCAGCTGGCCGCCGAGGGTTGCGTCGCCGACGATGAGCGCCGCCGACCCGGTCAGCTTCGGCGTGTCCAGCCGGAAACCCATGCCGGCGTAGATGTACCAGTACCGGTTCGCGGGGGCCCCGCTGATGACCATGTCGGCGCGGCCGTTGGCGTACAGGCCATCGGTCAGGTAGCCGTCGATGTTCATGGACCCTTCGAAGCGCTGCTGCGGGAAGTTCACCGAGATGGTGAGGTCGCCGAAGGGCGTCTGGATGTTGCGGATGTCGAGGCCGGCGGTGCCGACGCTGACGTCCGCGTCCTCGACGGTGAAGGACACGCTGCCGCCGACCTGGTCGTTCCCGCCGCCGCCCTTGCTGCCGTTGTCCCCGATGTGGAGGTCGCCGCCGAACTTCGTCTGCCACCGGCCGTTCCGGACCGTCGACCCACCGCTGAGACCCGACACCGCGATCTGGCCCACGTCGATGGTGGCGCCCTTCACCGGGATGGCTTCGATGGTGTCGCCGCGGGCCGGCGGCGTACGCACGAACCGGGTGGCCACCTTGAACTTCCCCGGCACCTCCACGTAACCGCCGCCGTGCAGGCCGGTGGAATCCAGCACCGCATCCTCGATGCGCAGCTGGGCCCCGCCGATGGCCACGGGCCCGATGTCGATGGGCACCATGTCGAAGTGCAGGCCCGACGCGTCGTGCCGGTAGATGATGCTGTGGGTCTGGGGCGCCACGTTGGGGATGGCCGCGTCCAGCGCGCCGCCCAGCGTCAGCGTCTGGTTGCCCGGCACGACGCTGGCCACGTGGAAGTCCGCGGCGTCGAACAGGCGCACCGTGGTGCCATGCTGCGGCGTGATGGCCACCATGCCGTCCGACTGCATCTTCAGCAGCCCCAGCGGGATCCGGTCCGTGGGCCGCATGCCCGGCAGCGCCGGGATGCTGGCGCCCGTGGACGCGTAGATACGCCACGGCCCGTCGGACCCGTCCCGGTTGAACGACAGGTCCTTCGCGCTCAGGTCCAGGTCCACCATGCCGCCCAGGCTGAGAGGCGCGTCCCTGAACGCCGCGGACTGGAACCCGTCCGGCAGCAGCCGGATGCTCACCAGAGGCAGGCTGACGCCCGCGCCGCTCTTCGGGTCCACCGGGATGTCCAGCTCGCCGCCCGTCAGGTGCGCCATGCCGTTGTCCAGCGACCAGCCGTCCACGCGCAGCGTCCACTTCTGCAGCGGCCGCTGGAACGCGTGGTCCGTGTGGAACGGCGCCACGCCGCCGTTCGGCCCGGACGTCACCGTAAGGCCGGAGGCCGGCAGGGCCAGGTCCTGAACGCCACGGATCGCCGTGTGCACCGTCGCGGACAGACGCAGGCTGTCCCGGCCCAGCACGGTGGAATCCGGCGCCGCGTCGGCCCGGAAACCGTAGAGTGTGAACCGCAGCCGGCCGCCGCCGGCGCCGGCCAGGCGGTACGTGTCGCCGGCCGGAGCCGCGCCGTCCGCCGTCACCGTGGCCAGGGCCGCCGTGCCCGCTGCCGGGACCAGCGCGGGCTGCGCCGGCTGCCCGGTCGCGCTCACGAAGTCGACGTCGATGAGCGGCTCCTCGAAGTCCACGGGCCCCCTCACCGCCCCCACCCCACCCTTGCCCGGCCGTACGACGAGGCCGTTCGCGTTCGCCTGGCGCACGTTGTAGTGGCCGAACAGCCGCAACGGCAGCGAGGTGGCGCCCACCGGCAGGCTGTCCGCCGCGGGCACCGGCCGCCCCACCGAGTCCGGCCGCACCACGACGTCGTCGAAGGGCAGGCGGTCGACGTTCCGGGTCGCGAACGTGGAATTGGCCTTCAGGCCCACCAGCTCCCCGCTCACCGTGAACGTGCCGCCCTGCCCCGGCTTCACCGAAGACAGGGACACGTCGAACCCGAACAGGCCGTGGCTCCAGTCCAGCGCCGTCGTCGCGGCGCCGCCCAGGTGGAAGTCCACGCCCTGGTAGCGGGCCTGCGACACGTCCATCTCCCGCTCCACCGCGACGGCGCCGTCGTTCACGCCGCCGGCCCGGAGCTTCACGTGCTGCCGCGGCACGTTGCGCAGCACGAACCCGCCGCGGGCGTCCGTGGTGGCCGTGAGGCCGGGCAGTCCCTCGACGCTCACCTGAGCGCCCTTCAGGGGCTGGCCGTTGCCGGATCCGTGGTAGACCGTACCCGCGATCCGGCTGGCCGGCGGCAGGAAGACCATGACGACGGCGGGATCGCCGCACGTCGTCGTGGACACGTTCGCCGTGCGCGTCTCGTAGTCGCCGGTTGCGGGTGAGCGGACGCGGATCTTCACCTGCTTCGCGCCCGGACCCAGGTGGAGCAGCGCGTGGCCATCCCGCCCGGCCGTCGCGCTGCGCAGCGTCGTGCCGTCCGCTTCGTAGACGTCCACCGCTTCCACCACGGCGCCCGGAATGGGTTTCGACCCGGACAGCGCACCCGGCACGAACACCCGCGTCTGGCCGACGCCCACCTGGTAGGGCGGCGCGGTGCCGGACCGGACCTGCACGGAGATCCTGCGGTCCTCCCGCGGCACCGTGATGGCGCCCAGGTCGTTCACGCCGTGGTGCAGCTGCTCCGCCAGCGACACGCCGCAGTAGCCCCCGGCCGTGGGATCGATGTGGAGGGTGTCGGCGCGGGCCGGCGCGTGCAGCTCGAAGGCCGACACGAAATGGACCCTCGACATGGAAATGCCCGGCCCCGTTGGCCGCCCGCCACTGTAGCTGGGTGTGGCTTTCGTCTCCGCAACCGACGACTTCGCCTTCGGTCCGAACCAGGCGTCCGCCGACACCGACGTGCCGTCCGGCCCCTGCACCTCGCCCCGGACGATGGCCCCCGGCTGAACCGCGATGGTCTGGCTGCGGCGGTAGCCGCGCCGCGTCGGCACGCTGACGCTCGTGGTCTCGTAGCCGGGAACCACCACGTCGATATTCCACTCGGCCCCCGACGTGCTGGGGATGTCCCACACGAACTTCCCCTTGTCGGACGGCTGGAGCCGGCGCAGCTGCCGCGCCGTGTTGTGCTCGTCGATGAGCACCAGCAGTGCCCGGTCCACCGGCTGCAGCGTGGCCGCGTCGACCACCTGGCCGATGAAGCGCGGCGGCAGCGGCGTCACGTACAGCGTGTCGTCGCCCACCAGGTTGAAGTCGTACGTCTCGTTGTACGTGCCCTCGCCGTTGGGCCCGCCCCCGAACCTGAACCGCCAGTCGTTGGCGTAGTCGTTGGACGAGAGGGCGTAGTTCGCCTCGGACCCCTCGGGCACGGAGAAGGCCACCCGGTAGCGGTCGGCGGGGCCGATGTTGCGCACCAGCCGATCGAACGTCACCGGCTGGTTCCCGGCCCCCGTCTTGCTCGCGATGAGCGTCGCCACGCCCAGCGCCATGCGCGGCCCTTCGCCTTCATCTTCCGGCACGTCGGGCGGGCGCTTCTGCCGCCCGATGGTGATGCGGTACTCCCCCGCCGCGGGCGGATTGCCCGTCTCACGGTCGATCACGTGGACCCGCAGCCGATACGTGCGCACGAGCGACACCAGCGTACCGGTGTCTGCGGACTTGCCCTTGTCGATGGTGATCTCGTCCGAGGGGCTGAGGTAATGCGCGTCGCCGACCTCGATCTGGTAGAACCGGGCGAGGGGCCCGTTGGTGGTGGTGACGAACTCGTTGGAGCCCTGCTGGACCTTCTGGCCGGGAAGCGCGACGAGCCCGGTCGGCGCGTCGTCGTTGAACGCCATGATGAAGCGGCCGTCCGCCGTGGTCGTGGCCGTGGCCACCACGTGGCCTTCATCGGTGTAGGTCTTCCCACCCACCACGCGGATGGGATTGCGCGTGAGCCACTGGGACCCGGTGCGGTAGCGGACGACCAGACGCACGGTGATGCCGGCGAGGGGCTTCGGGGGTGCGCCCCGACGCACGTGCCCGCCGCCCGACACCTGGAACCCGCTGGAGACCGGCGGCGGCGGCGGCGTATCGCCCGCCGGCCCGCCCATCATCTGGAAGTTCTGGAACGTGGGCAGCGACAGGTCGACCTGCTTGGGCTTCGGCACGTCGCCCGGATTGAAGCTGTACATCAAGCGCCCGGTGAGCAGCCGGTTGAAGTACGGGCTCGGCACCGCGACCGGTCCCGACGGGGGTGGGGTGGTCGTGTCGATGTGCACGGGCATGAACGCCACGAGGGCCTTGCGGGTGAAGGTGAACACCTCGCTCAGCCCGCCGTTCCTGCCCAACGGCGTGACGGTCGTGCCGAAGTCGCTCACCATGCCCGGCGCCAGCGCCCGCACCCGCCACGCGTACCGCTTCCCCACTTCCAGCGGCAGCGCCGACGGCGGATAGGGCAGCGATGTCAGATTGGACACCGTCGTCTCGAACACCGGCCGGTTCGCCTGGAGGGCCCGGGTCGGCGTCTGCCGCGGCAACACTTCCACCACCCGCAGCTGGTACTGCACCACCGGCATGCCCTGGACCACCACCGGCGTCCACGAGAATACCGGGTTCTGCTGCGTCACGACGTCGCTGTCGGCAGGAAGCAGCAGCGTGGGCGGCTCGGGGTTGTTGATCTGGAACTCCGCGCACTGCTGCAGGTCCTGCACCGAATACGGCGTGCGGCCCGCCGGCGTCACGTTCTGGAAAGCCACGCACAGGGCGTACGTGCCTTCCGGCAGCCCGCCGGTTTTCGAGACCGACGTCGCCGCCGCGCCTTCCAGGCGCGCCGCCCGCCATTCCGCGATGCTGGGCGTCGTAAACGTCGTGACGGTGGGCAGGGGAATGAAATCGAGGGAATCCGCGAGCTGGCCCGGCAGCCGCGTGATGTTGCTCGGAACCGTCGCCACCACCTGGTCGTCCTTCACGAGCGTCACCGTGACCGTCGCGTCCACGTCCACGCCCGAGCTGTTCGTCACCATGAGCAGAGCCACGGCCGGCGAGCTGGCCCACTGCGCCAGGTACGGTGTCGGCGACGGCACCACCAGACTGGCCTGGAGCGCATTCGCCTGCGCCGCCGCAGGCGCAACGCCGAACAGCAACATCGCCGGCGCCAGCAAAGTGCCGGCGTAGACACGAGCAAGTCCTCTGGCCGATCTGGTGGAAGCCTTCGGCACGGTGCGGTACTACTCCGTCAACGGTTCTTTTTGGGGCTCGAAAACAGCGGGCGGAATGGCTGCATAGTCCGCCGCCGACCGGGCAACGAGGCCATTTCTGGAAGCGGGGAGCTTCAGGGCCGGAACCTTATTTAGTGCTGGAGTGCCGGCGGGGCAAGGAAGTTGTTCATCCACGTATCCGAAAAAGGGGGCCCGAGGCGTGATTCCACCGGAAACGGGGTTGCTCTCACGGGCGCCTTCCGCTAACTAACCGTGCCGGAGGACGGGGTGCACTCCATTTCATCGTACATTGCGCCGGATCGAGGAGATCGATTGATGGACGTAGCGATGTGGGGCCGTGCCCTGCGGGTGATCCCGCAGGTGGACCGGGAGCAGTGGAGCAAGCTGGATGTGGTGGCCCGCTGGCTCATCGCGAGCCGGTCCGCGGTATTCGTGATCACGGCCATCTCGGTGGGCATCGCCGGACTGCTGGCTGTGCGGAACGGCGTGTTCCAGCCCGGGTTGTTCGCCCTGTTGGCGGTGGGACTGATCATGGCCCATGCCACGAACAACATCGTGAACGACATGACGGATTACTGGAAGGGCGTGGACCGCGGCAACTACTTCCGTGCCCAGTACGGTCCCCAACCGCTGGAGCACGGGCTAATGAACGCCCGCCAGATGACGTTGTACGCCGCGTTCAGCGGTGCCGTGGCCCTGGCGGCGGGCATCGCGCTGGTGGTGCTGCGGGGCGGCCTCACGCTGCCGCTGCTGGGCGCCGGCGCGTTCTTCGTGCTGCTCTACACATACCCGCTCAAGTACATCGGCCTGGGCGAGCTGGCGGTGCTGCTGGTCTGGGGGCCGCTCATGATCGGCGGCGGCTACTACGTGCTCGCCGGTGCGTGGAGCTGGCCCGTGGTCGTGGCCAGTCTACCGTACGCCCTGGGCGCCACCACCGTCATCTTCGGCAAACACATCGACAAACTGGCCGGGGACCGCGAAAAGGGCATCCACACGCTGCCCGTCCTCATGGGCGAGCATGCGTCCCGCAACCTGGCCATCGGCATGATGGCCTTCCAGTACGTCTTCGTCGGCTACCTGGTGGCGACGGGCTTCTTCACGCCGGCCCTGCTGATCGTTCTCCTGGCGCTGCCCAAGTTCGTGCAGGTCACCCGGATCTTCGCCCGGCCCCGCCCCACGGAGGCGCCGAAGGAGCACCCGCGCAGCGGCTGGCCCCTCTGGTTCGTGAGCTGGGCCTTCGTGCACAACCGCGCGTTCGGCGCGCTGTTCATGCTCGGCCTCATCGCGGACGTCGTGCTGAAGCGGTTCGTGCTCTGACCCGGTGCTCCCGCCGCACCACGCGGAACGCGGGATCGTGACACAGGAGGAAAGTGAACTCCAATCCACGGCGATCCGTTCGATGACCAACCCACGCCTTCGTCGACCGGCGGGTGTCACGATCGCTTATCCGCGGCAAGTCCCAGACCATGCGGCAGCCCTGTTTCGTTCAGCGTCGACGTGACCAGGTCGGCCATCGTTTCCGCCATCTGCGCCTGAAGCGTCAGCAGGTCGGTCAAACACCCGTCGAAGCTTTCGGCCCAGAGGTGTCGTTCGGGGGTGGTGGCGAGGAGCTGACCGGTCACACGCACCTGCCCATCCTCCACCAGCACCGACCCTTCGACGACGAACGCCGCCCCCAACTCCCGGGCGATGACGGGCAGGGAGCAGTCTCTCCCGCGGTACTGGCGGACGGATGTACGGGACAGGACCGAAAACGGAGCACCTTTCCGGGCCGCCAGTTCCGTGATCAACAATTCCGTCAAGCCTTCCGCGAATGCCTTGCTCCCATTCGTTGCCGTGAGATCCGCGAACGGCAGCACCGCCAGCGCGGGCTTTGCCGCGGCGTCCCGCGAACGTCGACCGTCGCCGGCCGACCCACGGTAACGTCCCGTGAACTGGTCGGGAGCCCCATCGCGCACGGCCACCGCGAGGGCCCGCGTTTCGGGAGCCGGGTCGAGTCCCAGGTTCCGCCTCAACCGCGCGCCCAGCGCGTCGTAGGCCAGGAGCGCTTCTGAGCGCTGGCCCGTCGCGGCCAGCAGTCGGATCAATCGCCGGCCCCCTCCTTCATCGCACGGCTGCAGCACCACGATGCGCCGCGCCCACGCACACGCCTCCCGGAAATCACCCGCCGCCTCCGCCTGGTCGCCGAGGGACCACAACGCGGCAACCGCCTCCGTCTGCAGGCGCTCCCGCACCGATTCCAGCCACTGCTCGAAGTCCGGGCCGCCGCCGGCGTGGAACCCCGGCAGGAACTCGCCACGGTAGAGCTCCAGGGCAGCTTCCAGCCGACCCTCAGCGATGGCCTCGTCGAACGCCACGGCATCGCACCAGAGAAGCTCCCGGTTCACGGAAATGCCCGGCTCGTTCCCACCCAGCACGACGCGTGCGCCCAGCTCCCGGCGCAGGTACCACAGCGCCTGGCGCAGCGCGTGCCGGGCGCTTGGCGTGTCGAGGTCTGGCCAGAGCAGGGCGACAAGCGTGTCCCTGTAGTGGCGGCGACCAGGTCGGGAGACGGCCAGATAGGCCAGCAGGGCCAGGCGCTTGGGTTGGGCAATCACACCAGAAAACCGGTCGGACGCTGCGCCTGTGGTCAACTCTGTCGTGCCCAGCGTCAGGAACTGGATCATGGAGACCCCGAAGGGACGATCAAGTGACGGGCTTGAGACAGGTCGTGTGTAAGTTATCCGTACGTGCGTCGCACAACAACAACCGTCTGACGTTACCGGTCCGTGCCCGAAGGGGGAAATCGGCTGCGTCACCCGCGACGCGAAGAGCGAAAGGAGTACTCCTCGATGCGATCGCATACGTGGTTGCGGGCGTTGCCGTGTCTCCTTCTGGCCCTCCTTGTTGCGTGCTCCGAGAAGAAATCCGCCACAGGGCCGACGGAAGAAGACCTGGGCACGTACCTGCGCGACCTGCCGTCATGGAGCGAGTTCTCGCCTCTGAGCGAGCCGGTGGCGCCGACGGCCACAGGCCCGGCGCAGCAGCTGCCCGACACGGTGCTGGACCTCGTCCAGGTGTCCAGCCAGGGCGTCGACACGACGCACGACGTGACGTACTCGTGCGTGTCGGTCCCCTACACCATGTCGAACAACCCGGAAAAGATCGTGATGTACAGCCCGGACCGGGAGATCCTGTGGCCGGGCGCGCTGATCCAGGGCAAGTCGTACCGGGACGGGCTGGGCTCCATGCTGGGTCTGCCCATCGCGGAGCGGGCGCCCATCAACGTGTCCATTCCGGGGCTGCCCACGCAGGACAACTACCGCGCGGTGGAGAACCCGAACCAGGCCACCGTGTCGCAGGCCATCGGCTCCATGCTCGGTAACGCGACGGCCGACGGCCTTTCGGCGCCCAGCAGCATCGACTTCAAGCTGGAGGACTACAATAGCGAGCAGCAGTTCGCGCTCGCGGCGCGTGTCTCGGGCCGGTACCTGGGCTTCAGCGCGTCCGCGTCGTCGAGCGTTCAGCGCACCGCGTCCGAGCACACCCTCGCCGCCCAGTTCACGCAGAAGATGTTCGAGGTGGTGGTGGAGCCGCCGCAGACGCCGGACGCCTTCTTCAGCGCGGACTTCACCCAGGACAAGCTCCAGGAGCAGATCGATCTGGGCCGCATCGGTCCCGGGAACATCCCGGTCTACGTGTCCAACGTGGTCTACGGGCGCATGATGATGTTTGCGCTGACGTCCACGGCCAGCGTGACCGACATCCGCGCCACCATGCAGGCGGGTTACAGCAACGCCTTCGGCTCCATCGATGCCGAGGTGGAAGCGAAATACAAGAACATCCTTCAAGAATCGAAGATCGCCGTGACCTCGCTGGGCGGCAGCGGCGCCGCGACCCTGGCCATGATCCAGAGCGGCGATTGGTCGCAGTACTTCACCGACAGCGCGCCATTGAGCTCGGCGGCGCCGCTGTCCTACACGTTCCGCTCCTTCGACGGCCAGATCGCCATCGTGACCGAGGCCACCAACTACAACATGAAGATGTGCCAGCCCAAGGTCGCGGGTGAGGGTGGGCTCTGGTACAAGGACGAGCAGCTGCAGCAGCTAGACATCCCGACGCCCGTGCGCCCCGTGACGGGTGACTACAACGGGGACGGTCATCTCGACCTGGCCTTCAATCACCTGGCCTCGGACGGAAACGACGTCCAGGTGCTGTTCGGCACCGACGACGGCACGTTCCAGCCCGCCGGCAAGACGGCCTCGCACCCGTCCGCCGGGCCCCACGGCTGGGGCAACTATGACGTGAAGTCCGGCGACGTGAACGGGGACGGGCGGGCGGACCTCATCTGGAACTACCGGGGCGTGACGGACAACCTGACCTACGTCGGGCTGTCGGACGGCATGGGTGGCTTCACATACCCGGATTCGACGGCGCACTGGGCCGTAAACGGCTGGGCCTGGGACACCGGCAAATGCACGTTCGACGTCGCCGACGTCAACGGTGACGGCCGGACCGACATCCTCTGGTCCTGCAACTTCCCCGGCGGTCCCATCCGCATCTACGTCGGCCTTGCCCAGTCGGATGGCAGCTTCTACCTGCCGTCGTTCAAGGATGCGGCGGGCAGAAGTTACACCAGCTACGACATCGCCGACGTGGACGGTGACGGCATGGCGGACTTCGTCGCCGTCAGCGCCGGCGGCTCGGCGGCAACGGTCGGGGTCGCCCACTCCCTGGGCGACGGCGATTTCAACTGGGACTGGGGGACGAGCGTGAGTGGCGACTTCAGGGCCGCACGCACGCTGCCCGGCGAGTTCGACGGCAGGTACGGTACCGACAACGTCTGGGCACGCGTGGTCGGCGACTCCGTCCGGCTGAACGTCCTGCTGGCCAAGGAGACCAACGACAACCTGGCCGCCACGTCCACTGCCGTGACCGAAGGGCCCGCGGCGGACAATCTCGCCCTGCTGGTCGCGGACCTGAACGGCGACGGCCGCGACGACGTCATCGTGAACGACCGCTCCACCAACAAGTCGTGGGTCGGCCTCGCCGACCCGAACGGCGTACTCAAGTTCGGCGAAGGGTCGCAGCAGCACCCCAGCACGTACGTCACGTGGAGCAACTTCGAGGCATTCACGGGCGACGTGGACGGGGATGGTCGTGATGACGTGATCTGGGTCCACCCGGCGTCGCCGGCGCGCATCTACGTCGGCCTGGGCAACTGAAATGCGTGCGAACTGCACGTCCGCACTGAAAAGGGACGATACCGACATGTCGAACCGCTGGCTGTTTCTTCTGCTTCTCGCAGGCCTGGCCGTCGCTTGCAGCGACAAGGGCAGTACGGGGCCGGCCGTGAACGAGCCACCGAGCGCCACCGCCGGTACCGACCGGGATGTGGCCGCGGGGGACACGGTGTTCCTCGATGGCTCGGCCAGCCAGGACCCGGAAGGCCAGAACCTCGGGTATACGTGGACGCAGGTGAAGGGGCCGGACGTGACGGGCGGCGCGGGATCGCTTACGGGCCCGAACCCCGGCTTCACGGCGCCTGCGTACGTTTCCACGCTCCTCTTCACGCTCATGGTGTCCGATGGTGAGAACACGAGCCCACCCGACACCGTCCGCCTTAACGTCATGGAGGACCCGGCTCAGGCCATCTTCGTGAGCCCATCGGGTGACGACGGCTCGGCGGGCACCCGCAGCGCTCCGCTGCGCACGCTGCAGGCGGCCATCCAGCACGCCGACGACGCGGGCCAGGGAGCGGACGTCTATGCCGCCGCCGGCAGCTACGATGGACGGGTGACGCTCCTGGACGGCGTCAGCGTATACGGCGGCTTCGATGCCGACTGGGCCCGCTGGACGAGCACGGCCACATCCGATATCAGCGCAGGCGCCATTGGCGTGCTGGGTGACAGCGTTTCGGATGTGACGCTGGACGGCATATCCGTGAGCGCCGCCGACGCCGCGGAGCCAGGCGCCAGCTCATACGGGGTGCTCCTGCGCTACAGCGCGCGTGTCACCATCCGGAACAGCGTGGTCAACGCGGGGGCCGGCGCACCCGGCACGGATGGCAATCCCGGTAGCGATGGCCTGCCCGGGCTGGACGGTGCCGCCGGGCAAATCGGAGCCTGCGACCACAACTCGGGCGGCGCCGGCGGCGCCGGCGGGGGCGGCTGGCAACCGGGCGGCAAGGGAGGGGACGGCGGGTATGCAAGCTGGGGCCAGGCCGGCGAGCTGGGCTATGGGCCGGCGGGCGGCCTGGGCGGCACCGGTGGTCATATGGAAAGCGCCGGCGGCGATGGCGACGCGGGCGGGGTTGGCGTACCCGGGACCAACGGGCACGGCGGATTCGAGTTCGGCGCCCTGGGTCCGTCCGGCTACCTGAGCGCCGCGGGCGCCAAAGGGGAAGACGGGCTGGCCGGCAGCGGCGGGGGCGGGGGTGGGGGCGGCGGCGGCCAGTCGGGCGCGTTCGTGTACGATGGCAAGGGCAACGGCGGTGGTGGCGGAGGTGGCGGCGGGTATCCCGGCAGAGGGGGAGCGAGCGGCACCGGGGGCGGCGGCTCCTTCGGGATCATGGTCATCGCCAGCGTCCAGGTCCAGGTGCGGCAGACCACCATCCACGCCGGCGACGGAGGCGCGGGCGGCGTCGGTGCGGCCGGTGGCGTGGGCGGTGCCGGAGGCGTTGGTGGCGCGGGCTACGTCTACTGCACCAGCGAGATCGGAGCCGGTGGCGACGGAGCGGCCGGTGGCATCGGCGGGAACGGTGGCTGGGGCGGCGGCGGCGGCGGCGGGCCGTCCATCGGAATCGTCTACGACGCCAACAGCACGGTGACCCTGAACGGCAACACGATCCAGACCGGGAACGGCGGCGCAGGCGGCGCCAGCGACGGCAACGCCGGCGCGACGGGTGCGGCGCAGGCCACGCGCCAGGGTTGAGCTCTGTCGTCCGGTCGCGTAGGCGTTCCCGCCGGAAGAAGTCCCGCGACGGCCTTGATGGCCGCCGCGGGGCTTCGTATATGTACGCCGATCACGCTGAACGAGCTTCCGCCTCCCCACCACCCGGGCCTGCGCTTGAACGGCTGCCGCCATCCGACCGTCCCGGCGCGGCCACCCTGCCGCTGATCTTGCGCGATCCCCACGCTGATCGATGCTGAGCCTGACGACCCTGGGGGCCGTACAATTGACCGGGCGAGAGTCGGGGTCTACCTCGCACCCGATCCTTCGCCAGCCGAAGAGGCTTGCGCTGCTCGTCTACCTCGCCCTGGCCCGTCCCGGCTCCCTCATCCGCCGCGACACCCTGGGGGCGCTGCTCTGGCCGGGGTACCAACCCACCCGTGCCCGGAGTGCCCTGCGCCGGACCCTCTATCACCTTCGCCGGGAACTTGGCCGGGACCTGTTCCTCGGCGAAAACACCGCGAGCGTCGGCGTCGCCGCGGAGCGTTTGTGGTGTGACGCCATCGCCCTGGAGCGCGCCCTCGTGGAAGACCGCCTGGAAACGGTCCTCGAGCTGTACGGCGGCGACTTCCTGCCCGGCTTCCATCCCGACTGCGGGTCCGGTTACGAGCAGTGGCTGGAGGAGGTGCGGAGACGACTGAAGCGCAAGGCGGCCGCCGCAGCCGCGACACTCGTGGAGCGCGCCGAAGTCGCCGGCGATATTCACGGCGCCGTGGACTACGCACGCCGCCTGGTCGACCTCCTGCCGTACGAAGGACCCCCTGCACGAACGCTGATCCGGCTCCTCACCGCCAGTGGAAATCGCATCGCGGCGGTGAGGGCATATCAGGCGCTGGCCGATCGCCTGTCCCGCGACCTGGGCCTGGATCCCGACGAGGACACGCAGGCGCTCATCGGCACGGCCAGGACGGGCCAGGTCGGAGGACCGCCCGCTGGCGCACCCGGCGATCTGCAAGACGCGATCGCCCGGGCCGCTGTCAGACTCCCGCTCGGAGGGCGCCGGCGTCCCGACCCGCCTTCGCTGGCCGTGCTGCCCTTTGCCAGCCTTGCAGACACCTCGTCGGAACGGACGTTCGCCGATGCCATCACGGAGAAGTTGACGACCGAGCTGAGGCACAACGATGGCGTGTCCCTCGTCCCGCAGGCGTCTCTCGAACGCTATCGACGGGGGGAGCAGGCCCTGCAAGCCCTGCATCGGGAGCTCCGCCTCGATGGCATCGTCGAGGGAAGCGTTTTCGAGTCGGGCGGCCGGCGACGGGTCACCGCCCGGTTGCTTGCGGTCCCGAGCGGCACCTACTCCTGGGCACGAACCTTCCATCACGACCTCGCGGAGCCGACGGCCGGCCAGTCCGAGATCGCCGCTTCCATCGCCCGCAACGTCGCCGCGGTCTTCTCGACCCTGCCAAGCCTCGGTACCACCACCACCGCGGCGGCCCGCGACGCCTACTTCCGGGGCCGCCAGGAGTTCGTACGCATGACACCCGCGGGGTTCGCAACGGCCGCGGATTATTTCCGCACGGCCATTCGCCTGGATCCCGCGTTCGCCGATGCCCACGCCTCACTGGCCTACGCGACCGCCTGTCTGACCCGGACGGCGGGCATGCCCCCGGCCCAGGCCCTGGCGGCCGCCCGGAAGCACGCCGACCGCGCCCTCGACCTCGATCCGCAGCTGCCCGAAGCGCACATGGCGGCCGGCGTGTGCGCCATGATGCTCGACCGGGACATGGACCGGGCAAGCCGGTTCATGCACCGGGCACTCGAGTTGGACCCGGACCAGCCGAACTCCCTCTGGTTCTACAGCAACCTCTTACTCATCGCTGGACGGCGCGCCGAAGCACAAAGAACCGCCCGCCGAGCCCGCGAGCTGGACCCCATCGTCCCCACGCTCTGGCTGAATGAGGTCCTGATTCTCGTGGGAGCCGGCGCCGTGTCCGAGGCCCGCCCCTCCGCCCTGGAGTTCGCCGCGTTCCACCCGGACCACAGCGCCAGCGCCTTCGCCCTCGGCATGGTTCACGAAGCCCTCCATGAACACGTAGAAGCCGCCGCGTCCTTTGCCCGCACATGGGAGCTCGGGGGCGGGCCACACTCCATTGCCGCCGTGGGCCACAACCTCGCCTGCGCCGGACAGACCGATGAGGCGCGCCGCCAGCTGCAGCGCCTCCTGGAAACGCACGACCGCTACGTCCCGCCTACCGCCATCGCCCGCATCCACGCCGCCCTCGGCGAAGCCGACGAGGCATTCCGCTGGCTGGATCGCGCCGCTTCGATCCACGATGACTGGCTCCTCTTCATGGACGCATGGCCACGCTTCGAGGCCATCCGCGACGACCCCAGGTTCGCAGAGATCCGGCGGCGCATCGGACTCCCGGTGCCAGGTCCCGACCGCTGAACAAGCCGGTTCTCCTGCACCCGGACCCACCCCTTCTTCAGGCCGCATGCTGCGCCTAGGTTCATCATGACCGTATCCGAAAAGCCTCCGCTCCCGCGCACGACCGAAACGGGCGCTGGAGGCGGGAGGCCAGGAGGCCTGCCATGCGCATCTTCCTCACAGGCGCCACCGGCGTCGTCGGCATCCGGGCCCTGCCGCTTCTGCGGGCACAGGGCCACGACGTCACGGCGCTGGTGCACAGCCCCGGAAAGCGGGCCGCAGTGGAGAGCCTGGGCGCGCAGCCCATCGCTCTCGACCTGTTCGACGGGCCGGCCGTGGGCCGCGCGGTGCGGGACCACGAAGTCGTGGTCAACCTGGCGACGCACATCCCGTCGCCCGCCTATCGCATGGTGCTGCCCTGGGCCTGGCGGGAGAACGACCGCATCCGCCGCGAAGCGTCGGCGATCCTTGCCGAGGCCGCCATCGCGGCAGGCGTGCAGCGCTTTGTGCAGGAGTCCTTCGCGCCCGTGTACCCGGACCGTGGCGAGGACTGGATCGATGAGAGCGTGCCCATCAGCCCGACCCGGTACAACCGCAGTGTCGCGGACGCCGAACGCTCGGCGGCGCGCGTCACCGAGGCGGGCCGCACGGGGGTGGTCCTGCGGTTCGCGTTCTTCTACGGACCCGACTCGGATTCGACGCGGGACTTCGTGAAGCAGGCCCGGAAGGGGCGGGGGGGCATGCCGGGGCGGGCGAGCGCGTTCATCTCCTCCGTCTCGCACGCCGACGCCGCCGCGGCCGTCGTCGCCGCGCTGGACGTGCCCGCCGGTGCCTACAACGTCACCGACGACGAGCCCCTGAAACGGCGCGATTACTTCGATGCCCTGGCCGCCGCCCTGGACGTCCCTCCCCCCAGGTTGATGCCGCCCTGGGTGAGCCGGCTCATGGGTTCCACGGGCGAGCTGCTGAGCCGGTCCCAGCGCATCTCGAACCGCAAGCTGAGGGACGCGTCGGGCTGGAAGCCGCGCTATCCAAGCATGCGGGAAGGCTGGGCGGGGACGCTCGGGGAGATGTGATCGGCGAGGGCCGCGCTGCTTCCATGCGGACTCCATGCGGACGGTCCATGCGGACGGTGCACCAGTCGCCAGTTTTGACCGATCGGTGCATGCTATTGCC
>CAZUFP010000020.1:19586-39294 GCA_964619835.1 uncultured Gemmatimonadaceae bacterium | reverse complement strand
GCAACCGCCCGCCGGGGGAATGCGTGCTCCGACGGCCATTCATGCACGTCGGGTACCGGCGCCCGGCAGGCACGGCGCTTGCCTCCCGCCCGGGGATGGATCACCCTTCGAAGCACCGTCCCCCCGAAAGGCTGGCCGCATGACCGCTACGAACGATGAGACGGACGCGCGCCGCATCTCCGGCGCACACCGCGTCTTCGACGCCCTGCCCGCCTTCGACCCGGAGCAGGGCACGACGATTCTTGAGCCCGAGGCCGGCGGACCCGGTACGTGGGTGGGCTGTCCGGGCGTGCTGTACGAGCCGGAGCGGAAGCGCTTCCTGCTCACGTATCGGCGCAGGCACCCCCGGGGGGACCCGGCCACGGAACGTGGCTGGCGCGTCGCCGTCGCCGCGAGCCAGGACGGCATCCGCTTCGAGGACGTGTGGGTCGTGGAGAAGGGCGAGCTGAGCAGCCCGTCCATGGAACGATCCTGCCTGCTGCCGGCGCCGGAGGGCGGGTACCTGCTCTACCTGAGCTACGTGGATCCGGCCGACAACCGTTGGCGCATCGACGTCGTGCACGGTGACTCGCCGGACGCTTTCGACATCCGCACGGCGTCCTCCGTCCTGACCGCCGCGGACACCGGCACCGAGGGCGTCAAGGACCCGTACGTGCTGCGCATCGGGCCGGCCTTCGTCCTGTTCACCAGCATCGCCATGCCCACCGGCCTGGACCGTGCACGGCTGGAAGAAGCTCACGCGACGGCGGACATCTACAACACCGGCGTCACCACCCACCCGACGGGCCTGGCCATCGGGCTGGACGGCCGGCACTTCGACTGGCAGGGAGTCGTCCTCGATGTCGGCACGGGCTGGGACCGCTACCAGGCACGGCTGAACAGCGTCGCGCGCCTCGGCGGCGCCTGGATCGGGTTCTACGACGGCGCTTCCGGCGCACACGAGAATTACGAGGAACACTGCGGGCTTGCCCTGTCCCACGACCTGCGCCACTGGACCCGCCTTACCACGACCGGGCCCTGGGTCACGTCGCCGCACGCCTCCGGTTCCCTTCGCTACGTGGATGCCGTGCCGGTGGGCGACGAGCTGTGGCTCTATTACGAGTACGCCCGAGCCGACGGGGCGCACGAGCTGCGGCTGAGCACGATCCGGCCGTGAGGAACACCCGCTGGACCTACGTGTTCGGCGCGTTGGGCGGCATGCTGTTCGGCTACGACACGGGCATCGTCGCCGGTGCCATCCTCTTCATCCGCCAGGATCTGAACCTCACGCCGCTGGCCGAAGGGCTGGTCGTCAGCTCGCTGTTGCTGGGCGCGCTGGTGGGCGCCGCGGCCTCCGGCTACCTCAGTGACCGCCTCGGACGACGTCGCCTGCTGCTGCTGGCCGGCGCCGTCTTCGCCATCGGGGCGCTCGGCGCCGCCTTCTCGCCCACAGCCAACGTGCTCATGGGCTTCCGCCTGCTGCTGGGCCTGGCAGTGGGCGTCGCGTCGGTCATGGTGCCGCTATACCTGGCCGAGATGGCGCCGACTCGTATCCGCGGGGCGCTGACGTCCCTCAACCAGCTCATGATCGCCGTCGGCATCTTCATCGCCTACCTGACGGCGTTCCTGCTGTCCGGCGCCGGCGCGTGGCGCGTCATGCTGGGCCTGGCGGCCATCCCGTCGCTGCTCATGCTGGCCGGCATGTGGTTCCAGGACGAGTCGCCTCGTTGGCTCGTCGTGCACGGCCGCGACGACGAGGCCCGCCGCGTGCTCGCCCGCATCCACCCGCCGGACGAGGTGGAGCGCGAGCTGGCCGAGATGCACCAGGCGGAGCAGGCGGACCGCATGAGCCTCGGCGAGCTGCTGCGCGCTCGCTGGCTCCGCCGCAACCTGGTGTTCGCCGTCGTGCTCGCCGTGTTCCAGCAGCTCATCGGCATCAACACCATCGTCTACTACGCGCCCACGATCCTGAAGGCCGCCGGCTTCGGCAACTCGGCCGCCATCTTCAACAGCGTCGGCCTGGGCATGCTGTCCATCATCATGACCGTCGTCGCCGCCCGGGTCGTGGACCGCGTCGGACGCAAGCCGCTGCTGCTCTGGGGCCTCGTCGGCATGGTCGCCAGCATGGCCGTGCTGGGCGTCGTGTTCTTCAGCGCCGCCCTGGACCACACCGGCGGAAAGGTGATCGCTGTGGTGTGCCTGGCCATCTTCAAGGCCGCGTTCTCGCTGAGCTGGGGACCCATGCTCGGAGTCGTCCTGCCGGAGCTGTTGCCGCTGCGTGCCCGCGGCACCGTCATGGGCGGCGCCATCTTCCTCAACTGGGGCACCAACTTCCTCGTCTCCCTGCTCTTCCCCGTCCTGCTGGTCGCCGGCGCGGGCGCCGTGTTCGAAATCTTCGCCGCCGCCGGCGTCCTCGCCTTCTTCCTCACCGCCTGGCTGTTCCGGGAGACCACGGGCCGCAGCCTGGAGGAGCTGGAGCTCGCGCAGCGGGCCGCCGGGTGATCACACGAAGAGCGCGGCTCTTTCGTGGCTTCGTGGGATCAGGTGCGGGCGGGTGAGTGCCCCGCCGACCGTCCGAGAAATTCGACGACGGCGGGCGTCACCACTTCCGGGTACTCCGCCTGCGGGTAGTGGCCGGCGCCGGGCACCATGAGCACGTCGCCCTCCAGGCGTCGGGCGACCAGTTGCGCTTCGGCGGCCGGATCAGGGAAGTCCGGGTCCTGTTCGCCCATGATGACGAGGGTCGGCGCGTTCACTTCGTCGAGCCGTGCCCCGACCGGCGCGTGGGAGGTGCGCGTCGTCTTCGCGAACGCCTGCCACCGGCCCGGGCGGCGCAGGCTGTCCCGGATGCGGCTCCTGTGCTCCTCGAAGTCGGCCGGCGGGCGGCCGGGGTAGAGCTTCGGGTAGTAAGCCAGCCACGCGGCACGACCCCAGGGCCACATCAACGCCAGCCGGAACATCAACGTCGCCACGGCGCCCACCGGCACCTGCCGCACGAACGGGCCGATGAGCACGAGGCCCGACACGCGGTCCGGCGCTTCCGCCGCCGCCCAGGCCGCCGCACCCGCACCCATCGAGTTGCCCACGACCACCGCGGGCCCGCCCAGCTCCTCGATCAACGCCACGACGTCGGTGCCCGCGGCCACGTCGTCGTACGACGTGAACGTCGCATCGCTGTCGCCGTGGCCCCGCAGGTCCATGGTCGCGACCCGGTATCCCGCGTCCACCAGCGCGGGTGCCAGGAATCGGTACACCGAGCGCAGTTCGCCCATGCCCGGCACGCACACCACCAATGGCCCCGTGCCCGTCACATCATACGCGATCCGGCCCTCCGGCCGATCCAGATATTTGACGGTGGGGCCCTGTGCGGTCCCTTCCTGCATCATCGACACCTCCTGCGCGCCGGCAAGCCGAGGGATTGATCGGGGATCGGCGGCGCACGCACAAGAGAGCTTGGGGATCCTGCCTCTCTTCCAGGCGCCGCCCGTGCTCCACACATTGTTAAGCCTCGGGTCCGGCGGCAACCCTGGCCCGCGCGGCCCCGAGGCTGGCATGGGTGCCCCGGCCCCCTTTGCGGGGGTCGGGGCGGGAGAGGTTCAGCGCGACCCTTGGGGCGCCCTGCGCCTGCGGCTGGCGGCGATACGCTCCCGGATGGGCACCTCGAAGTGTTCTTGCGGGCGGTGATCGAAGTCGAAGCCTTCCGGCCTGCGCCGCTCGATACGCCGGCCCAGCGCCCGCTCGATGGCGCGCACGCCGCTTTCTTCCTCCGGCGACACGAATGTGTACGCCTCGCCCGTCGCGTCCGCGCGCGCCGTGCGACCTACCCGGTGGATGTAGTCCTCGGGGGCCGCCGGCACGTCGAAGTTCACGACGTGGTCGAGTGCTTCCACGTCGATGCCGCGCGCCACGATGTCGGTGGCCGCGAGCACCTGGAAACGCCCGTCCTTGAAGCCCGCCAGCGCCTTCGTGCGTTGCGCCTGGCTCCGGTTGCCGTGGATGCGCGCCACGGAGATGCCTTGCTTCTCCAGCTTCTGCGCCAATCGGTTGGCCCGGTGCTTTGTACGGCAGAACGCGATGACGCTGCCAACCTCACCGCGCCGGATCAGCTCCACCAGCAACGCGACCTTCAACTCGCTCGGTACGGGGTAGAGCGCGTGCGTGATGCCCTTCGCGGGCACCTGCTTTCTCTGGATCTGTACCGTGGCAGGCGAATGCAGCATTGCGCCGGCCAGGTCCGCGATAGGCGCGGGCATCGTGGCGGAGAAGAACAGCGTCTGGCGGGTCCGGTCCGGCAGGTGCCGCAGGATCCGACGGATATCGCGCACGAAGCCCATGTCCAGCATACGATCCGCCTCGTCCAGCACCAGCACCTCGAGCTGAGGCAGGCGTGCATAGTCATACTGGAAATGGTCCAACAGCCGCCCGGGCGTCGCCACCAGGATGTCCACGCCCCGGCGGAACGCGTCCACCTGCGGCGACATGCCCACGCCGCCGTACACCGCCGCGCCCCGTATGCCCGTGCCCTTCGCCAGGCCCTGCAGGTGTTCGACGATCTGAGCGGCCAGCTCTCGCGTGGGCGTCAGGATCAACGCCCGCGTCACACCCCGCGGTTTGCCGCGCAACCGCTGCAGGATCGGCAGCAGGAACGCTGCCGTCTTGCCGCTGCCCGTCATCGCCGAAGCGAGCACGTCCCGCCCTTGAAGGGCCAGCGGGATCGCCTGCTCCTGGATGGGCGTGGGCCGCGTGAAGCCCATCGCCTGGACGGAACGCAGCAAGTCTTCATGCAGGCCCAGGGCTGCAAAACCCGATGCCCCGGGTTCGCCGGCGCCCGTAGACGCCCGCATTGTCTTCGTTTCCTTCATTCATTCTCTTTTCACGAACGGGAGCCGGCAGCATGCCGGCGAAACGAGGGCACAAAAAAAGACCCGGGCCGAACCCGAGTCCCTCTTCCGTGTCTCGGTGCCGGCACAGCGCCGGCGGTCAAGCTGAACCAAGGTAGCCGATCCGGGGCCGGACCTCAAGGCCGGACGCCCCGGGCCGGCCCTCCTCGCGGCCGTGTCAGGCGTTCAGCAACCGCGGATCCTCCCCATCCCTCACCGAAGGCAGCTTCCGGATCCAGACGAACTGGCGCAGACACGAGGTGAGCCCGGCCACCGTGACGCCATAGATGAAGGGCGAGGCGGACAACACGGCGAGGACGAGGAGCAGCAAGGTCAGAGAGAAGTAACGCCCCGCCTGGGTGATGTGCCCGGTCCTGAGGTGCAGCCAGAGTTTGCCGTAGACTCCGTGGCGGGCGGCCCTGTACCCGATCAGGTTGCTGAGGTGCTGCGAGCATACGATGAGGAAGATGCCCCAGAAATAGCCGACCAACGGCTCGTGCCACGGAGTGGACACCACGGCCATGGCCAGGGCCACCATCGCTCCGACAGCGAGGGCGGCGACCAGGTGCCGGGGATGGAAGAGCCTGCGTGTCGCGACGGAGTCCCGCAACGCGGGATTCCCTTCGATGGTGTCGACCGGGTAGCTCTGGTAATGCTCGGAGTAGTGGAGCCTCCGCTCCTTCTCCTGCGCGACCGTGAGCATCCAGTCCGCCAGCATCAGGGCGGCGGTGACCAGGCCCACCACGATCGGTTGATCCGTCAGCCAGCTCAACATGGTTCGCCTTTCCAGGAATCCGCCGTCAATCCCGCGATCGCTTTCGCGCCGCCGACAGCGCTCGCCCGAAGGCGATGGCCGGCCCCCAGTGACCCCGCCTCCTCAACCACGCCACCAGCCGGTGCGGGTCCACGGCGCGGGCGGCGGAAAAGATGACGAAGCCTACCGCTGCGGCGCGGGCACCGATCCAGAAGGCGCGTTCCCAGCCGGCGCCGGCCGCCACAATGATTGCGATGATCAGGAGGATCGGCAGGATGAAGGAAGGGCGGGCGAGGTCGCGGAGGCCCGACAGGGTGGCGGCGCGCCAGCCGCGGCGCGGATTCCCCATCGGTATTCGGGCCGGGCCGCGCTCGAAGATCCGTCGCACGCGGGCCGGCAACGCCCGCTTCCGCCAGGCGTAAACCGTGACGGCCGTGGCGAACAGGCCGTTCAGCGCGATCCAGCCGCCGATGGCCGCGCCGACGGCCGGGCCGGTGATGCCCCAGGTTCGCTGGAGCCAGGCGACGGCCGCGGCGTAGGCCCGCAGCAGCTCGTCGCCCACCAGCAGGTACTGGAGCAGGATGCCCTGGCCGGCGGCCCAGGCGCCCACCAGCCACCCGCCCACCGCCGCGCCCAGAACGTTCCAGCCCAGCACCGTCGTCGCGCCGCCGAACAGCACGCCCTGGACGGTGATGGCGAGCATGGGCCGAAGGCGGTTGCCCGCCGGGGACAGGGCCTTGAGGCCCGCAGCGATGAAGGAGACCCACACGACACGCAGCCGCCGGGCCAGCCCGGAGCCCGCCAGCACCAGGACCACCGCCTGGAGTGATGACAGGACCAGTCCGGTGAGGGGTACCTGGGCCGCGTGCAGCGCCGACCCGAGAGTCATCTCGATGGCGCCCGCGCCGGCGCCGTACACGCCCACCCGCGCCCAGTCGGCCTGCGCGACGCACAACTCCCGCAACTGCTCGGCGGCCCGCGGTGACGACGCGTCCACCCGCACATCGAACGGCTGGCCCAACGCGGCTTCCACCGCATCCACGGACCGGGGCCGCACCGCGATGACGACGACGCCCGGGTCCGCCTCCCGTACCGCAGGCCAAACGGCGATGTGACCATCCCCCGCGGCCTCCAGCGGCCCGAACTCGTCCAGGATCACCAGGTCCGGAGGCTCACTCTCCGCCAGATGCTCCGCCCAGGCGGCATCCCTCGCCGCCGCGTCCGGGTCGACGCGGTACGGAGGCCGGCCTTCCAGCCGAAGGCCGCCATCCCGCACGGCGAATGGCGTCGCGGCCCCGTCTTCCAGCCAGCGGATGTCGTAGCGCTCGCTCCCCCGCCGTACCGTCGCCCGCACGCCCGCCGGCGCCGTGAACCCGTCCACGCGCCGGCCCCGGGCCATGGCCCACGCGGCCAGGTCTTCCAGGAGCGTCGTCTTTCCGCTCCCCACCTCACCCACACAACCGACGAGAAGCATGCAGCACTATAGCGTCATCGGCGGCGTCCGACCATCGCATCGCCGATGCCCGGGCCGGCGTCCGGGTTGCGCCCCGTGTCCCGGGCGAGAACGGCTGTGTACTATGTCAGGAAACGCCCGTGAGCCCACCACTGCCCGGGAACAGCCCTCATGCGCGCGCCCGTCGTGAACGTCGAGACTCCGGTCCTGGAGTGGCTGCTGAACCCGGCCGACCCGGCCCTGCGCACGCGGGTCCTCGTAGACCTGCTGGACCGCACCCCGGACGACCTCGAGGTCCTGGACGCGCAGCGCCGCATCCCGGACCAGCCGTGGGTCCGCGCGACTCTGGCGGCACACAACGGCGACGGTACCTGGGGGCGCGGCTTCTACCAGAAGTACGGCGGAACCAGCTGGGTGCTCCTTCACCTGAGCGAGATCGGCGTCCCCGCGGACCTGCCGGCCATTCAGGCGGGCGTCGAACGATTGATCCGCACCGCCCGACCCATCGACACACTGTCGGGAGCCCGGGCGTCGCCGTTCCGGGACCTGCATGACGTCGTCTACTGGCAGTTCCCCGCCGCTTGCCTGACCGCCCACATGGCGCTGGTGCTCATCCGGGCCGGACTCGCGGACCACACGGTCACGCAGGCGGCGTTGAACCTGTGCCGGAACCGGTTCGAGCCCGGACGCGGCTTCGGCTGCTTCGTCATGGACGACTCCCTGCTGCCGGCCTGCGTCATGACCGTTCCGAAGGTCCTCAAGGCCTTCCTCGCCCTGCCGCCGGCGCTTCGCACTCCCGCCGACCGGTCGCTGATCGACGAGATGGCCGCAGTCCTCAAGAGGTTCCGGTTGCATCGGTACGTGCCCGAGCAGGCCGGGGCGTGGCGCGCGTGGGCCCGTTCGGCATCGCCCGCTGAGAGGAAAGCCGAAAAAGCCCGCTGGATCGCGGCGGGCCGGCTGGAGCCACGCAAGGAGAAGGAAGGCTGGCTGCGGTTCAGCTTCCCGCTCTCGTACAACTCCGACCTGCTCGAGGTCCTGCTCCTGCTGGGTCAAGCGGGCGTCGAGCGGGACGCCGTGATCGACGACGGCCTCGACGCACTGCTGGCGAAACGGGCCAGGGACGGGACCTGGAAGATGGTGGGCGGGCTGAACGGGAAGATGCACGCGGACCTGGACCGCCGAGGCAGAAGCAGCCCCTGGATCACCTACCGGGCGCTCCTCGCCTTCAAGCGCTTCCGCCGCCTCGCTCTGCCCGCGTCCCCACCCGGCCCTACTGGCTCCCGAAGGAGAAGACCGTCCGGGACCGGTACGTCTCCCCGGGCCTCAGGATGATGGACGGGAACGTCGGCTGGTTGGGCGCGTCGGGAAAATGCTGCGTCTCGAGACAGAGCCCGCTGCGCGGCCCGTAGACGCGACCGTCCTTGCCGGCGATGCCGTTCAGCCCGTTGCCCGTGTAGAGCTGAACGCCGGGTTCGGTGGTGCGCACCTCGAGCGTGCGGCCGCGTTCCGGCTCCACGACGCGAGCGGCGAGAGGGGGCTCCGCCCGAGGACCAGCCCGGCCGGATGCTCCCTCCGCCACATCCGCCGCGGGATCATCGGGCCACGGGTCCGTGAGGATCCGGTCCGCCAGGTCCGGGTCCCAACCGTCCAGCACGAAGTTGTGGTCGTAGCCGCCGGCGGATCGGAGCTGGACGTCGTCCGCATCGATACGCGCACCGATGGGGACGGGCGTCCGGAAGTCGAAGGGCGTGCCCGCGACGGGGCGGATCTCGCCCGTCGGGATCTGCTCGGCGTTCGTCGGCGTGAACGCGCTGGCCGCGAGCATCAGCTCGTGCTCCAGAACATCGCCGTCCCCGGCGCCTCGCAGGTTGAAGTAGCTGTGCTGCGTCAGGTTCACCGGCGTGGGCCGGTCCGTGGTCGCCCGGTAATCCACCACCAGGGCGTCGTCATCGGTGAGCGTGTAGGTGACGCGCACGGTCAGCGCGCCCGGGTACCCTTCCTCGCCATCCGGACTCGTGCGGGTGAACACGACGCCGACGGCCCCATCCTCCTGGAACACCGCGGCGGGCCAGACCACCTTGTCAAAGGCGCGCACGCCCCCGTGCAGGTGGTTGCGGCCCTTGTTGGGGGCGAGGCTGTACATCGTGCCATCCAGCTGGAAGCGGGCGCCGCCGATGCGGTTGGCCACCCGGCCCGTGATGGCTCCGAAATGGGGCGAACGGGCCAGGTAGTCGTCGGCCGTGTCCAAGCCCAGCACGATGTCCTCCAGCCGGCCTTCCCGGTCGGGCGTCCGCAGCGACACGATGACGCCGCCGAGCGTCATCGCGCGCAGCTCCACGCCGTGGTGATTCCGCAGGGTGTACAGGACGACGGGTTCTCCTCGCGCCCTGCCGAAGTCCGATTCACTGATGTCGTTGCCCACCCCGTTCACCCTCCGCCCTGGTGTTGCCGTCAGCCCGATCCGTCCAGCAAAGACTTCAATGCATCGTTGGTGCCGCCCGACTCGCCGGTCTCCGGGCGCGCCGGGAAGAACCCCTGGGTTCGAAGGTCCGTGGAGACCCTGAGCAGCATCATGTCCAGCTGTTCCCTGAGCTTTCGGAGGGCGTGCCGGTGGATGGCTCCAAATCCTTTCATTGCGCCACCGCCGGAGAGGCCCAGCGCCGCCAGGCCGATCACGCCCGCGGCCGCGCCCAAAGGCCCGGCCGCCGCCACGGCGAAGGCCCCGCCCACCCCACCCACGAGGACGCCGAACAGTCCGCTGACCCGCCAGGCGACACGGACCCCGTGGCGCAGATCCAGAGAAACGGACACTTCCGTGCGAGGCGCCTCCCCGCTGCCGACGGGATGCAGCGTCATCGCCAGTCGCTTGACGCCGACACTGGACGCGTAGTACGCCAGCGGCAAACTGCTGGCGGCGACCACCCTGGGCACCTCGAAGACCAGGATGCCCCCGTCCGTCGGGTCATCGATGGAGTCCAGCAGCGAGAGGCGGTACGGCGCGTTGGGCAGGATCCGGCGCATGGCGTTCAATACGTCTTCGGCCGGGGCCGCGATGACCCGGCTCGTGCTCAGGCCGGCCGCCGCGCCTTCGCGGAGCGCGAACCGCGCGATGCGGGCCTCCCAGCCCCCGATCTCCCCGGGCGCCTGCGAGCCCAGCTCCGCCAGGGCAAGGCGCACGTACGACGGGTCGATGCCGGCTTCCCGGGCCGCCGCTTCCACCTGCTCCGTCGTCAACCCGGTATCGTCCGACGACGAACGCGCCAACAGGGACGACGAGCGCTCTTCGAGGCGCGCCGCCGCTTCCGCCTGAAGCTGCGCCGCACGGCGAAACACGGCCGCCGCCTGTTCGTCGCTGATGGTCCGGCGGCCGTCCGCCATATCTGATTCCGCTTCGTTCATCGCATGAACACGAACGCTGCCAGGGCTCCGAAGATGAGGACGAGTCCAACGACGCGGCCCAGCCCGAGGGGCCCGGTCTCGCGCACGGCCAGCTCGAGCTGCTGGTCCCACCAGGTGGCGCCCCCGCGTCGGAGTGAATCGTAGCCGATGAGCATGGCGATCAGGCAGATCAGCGGGAAAGCACAGGCGATGCCGCCGAGCCACACGCGCAGAGCCCGGGCCAGGGTCACGTCGAGGGTCGCCGGCTCCTCCAGCGACGTGACGGGCATCACGCGGAGCTTCAGGAATGCCTTCCCCGGCGTGGTGCCGTACGTCGCGAGCGCCACCGCCTCCACCGGCACCCAGAGAGCGGCGGCGAACACGGCAACGAAAAGCCAGGCCGTTCCATTGTCGAAGAAGGACGCATCGAGGATCTGGATCACCGCATCCACCACCACGCCGGCGATGGCGTAGTCCAGGCAGCGCGCGAGACATCGGCGCCACGGTTGGATCGCCGCCTCCGTCAACGGTGCGGTAGACTCCAGGACGAGCGGCATGCGCGTCTCCGGATGGTGATTCGCCAGGACCCCCTCCGCCGGGAACTTGCGTCGCCGGGGGGCCGGAGGCAACGCAGCGAGGCCAGCTATTTCAAGAGGTAGATCACTCCCACCACCACCCCGATCCCCACCACCACGCGCCGCAGGGTCGCTGGCTTCACCCGGCTGGCCAGCCGTCCGCCCACCACCCCGCCCACGACGGCGCCCACGGCCATCACCCCGGCGGCGGCCCACACGGTCTTGCCTGAAAAGACGAACAGCACCGCCGCCGTGATGTTCACCGCGAAGGACATGAGCTGCTTCAGGGCGTTGAGCCGGGTCAGGCTCTCGTCGATGGCCAGGCCCAGCACGGCCAGGATGATCACGCTCAACCCGGCGCCGAAGTAGCCGCCGTAGACCGCCGCCACGCCGCCGGCGGAGGCGACGGCGAGGTCCTTGCCCACCCTGCCGCCGACGCCCGCACCCCGGGCTTCCACCCGCGCAGCCGCCCACCGTTTCACCGGCTCCTGCACCGCCAGGAGCCCCGAGGCCGCCAGGATCAGCCACGGCACCAGCGCCCGGAACGTCGATTCGCCGGTGTGCAGGAGCAGGAGCCCGCCCGCCAGCCCGCCCACCGCGCTCACCGGCAACAGCAGCCACATGCGGCGCCGCTGCCCGCGCAGGTCTCCCATCTGCGCCGCCGTGGCGCCCAGGTAGCCGGGGGTCAGGGAAACGGTGTTCGTGACGTTGGCCGCCACCGGCGGAACGCCCACGGCCAGCAGCGCCGGGAAGCTGATGAGCGTGCCGCCGCCCGCCAGCGCGTTCACCGCCCCCGCCACCACCGCCGCAAGCCCCACCAACAGGTAGTCCAGCCCGCTCAGTGCCCCCATGCACCCTCTCCGCCGCGTTTCGATGCCGGTCCCGCGCGGCCGCCTGCCGCGCAGCCAGCGTTCACAGGTGGGGCGCCGGGCGCCGCGAAGCAAGAGGTCGCAGGTTCGACCGTTTACGACCCGGCGGGATGCCCCACCACCAGAAGCGCCAGCGGCGCGTGGCCGTCCGGCAGCCCCAGCGTCGCCTGCACGGCGTCGTCCCGGAACGCGCCCATGAACACCCCACCCAGCCCCAGGGCCGTGGCCTGGAGCAGCAGGTTCTCGGCCGCAGCCCCCGCCTCGATGTGCACGTAGCGCGGCGCGCGCTCCCCGTATTTGACTGCGGTGCGCGCCTCGACTCCCGTCACGATCACCACGGCAGGCGCCTCGGTGATGGCCCGCTGCCCCAGGGCGGCACCGGCCAGTGCCGCGGCGTCGCCGGCGCCCGCGCGCACGAGGGTATGCTCCACGGGCACGTAGCGGTACAGCCCCGGGTCCAGGCCGTCCACGGCCGTCGCCAGCACGTACAGCTCCAGAGGGTAGAGCGCGCCGGCGGACGGCGCCGTCCGCCGCCCTCCGCGCCACTCGCCCCACTGCCAGCCGGCGGGCGCCGGCATGGGCTGTGTCACCCCCTGGGCCGCCCACAGCAGCTGCCCTATTTCGGACAGCCGCAGCGGCGTCGGCGCGAAGGCGCGCACGGAACGCCGTTGTGTGAGGGCGCGGGTCAGCGGCGCGCCGCCGTCCCTGGCGGGCGCGGGCAGCCGGATCAGCGGGGGATCCTGTGACGCCTGGCCGGCGGCGGGTTGAGCAACGGAAACGGCGGCGGCCATGACGAACGCCGCCGCAACGGCCCGTATCGATGGGTGCATGGTCGTACCTCCAGAGGTCATCCCGCTCCCTTCGCCCACGGCGGCCCCGCATGAACGAACGCCTGGAGCCGGTCCGGATCCCGCAACGGCTCGCCGTGCCCGAAGCAGGTGAGCTCGGGCGCCAGCGCCGCGAGCCGCCGGGCCGCCGTCGCGTTGCGCTCGTAGTCGTGGGCCAGGAACCGGTACGGGTAGGCCAGGCCGCGGCGAAGGGTGAGCGGGTTGCGGTGGAAGAGCACATCGCCCAGGACCAGCGCGCGGTCCTCCTCCCGCCAGAAGGCGAGGTGGCCGGGGGTATGGCCGGGCGTTTCGAGCACGGCGAAGCCGCCCGCGCTGTCTCCCTGGCGCAGCGTGCGCGCCACCGGGTGCGGCGGGCTGGCGAGGCGTCTGGCCAGGCGCGCGATGCGACTCCGGGGATCCGGATAGAGCAGGCTCCCGTCTCCCGTCTCCACGGCACGCCGGTCGCCTTCGCCGCACCAGAGGGGGACGTCCAGCGCCTCGCAGACGGCATGGGCACCGCCCTGGTGGTCGAAGTGCCCGTGGGTCAGGGCCACGGCGGAGACGGGGTGTCCCCGCAGCGCGGCCAGGAGCCGGTCCGACTGGAAGCTGCCGCCGGTGTCCACCAGCACGTCGCCCAGGAGATACGCGTTCGTGTGGTCCCGGGGAAACAGGGAAAGGCGGAGAAGACCGGGCGCGACCTCGGTGAACATGGCCATGGTGCCTCGATCGGACGTGGGTCGGTGCGGGGTCCTTCCTGTTCCCCCCGCTGCGCGAACATCCCCGGTTCCAGGCGCTGCCGGCGACGACGAACCTGGCCTGCGGGCCGCCACCCGCCCTCACCGGTGCAGCAGGGCACGCCCGGACTGGAAGGAGTAGCGCGCCACTTCCGGCGCCCAGCGCAGGTAGTCCTCCGACGACTGGTTCGGCGGCATGTGCTTCTGGATATGCGCCAGGCTGGAGAACAGGGCCGCCCACCGGAGGGCGGGCCCCGAGGCTCCGACAGCCGCCTCGTCATCCGCGCCGGGCGGATCGGCGACCCCGGCCGCCTCTTCGGCGTCGCTCCGGGCGGCGACCTTACCCCGGAACCGCGCGACGAAGTCCGGCCAGGACTCGTCGTGCTCGCCGGCGACCAGCTCCTGCAGCAGCTCCGCCGCCTCTTCCGGGAAGCCGACCACCATCGCCAGCAGCAGCAGCACGACGCGGTGCTCGCCGCCCGTCTCATCGCCCAGGAACTGCTGCCAGCGGTCCTCCGCCACCGACGCACGGATCAGGCGGTAGACGTTCACGAACCGCTTCGTCGCCCGCGGCGTCGGAATGAGCGGGTACAGCAGCTTCATGAAGGCCCGCTCCCACGACTCGATGCGCACCAGCTCCGGCCGGATCGCGCCAGCCCCGTCGTCTCCGGCGACAGCCGCGCCCACGCCCCCCACCCCCGTGTCCCCGGACTCCGCGCCACCACCAGCCACGGCCGCGCTCCCCCCGCCGGCCGCTCCGCCGGCCTCCACGGCGCCGCCGGCCGCTTCGCCGACCGCTACGGCACCACCGGCCGTTCCGCCGGCCGCAGCATCCGGCCCGCCCGTCGCCTGCGCACCCGCCCCGTCCGTTGTGCCCTCCGCCGCGCCGCCCGTCTCCGCGCCGGAGCCGACGGCTTCCCCGGATGCAGCCGATGGAGCGGCGCTTTCGGAGCCGGCGCCCGCACCCTCCGACCCGACCGCGGCTCCGGCGGCCTCCGTGTCGCCGCCCGCGGAACCCGCGCCTGAACCTCCTCGTCGACCGTCCCCGTCCCGTTGCATCGTCAGGTCCTCCACCAGCAGGTCGAAACCCTCGGCGTTCATGGGCCGGAGCGTCAGCGGGATCTGGAAGATCTTCTCGAGGTAGTTCAGTGGCGTGGAGCGCCAGTGCTCGCGCTCCGGTTCGGGGGCGCCGCCGTTCTCGCCCGGCTTCCTGAACGCGGCCACGTGCCGCTGCAGCGAGTGGAGCAGCCAGCGGGAGTCCACGCCCACCACCACCACGAAGAGGGGGAACGCGAGGAGCAGGTGGACGGCCTGGAGCACATCCACCACCTTGCTCTCCGGGCACCGGTCCAGATCGTCGATGTAGAGAACGATCCGGTCGATGCGCGGCAGAGGCCTGTGATCCGTCCCGGGGGCTTCCCCCGCCGCCTCCGCCCCGCCACCGGGCGCGCCCGCCCGCGCCTGCTTGCGCGCCTCCCGCTCCTTCTTCGCCTGCGCCTCCACCGCCTTCAGCAGATCCGTCAGCCGCTCGAAGTCGTTGCGTGCACGAGAGATGACGCCCAGGTGCTTCCGGTAGTCCTCGCTGCCGCGACGCGCCTGGATGAAGTCCCGCATCTGACCGTCCGCCGACAGCCCCTCGATCTTCTTCTCCAGCGCCTCGATTTCCTTCTGCGTCTCCCGGATCCGCCGGGCCTCCGCGTCCACGCGGGCGTCGATGGCGGACCGCTCCTCCATGAGCTGTTGCCGCATCTGGTCCGTCTTCGCGTCGATCATCCCCTTGTGCTGCTTGCGCGCGTCCTCCATGAGGCCGAGCGCTCCCCGGGCGACGCGGCCCCAGCGCTCGATCACGGGGCCGAGCAGCGCCAGCGCGCCGGTGATCCAGGCGGCCGTTCTTGCGGTCAGTCCGCCGATCCGGTCGAACAGCGGGCCGAGGGCCGGGCTGGCGAGGGCGCCCAGCGCGATCAGGAGGGCGCCGGCCACGACGATGCCGAGCCGCAGGCTGGACTGCCGCAGCGCGAGCCACGTCGCCTTGACCGCGCCCGTGAACCCCTCCAGCTCCAGCAGCCTGGCCCGCGCCTCGGCGCCGGCGGTCTTCACCGCGGGCAGGTTCAGACGCCTGCCGACCTCCTCGACACGCCGACGCACGTCCGCGTTCTGGACCGCCGCCCGGTACGCCGCCCGTGCCAGCTGGCGCGGCGTCAGCTCGGATTCGACTTCCTTCTCCGCCCGCTCCAGCTCCTCCAGCCGATCCTGGCTCGCCTCCAGCTTGCGGTTCGCCGCCGCATGGCGGCGCTGCGCCTCCGCCTTCACCTGCTTCAGGTGCAGGGTGTCCGCCAGCAGCCGCGCCCGGGCCGCCTCCGGGTCCGTCTCGCCCTCGACCAGCTTCTGGTCCCGCGCCACCGCCACCGCCAACCCGTCGAAGATCTCCGACGCCAGGCTGGCCCACAGGTTGGTGTCCATGTAGTGCCAGGCGTTGAACCAGAGCTGCACGATGTTCGCGCACCATGGCGAGTCCCCGTCCGACCGCGCCCGGTCCTGCAGCCCGGCCACTTCCTTCTCCAGCTTGCGCATGAAGAAGGTCTTCCCCGTGCCCCAGTCGCCGAACAGCCCCACCGACAACGGCGGCGTCATCTCGTGGGACGCGATCACCGCCGCGAGCGCCCGCACGTCCCGCTGCACGCCCAGCCGGTCCGCGCCATCCGGGTCGTCGGACTTGAAGCCCGCCAGCAGAACGGGTCCGCGCCCCGCGCCCAGGCGTGGACGACCCGGCTCCACCCACTCCGGCCGCACCCCCGCGTCCAGCAGGGCCCGGATCACGCTGCAGTTCCCCACCGAAAGTGCCCCGGCCAGCAGGTGCCGGCTCTGGATCTGGCGGTAGCCCCCCACACCGGCCGCCCGCTCCGCCGCCATCAGCGCCGCGTGCACGTGTTTCGACCGCGGCGGCACACCCGTCAGGTCGTCCAGCGGCGGCAGCGTGCCCGTGGGCAGCGTGACGCCCACGCTGCCGCGGACCAGCTCGTACAGCTTCGCCCGATCGATGCCCGCCCGGCCCAGCACCTCTTCCGCGGGACCGTTCGCCATGGCGAACAATCCGGCCAGCAGATGCTCCATGTGGATCTCCTGCTGGCTCGTCGTGAGCCGCAGCTGGTCGGCCCTGCGCAGCGCGAAACGCGCTGCCGGGGAAAGACGGGCGAAGAATTCCGGCGTGTCCAGCAGCGTCCGGGTCTCGCCGGGCGGAGCGTTGCTGTCGCCCGGCGCGTTCTCCAGCGGCGGCCTCTTGCTGGCGCCGGCGCCGGGCACCGCTCCGGGTCGCTGTGTCTGCTCGGCCGTCTTCTCGAGAGGACGCTGCGTCTCCTCCAGCCATCGGAACGTCACGTCGGTCTCCGGCTCCAGCTGGAGCCCTTTGCCGTACAGCAGGTCCCGGTACCGCGGCGGGATGTCCGGCACGTCCATCGCGAACGCGCCGATCCACTCCGCCCATGCGTCCATCTCTCGCTGCCAGCTCGCGGGCGCCGGCGGCTGTTCCGCCAGGCCCTGCCAGAGCGGAGCGTCGAAGAGCATGGGAGGAGCGCCGGCGGAGCCTTCCCTCAGCATCGACTGCAGCCAGACGACGTCGGCCCGGCCGGCCGCGACGTCGAGGACGGCGTCGTCGTCGGTGAAGCCCTGCGCGGCCATGGCTTCCACCGCCCGCGCGCTCACCCCCGCCACCGCTTCGGCCACGTCCCCGCCACCCTCCGCGCCACCCGCCAGGACCGGCAGCAACGCCACCGCCGCTTCGAACACGGGTCCCTTCCATGCATCCGGCCACTCCACCCCCACCCGCTGCAGACCTTCGAGGTCCAACGGATCGACGGACGGCTTGCCCCGTATCGCCGTCAGACCGGCCAGGATGGCGACGCGCTCCACGTACCGGACCAGTGCGGCGGCGTCGGCGTCCAGCGCGACCCGCTCCCACGGCACCAGGGGCAGCACCCGCAGCACGCAGCGGGCGGCCACGCCCACGGCCGGCCAGGGCGGAAGCGACAGCTCTTCCGGAGACAGCGCCGGCTGCTCCGGCCGCGAACGGGGAAGAATCTCGGTGGCGATGTCCGACATGGCAGCTCGGGCGCGGGAGATGCAGCGGAAGACGGACTCGGATCAGGTGAAGAGGCAGCCGGACGATGAAGCATGGGGAGCTCAACGGCCACCGTCCAACGATAAGCCGTCGCCCTGCATGGCACCAGCATTTCGTGGATCGCAGCCGTCCGGAACGCCGGCGGGCACGCGGCCGGACCGCGTCGAGCATTCCGCCGCCGGCACGGCCGTTGCGCTCCCCGGGCGTGAACCGACAACACCCGGGAGGGGAAAGGACCCATGAGCGTCACGATCCGGCTCTATTCAGACTTCGTCTGACCGTTCTGCTTCGTCGCGGAGCGGAGCAGCCTGGAGCGGCTGCAGGACGAGTACGACATCGATCTCGACTGGCGCGGCTTCGAGCTGCACCCGGAAACGCCGGAAGGCGGCATGGACATGGAGCGCCGCTTCGGCGCACGCATCGGGCCGATGCACGAGTACATGCGGGAGTTCGCGGGGCGCTTCGGCATCACGGACATGGGCCAGCCGGCGCACCTGCCCAACACGCGCCGCATCCTGGCGGCCGCCGAGCTGGCTCGCGACCATGGCCGCCTGGCGGCATTCCGCGAGGCGGCCATGAACGCGTACTGGCGCCAGGGCGAGGACCTGGAAGACAGCGGCGTTGTACGGCACATCGCCGCTGCGGCCGGTCTGGACCCCGAGGCCGCCGTGGCCGCCATGGCCGATGACGCCTACCTGGCCCGCGTCGACGCCGTCCGCCGGGAATCCGTCGACGTGGGCGTCACCGGCATCCCCACCTTCTTCATCGGCGACGAGGTGGTCTTCGGCTGCAAGCCGTACGAAGAGCTGGCCGCGGCGGTGGAGCGGGCCGGCGGACGCAAACGGAAGAACGACGCCGCGGCGGAGTGAGCGTGCACGCCGGCCGCGTGGTCGGAGCCGTTGACCAGGCGACGCGTCCCTCAGCGCGTGCCCTGCCGGACCCGCAGCACCGCCGCGTACGCGTCCGCCGTATGCGCACCGGTCCGGCCTTCCAGCGTGTAAGGCCGGCTCGTCTCCACCAGCACCCGCTTCACCGTCGTCGGGTCCAGCGTGGCGTCCACGCCGAGGAGCATGGCCACAATGCCGGCGGTCACCGGTGAGGTGGAGGAGATGGACAGGAACGGGCGCCGGGAGTAGTCGCGCGTCTCGCCACGCTGCCAGCGCAGCAGCTTGTCGACGAACACCTTGGAGTAGTCGTACTGGAGGATGTTGACGTCGGGGTCGCGCCCGTCGTCGCCGGTGCGCAGCCCGATCCAGCCGGGCAGCAGGTTGGTGGCGAGCGGGTAGTGGATGAACGTCGTGACGATGCCGGCCCGGTGGGCGCGGCGCACGGCCTCGTCCAGGGCCGGGCGATTCGCCTTCGAGAACGCCCGGTCCGAATACGTGAGCACCTGGATATGGTGGCCGATGGCCCAGTCGATGGCCTTCACCATCGCCGCCACCTTCTCCGCCTCGTCCCGGGTGGACGTGTTCAGCGCGTAGATCTCCACGTCGGGCGCGACTTCCCTCAGCACCACGGCCATCCAGTAGCCGTGCTCGTCGATGGAGCGCAGCGACTCCGCTCCGTCCGAAACGAAGTTCTCGCCGCCCGCATACAGGTCGGCGTGCTCGTCGAGGCCGAAGTAGTGGTCCAGGATGCCGACCCGCACGCCGGCGCCCCGGCTGATTCGTTGCGCCGCCCACAGGTTGTGCACGGTGAAGTAGGTCGCGCGGGAATTGGCGTCCGGCAGCACCAGCACCCGCGGTTCCTGGGCGGTCGCGCCGCCCGGCGAGAAGAACGTGAAGCACCCGGCCAGCGCAGTGGCCAGGACGAGCGTTCGGTTGCGCATGGCATGACCCGGTCGTAAGGGCGATCCGTCAGAGTGCGCCCCTCTACGGCCGGTGCCCGGGCGGGGTTTCAGGGCCAACCATCGGCGTCCGGCGTGTGTCTCAGAAGGGAAGAAGAGGCTGTCTCGCTCACCCCCGTTCGCCGCCGCGGCGGTCCCGGTTCGGCGCCGCCCGCAGAAGGGAAGCTCATGAGTGCCCTGCTGCAGGATATCCGCTATGCGTTGCGGTCCCTCCGCCGCGACGCTTCGTTCGTCGCTTTCGCGGCCATCATCATCGGACTCGGCGTGGGCGCCACCACCGCGGTCTTCAGCGTCATGCG
>CAZUFP010000020.1:0-19486 GCA_964619835.1 uncultured Gemmatimonadaceae bacterium | reverse complement strand
GGAGGAAGGCGCCTGGGGCGGGCCGCCCGCGGCCATCCTCACCCACGGCTTCTGGGTCCGGCGCTTCGGCGGTGATCGGTCCGTCATCGGCAGGACCCTGGTCCTGAACGACCAGCCCACGACCGTCGTGGGCGTACTGCCTCGCTCCTTCGACTTCTCGTCCACGTTCGTACCGGGCTCACGCGTGGACTTCCTCATGCCCTTCCCCATCGCCGATCAGACGGACCGCATGGGGAACACCCTGGCCATGATCGGCCGCCTCAAGCCGGGCGCCACCGTGGCGAGCGCCCAGGCGGACATCGACCGGATGACCCGGCAGCTCGAGGAAGCCGATCCGGACCGCTGGGGACTCGGCGCCGTCGTCACGCCCCTGCGCGACCAGATCGCCGGCGGCTTCCGCACGGCCCTGTTCCTGCTGGCCGCGGCCGCCGGCGCCGTCATGCTGATCGCGTGCGCCAACCTGTCCAACCTGCTCCTGGCCCGGGGACCGGAGCGCGGCCGGGAGATGGCCATCCGCAGCGCCCTGGGCGCCGGCCGGCGCCGTCTCGTCCGCCAGCTCACCCTGGAGAGCCTGGTCCTGGCCCTGGGCGGAGGCATCGTAGGCATCGGGCTCGCGGCGGGCATCACCCGGGCCATCGCCCACACCACCGCCGTACGCATTCCCATGCTCAGCGCCGTCTCCATCGACGGCACCGTCCTGCTTTTCACCCTGGGCATGGCCGTGGCCGCGGGCCTCCTCATGGGCGTCGTGCCGGCGTTCCAGGTGGCCCGCTCCGGCGAGGCCGCCACCCTGAACGACACCAGCCGCGGCTCCACGGGCAGACGCGGCGCGACGGTCCGCGAAACCCTCGTCGTGGCGGAGGTGGCTCTCGCCCTGGTCCTGCTCGTGGGCGGCGGACTCATGCTCCGCAGCTTCGTCAACGTCCTCGACGTCAACCTGGGCTTCCAGCCCCACGGAGCCGTCGCGTGGCGGGTGGACACGAACCGCCAGTTCGACACGCGCACCGCCCGCGCCGCCTTCTACGACGGCCTGCTCCACCGCGTCGCGGCCGTGCCGGGCGTGGAGGCGGTGGGCCTCACGGACACGACGCCCCTGGGCCGCAACCGCAGCTGGTCCTTCCAGGTCGAAGGCGAGGTGTATGAACAGGGGCAGCAGCCGGGCGGGTATCCCCGCATCGTCGACCACAACTACATCCAGGTCATGGGCATCCCGCTCGTGGGCGGCCGCTACTTCACGGCCGATGACCGGGAAGACACCCGGCGCGTCGTGATCCTGAACCAGACCGCGGCGGAACGCTTCTTCGGCGGGCAGGACCCGCTGGGCCGCAACATCCTGCTCTCGGGCAGGGCATGGGAGGTCGTGGGCGTCGTGGGCGACGTGCGGCATCGTTCCCTGGAACAGGGATCGGCGTCGGAGCTGTACTTCCCCTACACCCAGATGTGGGACATCTCGGCCGTTGAGATGGTGGTGCGCTCGCCGCTGCCCGTCGCCTCGGTGCGTTCGGGCGTCGAGGCCGCCATCCGGGCCACCGACCCCGCCATCCCTACCGACGACTACCACACGCTGGACGACGTCGTGGACCGGGCCGTGTCGCCGCGCCGCTTCACCCTCGCGCTCCTGGGCGGCTTCGCGGCCACGGCCCTCATCCTCGCCGCCCTGGGCCTCTACGCCGTCCTCGCCTTCTCGGTCAGCCGGCGTACGCCCGAGATCGGCATCCGCATGGCCCTGGGCGAGTCCGCCGGACAGGTGCGGCGGCGCATCGTGCTGCGCACGCTCGCCCTGGCCGGAGTCGGCATTGTCATCGGAGGCGCGGGAGCCCTGGTCCTGTCGCGGCTCATGGCGTCCATGCTATTCGGCGTCACCACGACCGATCCGTTCACGTTCGCGGCCGTGTCGGCCGGGCTGCTGGGCATTGCGCTGCTGGCCGGCTACCTGCCGGCCCGGCGGGCGTCACGCACGGACCCGGTGGCGGCCCTACGAGCGGAGTGAGGGCCAGCCAGGGTCCGACGGTTGAACCGTTCAGACAGAGCTCGCCTGGCCCATCCGGCTAGGCGGCCTCTGCCTCACCACTGGCCTGGCGCCGCAGGCTGAGCCCCAGCAGCACCGCCGCGAACAGCGTCACCACGACGAAGACGGTGTTGAGCACCGGGTCGCCCGTGAAGCCGCGTCGCGCGGAGAACCACGCCATGGCCAGCACCGCGGCACCCAGAGTCACGACCTTGGCCAGCAGGACAGGCCCCAGCAGGTAGCCCCACGGCCGGCGGGCCAGCAGCAGGCGGCCCGTGATGGCCAGCGCCGGGAGCACGATGGCCAGGTCGATGGCGTGGATGAAGTTCGTGGGCACCTGCATCGCCACCACGCTGCGCGGCACCTCGCCCCGCACCAGCGCCCCGACCTCATCCGCCAGCCAGAGCAGCGCGAACACCCCGGCGGTCACCCCGAGGAACCACCCCACGGTTCGCCGCGGCATGGGCGCCAGCACGCGCGACGCTTCGTCCGGCGACGTGGCCAGCAGGCCCAGCACGAACGTGTACGTCGAAAGGCCCAGCAGCGCCGCATAGACCAGGAACAGCGGGTTCCACGCCGCGCCGAAGGCGTACGTCGCGTACGTGTAGACCAGGTAGCCCAGCGCGCCCAGCCACAGCACCCGGCCACGCAGGGAACGGCGGGCCACCCCCACCATCCCGACCGCCAGCAGCGGCAGCCCCACCACCAGCGTCACCAGGTCCTGGCCGTACAGCTGCGGCCGCAGCACCTCAGGGTCCCGGTACAGGCCGGGCGCCAGCAGGCCGGCGAGGGATGCGGCCGCGGCGAGGAGCAGGATCAACGTCGACAGGAACAGTTCGAGCTTGCGGGACACGGGACGGCTCCCGTTCACTTCAGCCCGATCTCGCCCGCGACCGTGTGACCCTCCAGCAGCCCATCGACGGTGAGCACGGCGCGCACCGAAAGGGTTTCATCGCCCTGGAGCCGCCCCGCCTTCACCGCGTCCCGCACCGCGTTCTCGATCTCCCGCTGCGCTCCGATGCCGAACGTCTTGAGGAACTTGCGGGTGTCCATGTTCAGGCGTTCTTCGTTCATCGCTGCCTCCCCTTGATCGCGTGGGCCCGCATCTCGGGCGCCCGGTCAACACAGCCCGCCGGCCTGTCAAACGACATCCTCGCTCCCCCGTCCGTCAAGGGAGGGCTGACCCCGCCTGGCTCAGTTCCCTTCCGCCCGCCTCGTGGTGAACACGACGTGCGTGGTGATGGGGATTTCCTGCCTCCCGGCCGGGGATCGCTCCAGGACGATGGTCGTGGACGACTCGGTTTCGAAGGTCGAGCGGAGCGTCCAGCCCGTGGCCTCGTCGATCTCCATCGAGCCCGTGCCCGTGCTCTTCATGCGCATGGACATCGGCCCCATGGCGCCGGCCGCCGTGCTGTCATTGGCGGTCTCCGAACGCGTCTCGATGATGGCCACGCCGTTCCGCCTCTCGCGGAGCGTCAGGGTCATCGTCTGATGGATGGGCAACGTGCCGCCGAGATCCATCGACTGCGTCCACGAATCGCCCACGGAGACCGGCTTGTCCGGCAACATCGAGCCGGACTGCCGCATGGCAATCGTCCAGGATCCATCGTCGAGCTGTTTCTTCACCATGGCCCGGAAGCTCGCCCTGGGCATCCCGGGGGGCGCGTGGATCCGACTCGCGAGCTCCTTCACGAGCGAGTCTGCGCCTTCGAACCTCTTGCTACCGTCCGCGGCCAAGGTGACCGTGACGGTGCGACCCACGAGCATCGCGTACGGCGCGATGGTCCAGGGCACGTCCGACGACGGGTCGGACGAATCGTACGTGACGTGCCCGCCGGGGCCGTCCTCCTCCGCCCGGACGGACTCCAGCACCGTACGCATGTGCAACGCGCCGCCCACGCTCGGCGCCTCGTCGACGTCGTAGCGCGTTGTCATCGTCAGCACCCGGTGCATGTGGAGATCTCGGCCCATGCTCGTCTGCGAGGTCGACACGTCCATCACCGACACGGTCCGGAACGACTGGCCGGGTTCGGGCCGGAATCGGAGCAGAACGGGGCCGTTCTCTGCCGCGGCACGTGTGGCGCGCTGCGCGCACGCCGTTCCGGCGAGGGCAAAGGCCAGCACCGCAACCTTCGCGAGCGTTCTTCTGTTCATGGCAAATTCGTGGTTCTTCGGGGCTGGAAGGCGCCATGGACGACGCCGCGCTTCGAGACGTGCGGGAATGCCGGTTGGACAGCGAGTCGCGCGCCCGGGCCGCACCCCGGGCAACGCGCCCATAATACAACCACGCGCCGCCCATGTCAGGGCTCGCGCGTGCCCCACGCCGGCACGCCAACGTTGTCCCGGCTCGCCTCGACCCAGATATTCCACCCTTGACCGCGGCGTCCCGGAGCGCTTCCCGCCGGGGCGCGTCGTCCCGCCCGCACTCACCGCCCATGTCGACGACAGCGGAACAGCAGGCATCGGCCCGAGGTCACGGGTTCGGCACCGGCCCCGTCTTCCTGGCCAGCATCAGCACCATCCTCGGGGCCATCATGTTCCTGCGGTTCGGCTACGCCGTGGGGAACGTGGGGCTGCTGGGCGCGCTCTTCGTCGTGCTCCTGGGCCACCTCGTCACCGTGCCCACTGCCCTGGCCATCGCGGAGATCGCCACCAACCGGCGGGTGGAAGGCGGCGGCGAGTACTTCATCATCTCCCGCTCCTTCGGCTCCACCATCGGCGGCGCCATCGGCATCGGGCTCTACATGTCCCAGGCCATCTCCGTGGCCTTCTACATGATCGCCTTCGCCCAGGCGTTCACGCCGCTGGCCGGCGCGTTCCAGCGCCTCACGCACGTAGCCTTCGACCCCCGCATGATCTCGCTGCCTGCCACCGTTGGACTTCTCGTGTTGACCCTCACCCGTGGCGCCGCCATGGGCGTGAAGGCCCTGTGGGCCGTGGTGGCCATCCTCGCCGTGTCCCTGGGCGCGTTCTTCCTGGGTTCGCCGCCCGCCGACCTCCGGCCCGCCACCCTTCCGCTCACTTCAGGCCTCGCCAACGCCGACCCGTTCATCCTCGTCTTCGCCATCTGCTTCCCCGCATTCACCGGGATGACGGCGGGGGTCGGCCTGTCCGGCGACCTGGCGAATCCTCGACGGTCCATTCCCCTGGGCGTCATGTCCGCCACGTTCACGGGCATGGTCGTCTACGTCTTCGTGCTGGTGAAGCTGGCGGTGTCCGCCAACCCGGAGGCGCTGGCCACGGACCAGCTGATCATGAGCCGGATCGCCCTGTGGGGCCCCATCATCCCCATCGGCCTGGCCGCCGCTACCCTGTCCTCCGCCATCGGATCCGTGCTGGTGGCCCCGCGAACGCTGCAAGCCCTCGCCACGGACGACATCGTGCCCGTACACCGCGCGAATCCGTTCCTGGCCCGCGGGCGGGGCCACGCCCACGAGCCGTACAACGCGACCATGGTCACGGCCGTCATCGCCCTCGCGTTCGTCCTCATAGGCTCGGTCAACATGGTGGCCCGCATCGTGTCCATGTTCTTCATGGTCACGTACGGGTCCCTCTGCGCCATCTCCTTCCTGGAGCACTTCGCCGCCCGGCCGTCCTATCGGCCCAGCTTCCGCTCCAAATGGTACCTCAGCCTGCTGGGCGCCGTGATGTGCCTCGTGCTCATGCTCCAGATGGACCTGCTGTTCGCCATCCTGGCCATTCTGGTCATGGCGGCGCTCTACGTCCTCATCCGGCGCAGCCGCGTCGGCGTCGATGACCTGGCGGCCATCTTCCACGGCGTCATGACCCAGGCCACCCGCTACCTCCAGATCCGGCTCCAGAAGATGCCGGCCGTCGACTGGCGGCCCAGCGTGGTCACCATCACCCCCAGGACCTTCGACCGCTCCTCCCCCGTCAAGGTCATGGAGTGGCTCTGCCACCGCTACGGTTTCGGCACCTACCTCCACTACATCCCCGGCCGCCTCGAGCGGGAAAGCTTCACCGAGAGCCGCAGGGTCCAGAAACAGCTCATCCAGATGATGGAGGACCGCAAAGGCGCCATCTACGTCGACACCATGATCAGCCCCTCCATGGCCTCCGCCCTGGCCCAGAGCCTCCAGATGCCCGGCGTCTCCGGCGTGGAGAACAACACCGTCCTCTTCGAGTTCGGCCGCCACGACGAGCCCCACGTCCTGGATGAGGTCATCGACGGACTGCGCATGGCCGGCGTCCCCCACATGAACCGACTCGTCCTCCGCCACGGCGACAACTTCTTCGGCGCACGCAAGAGCATCCACGTCTGGCTCACCTGGCACGACGCCCGCAACGCCAACCTCATGATCCTGCTGTCCTACATCCTCCTCGGCCACGCCGACTGGCATGGCGCCGAGATCAACATCTTCGCCGCATACCCCCGCCGCGAAGTCGGCGAACGCTCCGCCGAGCTGCATGCCCGCATCGCCCAGGGACGCCTGCTCATCAGCGAAAAGAACGTCCTCGTCATCGCCACCGACGAAGACATCGACTTCCAGCGCCTCGTCGCCGCCCAGTCCAGCGCCGCCGACCTCGTCATCCTGGGCTTCACCGAGGCCCGGCTGAAACAGAAGGGACGCCAGCTGTTCGAACGGATCCCCGAGCTCCGCGACGTGCTCTTCGTCTCCGCCGAGGAGACCATCTTCCTGGAGTAAGCCCGCGGCGCGGGGCCGTACCACCCCTCGCCAACGCCCTCGCGCCCTCTCTGACGCACCCACGCGCCCCATCCTCAGAACGACGGCCTTGCATAAATGAACATTGCGTTTATTAATTGTCTGGAGACCAGGCTTGAACCCATGGAGGGACGGTGGCGCAGGTCCTGAAGGACGAGGTGGAGGCCCGAATCCGCAGCGCGGCACTGGACGTGTTCTCCGGCCGCGGGTACGCCGGGGCACGCATGGCGGAGATCGCGGTGCGGGCGGGCGTGTCGACGGGGAACATCTACCACTACTTCCGCAACAAGGGTGACCTGTTCCGTGCGGTGATCCCTGCCTCGCTGGTGACGGAGTTCTGGGAAATGCTGGACCGTCGGCTGGAAGCGGCCGGCCAAGTGCCCCCTGCGCCCATTGCCCCGGTGTCCGATGGCACGCCCGACGCTTCCTACGGCAGGTCCCGGGACGAGCCGTCCGGCGGCGTGTCCGACGGACTGGGCGATTCCTACCCCGTCGCGGCCCGGGCAACCGTGGATTTCGCCCTGGACCATCGGCGAGAGATGATCTTCCTGCTGGGCCGGGCAGAGGGGTCGCCGCATGCGGGCCTGGCGGAACGGGTGGTGGGGCGGCTCGTGGCGGCGGCCCTCGACTTCATCGGCGCCGACGGGTCGGGCCGGGCCGACGGGCCGGTGCTCCGTTTCGACCTGGAACAGATCTACCACGCATACATCCAGGCCTGGGTCCGCATTCTGGAAGCCTTCCCCGACCCGGGGGAATTCCGCGCGGCCCTGGGCGCCTACGAGCGCTACCACCTGGCGGGGTTGCGCGAGCTCGTCGAATGAGCCGTCACCGTGCGCGAATAATGGACGGAGCATTCAAGACGGAGAGCGACATGAACGGAACCGTGCTGGTGCTGGGCGCGACGGGGGAGGTGGGCGGGCGGGTGCTGCAGGAGCTGGAGGCGCGAGGCGAACGTGTGTACGGAGCATCCCGGGCCGCCGACCGTGCGGGGGCGGTGCGCGGCGGGGCGTGGAGGGAGCTGGACCTGGACCATCCGGAGACGTTCCCGGCCGCGCTGGAGGGTGTGGACCGGGTGTTCCTCATCGCGCGTCCCGGCGACGACGACCCGGACCGGGTTGCCGGACCGTTCTTCGAAGCCGCCCGGAGCGCCGGCGTGGCCCACGTCGTGAATCTCACGGCCATGGGCGTGGAGCGTGAGCCGGAGTTCGGCCTGCGCCGGCTGGAGCTTCAGCTCGAGGCGTCGGGCCTGGCGTACACCCACCTGCGCCCGAATTTCTTCATGCAGGTCTTTGCGGCGCCGCCGCTTCTCGGCCAGATCGCTGGGGGCGTGGTGCGCCTGCCCACGGCGGACGCCCGGCTGTCGTACGTAGACACCCGCGACGTCGCGGACGTGGCGGTGGCGGCCCTCACGGACCCCGGCCACGCGGGCCGGGCGTACACCATCACGGGACCCGAGAGCATCGACCATCACATGGTGGCGCGCCGTCTTTCCGACGCCACGGGCTGGCACGTTACCTACGAGCCGTTGACGGACGAAGACGCGGCGGCGTTCATGAGCGCGGCGGGGCTGGGGCCGGCCCGGGTCGAGCGGCTGCTGGGCTTCTATCGCCGGGTACGCGGCGGCCACTCCGCCCCCGTCTCGGGGGATGTCGAGGCGGTCCTGGGGAGGCCCGCCCGATCGTTCGCGGCGTTCGCCCGGGACTATGCGGCGGTCTGGGCGACATCGCTGCCCCCCAACCCCTCCATCACGGAACCGGCATGAGCCCCCGCCGGCGCGGCGCCCCTCAGATGCCGATGCCGATGCGAACCCCCCAGAACGGCTTCGCATCGCCCGCACCCATCGGCCAGTAGCGGCCGATCCCCAACAGCAGGAGGGGGGGCAGCCCGCCGCTCAGCTCCATGCCCCCGTAGGTGCGATAGGCGGCGGCGCCAAGCGGATGCGCCCACGTGCGCAGGACCGCGGCGGAAGCGCCCCACCGGATGGCCGGGGCCCGATGACTGCGGGAGGTGTGTATCCCGAGAATCCCGGTGTGGACGCGGGCGCCGCCGGTGCCGGGGCTCACCCCCAGGCTCCAGCTCAGGTGTTGCCCGTGTTGCACCGAGGTGAGGCCGTACACCAGGCGGCCCGTGAACGACCACCGTTCGGGCGCGCCCCACTGGACCGTCGTGATGGGGAGCAACGTGGCGCGTTCGCTGAGCCTCCACGCCAGCCGGAGCCGGGGCCCGGCGGAGTCGGCGTCGCCCCGCTGGCCGGCGAGGGAGCCGGGGAAAAGCAGCAGGATCGTCGCGGCGAGCACGGCGATGACCCGCCTCGACGACGCTGCCCGGGAAAAAACGCTGTCCTGCGCCATGATTCCCTCCGGAGAAGGACCACGACCGTCGTCTCCCATCGTGTGACAGTGGGGCGCGGCCCCGGAGATGGCAAACGGTAACGCGCCCGGCGAGCATGTCCTCCTTCCGCGTCCCCGACACCCCGCCCTACATTGGACGCAGACGGGCCGGCATCCGGCCCCACCTCGCTGCCCGCACGCCCGGAGGTACGGATGACCTGTACGAGCGTGCCCAGCTTCTGAAGCCCGACGACAGCTCCATCGCGGTGGCCCTGGCGTCCCTGGACCGGGACGTGGGCCTACGCGCCGGCCAGCGGGAGCGCGCGTTGACACTGCTCGACAGCCTGACCACCCAACTCCAGCCAGCGCAGGACGCCGTCGTGCCCATGGGCCGCATGGCCGTCTTCGAAGCGCTGGACCGGCCGGACGACCTGGAAGCGGCCGTCGCGGAAGGGCGGGCCATGCTGGAACGCACCGGCGTGCGGGCCCTCGAGAATCTCGTCCTCTTCTATGGTGGGCGCGTCCACGAGATGCGCGGCGACTGGCAGGCTGCCATCGAAGCCTACACGCGGCAACGAGAGAACGACCCCACCGACTACTCGGTCCCGTCCCGTCTGGGCCGCTGCTACCGGAAACTGGGCCAGCTCGACCGTGCCGAAGACCTCATCCTCCAGACGCTGAAGCTCAAGCCCTCCAACGGCCGGGCCCACTACGACCTCGCCCTCGTCTACCAGCGCATGGGCCGCAAGGACGACGCCGTCTCGCACCTGCGCCAGGCGCTGAACACCTGGGCGGCCGCCGACGACGGCTTCCCGTGGGCACAACGGGCCCGGGCCAAGCTGGCGGAGCTGACGGCGTCGTGAGCCGACCCGGCGAGGTTGTCCCGATCAAGAGCCTGCTCATCCCGGTCCTGCTCTGCCTCGCGCTCATGTCCACTGCACGGGACCTGGACGCCTGCACGTGCTCAGGCCCGTCGGCCGCGAACGCCCAGCGGCTGGCGGACGCCATCTACAGCGGCCGCGTCATCCGGATCGAGCTGCGCCCCGACAGCATCCGGCCCCCGTCCGACACGGTCCGCGCCTTCCAACCGGATGCCTTGGTGACGCTCCGTGTCATCCGGTGGTGGAAGGGCGGCTCGGCTCCCACCGCCCGGGTGTACACCATCTCCAGCAGCTCGGCGTGCGGCTACCCGTTCGAGGTGGGCGACATCTATCTCGTCTATTCCTACACGAACCCAGGCGGCGACCCGGAGACCGGCCTCTGTAGCCGCACGGCATTGCTGAACGACGCGGGCGAGGATCTGGCGCTACTGGGACCCGGCGAACGGCCGCGGACGGACGGGCCCGCGGCGCCGTCGCCGGGCACTGTCGCGCAGGCCATGCCCCGGTCCACGTTCGTGGTGCTGGCCGTCGGGGCCATGATCCTGGGCATGATCCTGGGCTTCGCCACGGGGAGGGCTAGTGCGGGCGGGCGCCGGTCTTCGTAGCGCGGGTCTCCGCAGCCGCCGTCTTCGCACGGCCGCCCTCGCCGGCTCGCTGCTGCTGGCCGCGTGCGGCAGGAACGCCTCCGCCCTGCGCGTGGCGCGCGCCTACGAGACCTACAACCTTTCCGGTGATTTTTACTCCGTTACCGAACTACTGTCTCGGGAGGACATCGCCCTGTTCGGAGACGGCTACCGCGCCCTCCTCTACCGCGGCGTGGGCATGAAGGGTCGCGACGCGGCGGGTGTGCGCCTGGACTCGCTTCGCGTGGTCGACCGCCGCGCCGACACCGCCGCCGTGGAGGTGTTCCTGAGCGAGCCGGACTGGACGCAGCCCGGGTGGTGGCCGTACCAGATGCACAAATGGAACATCCTGACCACCCGGGCCTGGGAGCGCATGGTGGACAGCCTCGCCCCCGGCCTCCCCACCCGGCCGGTGCGGGACACCCTCAGCCTGGTCCGGCAGGACGGCGCCTGGCGCGTGCGACTGTTCTTGCACGCCCGGGAGCGCATCCGGGCCGCCGCGGACAGGGTGGCGTTCGGCGACCACTCCCTAGCCGCCTGGTTCGGCCTCCGGCCGTGGCAGGAGCGGCGCGCCGCCGTGGCACACTTTGAGGACGTCGCCCGGGAGGCGCCGCACCTGGTGCAGCCCATGTATCGGCAATGGGCCCAGGACGCCGAAGCCCAAACGCTATACGCCGACTCGGTGACGTTGGTGGCCGCGCGGCTCGTGGGCGACACCGCCATTGTCACCATCGACAACCAGTCCGCTCGGCGCCTCGCTCGCGTCAACGTGGCCCTGGTGGATGCCCGCGGCCGGGGCGGCTCTGTGTCCGCCCGCGATGTCGCACCCCACCGCCGCACCACGTTCCGGGACCAGGTGTTCTTCCCGGAGATGGGCAGGCTGGACACGGCCTACGTGACAACGACGAAGGTCCAGTAGTGCCGGCGCTCGGCAGATCGCCTGCTCAGCCGCCCGCCATCACCCGGAGGTGGAAGGCGTCCGCAGGGACGTGACGGTCATCGTGGGCAGCTATCTCGGGTCCGCCTGGCACGCGCGCCAGATCCGCGATCTCACCCGACCCTGCCCGCCCGGCGTGGATCCCGGCCATACGCCCACGCGCATCGTCTGCCAGCGCCCGTTCATGCCCGGCGCGCTGCCCGCCCCTCTCGTGAAGGCCGGCTGGGCGCGGTCCGCACGCCCACCCCGCGACTCCGTCCTGCCCCTCACCGACGCGCAGATCCAACAGGTGGCCTCGCGGGCGTTCATCGCCCGGGACGGGATGACACTGCACGCCGGCGCCATCGACGCGACGATCCGCGCCGGGACCACGCTGCTCCCGTCCGACACCTTCACCGCCGCCATCCTGCAACGCGCCCTCGGCCAGCGGCCCATCTACTTCATGCCCGGCGCGCCCGCCGTGGCCAAGCTCGGACTGTTCCCGCACACGGTGCGTGAAGGCATCGCCTGGCGGATCGCGAACGGGTCGGTCGCCGACCGGGCTGCGGACAGCCGTTCCAACGACATCGTGAAGCTGTCGACGCGGCCACGGACGACATCCTCATGCAGTACGTGTACACGAACTACGCGGCCGCGGAGGCGCACCAGCTGCGAGGCGATAGTCGCAGCGCAGCCCGCTACGTCCAGCGGGCGGCATGGTGGCAGGCCCTGGCGAGTGATTGAGCGGCTTCCGCTAAACTCGCCCCTGGACCGCTTCGCTCGCCCTGGTCCACCCCGCACGTCTCCGTTGCGTTTCCCTACCCGCGCCCCCATGCTGCCTTGAGGCAGCTCCGCATCCCGCACCGCCCACCCTGCAGCGGGGACCGCCATGGGACACACCGTGGGCAAGGACGTCTACCGGAAGCTGGGCCGCAAGATCGACGGGCTCAGCGCACGCGCGCCCTGGAGCGACACCCTGCGCGCCATCCTCGAGGAGCTGTATTCCCGGGAGGAGGCCCGCCTGGTGGCCGCCATGCCCTGGGGCTTCTCCAGCCTCGCCCGCCTGGAAAAGGTCACGGGCTTCGAGCGCGCCGACCTGGAACGCCTGCTGGACGGCCTCTGCCCGCGCGGCCTCGTCATGGACATCCACGTCGATGGGCACTACCACTACGCGCCCTCCCCCATGGTCATCGGCATCTTCGAGTTCACCATGATGCGCACGGGCGGACGCCTGCCCCACGACCGCTGGGCGCGCCTGTTCCACGACTACCTGGAGGAAGGCGCCTTCGGCGAGGCCATGTTCGGCGACGGCAAGCAGGTGTCCATCATGCGGGCGGTGCCCCACGACGGCTCCATCCGCCCGGAGGAGTACGTCGAGGTCCTGGACTACGAGAAGGCCACGGCCATCGTGGATGCCGCCGACCGCTTCGCCATCGGACTCTGCTCCTGCCGCCACGAGCACCGGCACCTGGGCGAGAACGACTGCGATGCGCCCCTGGACACCTGCTCCTCCCTGGGCGCCGCGACGGTGGACTTCATGGTGCGGAACGGCCTGGCCCGGGAGGTCTCCAGGGCCGAGATGCTGGACAACGTGGCCCGCTCCCGCGACCTCGGCCTGGTGCTCAACGCCGACAACGTACAGCGCAACGTCACGTTCATCTGCCACTGCTGCGGCTGCTGCTGCAACGTGCTGGGCGGCATCACGCGACACGGCTACACCAACGCCGTCGTCACCTCCAACTGGGTGGCCGCATCCGACCCCGAGCTGTGCATCGGCTGCGGCATCTGCAGCCGGCGCTGCCCCATTGACGCCATCGACCGCGTCCCCGACCCCGATCCGAAATATCGCAAGTTCGGCCGCCCCGTCGTCGACGGGTCCCTGTGCCTCGGCTGCGGCGTCTGCACCATCCGGTGCAAGCCCGGCGCCATGCGCCTGCACCCTCGCGCCCAGCGGGTGCTCCACCCCGAGACCACCTTCGAGCGCATCATCCTCCAGTGCCTGGAGCGCGGCACGCTCCAGAACCAGCTCTTCGACGACCCGTCCAGCTGGACCCAGGCCTTCGCCCGCGCACTCGTCGGCGGATTCCTGCGCCTGCCGCCCGTCAAGCGCGCCCTCATGAGCGACGCCCTCCGATCCCGCTTCCTCGACGCACTGCGCACCGCCGCGGTCCGCCAGGGCAAGGGCGCGCTGCTGGAGATCTGAAGGCGGCGACTCAGCTCCCCGCGATGGCGATGTTCCCGTTCGTCGTGCGCAACGCGATGGCGCCCTCCCCCGCCCCCAGCCTCCCCGTCAGGGTCGTGCTTGTTGTCACCTGATTCGTCAGCGACAGGTTGGCGATGCTGATGGTGCCGTTGGTCACCGCGGCCGACAGCGTGGCACTCGTCGTCGTGGGGATGGCCAGTGCGACGTTCCCGTTCACTGTCAGCAGGTCCACGAACCCCGCGCCGGTGATGGCCACCGCGGCCGTCACGTTGCCGTTCGTCAGCCGCACCCGGGACGACCCCGTGGTCCCCGCCAGCGTGACGTTCCCGTTCACGTTCGCCACCGACACGCCGTTCCCCAGGTTCGTCGCCGCCACGTTCCCGTTGACGTTCGACACCTGCCCGGCGAAGCGTGCCGGCACCGTCAACTCGTACTCCACCTCCAGGGTGCAGGGGCTCGTGTTCAGTGGCTGCACCGTCTCCACCACCACCGCATCCGCCGTCGCGCTCACCCGCACCTCGAGCTGCTCCATCCATTGCTCCGCCTGGGACCGGCTGCAGTTGTGCACCTTGCGGTAGCCGGTGGCCCGCAGCGTGTCCCCCTGCGCCACGCCCGTGATGGCGATGTTGCCGTTGATCCCCACGAGCTGGAAGCGGGTCCGCCCCGTCGCGTCCTGCTCATACGCGAACGCCTCGCTCAGGACGGCGTCGTCGGGACCGACGCCCCAGTCGCAACCGGCGGCGATCACCGCCAGCGGTGCCAGCAGTGCCAGCGCGGGGCGCATCGACAGGCGAGGTTGCCCATCCGACCGGTCGCTTCGCATTTCCACCCCCGAGGGAAGGGTCCATGCCGGAAAGCTGCGCCGGCCGTTCCCTGGGGTCAACGATGTCGGGATGCTGCGTGCGCGGACCGGCCCAGGATTTCGTCATACCAGTCGAGGACCACGAGAAGGCGGCTGCCGGGCTCCGCCCTGCTGCGGACGAACACGAACCTGCCGTCGGGTCCGGCATCCCAGTTGCCGCCGGAGGAGAAATCGAAGGAACCCGAGAAAAGCGGCCGCGCCGGCCCCGTCGTGGCGAACGTGGGCGCCGTTTGCACCGGCACGGCCATGATCGTGGACCCGGACCGATAGAAGATCCGGGTGCCGTCCCGGGACCAGCGAGGGTCGGTGCCTCCTCCGGAGGAGACCCGGCGAGGTGAGCCGGTTCCCGGGAAGGCCCGCACGTACACCTCATCGGTGCCGGCGATGTCGGAGACGAAGGTGATCCATCGCCGGTCCGGCGAGAACGCGGCTGCTTCCTCGTTGCCGCCGGCCGCGGGCAGGTCGACGATCGGGGCGCCGGGTCGAATGAGCACGAGGTGCGCGGAACCCTCGTGGAACCAGGTCGCCAGAATGCCCGCGTCCCGCCAGTCGCTCGGGATGACCATGTCGCCCGGGGGCACTTCCGTCGGCGAAGCGGGCCGGGGCTCCCCGCCACCGCGCGCGTCCATGGTGTAGACCGGGCCGTCCCGGTAGAACGCGACGGCCGTGCCGCCGGGGGCCCAGACCGGCGCGATGGCGTGGCCTTCCCGGGTGACGGGAATGGCGCTCCCGTCTCGCAGGTCCACGATCCAGATGCGGGAGGGACGCGGGTCCACGGCGACCGCCAGACGTGTCCCGTCCCGGGAGAACACGGGAAAACGGTATCCCCGGGCCAGGAGCGGGACAGACGTTTCTCTCCCCTGCCCGTCGACAATCACCAGGGAACGGTCGAAGCCGCCCGGCGTGTACACCAGCGTGCCGTCGCGTGCCACGGCGAACTGCGCGGCGCCCCCACCGGGGCCCCGGAACGCTTCGAAAGCCGGCTTTGGCTCCCCGGTCAACACGAGGCGACCCGGATCGAAGGGGACGATCCGGATCCGGCCCTCGCCTTCGTCGTAGAGGAGGTGGCCTGTCCTGAGGTAGATGGCCTGCCGCCCCCGGAGCAGCGACTTCACCACGCCGCTGCCGAGATCCACCACGGAGATCGTCGTGCCCACGGCCGCCAGCGCGTGCCGACCATCGGGCAGGAGCGTCGGCCACCTCACCAGCCCGCCTGCGGCGGCGGTTCCGTCGCCCGGTCCGCGGGCAGCCGGCGCCCGCAGGGTCGTCGTGTCCGGCACGCCGCCACCGTCCGATACGCGCAACAGGCGCGGCCCATCGGTCGCGTAGAGGATGGAGCCGTCGTCGTCCCAGCTTCCGCCATTCCATCCGTCGGGCAGCGCCGTGATGCGGATCGGCGCGCCGCCGGAGGACGGCACCTTCTCCAGGAAGCCATCGGCGACGAACGCCACCCAACGGCCGTCCGGCGAGAAGAAGGGACTGTGCCCGCCGTCCGTGCCCGGAATGGGAACCGCATCGGCGGAACCCATCTTCCTCAGGTAGAGCCGCGTGCTGCCCCCGGTCCCGCCGACGTACACGATGGCCGCGCCATCGGAGGACAGGTCGAACGGCCGCTGGTCGAACGCCAGGGTCCGGTCGGCGGGGAGGAGGATGGTCGCGTGGACGGGGCGGCGTGACGACCCATCCCGTCCGGCGGAGCGAAGCCAGCCCCACGACCCGAGCGACGCCACCGCCAGCAGCGCTGCGGCCCACGCGAGCGGCCTGCCGCCCGACGACCACGCGCGCGCAGCACTGCGCACCCTGGCCCCTTCTCCCGCCAGCGCACGCGCGAAGGCTGCCGCGCTCTGGAAACGGTCGGCGGGAAGGCGCTCGAGAGCCGTCAGCACGGCCTCCTCCACATGCTCCGGCACACGACCGCGCCGTTCCCGTAGGGGCGGCGGCGCCGTCGTCAGGACCTTCGCCAGGATCGCCTGCGCGGTCGCGCCGGCGAACGGCGGCGCGCCACCGAGCATCTCGTAGGTGACCGCCCCGAGGGCGAAGATGTCCGTCGCGCCGGTGAGGTCCCGTTCCCCCGACGCCTGTTCCGGCGACATGTACTGCGGCGTGCCGAGGGAGACCGCCGTCTCGGTGAGCCGCGGGTCCCCGGCGCGGGCCGCGGCGCGGGCGATGCCGAAGTCCGCCACCAGGGCGCGGCCGTCCTGCAGCAGGATGTTCGCCGGCTTGATGTCCCGATGCACCACGCCCTGACGATGCGCGTAATCCAGGGCGCCGGCCACCTCCGCTGCGATGCGCACGGCATCCGCGACGGGCAGCTGCTTCTCCCGGTCCAGCCGCTGGCGCAGCGATTCCCCCTCCACGAACGGCATGACGTAGAACGGCAGCGAGCCGGCCATGCCGGAGTCGAACAGCGGGAGGATGTTCGGATGCTGCAGGCTCGCGGTGGTGCGGATCTCCGCGAGAAAACGCTCTAGCCCGAGCACCGCCGCGAGTTCCGGCCGCAGCACCTTGACCGCCACCCGGCGATCATGGCGGACGTCCCGCGCCAGGTAGACGGTCGCCATCCCGCCCGCCCCGACATGGCGGTCGATGCGGTAACGGTCCGCAAGCGCGTCGGCCAACTCCCGGAACGACTCCGTCAAAGGCAACCTCGGTGTGGGAATATGGGGATGGCCACTAGATTACATCCGACGCCGTTCGGGGCGCCACCTCCGCGTTCGGCTCCGGCCGGCGGCACCCATTGGCATGCGGGAGCCCGCCGCGCCCCTTACTATGACGCGAACGACTTCGCGAACCAGTGCAGAAGCCCGGAACGCCATGCCCGAGAGCCAGCCCGCCCCCCGTTACGAGATCGAGCCCATCGGCTACGTCCGTTCATCACTGAAACGGCGGGAGGACGCGCCGCACCAGGGCTGGCAGGGTGCGCCGGCCGCGTGGATCGAGCTGGAGGCGCGGTTCGCCGGGGGGCTGCTGGGCCTGGAGCCGGGTGCGGAAGTGGACGTGGTGACGTGGCTCCACCTGTCGGACCGGGACATCCTCCAGGTCCGGCCCAGTCATGACCCGGAGCGGCGCCTGCGCGGGGTGTTCGCCACGCGCGCGCCCGTGCGCCCGAATCCGCTGGGCATCCACCGCGCCCAGGTGCGGGCCATCGAAGGCACGCGCGTCCAGGTGGAGCCGCTGGAGGCGGTGGACGGCACGCCGGTGGTGGACATCAAAGCAGCCATCACCCACTACGGCGAGGGCTGACGGCACCGGCGCCGGTTGGTCCCGGCGCCGGTCGAGCAGCGCTTACCGCGTCACCTCCACGTACGGATCGAACCCGGCGTCCACCAGGCCCTGGGTGTCCAGGTCCAGGTGGTTGCCGGCCCCGTCCACCACGGTCAGATAGTCCAGCGCCCACTCACCGGCCACCCCGGCCGCCGGGATTGTGAGGGTGCAGCGGTAGACCCCGTTGGCGGTGGTCCCCTCGGACGGAGACTCCATCCTGCACCCGCTGGCGCTGTTCGCCCCCGGAGCCCGCAGCGACACCTCGGCGTACTGGACCCCCATCCCGTCATCGGCCACGGACAGGCTGACCACCACGGGCACGTCGCCGCCGGCCAGATGCACCGAATCCGGCTGGACGGCGACGCCGAGGAGGACCGGCGGAACCGTGTCCGCGTCGGCGTTGGTGACGGTGATCTCGGTGGGGACCCCGCCGGCGACGAGCTCGTCGTGCAGCCAGTTCTTCCAGTTGCCGGCCTCGTCCCAGGCGGTGAACCGTGCGACAGTCCACGTTCCCGGATGGGCGCCCTGCGGGATGGTGACCGGGCACTGCCACGTCCCATGCCGACTGTCGCCGTCCACTCGGTCCATGTCCAGGCACTCGACGAAGCCGGTCCCGGCCGGAGCGTCGACGGCCAGCTGCGCCTTCTGCACCCCCGCGATGGAGTCGAACAGCTGGGCGGTGAACACCACGGTGGCATCCGCGCTGTCCACAGCCACGGAGTCGGGCTCGAAGCTCAGGGTCAGGAGGGTCGGTGGAGCCGTGTCGGGCTCCAGCGCCGACACGACCATGGTAGTGGGGAAGCCGGCGCCGGCCAGCGCGGCCGTCGGCAGCTGGGCCTCGTTGCGGATCCGGTCCTGCAGCGTGACGAAGTCCACCTGCCACGCCCCCGGCTCGGCGTGAGCCGGGATCTCGAGGGAGCAGGAGACGCTCCGCTCGGCGGTCGTATCGCTGGCGCCGGCCAGGACCGTGCAGCTGGTCGTCTGGCCGCCGCTCGGGCTCCGGAGATCCAGCACGGTCCAGTAGAGGCCGGAACCCGAGTCCGCCGCGACGACCGTGAGCCGCAGCGGGACAGCCTCGGCGCCCACTTCCACGGAGTCGACGGGGAACACGAGCCCGACCAGGCGTGGCGGAACGGTGTCCGGGCCGGCGGTGGCGTCGAACTGGACACCGGACCCGTCCATGGAAAGGGCGGCCACGGCGCTGTACGTGCCGGGGGTGGAAGGCAGGGTCCACAGCGCCGCCGCCTGCCCGGCGGCGTCGGTCACGGTCACCGAGTCGGCCAGGGCGCCGCCTCCCGCCGCGACGCGCCACGAGACGGGAACGCCTCTCAGCGCCTGCCCCCGTTCGTCCCGGGCCACGACGACAGGCGGCGTCTTGAGTGGCCCTCCGGCTGTGCCACGGAGGGATTGCGGGGAAGCAGCTTCCAGAATAATGCCGCTGTCAGGCAACTGTACGGTACCGGTAGAATTGCACCCGGCCAGCAGCATCGCGGCGAGGAGCGGCGCGACGGCGCGCAGCGTTCGGGGCTTGGGCATGATTGGCCTCCCGGACCCGCAGGATGCGGGATGGGCACTTCTTCGACGAGCATTTCGTCCGCCAATTTCCGGGCTGCGGAGAAATGCTTGTTCTGGGTCAACCCATCATATACGATGCACAGTGGCAATCATGGCGACCGTCCCTGTCCGACACAGGTCCCACCGCGCTCAACAGTGC
>CAZUFP010000019.1:58891-72142 GCA_964619835.1 uncultured Gemmatimonadaceae bacterium | reverse complement strand
GGACGAGGGAACCCACCATGCTACGCAAGCTCCTGGGCGCCGGCCTGCTGATCTGTCTGGCCGTCGTACCGACGCATGCCGGGGCGCAGGCTTCCGGCCCTACGCGCATGCTGCGCTCGCCGACGGTGAGCGCGACGCAGATCGCGTTCGAGTACGCAGGCGACCTCTGGATCGTGGACCGGAACGGCGGCTCGGCCCACCGCTTGACGAGCTTCCAGGGCGAGGAGACGAACCCGCACTTCTCGCCGGACGGCAGCCAGGTGGCGTTCAGCGCCGAGTATGGCGGCGGCATGGACGTATACGTGGTGCCGGCGGCGGGCGGCGAGCCGCGTCGTCTGACGTGGCACCCGGACGCCGACCTGGTCCAGGGCTGGACGCCCGACGGCAAGTCGGTGCTGTTCACGTCGGGGCGCGCCACGTGGGCGCCCAGCCCGGCGCCGCGGTTCTGGACGGTGCCGGCGGCGGGCGGCGTGCCGCAGGCCATGGCGCTGCCTCGCGGCTACCAGGGCAAGATCTCGCCGGACGGCAGGTTCATCGCGTACCGCATGAACAACTCGTGGGACGACAACCGGCGCAACTACCGCGGCGGCCAGAACCGGCCCATCTGGATCGTGGACCTGAAGACGTACGACCTGGTGTCGCCGCCGTGGAAGGACTCGAAGGACATCGACCCCGCCTGGATCGGAAAGACGGTGTACTTCATCTCCGACCGGGACGGCGTGGCCAACGTCTGGTCCTACGACCCGGCGACGAAGGCCCTCGCCCAACTCACCCACTTCACCGACTTCGACGTCAAGACGCTGGACTCCGGCGGCGGCATGCTGGTGTTCGAGCAGGGATTCCAGGTGCACGCGCTGGACCCGGCCACGGGGCGCGAGCACGCCGTGCCCATCACCGCAACGGGCGACTTCCCCTGGATGATGCCCCACTGGGCGGACGTGACCGGCCGCATGACCAGCCTGGCGTTGTCGCCTACGGGCAAGCGGGCGCTGGTAGAGGCGCGCGGCGAGATCTTCACAATCCCGGCCGAGAAGGGCGACGTCCGCGACCTGACCAACTCCGCCGGCTCCGCCGAGCGCGACCCGGCGTGGTCGCCTGACGGCAAGTGGGTGTCCTACTTCAGCGACCGGTCGGGCGAGTACGCGCTGGTCATCGAGACGCAGGACGGCCTCACGCCCCCGCGCGTCATCAAGCTGGACAACCCCAAGCACTACTACACGCCGTCGTGGTCGCCGGACTCGAAGAAGCTGGTGTACACGGACACCGACCTGAAGGTGTGGGTGCTGGACGTGGCCAGCGGCAAGGCGAAAGTCATCGGCGACGACCCGTGGATGGTGCCCAGCCGCACGCTGAACCCGGTGTGGAGCCCCGACTCCAGATGGGTCGCGTACTCCAGCCGGCTCCGGTCTCTCTACCACGCCATCTTCGTCGCCAACGCGGAGACGGGCGAGACGCACCAGGTCACGGACGGCCTGGCGGACGCCGTCTGGCCCGCCTGGGACGCCAGCGGCAAGTACCTGTGGTTCCTGGCCTCCACCGACTTCGGCCTGCGCTCCCAGTGGCTGGACATGACGTCGTACCCGTTCCAGGAAGACTTCGCGCTGTACGTCACGGTGCTGAAGGATGGCGAGCCGTCGCCGCTCCTGCCGGAGAGCGACGAGGACCAGGGCGTAGGCTCGGCGCCGGCGAACGGCCGCGGCGGCCGCGGGGGACGCGCCCGGCCGGGCATGGGCGGCGAAGGCGGACAGGGCGGCGGTGCGGCACAGGCGTCGTCGCCGGTCACGGTCGCCATCGACTTCCAGGGTCTGGCGCAGCGCACGCTGGCCGTGCCGGGCATCCCGGAGCGCCCGTACGCCAAGCTGCAGGCCGGGTCCGACGGCACCGTGTTCTACATGGAGCCGCCGGCCACGGGCGGGTTCGGCGCCGGCAACGCCCTGCACCGCTACAAGCTGAGCGACCGGAAGGCCATCGAGTTCGCCAAGGGCGTGGGCGACTTCGCCCTGAGCGCCGACGGCAACAAGCTGCTCTATCGGAGCGGCGGCGGAGGCGGCCGGTTCGGCGGCGGACGGCCGCCGTCGCTCTTCATCGTGGACGCCAACGGTGGTCCCGCGAAGGCGGGCGAGGGCCGGTTGGACGCCACGCTGAACATGTACCTGGACCCGGTGGCGGAGTTCAAGCAGATCTTCCACGAAGGCTGGCGCAACCAGCGCGACTACCTGTACGTGCCCAACATGCACGGCACCGACTGGCCCCGTGACCTGAAGATGTACGGCCAGTTCCTGCCGTGGGTCATGCACCGCGCCGACCTGAACTACCTGCTGGACAACATGGGCGCCGAGATCGCCATCGGGCACTCCTACGTGCGCGGCGGCGACATGCCCGAAGTGCCCCGCTCCAGCGTGGGGCTGCTGGGCGCCGACTTCACCATCGACAACGGCCGCTACCGCCTCGCGAGGATCTACGACACCGAGTCGTGGAATCCCGACCTGCGCGCGCCGCTGGCCACGCCCGGCGTCAACGTGCATGTGGGGGACTATGTCCTGGCGGTGAACGGCCAGGAGCTCACGGCGCCGGACAACATCTACCGGCTGCTGGACGGCACGGCCAACCAGCAGACCGTGCTCACCGTGAACGCGAAGCCGAGCATGGACGGCGCCCGCCAGGTCACCGTCGTGCCCGTCACGAGCGAGCGCGGGCTGCGCACCCGGGCGTGGGTCGAGCACAACCGCGTCCTTGTGGACTCCCTGTCCGGCGGCAAGCTGGCGTACGTCCACCTGCCCAACACGGGCCAGGGCGGCTACACCAGCTTCAACCGCTACTACTTCGCCCAGCAGGAGAAGCAGGGGGCGGTCATCGACGAGCGCTACAACGGCGGCGGCTCCGCGGCCGACTACATCATCGACGTCCTGCAGCGCACGTTCGACGGCTACTTCAACAACGTGGCCGGCGACCGCTACCCGTTCACCAGCCCGTCCGCCGGCATCTGGGGACCCAAGGTGATGATCATCAACGAGATGTCCGGCTCCGGCGGCGACCTCATGCCCTACATGTTCCGCTACCGCAAGATCGGCACGCTGGTGGGCAAGCGGACCTGGGGCGGCCTGGTCCACACCGCCGACACCCCGCCCTTCATCGACGGCGGCTCCATGATCGCCCCGCGCGGCGGATTCTTCTCCGCCGACGGACACTGGGCCGTGGAGAACGAAGGCGTCGCGCCGGACATCGACGTGGAGAACTGGCCCAAGGACGTCATCGCCGGCCACGACGCCCAGCTGGAGGCCGCCGTGAAGGAGGCGCTGAAACAGCTGGCGGAGCATCCCGTGCACCGCATGACGACGGAGCCGCCGCCGCCGGTTTGGGGCCGGAGGGTGCATCCTCCGGAGTGAGGATGGCTTGAAAGGGCGGAATCAACTGAGGCCCAGTCGCTGAAGCGCTGAATGCGCGACGGGGTGACAGGGAGACGGGGGGCAACAACCCGGGTGCGCGTGCGGGTGCGAGTCACGTGCCCGGGTTTCCCCGTGACTCCGCTTGCGTGCCCGGGTCCGCCCCCGTGCGCGGCCGTTCGAGCCCTGCCTCCGCCCCGGTCGAACGGCCGGACCCGGGCGCGCACGCGCAACCGGACGCGGGAGACGCCGGGCTCGGGTCCCGCACCCGCACCGGCACCCGGGCGCGGGCATGCACCCGGTGTGCCCGGCCTTCACTCCCCCCGGAGCGCCACCTGCGGGTCGACCCGCGTCGCCCGCCGGGCGGGGATGAAGCTCGCCAGGCCGGCGGTGGCGCCCAGCACGACGACCACGCCCACGAACGTGACGGAGTCCGTCGCGCTCACGCCGTACAGCAGGTGTGTGACGAAGCGCGTCGCCGCGAACGCCGCCCCGGCGCCGATGGCCAGCCCCGCAAGCGCGAGCTTCGCCCCCTGTCCCACGACCATGCGCAGCACCTGGCCCCGGTTCGCGCCCAGCGCCATGCGCACGCCCAGCTCGTGCGTGCGTTGGGCGACGGAGTAGGACACGACGCCGTACAGCCCGACGGCGGCCAGCAGCAGCGCCAGCAGGCCGAACGCGCCGAACATGGATGCGCCCAGCCGGCGCGGCTGCAGCTGGGGCAGGAGCAGGTCGGTGAGCGGGTTCAGCTCGACGTACGGAAGCTTCGGATCCAGGTGGACGAGGGACTGCCGGACGGCGGGCACCAGCTTCGCCGGGTCGTCGCCCGCGCGGATGAGGAGGACCCGGGACCAGCTCGAATTGCGCCCGACGGGCAGGAAGAAGGCCCGGTGCGGAGGGTCTTCCAGCCTCACGTACCGCGCGTTCGACACCACGCCCACGACCCGGTAGCACTTGATGTCCTTCCAGCCCATGTCCACGCAGTGGCCCAGGGCGCTCTGACCCGGCCACTCATATTCGGCGAACGCGCGGTTCACCACGACGACGGGCGGGCCGTCATTATCCTGTCGCGTGAAGCCACGTCCCGCGATGACCGGTGTGCCCACCGCCGTGAAGTAGCGCGGGCCGACGCGCAGCGTGATGGCCCGTTTCGAGGACTGGCGCATGTCCATGTCGTTGTCCGTCCCCGACGTGCCATCGGGCACTGAGAAGTCCATCTGGGTGATCCCGCCCGAGAGGGGCGTAGAGGCGGCAATGGACACGCCGCGCACGCCGGGGAGATGGCGAAGCCGATCGGCGGCCCGGTCGAGGAACGCGGCGGCCGCGGTGTCGTCGTAACCCGCGATGGCGAGGTCGATGCGGCCGACCAGCAGGTGGTCCAGATCCATGCCCGGCCGGATCGCCTCCACGTTGCGCAGGCTGTGGACGAAGAGCCCGGCGCCCACAAGCAGGAGGACCGCCAACGCCACCTGCACGACCGTGAGCGTGCCTCGGAGCCGCGACCGCGGGTCCACCTGCTGCCGGGCGCCTTCCTTCACCGCGGTGGCCAGGTCCGTACGCGTTGCCGCCATCGCCGGCGCGACGCCGAACAGAAAGACGCACAGGACGGACGCCGCCACCGCGAACACCAGGACGCGGCCGTGGGCGAAGAAGGACAGGGGCGGCAGCCCCACGGCCGGGACCAGCGCGGTGCCCCAGCGTGCCAGTACGAGCCCCAGCGCCGTGCCGCCCAGGGACAGCAGGGCGCTCTCCGTCAACAGCTGTCGCACGAGCCGGCCGCGGCTGGCACCGACCGAAAGCCGGATTGCCAGATCCCGGCGTCGCGTCGCCGCCCGGGCGAGAAGCAGGTTGGCCGTGTTGGCGCACGCGATGGCCAGCACCAGCAGCGCTGCCAGCGCCAGCCAGCGCGCAATGGTGGCCTGTGCGGACGGGTGCGGGCCTCGGGCCCACAACGCCGGGCCGAGAGTCACCTTCGGCTCAAGGCTCGCGCCCCAATCCTGGCGGAGTGCGTGCGTGGCGAGCAGGGCGATCTCCGGCTGCGCCCGAGCCCGCGTCACGCCCGGCGCCAGCCGGCCCACGGGCTCGAACCAGACGGCCCTGTGCTGCGTCAACACGCCGGGATCGGCCTCGAGTCGGGGCGCCTGAGACACCGGAACCCACATGGCGATCGCGCCCGCGTCGATGCCGTGGAAGTCCTTCGGTGTCACGCCCACGACGGTGAAGGAGTGCCCGTTCAGCAGCAGATGGGTGCCGAGGGCGTCGGGCCGGCCGCCTAGCTCGCGGCGCCAGTACGACCAGCTCACCACTACCACGGGCGGCGAGCCCGGCCCCGCGCTCTCGTCGGACGTGAAGAACCGGCCCAGCGCCGGTCGCACCCGCAGGACCGAGAAGTAGTTGCCGCTGACCAGCAGGCCGCCCGCGCGGCGTGCGTCCGATCCCCGGCCCACGTCCAGCGGGATGGCCGAGTAACCCGCAAGGCCGGACAGCGAGCGGGTATGGTCGCGTACCTCCTCGTACGCCGGGTAGGACATCACGGGAGAGCCGCGCACGGAGAGCCACTGGCTGCTCACCGTAACGTAGGGCCGCACGATCCCCGCCGGATCGCCCACCCCGGCGGGCGGACGGAAGAACAGCACGTCCACGATCCCGAACACCGTGCTGACCGCCCCGATGCCCAGCCCCAGGCAGAGAACCGCCGTGATGGTGAAGCCCGGCGTACGCCGCAGCGACCGCACCGCGTAACGCACGTCCCGGAGGAACGTCTCCAGCAGCCGCGTGCCCCGCCTGTCCCGGTCCTCCTCCTTCGCCCGGTCCACCCCGCCCAACGCCAGGCGCGCACGACGACGCGCTTCCGCCAACGACATCCCGGCCGCCGCGTACTTCTCCGCCTCACGCTCCAGGTGGTAGCGCAGCTCGTCGTCCAGGTCACGCTCCAGCGCACCGCGCCGGAACAGCGCGCGCAGCCGGTACCGCAGATCGCTCCAGAATTCCGCCAGCATAAGATGCCTCGCCTTCAACCCATGTCCAGCACCAGCGCCACCGCCGCCGTCAGCCGCGCCCACGCGTCTGTCTCCGCCTCGAGCTGCTTCCGCCCTGCCCGCGTCAGCTCGTAGTACCTCGCCCGACGGTTGTTCTCCGACGCGCCCCACTCCGCCTTGATCCAGCCACGCCGCTCCAGACGGTGCAGGGCGGGATACAGCGACCCCTGCGGCACCTGCACCGCCGCTTCCGACACCCGCTGCAGCCGCTCCGAAATCGCCCAACCGTGCATCGGCTGCACCGACAGCGCCTTCAGGATCAGCAGGTCCAGCGTCCCCTGCGGCAGCTCGATTCTCTCACCGGCCATGATTCCCCCTTTCGCTTCTACAGGAGCAAAGATGCGCCGTGACCTGTAGAAGCGCAAGGGGAAGCAGGTGGGAGCCCTACAAAGCCGCTCTCCGATATTGCGCCGGCCAGGTGAGGTCCACCCCCATCTCCTTCGCCGCCCTCAACGGCCAATACGGCTCCCGCAGGAACTGGCGCGCCATGACGATCAGGTCGGCGTCGCCGCGCTGGAGGATCTCCTCGGCCTGGGCGGGCTCCGTGATCATGCCGACGGCGGCCGTGGCGACGCCCGCCTGGTTCCGGATGTCGCGCGCGAACGGGACCTGGTAGCCCGGGCCCATCGGGATCTTCGCGCCGGGCACGAGGCCGCCGGAGGACGCGTCCACCACGTCCACGCCCAGGGGCGCGAGGGCACGCGCCAGCTCTACCGACTGCTCGATGTCCCACCCGCCCTCCACCCAGTCGCTGGCGGAGAAACGGATGAACAGCGGCAGCTCTTCCGGCCACACCTGCCGCACGGCCGTGACGACCTCCCGGGCCAGGCGGGTGCGGTTCTCGAACGACCCGCCGTACGCGTCCGTCCGCTCGTTGGTGAGCGGCGACAGGAACTCGTGGATCAGGTAGCCGTGCGCCGCATGGATCTCGACGACGCGGAACCCCGCCTCCAACGCCCGCACCGCCGCATCGCGGAACGCGTCGATCACGCCCCGGATGCCGGCCTCGTCCAGCGCCCGCGGCGTGTGCCAGTCGTCCTGGAAGGGCAGAGCGCTGGGCGCCACCGGTTCCCAGCCGCCTTCATCGAACGCCACCGGCCCGTGGCCCTTCCACGGCGACGACGTGCTCGCCTTGCGCCCCGCGTGCGCCAGCTGCATGCCCGGCACCGCGCCGTGTTCGCTGACGAACCGGGTGATCCGGGCCAGGACGTCGATGTGCTCGTCCTTCCAGATGCCCAGGTCGTCCGGGCTGATCCGCCCCTCCGCCGTCACGGCCGTCGCCTCGCTGAACACCAGCCCCGCCCCGCCCACCGCCCGGCTGCCCAGGTGCACCAGGTGCCAGTCGTTCGCGAACCCGTCCTCGCTCGAATACTGGCACATGGGACTCACTACGATGCGGTTGCGAAGCTCCACATCGCGGAGCCGCAGCGGCTGGAACAACTTCACGTCACTCATCTATCCTCCTCCCGGGCTTCGCGAATACGCTGCAGAGGGCGCGGGGAACAGCGTTTCACGCAGAGGCGCAGCGAGCGCAGAGAGGCCAGGCGTCACAGACGCCTGTCGTCCAAGCTTGCTCCGAGGCTGACGCAGAGGCTTTCTTTTGTTGTTGTTTTCCGGCAGAGTCGCGGTCGCGGCGCGATCTGCCCGCGCCGGCCACCGTCCCCGCCCTGAACCAACCCAACATGGTCCGTCGCCTGCATCGCCGCGGGCCATTTCGTGCGCCGGTCCTCCTCCGCGCACCCTGCGCCTCCGCGTGATCCCGCTTTCCCTGCGTCTCCGCGTGATCCCGCTTTCCCTGCGCCTCCGCGTGATGGCTTTCCTCTGCCTTCTCCGCGACCTGAAAAAAAGGGCGCCGACCGAAGCCGACGCCCTTGCAACAATCATGTCAACTCCGTCAACCCCCTCACTGCAGCAGGCCTCCGTAGCACTGCCCGCCGCGGCCGTACATGGCCATCATGGCGGAGTTGGCGCCGCCGGCGTCCGCCGCCGACGGACGCGGCCAGATGTTGTCCGCCGGGTCATTGTCCGGGAACCGGCAGTGCGGGTCGAAGATGACCCGGTCGATCTTCCGTGGCCCGAAGTCCAGCACCGCCTTGAACGTGCGGCTGCCGCCGAACCAGACGTCCACCGGCCAGGTGACGATGGCCGTCGTGTCATCCTGCATGACCGCGTTGGACATGGGCTTGATGGGCGGGCCGTCCGGCGCGAACTGCACCTCGAGGATGACGGGCGACGGCATCTCGCCGGCCTGGTGGATGGTCACGACGGTCTGCGACCCGTTCGTCGTCACGCCCTGGATGGACGGATCCACGGCGTCCGTCGTGAACAGCCAGTAGTACCAGAACCAGCCCAGGTCGCGGTGCAGGGCGTGGTCCATGGCGAACGCGTAGTCCCACGGTGTGGGGTGCTTGAACTTCCATTCGTGGGCGTACTGGCTCATGGCCTGCCACACCGCGGTGTCGCCCACGATGCCGCCCAGCATGGACAGCATGAGGGGCGCCTTGCCGTAGGCCTGGAACGAGTACATGGGCCCGCCGTAGTTGGCGTCCCACATGAGGGGCGCCTCCTGCTCGTTGCCGCTGATGAGGCCGTAGCGCTGGCCCAGCCCGTCCAGGTCCGGCGCCCGGCCCGCCCGGTCGGCGGCGGACAGGATGTTCATGTACTGGTTGAAGCCCTCGTCCATGAAGCCGTACCACGTCTCGTTGGTGCCCACCATCATGGGCCACCACTCGTGGCCGGTCTCGTGGTCGGCCGCCCCCACGCCCGACATGATGAACATGGGGTACTCCATGCCCATCTCGGGGCCGTCCACGATGGTCAGCTGCGGGAAGTCGTAGGGCATCCACAGCTTCGAGTAGAACTCGATGGCGTGGCGCACCACGGGGCCCGCCTGCACGTAGCGCGCGGAGTCGCCCGGCAGGTACAGGATGTTGATGGGCACCCGCTTGCCGCTCTGGAGCGTCGCCCGCGTGGCGTCCCACTGGTACTTGCTGGCCGTGGCCCACGCGAAGTCGCCCGCCGTGTCCGCCACGAAATGCCACTGCAGCCGGTCGCCCGCGGCGGTGGCCTTGCCGGGCCCCTGTTCGGCCGACGAGACGATGGGCTGCACGGCGTCGGAGTCCAGCACGTGGGACAGCCGCTCCCGCGCGGTGGCCGTGAGCACCTGGTCCGGGTTCCGGAGCACGCCCGTGGCGCCCACGACCCAGCCGGCGGGCACATCCAGCGTCACGTCGAAGTGGCCGAAGTTGTTGTAGAACTCCGACGGGCCCAGGTACGGGTCCGTGTCCCAGCCCCGCAGGTCGTCGAACACGGCCACCCGCGGATACCACTGTGCCACCTGGAACAGCGAGTCGCCCCACGCGCCCATCCGCTCGCCGCGGCCCGTGTTGGACTCCGACACCTCGAAGCTCCACTCGGCGCCCAGCGTCGCCGTGCCGCCCGCCGGGATGGGATCCGGCAGCGTGATGCGCGCCGTCGTCGTCTCCAGCCCGTACGCCGCCAGCGTCACCTGCGGCGCCGGCCCGCCACGACGGAAACGCCGCGGCGGCGGGTTCAGGTCCACGTCCTGCCCGTTCACCGTCAGCTTCGTCACGTTCATGCCGCCCGTGATCTCCGGCACCGGCTCCAGCTTCGGCACGTTGGCCCGAAAGATGTTCTGGTCCAGCCGGAGCTGGATCGCGGTCATGGCCGTGTCGCTGTTGTTGTGGATGACCGCCGTCTCGTTGCCGCTGACCATCCGCGTGGCCGGGTCCAGGCTCGCGTGGATCGTGTAGTCCATCCACAGCTGCCAGTACTTCGGGCCCGGCGTGCCCGTGGAATCCCGCGTGCCCGCGGCGAGCGCCCGCCGGATCATGTCCGTCATGGGAATGTCGCGCCGGACCGGCCGCTCCGGGTATGCAGGGTGCGCGGCGGACGTCGACGCCATCGTCGTCGCCGCCGTGACCGCGGCCTGCCCTGGCGCCGCCGACTGCGCCGTCGCGCACGCGGACACGGCGGCAGTCCCGGCCGCCAGCGAGAGAACTGCCAACCATCGAGCCTTCATCACGAGCTCCCGGTGAACTGGAATCGGAAAGTGTAACTGATAGCAGGATGAGCGTGGTTCCGCGAATAGAGACGCAGAGGGGGCGGAGAACGCTGGGACGCGGAGGGCGCGGAGTGGGCCGGGGGCGCAGAGACAGCGGTCACGCAGAGACGCAGAGAGCGCAGGGACACCAATCACGCGGAGGGGATATTCCATTCATGCCACCACCTCCCACATCTTGTGGGGTGCCCTCGGCCGACGCGGCCCGCTTGCGAGCGGGCGTGGATTATCCGACGGACCTGTCGCAGTTCGATCGGTTCTTCCCGGATGAGGAAGCCTGCGAGCGCTACCTTGAGCGCCTCCGCTGGCCGAACGGTTTCGTGTGCCCGTGGACGAATATACCTTCCGCTTCAACCGCCGGAGCTCAAGGTCGCGAGGTCTTCTTTTCTTCCGGCTCTTGGAGCAGGGTGTTCAAACTGCTCACACTCCCACTCACGCGTTCTTCAAGGGCACGGGGAGAGGACAGCGCCTCGTTTCTCCACGTTAACCTGTCAACTCGGACTCGGGTCTCGGTCCTGCCCCCCGGATTCGCGGGGCCCGCGGGTTTGCGAAGCTAGGGTGTCCATCCCCAACGAACGAAGGGGAGGAGTGTATGCCTGGAAACTCAAAGTTGTTGGTTGCCTTCCTTGCCGCGATCGGGTGCTCGTCCGCAGACAATCAGCCGTCCGCGATTCAACGCGATAGCGCGGGAATCCATATCGCGGAATCGGCCAGGCCGAAGTGGTCTCCCGACCAAGCATGGAGGGTTGATTCTCTGACTGTCCTGGATCTCGCGGCGGCCGGCGCGGGTCCCGATTACCGGTTCTTCCGCGTTCGAGACGCGACCCGATTGCCGGATGGGCGCATTGCGGTGGCCAACGCCGGCACCAATGAGGTGCGGTTCTACGGGCCCGACGGACGGTTTCTGCTGGCGGCGGGCCGTGAAGGAAAGGGACCGGGGGAGTACGAACGCCTGACCAGCGTGGAAAGCTACCGCGGCGACTCCATCGTGACGTTCGACTACTGGGCGGGGCGGATCACGGTGCTGGACTCGTCCGGCACGGTGGGCCGGACCGCCTCGTTGGCGGAGCTGAGCAGCAGCCTGCGCAGCGTGGACGCGTTCGCGGACGGCCGGTTCCTGCTCCGTACCCTACCGCTCGAGGCCCTGGACAGGGCCCGGGGCAGGTCTCGCGTCCGGGCGCCACTGCTGCTCCTGACGCCGGATGGTGTCCTGCAGGACACGGCAGCCGTGGTGCCCGCGAACGAGCAATTCGTCTACGAGACGGGTACCGCGACGCCGCCGTTGATGCAGGGGACTTTCATCGCGGTCCACGACTCGCTCGCGTACGTCGGAACGGCGGAAGACTTCGAGTTCCGCGTCCTGAGCCAAGACGGAACGGTGCGGCGCGTCGTGCGCATCCTGGACTACGACCTGCGTGTCCCGGAATCGGTACGTGACTCTTTGAAACGGGCGATGCTGCAGACGAAGCTGCCAGCGGTGTTCCGACCGTCGCAGACAGCCATGGCGAACTCCATCCCGAAGCGGTGGCCGGCGTACTCAGACCTCCTTGTGGATCCGACCGGGAATGTCTGGGTTGAGAAGTACACCCAACGCGCCAGGGTCTCATCCGAACCGCGACACTGGTTCGTCTTCGACCCCTCGGGGGCATGGCTGGGTACCGTGGACGTGCCGTCCAACCTCGAGTTGTACGAGGTGGGGGAGGACTACGTCCTGGGCCGCTCCCGCGATGCCATGGGCGTGGAAACGGTGAAGTTGCTCCGCCTCGATCGATCCTGATCGCCACGCGCTGAAGGCAGCAGCACTACTAATCGGGGCCTGCAACGAGCCCTCAGTACAGCCAGATCAACACGGCGCCGCAAGTTCCGCCGGGGGCCGTGCCGGCATACTCCACCGGAGTCTCCGACACCCCCCGGTAGACCTCGATACCGCGGATGGCGTTGGGGTCCAACGGTGGGAGAGCGCCGATGTCCGCCTGCAACATCCCCTGGACGTAGACCGCCGGCGTACAGCCTCGCCAGATCCGTGTCAACCAGATTCTCTTGCCACCCGATCCATCCGGCCTGACCTGTAAATGCGGGATACCCCGCAGCAGGTCCTCGGTGAACAACGGGTGCCGTGCTTCGATCTCCAGCGGTGTCAAGAACACGCCCGGCTCGAATTTCCGGCGTCGATAAAACCCCATGTCTTCCAGCTTTCGGTCGCGGGGCTCCGCGATCACCTTCAGCGGTTCCATCGGTACCGCCGACACCGCCATACGCACCTCCAGCGTCACCGCATGCGTCGGAGTGTTCAGGCGCACCGGGTCCGTCGTCACCGGTCGATAGCCCACGCGCACCGCCCGCACCCGGAAAGGACCTGGGCCGTGGGGACGGAACAGGAACCAACCGCTGGAATCCGCCAGCACGGTGCCCACGGTATCTCCCTTTGCGTCCAGCAAAAGAAGCGCGGCCCAAGAAACCGCGGCGCCCGTGTCATCGTCTACCACGTGGCCGAGCAACGCCTGGGAACATAGAGGCGTCGAGGTCAGGGCCAGTACCCAAAACGCGAGGACGGCGGAGCGAACGATCGGCATGACAGCCGCTAGGACGGAGGTGCCGCGGTGAGTCCTACTTCTCGCACTATGCGGTTTCAGTGTGTTCCCGTCAATTCTTACCTATTCGGGTAGGCTCGCGGACAAGCGCATTCCTTGACCCGATTATGAGCAACGTGACGACCAACCAGCGCTGCATAGGCCATCTACATTTCTGC
>CAZUFP010000019.1:52379-58791 GCA_964619835.1 uncultured Gemmatimonadaceae bacterium | reverse complement strand
GTCCCCGCGCCCTCCGCGCCCTCACCCTCCCCGCGTCTTCAGGCGCGCGATGACCCGCTCCACGGCGGCCCGCGTGTCGGGATACTCCAGCGAGCGCGCCGCGGCCTCCAGCACCGGCAGCGCCAACTGAGGCCGGATCTGCAGGAACACGCTCAGTGCGCGACGCCGCGTCGAAGGTGCCTGGTCGTTCAGGTGCGCGGCCAGGAGCTGCGCAGCGTGTGCACTGCCCCGGTTGGCCAGCGCGCCGAGGGCGTAGAGCGCGACCGGCGTCGTGACCACCATCGAGTCCACCCTGCCCAGGAACGTGGTGTCGCCGCTCTGCATGATGGCACCCATTGCGGCCTGTTGGATGACGTCGCGATACGACGGCGTGCCCAGCGCCTTCCGGATGACGTCCTGCAGGTCTGGCGCGTGCGCCACGGCCAGTGCGCCGACCGCGGCGGCCTGCACGCTGTAGCTGGAATCGTTGCGCAGCGCCTCGCGGATCAGGCCCACGGCCCGCCGTCCGCCCACCTCGCCCAGCGCCGACACCGCTGCACTGCGCACCTGCGACGACGTGTCGTTCAGCGCTTTCCGCAGCGCAGGCAGGCCCGCGTCGCCGATCTGGCCCAATGCCTCGGCGGCGGCGGCCCGCGTGCGGAAGTAGTCGGCGCCGGTGGCGGCGTCGGCGAGGGCCCGGACCGCGACCTCGTCGTCCTTGCGCTGCGCCAGCTGGTCGATGACCCAGGCCCGGTTCCACAGGTCCGGGTCGTGGGTGAGCTGGGCGGCCAGCCAGGCCGTGGGCTCGTCGAAGTCCAGCGTCTTCAGGATGCGGTCGCCGTCATCGAACACGACGTACGTGGGCGCGCTGTTCACGCCAGGCACGACCAGCGACTGTTTGCGGGCGTCCAGTTGGAATGTCTGCGTCACGTCGCCGTCCTTCGTGCCCACGCGCACCGTCACCGGCATGTGGAAGACGAGCGGCGTCGTGTACCGGAGCCCGGTGCTGTCCGCGGTGGCCGTGTCCTTCTGGGTCTGCTGGACGTTCAGCGTCAGCGTGTGGGCCGAGTCGCTGTAGGCGGCGTCCACCTTGAACTCCGGGTAGCCGGCCTGGTAGACCCACTCGCGCCAGAACCAGCCCAGGTTCTGGCCCGTGGCGTCCAGGATGGCCTGGCGCAGGTCGTCGGACGTGGCGTCGCCGAAGGCGTGGCGCTCCAGGTAGGTGTGGACGGACGCCCAGAACTCGTCCGGCCCCAGGTAGTCCTCGAGCATGCGCAGGACCAGCGCGCCCTTCGGGTAGATGTTGTTGGAGCCGTTGGAGGCCAGCGGCATGCGGCGCCGGTGGTCGATGGCCATGAAGTCCGTGTACTCGTCCAGGTAGTAGTCGTCGGCGAAGTGCGGGCCGCCCTTCTCCCCCCAGTACTGGCCCGGCATGAACTCGGCGAAGCCCTCGTTGAGCCACATGTTGGCCCAGTTCTCCGTCGTCACGTCATCGCCGAACCACATGTGCGCCAGCTCGTGGGGGATCAGGATCCACACGTACCAGGGCCGGTCCTGGTAGGCGCGTTTGTCCGGCAGCCAGTCCACCAGCGTGGTGGCGCTCACGTTCTCCATGCCGCCGAAGAAGTCGGCGACCGTCGTCTGGGCGTACTTGGCCCACGGGAACGGCACGCCGGTGAGCTTCGAGTAGGTGTCGATCATGTCGACGGTGCGGTGGAACAGCGGCCACGCCAGCGTGCTGTCGGACGGGTAGACGTAGTAGTCCACCGGCACGTCGCCCCAGTGGTCCTTGAGCTCCACCAGCGGCGCGACGACGAGGGACACCAGGTACGTCGCGCTGGGCTTCGATTCCAGCCAGTCCACCGTGTGCGTACCGTCCGGCCCGGGCCTGTCGGAGACCAGCCGGCCGTTGGACACCACCGTGTAGCGCTTCGGCACCGTCACGACCATCTCCCACGACTCCTTGTCGTTGGGGAAGTCGTACGTCGGGAACCAGAAGTGGTTGTTCATGTCCTCGCCCTGGCTCCAGATCTGCCGCGGCCGGTGCGGCCGCCCGTCCGGCTCGATGAACGTCAGCCCGCGCCCGTTCGCCACCTTGCCGTGGTACGTCACCGTGAACGACGTCGTGTCGTGGAAGCCCACCGGCTGCGCCGGGAACACGACGAGCGTGTCGCCGTGCGTCGCATACCGCAGCTTTGCGCCGTCGTCGCCGGTGCCGGCGGTCACGCTCCGGATCCGCAGCAGGTGCCCCGCGTCCAGGACGATGGAGTCCATGGCCGGTCTCAGCGCCACCAGCGTCGTGGTCACCCGCCCGTCGAACGACGTGGAGTCCCAGTCGAACGACGACAGCTGGATCTTCTGGTGCACCAGGTCGTAGTCGTGGGACCGGGTGTAGGCACCATTCACGATGCGCTCGGCGTTGGACTGGGCGGAGGCGGGGTGGGCGGAGAAGGCGGAGAGCGCGGCCAGCGCGGACACCATGGCGCCGTGGACGACCCGGCGGTGAAGCGGAGGTGGGCGGTGGGACAGCGGCAGTTTGTTCATCATCGATGGTCCGTATTCCCGGGGACGCCGGGCTCGCGGGACTTGAGCCGGCGGATGCACGAAGCTGCGAGACGCGTGGTCGGGATGCACAAACAGCGCCAGGGGCCGGAGGACGCGGAGACGGCAGAGAGCGCCGGAGAGCATCACGCAGAGGCGCTGAGGGCGCAGAGAACGGCGTCGTCACACGAACACACGTAGGATACGAAAGTCGATCCACCCTCCGGATGGTCAGAAACGCCGTGGGCATGGCCGCACCCGACGCATGAACTTCAAAAAAAAACGAGCAATCGCTCGTGACACACCGGTCGTCCCTGCGTTCTCTGCGGCTCTGCGTGGTGCTTTCCCCGCGCGCTTCGCGTGATGCTTGCCCCGCGTCTTGATGCGGCGCCCCGGCGCGCACCATATTCCGCCGACTACCCCGCACCCAAGGAGCCATCATGTCCCGCCGGTTGGTTGTCGCCGCGCTGGTTCTGGTCTCATCGGCCACGCTCGTCGCGCTCACTGCGGCCTCCGCTCCCTCTGCGGCCTCGGCCCCTGCCATCGCGCGGCCGCTGGCCCTGACGCCGCCCATGGGCTGGAACAGCTGGAACCACTTCGGCTGCGACGTGAACGAGACGTTGATCCGGGAGACGGCGGACGCCATGGTGGCCAGCGGCATGAAGGACGCCGGCTACGAGTACGTCGTCATCGACGACTGCTGGCAGGTCTCGCGGGACAAGGACGGCACGCTGGTCGCCGATCCGGAGCGGTTCCCCCACGGCATGAAGGCGCTGGCGGACTACGTGCACTCGAAGGGGTTGAAGTTCGGCCTCTACACCGACGCGGGCCAGAAGACCTGCCAGGGCCGGCCGGGCACGTTGGGCCACGAAGAGCAGGACGCGCGCACGTTCGCCGGCTGGGACGTGGACTACGTGAAGGAGGACTGGTGCTACGCCGAGGGGCTGGACGCCCCGACGCAGTACCGGAAGTTCCGCGACGCGCTGGACGCTACCGGCCGGCCCATCGTGCTGAGCATCTGCGAATGGGGCTCCAACCGCCCGTGGGAGTGGGCGCCGGAGATCGGCAACCTGTGGCGCACCACGGGCGACATCAGCGACAGCTGGAATTCCATGCTGTCCAACCTGGACCAATCGGCACAGCACCCGACGGCGGCGGGACCCGGCCACTGGAACGACCCGGACATGCTGGAAGTGGGCAACGGCGGCATGACCGACCGGGAGTACCGGGCCCACTTCAGCCTGTGGGCCATCCAGGCGGCGCCGCTCATTGCCGGCAACGACCTGCGCACCATGTCCGAGGAGACGAAGAAGATCCTGACGAACCCCGAGGTCATCGCCGTCGACCAGGACTCCCTGGGCGTCCAGGGCATCCTGCTGTCCGAGTACCCGCCCCAGGTGCAGGTGTGGGACAAGCCGCTGAAGGACGGCTCGCACGCCGTGGCGCTCCTGAACCGCGCCGAAGTGCCCACGCGCATCGCCGTGTACCTCCACCGCCTCGGGTTGGGCACAGACTCGGCGGACGTCCGCGACCTCTGGGCTCACAAGGACCTCGGCCGCTTCGGGGGCCGCTACACGGAGACGGTGCAGGCGCACGGGGTCGTGATGGTGCGGATTCGCGGGGTGCGGTGAGGTCCGTGGGGTACGCTGTGGGCGCAGCGGTTCAGCGAGCTTTGTCGAATGAGCTTCGGAAAACGGAAACCGGGAAACGGATCGAAGCCCCGTTCATCTCCCAATCCGACATGCCGGTCCGCGCGGGTCCCGGGATCTCGCGCGGACCGGTAGGAAGACCATGCCGATGACCGATGATTCGACCCCCGTTTCCGATTTCCGCTCTCCACGTGCGGTGGACACCGACTCTCCCGGCACCGCGGACAAGGCTGCGCCCGGCACCGCGCCCGGCACGGCCCGGCTGACCTCGCTCGACGCGTTCCGCGGCGCGACCATCGCCGCCATGCTGCTGGTGAACAATCCAGGCACGTGGGCGCACATCTATGCGCCTCTCGAGCACGCGAAGTGGAACGGTTGGACGCCCACCGACCTGATCTTCCCGTTCTTCCTGTTCATCATGGGCGTGGCGCTGACGTTCTCCTTCGGGCGGCGCCGCGAGGCGGGGGCCGGGCGGGCCGACCTGATGAAGAAGATCGTGCGCCGGTCGCTCATCCTGATGGGACTCGGGCTCGTACTGCACGGGTTCCCGTCATACCACCTGAGCACCATCCGCATCCCGGGCGTATTGTGGCGGATCGGCGTGACGTACCTGTTCGCGGCACCGCTCGCCGTGTACGCCGGTTGGCGGGTGCAGGCCGCGGTGGCCGGCGCCCTGCTGCTGGGCTACTGGGCCCTTCAGACCCTGGTGCCCGTGCCGGGCACTGGCGCCGGCGTGCTCCAGCCGGGCATGGACCTGGGCGCGTTCATCGACCGGGCCGTGTTCGGCACCCAACACATGTGGTCGCAGTCGGTCAACTGGGACCCGGAAGGGCTGCTGAGCACAATCCCCGCCATCGGCACCGTCATCACCGGCATCCTGGCCGGCCACTGGCTCCGCTCAGGACGGCCGCGCTCGCGAATCGCGCTGGGCATGCTGGGCGCAGGCATCGCCGGTCTGGCCGTCGGCTGGCTCTGGGGCCTGGTCTTCCCCATCAACAAGAGCCTGTGGACCAGCTCGTACGTGCTGTTCACCTCCAGCTTCGCCCTCGTGCTGCTGGCCGCCTGCTACTGGGCCATCGACATCCGCGGCTGGAAAGGCTGGTCGAAGCCGTTCGTCGTGTTCGGCATGAACGCCATCGCCGCCTACTTCCTGTCCGGCCTCGGCGCCCGGTTGCTGGGCCTGATCCATGTCGGCTCCGGACCCGACGCCCCGGCCCTCAAGACCTGGATCTTCCAGCACGCTTACGCGCCGGTGCTGTCCCCCGTGAACGCGTCCCTCGCCTTCGCCGTTTCGTACGTGCTGGTCTGGCTGGCGGTGATGTGGGTGCTGTACCGGCGGGAGGTATTCGTGCGGATTTGAGGTGCGCGGCGGGAAGCGGACAGCGGACAGCGGGATCGGAGCGGCGTCACCGGGCAATGCCTGCCTGCCGGTCCGCGCCGATCCCGGGCGCTTGCGCGGATCGCGAGACCGGCTTACGCCGCGGATGCGAAACGATCCCGTTTTCCGTTTTCCGTTTTCCGCTTTCCGTTTTCCGCTTCTCCCCGCTTCTCCCCGTTCATCCCTCCCGGTCCGGGGCGTTCGCTTGCTGGCCGGCCGCTCGTCTCTGTAGGGCGGCCTTCCGGATCGGTGCCCTTCGGAACTGGGCTTGAACCAACCGGGTCAGGAGCGGGGCGAGCCGGAGCAGAAGCTGACGGCATTCGGTGACGAGACCTGGTTCGCCGATCCGCCGGCGCTCGGCGAGGGCCAGGAGTGCGCCACACTCCGCGGCGGACCGCAATGCGTACCGGTAGAACCGCGCCTTCTCCCGCGGCATCACCTCCTGCGCGCCCTCCGCGATGTTGGCGAGAACGGAAACCGAAGCGCGGTCCAACTGGTCCTGCAGGCTCGGGCGCCGGTACAACTGCGGCAGCAGCACATCGACACGTTCGTTGTACGCGAGTGCGATGTCGAACGCGTCGAGCCCTTCGTGAATGAACCGGTCCGGCACGTTGCCGGGAGATGGCGCGGCCATGTGCGAAACGTCGCACGTTGCGGTGGGCGAGCCCATAGCAGAGCGTGCCAAGAAGCGGGAAGCGGAAACCGGAAACGGGACCGGTTCAAAGGTCGCGGGCCCGACCTGCGCCCCGGTCCGCGCACGCAGCGGGAATCATGCGCGGACCAGCAAGCACGCCATGCCCGAGATCGCCGCTTCGGTCCCGATTCCCGTTTTCCGCTTTCCGCTCCACGCTTCACGCTCCACGCT
>CAZUFP010000019.1:26365-52279 GCA_964619835.1 uncultured Gemmatimonadaceae bacterium | reverse complement strand
GATGTAGGAGACCAGGAACACCGACGAGATGAGGATGGTCAGCGTCGCCATGGGGGCGGCGAACCGGCTGTACTGGGCGAAGGAGATGCGCACGCCGTGTTTCTCGGCCATGCCCACCGTCGTCACGTTGGCCGACGCGCCCACGACGGTGGCGTTGCCGCCCAGACACGCACCCAGGGACAGCGCCCACCACAGCACCGACGTGTCGCCGCCGTGGAACGTGGGGATGAGCTGCATGATGATGGGAATGCTCACCGCCACGTACGGGATGTTGTCGATGAAGGCGGAGAGGATGGCGGACACCCAGCAGATGAGGAGCGCGGCGAAGATGAGCGTGCCCTGGTCACCGAGCCCGAACGTCGTGCGCACGTGCTGGATGCTCCAGCCCATGCCTTCGGCGATGGACGAGATCAGACCCGTTTCAACGGCTGCGCCCACCACGATGAAGAGGAACACGAAGAAGCTCAGCGTGGGCCATTCGATGTCCTTCTCCAGGATTTGGAGGATGCCGTGGGTACGTTCCTCCGTGGTCGGCTGGTGCCGCTTCATGTAGAGGAAGTCCTGGACCACCAGGGCGGCTGCTGCGCCGAGCACGGCGGGCACGGCGGGCGGCGTGCCGGTGAGCGAGTGGCTGATGAAGCCCACGAGGATGCCGGCGCCGATCACCAGCATCCAGCGGAACAGGCGCGGGTCCTTCAGGTCGGGCGGCACCTGAAGCTCATGCTTCGACTCCCGCGCGGCCCGGAACTCATCCCGGTAGTAATGGCGCAGGTACCACTGCAGCAGCACCATCATGACGACGATGGGCGCCGTCAGGTTCTCGATGAAGTCCAGGAAGCTGAGCGTCGCGCCCGACCCGATCATGATGTTCGGCGGGTCCCCGATGAGTGTGGCGGTGCCGCCGATGTTGGAGGCCACCACCATGGGCAGCAGGATCGCCATGGGCGCGAGGCCGATCTGCCGGGCCATGCCGGTGGCCATGGGCGTGACGAAGATCACCGTCGTCACATTGTCGAGGAACGCCGACGTGATGCCGGTGAACCACGAGACCAGCCGCGAAGCCACTGCGGGCCGGCCGTGGGTCTTGACCATCAGACGTCCCACGGACCATTCGAACGCGCCGGTGGACTTGAGCACGCCCACGACGGTCATCATGCCGGCAAGCAGGAAGAGCACGTTCAGGTCGATGTGGCGGCCGGCGGCCTCGAATCCGATGAGCTTGAACGGCGTCAGATAGGTCACCGCCCACAGGAGCGACGCGCAGGTCATGGCGATGAGCACACGGTGCGCGGTCTCCCGGGCCAGGAAGACGAAGAGCGCGACGATCACGACGGCCACGATCACCTGGGACACGGGATCCGTCGTGCTCACCAGCGCGTGTCCACCTTCCTGGGCGGCGAGCCGCGTCGGAACGGACACGAGGATGGGGATCAGCGCCAGGTAGAGGCGCCGGGCGTTTGTTTTCATGTCTGAAGGCGGGTCTCCGGGGATGGCTTGGGCTGACAGCACTGCCCCGTCACGGATCGTGTTCCAGGGATGTCCGAGCGAGGCAGGTGCGGGAAGGTGGCGTTGCCGTCCACGATTTGTCAAATATGGCGGAGTACCGAACCGCCTTCATGCGGAGTGCGTTCATGATCGTCACCCTGACGCCCAATCCATCCCTGGATATCCTCTTCCAGGCCGACCGCCTCATCTGGGACGATGCCAACCGGCTGGCCGCGCCCCGGCGCCGGCCGGGTGGCCAGGGCATCAACGTGGCCCGGGCGGTCCGCGAGCTGGGCGGCCACGCCCTGGCCGTGGCCCCGCTGGGCGGCTCCATCGGCGCCATGCTGCGCGACATGCTGGACCGGGAACGCTCGCCGCTCCAGATCGTCGAGATCGCCGGAGAGACGCGCCTGTTCGTGGGCGTTCGGGAAGGCGGTACGGGGCACAGCCTGCTGCTGAACCCGCGCGGCTGCGAGCTGCGGGCGGAGGAGGTGGACGCTCTGGCGGAGGCGACCCTGAGCGCCGTTGGATCGGCGCGCGCCGCCTGGCTGGCCTGCTGCGGCAGCGTGCCGCCGGGCGTGGCGGCCGACTTCTACGCGCGCCTGGGCACCGAGGCGCGTGAGCGGGGCGTCGCGTTCGTGCCCGACTGCGACGGCGCCTCTCTCCAGCTGGCCGCACAGGCCGGCTGCGATCTGCTCGTGCCCAACGCCCACGAAGCCGGCCGGCTCCTGGGCCGCCGGGTGCTCGGCGCCGCCGATGCGGCCGCGGCCGCCCGCGGCCTGCTCCGCTTCGGGCCCCGCTGGGCAGCCATCACGCTGGGCGCTGAAGGCGCCGTGGCCGCCACGCCCGCTGGCAGCTGGCACGCCGTCGCACCGCCTGTCTCCCACGGCAGCGCCGTCGGCGCCGGCGACGCGTTCCTGGCCGCCATGCTCGTCGCGTTCGAACGCGGCGCGGAAGCGCCCGAAGCCCTCCGCAACGCCGTCGCCGCCGGCACCGCCACCCTCCTGAGCACCGACGCCGCACTCCTGCGCCGCGCCGACGTGGAGGCCATCCTGCCCGACGTCTCTCTCAACCGTGTCCGCTAAGGGAGCGTCGCTTCACGCTCCACGTTCCACGCTCCACGCTTCACGTTCCCCCGGTCCCGCTCTCCGCTTTCCGTTCCCAGACGTTGTTCGACCGGTCCACGTCCGCGAAGTCCTTCTCCGGGTCGATCTCCACCCGCACGACCTCGGGCTTGCCCACCACTTCGACGGTCGTGGAGGTCCGGTCCGCCAGCCAGACGTCCACCGGGATCTCCAGCCGCTCCACGCTGCCATCCGCCCGGGTCACGGCGAGGCGCACCGGCATGGGCACGAAACCACGGTCCCGCACGGTGATGGCCACCGAATCGCCGCTGGGCTCCACCCGCGCCACCGCCTGGTCCAGCGTCCAGGTGGTGTAGAACCAGGGCGTCCAGAACCAGTCCAGCTTCCGGCCGGCCACATTCTCGAACGTGTTGAACAGGTCGTACGGCATGGGGTGCTTGTACTGCCACTCGTTGGCGTACTGGCGGAACGCGCGGTGGAACACGCTGTCGCCCAGCAGCGCGCGCAGCATGTGCAGCACCGACTCCGGCTTGCTGTAACCCGCCACTACCCGGGCGAGGGAGCCGATGGGGTAGCGGTCGCCGTGGCGCATCAGCTCAACCTCGCGTCCCGTGCCCGCGATACGCAGGTAGGCGGGGTTGATGCCCAGCGGCTGGCCCCAGCGCTTGTGGGCCGCCTGCGCCTCGATGAAGCTGGTCAGGCCCTCGTCCATCCAGGTGTAGCGCTTCTCGTTGGAGCCCACGACCATGGGGAACCACATGTGCCCGTATTCGTGGGCGATGAGGCCGTAGAAGCGCTCCGGGTTGTCGCCGCCCGCGCCCATGAGCGCGATCATCGGGTACTCCATGCCCCCGCCGATGACGCCTTCCATGCCGGTCATCTGGGGGTACGGATAGGGGAACACGTAAGCCGAGTGCGTTTCGATGGCGTTGCGCGCGAACGCGGCGGAGTTCTGCCACACGGCCCGGTCGGGCCGGTAGAACGTGTAGATCATCGCCGTGTCCGGCCGGCCGTCTCCGTTCCGGTCGCCCACCACCGCGTGTGTCGCATCCCACACGTACTTGTCCGACGTGCCCCAGGCGAAGTCCCGCGTGTCCTTCGCCTGGAAGTGCCAGGTCACCAGGCCCGTGTCCTGCGCGGTTGCGTGGCCGCGCTCGTCGGCCGGCACGACGTGCACGACGCCCGTATCCGTGCGAGCCGCCGCCAGGCGCTGCTGCGTGCGCTGGCTCAGCACGGCCGGGTCCTGCAGCGTGCCGGTGGCGCCCACCAGCCAGCCGGCGGGCACCGTGATGGCGACGTCGTAATCGGCGTAGTCCATATAGAACTCGCCATCGCCCAGGTAGGGGTCGGCCACCCAGCCGTTCACGTCGTCGTACACGGCGATCTGCGGGTACCAGTAGCCCAGGAAGTACACTTCGCCGTCGGTGCCCATGCGGAAGTTTGGCGTGTGGGGCACCTTGAACTGCCAGTCGAACTCGAAGGTCCCTCTGCCCAGCGACGGGATGGAGTCGGGCAGTGCGATGGTCATGACCGTGGACGGCGGCTCTGCGTCCGGCACGTCCATCTCATGGCCGTCGTAGACGACGCGCGTGAGCTTCATGCCACCCGTCAGGCCGACGGTCCGGTCCCGCACGTTGCCCGGCGCGTAGATGTTCTGGCGCAGGTGCACCTTGACGATGCCCAGGGCGTCGGGCGACCGGTTGTCGTACACGACGCGGCTGTGCCCCGTGAGCACGCCGGTGGCCGGGTCCAGCGTCGCCCGCATGTGGTACTGCGCGAAGTTGGTCCAGTAGTCGCGGCCCGGCGCCCCGGTCTCGGTGCGTGTGCCGTTGGCCACCGCATTCCTGAACTGGGGCGACTCGGTGACCGGGTAGGGGATCGGTCGCTTGAGCTGGGACGGCCACAGCGCCTCGGCCGCCGCCTCCGGCGTCGCGGTCAGGGGCGGCGTCGTGGCGGGCGCGCACGAGGACAGGGCGAGCGCCGCGGCCAGTGCGACGAGCAGGAGCAGCCCGGCCAGGAGTGCGTGCGGTCGGCGGTCGCCGCGGCGGCGTCCGCGCAGCCGGGACCGGAGCGTGGGATTGGTCTGGGGCCGGAAGCCGAGCATCCGGGGTCCGGGTCGGGTGGCATCGGGCATGGGCACGCTCTTCAGCGGATCAGGGTGAACATGGTGACCTGGCCGGTCTGCATCATGCGCTCGAGGCGCCGGCGCAGCCGGTCCTTGTAGAATCGCCGGGTGGCGGGCAGCAGCAGGGACAGGCCCAGCAGATCCGTGATCAGTCCCGGGGTGAGCAGCAGGACGCCCCCGATGAGGATCATGAACCCGTCCAGCATGCCGCCGACGGGCATGCGTCCGTCCCGGAGCTCGTGCTGGATGTCGAGCCAGACCTTGAAGCCTTGCCGCCGGGCCAGGCCGGCGCCCAGCGCACCGGTTGTGAGGACGAGGGCGAGGGTCGGCAGCAGGCCGATCCAGCGGCCGAGCTCCACGAGCAGCCCCAGCTCCACCAGGGGCAGCCCCACGAACAGCAGAAACAGTCGAAACAGCATCATCCCTCCAGGCCGAGCCGCCGGGCGAGCTCGCGCGGGGTGCGGACGACGGCGGCGCCCAGGCTGCGCGCCCGGTCGGCGAACTGACGGCGCCGCTCCGCCTCGCGGCGCGCGGCCCAGAGCGCGGCCACGCCGCGCACGCCGGCCGCCTTCGCCGCCTTGATGTCCCCGGACGTGTCCCCGATGTACAGGGTGTCCGACGGCGACGCGGCCAGCGCATCCATGGCCTTCAGCAGGCCGTCCGGGCTCGGCTTGGGCTCCGACACGTCGTCGTCCAGGATCAGCACGTCCAGCGGGCCCAGGTCCACGTGCGCCGAGGTGATCTCCCAGGACCGCCGGCTCTTGCCCGTCACGATGCCGACCCGCTTGTCCGCGGCCCGCAACTCGGCCAGCAGCTCCGGCACGCCGTCGTAGACGCCGTCGAAGAAGGCCTCGTGCCCCGCTTCATAGGCCGCGTAGAAGTCGGCCAGGCTGGCATCGAAATCGTCCGGCGCAACCAGGAACTGGAGGAAGCGCACCTCCGAGCGCGGACGGTACGCCTTGATCTCGTCGTCCGTCAGGTCGGCCCGGATGTACGGCTCCGCCGCCACCCGGTAGCATTCCATGTACAGGCGCATCGTATCGATGAGCGTGCCGTCCAGGTCGAACAGCACGACACCGGCGTCGTTCAGCTTCATCGAGTTCGAATTCGAGTTCGGGTCCCGCTACTGCGCGCTCACCGTCCGGTCCCGCGCCCACGCGCGCAGCGCGTCGATCTTCTCGTGCATCATGTGCGACAGGGGGCTGGTACCCCGGATCTCCTTCATCAGGGTCGCCGTGTCCAGCGTTCCGCCCGCCGCGAACGCCGTGTACAGGCCCGAGATCACCACCTGCTCGATCTCCGAGCCGGCGAACCCGTTCGCCGCCGCCGCCAGCGCGGCCAGGTCGAAGCTCCCGATGTCCTGGTTCCGCTTCTTCAGGTGGATCTCGAAGATGCGGCGGCGCGTGTCCGCGTCCGGCAGGTCCACGAAGAAGATCTCATCGAAGCGGCCCTTGCGCAGGAACTCCGGCGGCAGCTTCTCCACCTGGTTCGCCGTCGCCACCACGAACACGTCCCCCTTCCGGTCCTGCAGCCAGGACAGGAACCCGCCCAGGATGCGCTGCGACACCCCGCCGTCTTCCGTGCCGCCCTGGGCGAACGCCTTCTCCAGCTCGTCGATCCACAGCACGACGGGGGCCATCCGCTCCGCCGTCTCCACCGCACGCTTGAAGTTCTTCTCGCTCTCGCCGATGTACTTGTTGTACAGCGTGCCCGGATCCAGCTTCAGCAGCGGCAGGTTCCACTCCGTGGCCACCGCCTTCGCGCTCAGGCTCTTGCCGCAGCCCGGCACGCCCACCAGCAGCACGCCCTTGGGGAATTCCAGCCCGAACTGCTCCGCCTGCTCCGGCTTCGCGATGATCATCCTGCGCTTGCCCAACCAGTCCTTCAGGCCCCGCAGGTCCGCGATGTCCGCCATGGACTCCTCGGCCGGGTAGTACTCCAGCAGACCTTCCCGCTCCACCACCTGCTTCTTGGCGTCGATGGCCGCGTGCAGGTCCTTCACCCCCAGCTTGCCGTCCTCGATGATCGCCTTCGTCAGGATCTTCTGGGCCTCCATCAGCGTCAGCCCGCGCATGCTCGCGTACAGCTGGTTCAGCTGGTCCGGCGTCAGCTCCACGTCCACCTGCTGCCGCTCCCCCAGGTCCCGGAGGATGTGCGCCAGCAGATCCCGGTAGTCCTGGTCCGACGGCGGCGCCAGCGCCAGCGACGTCGCCACCGGGCTCAGCGAGTCCGGCAGGCTCACATCCTCACCCGTCAGGATGAGCGCGCCGTCGTTCTGCGTGTACGTGCGCCCCGCCTCCGCCAGCGCCGCCTGCACCGTCGCATCACCCAGGAACGGGCCCAGCCCCCGGAAATGGTAGATGGCCGGGAACGCCGCTCCCTCCACGTGGCTCAGCGCCCGGCCCGGGTCCGTCGTGCCGTACTGCGGCGTGTCCATGTCCTGGCGGCGGAGCCCCTTCGTCCGCGACCACTCGAAGTACGGCTCGTGCAGCTTGTCGGCCAGGTGGATCAGCAGCGAGCGCGCACGCTCCTCTTCCGCCGTGCGCAACACGATCACGCCCCAGCGCGCTTTCACCAGCAGCGCCAGGTCCTGTAGTGGGTCCGTTGTCGACATGACCGCGAAGTTGGGGGCCGCCGCGTGGCGGCGCAATGAAGGCGCCGACGAACGGTGACCGTCGATCTTTCGTTGACTTGTCCAAATCCCAGCACCACCTTCGAGCCATCCGCGCTGCGCTCGGGACATCGATCCAGACTCGAGGAGGATGCCATGATCGGCCGGCAGGGCAGGGAACTTGTGTTGCCGCCCGTGGACGACATCTTCCGGGCCGTGGCGCGCGTCGTCGTGCCGGAGGCGGATACGCTTTCGCCTGCGGAATGGGATGCCGTTGAAGACATCGTCGAAGAGGCCCTGGCCGACCGGCCGCCGGCCATGCGGCGTCAGCTCCAGCTGTTCCTCCGCGTGCTGGACCTGTGGCCCCTGCTCCGCCACGGCCGCCGGCTCCGCCACCTCGATCCCGCCCGCCGCGCCCGCGTCCTCGCCCGCATCCAGGATTCCCGCATCTACAAGCTGAGGCAGGGGTTCTGGGGCCTGCGCACCCTGGTCTACATGGGCTACTACGCCCGCCCGGAAGCGGGCGAAGCCATCGGCTATGACGCCCGGCTCCGCGGCTGGCTCGAGCACCCGGCGGCGCCGCCGGAGGCGGAAAGGCAGGCGCGGGCGGGGGCGGAGGCGCAACGGCAGTCGGGGGCGGGGGCGCAACGGCAGGCGGGGGCGCGGCCGGAGGAGGTGGGTCGTGAGGCTGGGGGGCGGGAGGGTGGCGCATGAAGACCTACGACGTGGTCATCGTCGGATCCGGCGCGGGCGGTGGCACGGTGGCGCAGGTGTTGGAGCCCCTCGCCGCCGCCGGACGCCGCATCCTGGTCCTGGAGAAGGGCGCCCGGTTCGCGGACGACGAGTTCACCGGCCGCGAGTTGGAGATGGCCGGCGCGCTCTACGAGGACAGCGGGGGCTTCCTGACGGCCGACGGCAGCATGACGCTGGCGTTCGGCAAGGCGTACGGCGGCTCGACCGTCGTGTACACCGGCACATCGCTGCTCCCGCCCCGGCGGGTCATCGACGGCTGGAACGTTCCGGACCTGGACCACGCCGACCTTCTGGAGCGCGGCCGCCGCTACATGGCCGAGAACAACGTGCACGAGCTGGAGCCCGCGCTCATCAACGACAACAACCGGCTGTTCGTCGAGGGTTGCAGGAAGGCCGGTTACCGGGCGCAGCAGTTCCCCGTCAATGTGAAGGGCTGCCTGGGCTCGAGCCTGTGCAACCTCGGGTGTCCCAACGGCGCCAAGCAGGGGACCCACCGGGTGCAGCTGCCGCGGGTGGAGCGGGCCGGCGTGGAGGTGGTGACGCGCGCGGAGGTGGTGCGCGTGAACGGCGACCGCTCGCTGGACGTCGTCGTGCGGGAGGCCCCTCCCGGGGCCAAAGGCCTGCCGGGCGAGTGGGAGCCGGGCGAGTACGTGGTGCAGGCCGGCTTCGTGGTGCTGGCAGGAGGCTCCGTCGGCACGTCGGCGCTGCTGCTGCGTTCCGGCTTCGGCGAGCGGCTACCGCGCATCGGACACGGGTTCACGTGCCACCCGGCGCACATCCTGGTGGGCGAGCACGAGAAGTCCATCACGAACGACGTGGGGCACCCCAAGTCCTTCTACGTGGACCGCGCCGCGGAAGACGGCTACGTGTTGGAGACGTGCATGTACTTCCCGTTCACCACCGCCAAGAACCTGACGGGCTTCGGCGCGGGGCACAGCGCGCTCATGCGGGCGTTCCCGCGGCTCCAGCAGATTCTGGTGCTGGCGTGCGACAAGGCCACGGAGTCGAACCGCATCGAGATCGACGAGGAGGGCCAGCCGGTGGTGCACTACACGTTCACGCCGGCCGTGGTGAAATCCCTGGTGAAGGCCACACGCGCTTCGGCGAAGATCTTCTTCGCCGCCGGCGCGCTGCGGGTGCACGCGCCGGAGGCCGACCCGCCGCTCATCGATCGCAGCGACGCCGGCCGCGTGGACGAGCTGATCCGGGCGGACCATTTCCTGCCCGGCAAGATCTCCGTCTCCGCGGCGCACCTCATGGGTGGTGCGGGGATGGGGCGGGACGCGTCGGACTCGGTCACCGACGCCTGGGGCCGGGTGCACGGCGTGCCGTGGCTGCGCATCGCCGACTCGTCGCTGTTCCCGGACTCGCTGGAGATCAACCCGTACGTCACGATCATGGCCCTGGCGGACCGGGTGGCGGAGAGTATCCGTGCGGAGGTGACAGACGCATGAGCATCACCGGGGGGCAGATCGTCGTGCGCGCGCTGGAGGATGAGGGCATCCCCTTCACCTTCGGCATCCCGGGCACGCATAACATCGAGCTGTACGACGTGCTGGCGGAGTCGGACGTGCAGCCGATCCTGGTCACGGACGAGCAGAGCGCGTCCTTCATGGCCGACGCCGTCTGGCGCGCGTCCGGCCGGCTGGGCTGCGCCAACCTGGTGCCGGGCGCCGGCGTGACCCATGCCATGTCGGGCATCGCGGAAGCGTTCATGGACAACGTGCCCATGCTGGTGCTGGGCTGCGGCATCCGCCAGGACACGGGCAAAGGCTATCAGCTCCACGACGTGGACCAGATGGCCATGGTCGAGCCCGTCACCAAGGCGCAGCTGCGGCCCCTGGAAGGCGCCGACCTGTACGCGACGATCCGCCAGGCCTGCCGCATCGCCCGCGACGGCGTGCCCGGGCCCGTCTTCGTCGAGGTGCCGGCCAACCTCTACCTGTTCAAGCACGATGTGGACCTGGACGCCGAGCGGGAGCGCTGGGCGGCCCATCCCGTCAGCCAGCCGCCGGGGCCCGATCCCGACGAGCTGGACAGCGTCGTGCGCTTGCTCCGGCAGGCGAAGCGGCCCCTGCTCTACCTGGGCCTGGGCGCCGCGGGCGCCGGCGCCGACCTGGTCGCGCTGGCGGAGCGCCTCGAGGCGCCCGTCGCCACCTCGTTCCAGGGCAAGGGCGTATTCCCCGAACTGCACCTCCTCTCCCTGTGGCCGGGCTTCGGCGCCTCCGCGCCGCCGTTCGCCCGGGACGTCGCCGCCGGCTGCGACGCCGTCCTGGCCATCGGCTGCCGGTTCGGCGAGGTGGGCACGGGAAGCTACGGTCTGGAGCTGCCCGGTCCGCTCATTCACGTGGACATCGACCCGGCCGTGCTGGGCCGCAACTTCCCCACCGAGGTGGCGGTGCACGCCGACGCGGCCGCGTTCGTGGCCGCGCTGCTGCCGCGCCTGGAGCCCCGGCCCCAGGATTCCGCTCTGCGCCGCCAGATCGCCGACGGGCGCAAGGCCGTGGAGGAAGACTGGCGCGAGCACGCGTCCGCGTCACGCGTCACGCCCGCGACGCTGCTGCACCGCCTCCAGGACCGGCTCGGCGGCGATACGATCTTCACCGCCGACAGCGGCAACGGCACCTTCCTGGCCATGGAGATGCTGCGTCTGGACGGGCCGGGACACTTCCTGGCACCCGTCGACTACTCGTGCATGGGCTACGCGGTGCCCGCCGCCGTGGGCGCCAGGCTGGCCCGGCCGGACGCGCCCGTCGTCGCACTGGCCGGCGATGGCGCGTTCCTCATGACCGGCCTCGAGCTCATCACCGCCGCGAGCCATGAGCTGCCCATCGTCGTGCTCGTGCTCCGGGACCGGGAGCTGGCCCAGATCGCACAGTTCCAGAAGACGGCCCTCAACCGCGCCACTGCCAGCCAGGTGGGAGACTACGACCTGGCCGCGCTATGCGCCGGCATGGGCGTCGAGTGCCTGGCCCTCGACGACGACGCCGGCATCGATGCCGTGCTGGACCGCGTCATGGACGTGACGGCCGCCGGCCGGCCCGTTGCCGTCGATGTCGCCATCGACTACGAACGGCCCACCTATTTCACGAAGGGTGTGGTCCGGACCACCCTGCGCCGCCTGCCGTGGCCCGATCGGCTGCGGTTCATCGGCCGCGCGCTGACCCGGAAGGTGCTGGGATGAATCACGAAAACGAGCCCGTTCGGCGACCCCCGCCCCTCCACCTGGACGAGCGCATCCGCGACATGCTTGGCATGGTCGGCAACGTCCTCACCGACGGGAAGATCAGCCAGGGCGAGCTGCTGGCCCTCGCCAGCTGGCTCGGCGCCAACTCCGACCTGCTGGAGGAGTGGCCCGCCAACGCCATCGCGCACCACGTCGGCCACGCCCTCGCCGACGGCCGCATCGCCGATGTCGAGCGCCGCGAGCTGGCCGAGCTCCTCCGCCAGCTCATGGACCTCTACAACACGAAAGGCAGCACCTGAAAAGGGAATGCAGAGGGGGGCGCCCCAACGGCAGCGCCCCCCGTCCCCGCATCTCCCCGTTTCCCCGTCTCGCCGTCAGTCCGCGGACTCTGCCAGCACGAGGAGAAGGACCCGCCGGATCGCCACCGTCCCCCGATCGTTCCTCCACCACTCGGCCGGCGAATGGTTGGCTCCGCCCTCGCCGCCCCGGCCGATGGTGACGGCCGGCACGCCGCGGGAGATGGGGATGTTGGAGTCGGTGGAAGAGATGGAAAGCTCCGGCTCGAAGCCCAGGCTGCGCGTTACCGCCTGGGCCCGCAGCACCAGCGGGTCGCTCGCCGGCGTGGCGCCCGACGGGCGGTCGCCGATGAGCTTGACGTCGGCCGTGAGGGCGGGGCCGTCCCGCCGCACCGCGTTCTCCTCCACCAGCGCCTGCTGCATGGAGGCGCGGAAGACCGAGTCGATGGCCAGGAGCCGGTCCGGGCTCTCGGAGCGCATGTCCACCTCCATCCATGCCTGGAACGGAATGGAGTTGATGGATGTGCCGCCGCCGATGCGCCCCACGTTGTAGCTCGTACGCGGGCCCGTCGCCGTCAGGGAGTCCGCTGCATCGTCGAACACCTCGATGGCGCGGCCCAGGGCGTGTGCCGGATTGCCCAGCCCGAATGCGCCCCACGAATGGCCGCCGGGCCCCTGAAACGTGACCCGGTAGCGGCGCGAGCCCAGGCCCTGGTTGATGATGCCACCGTTGCCGCCGCCGTCCACGGCGATGAACGCATCGATGCGCGGGCCGCCCGGGCCGAACAGGTGCTTCACGCCCCGCAGGTCGCCCAACCCTTCCTCGCCCACCGTGCCCACGAACAGCAGGTTGGCATCCGTCTCGATGCCCGCGGATTCCAGGGCCCGGAGTGTCTGCAGCACCACCATGAGCCCGCGCGTGTCATCGCCGATGCCCGGGCCGAACAGCGTGTCGCCCCGGACCGTGACCGAGAAGTCCGTGCCCTCGGGGAACACCGTGTCCATGTGCCCGCCGAGCACCACCGTGCGCTTGCCGACGCGCCCGCGGCGCAGCGCGAGCACGTTGCCTACCTCGTCCGTCCACACCGAGTCCGCGCCCGCCTGCCGCAGCAGCTCGGCGTAGCGCCGGCCGCGAGCCTGCTCCTTGAACGGAGGCGACGGGATCTCCGACAACGCGATCTGCTCCTTCAGCAGGGCTGCGTCCGTGCGCTCGACGTACTCGAATGCCCGCCGCACGTCCGCGCGCCGCGCCAGCGCCGTCACCTGCGCGCAGTACGGGTTGTCGGACCTGCAGCGGACCGCGCCGCCATCCTGCGCGGAAAGCGGTGTCCACAGGGAAAGGGAGAGGAGCACCGCACCCGCAACGCCCACGCTGGCGACGTTCATGGTTGTCTTCCGTTGATGTGAATGGTCGGGCCGGCCGTCACGATGCGTGTGCGGACACCAATGCCGGCGGCACCGGGATGGGCCGGCCGTCTTCGCCCACGAACACCGCCACCACCTTCGCTTCCGCGACCAGTCGGCCGTCGGGCTCGGCCAGGATCCGCTGGCCCACCGTGACGCTGGACCGGCCGAAGTTCTGCATCTCGGACTCGATGCGCAACGCCTGCCCGACCCGGGCTTCCGAACGGTAGTCCACTTCGATGTGCACGATGTTGGGCAGCCAGCGCCGGCGGAAGAGCTCCTCCAGCGGCATGCCGATGTCGTCCAGCATGCGCATGCGCGCGTGTTCCAGCCAGTTCAGGTAGACGGCGTGGTTGACGTGGCCCAGCGAATCCAGCTCGTAGCTGCGTACGGTCAGTTCGGTGATGTGCATGACGCTCCCCCGCGGCCCTGTCCCCGTTTTCCCGGTCGCCCCGTCCGGATGGCGGGCGAGGGTCGGGTTACCAGCTCACGTTGCCTTGCTCGGACGTGTCGATGTCTTCCGCTTCGCCGCTTCTGAACAGGAATGCTTCCATATTCGTGGTGAGGAAGTCCCGTGCTTCACGGTCCCGCACGTCCAGGCCGTAGTGGTTGATGAGGGCAGTCTGGTACTGGAGCCACTGGGCCCAGCAGTCCTGACAGATCTCGTCATGGACCCGTTGACCCAGCTCGTTGCGCAGCGGCGGCCGCTCCAGGCGGGCGCCTTCCTTGCCGCAACGCACACACGTGATATCACTCATGTGTCTTTCTCCGTACTTGCCCGTCGTTCGGACCGCCGGCATCTTCGGGGAGTCTCATCGTTGCGGCGGCTCTTCGCTGCGCTTCAAGCATAACCCGCGCCTGACGGGTGTCCACCCCTGATCGCATGCACCTGGCGGACGCAGGACGAGCGAACAAGTGATCCAGCGCTTCATAGAGAATGTCGTCGAGCCGGGCGACATCGGCCACGACCCGGATCGGGAAGCGCGGCGCGCCCGGGCCAAGGCCCACGGCGTCGCCCTCGCCGGCCTCGGCCTCATCGTGGCCCTGGCTCTCATCCTGAGCATGAAGCTCGCCGGCTACGCGGCGATCACGTACACCCACCTCATCGTCGCGGTCGTCGTCACCGCCGTCGTGCAGACGTCGCTCTGGGCCATCCCGCGTTTGCGCCTGGATCGCTTCCTGCCCGGCGACCCGCACTACCTTTTCACGCCCATGCTCGGGGCCGTCGCCCTGCTCGGGCTCTACATGTACTTCGCGCCCGAGCTGCGCCTCCTCGTGCTGGTCGGCTGGTTCGTCGCGCTGCTGTTCCTCGCCGGCCTGGGCGGCTTCGTGGAAGTGCTCGTCCTGAGCGCCATGATGGCCGCCGTCTACCTGCTCGTGTCCGTGGTGTTGTACCGGCAGGGCGTACAGATCCGGCTCGGCTTCGATGCCAGCGTGTCCGCCCTGCTCTTCGTGCTCAGCATGTATGCCGGCGTGGTCTTCGAACGCCTCCGGAGGGATCGCCTGGAAGCGCGGGAGCTGCGCACGCGCCTGGCCGCGCTCGCTCTCACCGACGCCCTCACCGAGCTGCCCAACCGCCGCCACTTCGAGCAGCGCCTGGAGGTGGAGCTGGACCGCGTCCGGCGTTATGGCGGCCGCTGCACCATCGCGCTGTTGGACGTGGACTGGTTCAAGCACTACAACGACACCCTCGGCCATCCCGCCGGCGATGTCGTGCTCAAGGAGCTGGCCGTCGTCATGCGGCGCGAGCTGCGCATGCACGACCTGGTGGCCCGCTACGGCGGCGAGGAGTTCGCCGTGATCATGGTGAACACGGACCGCCAGGAGGCGGTCCAGGCCGTTGAGCGGCTGCGCACCGTGGTCGAGCGGTATCCCTTCCGCGACCGTGAGGTCCAGCCCGGCGGGCGCGTCACCGTGAGCGGCGGGCTCGCCAGCTTCCCGGAAGATGCGCACCGGCGGGAAGAGCTGCTGCGCCGGGTGGACAAGGCGCTTTACGCCGCGAAGCGGGCCGGCCGCAACCAGATCCGCGTGGCGGCGGACCTGGACGCCGACATGGATACCGCCGGTCCTCCCGAGGTGTCGCCCGCCTGACCCCCGGTCTCACACCACCGGCTCGCTCTCCAGGAACGACAGCACCCGCTCCACGTCCTCCCACGTGCTGCGATGGTTCAGCACGCACAGCCGCAACGCATACCGCCCGTTCAGCCGGGTCGACGAGATCATGCCCACCCCGCTCGCCGACAATCGCGCCACCAGCTCCGCGTTCCAACGCTCCAGCCGCTCCTCGAGCGGTTCGGATGGCGCCCCGCCCGGAGCCGGACCTTCGGCCGGCTGTCCAGCCGCGCCCGCGCTCGAATTCGAATCTGACCTCGATGCGGCGCGTTCTGCACTCCTGCGGAAGCACACCACGCCCAGCGTCGCCGGGTTCAACACTTCCAGCGTTTCGGACTCGGCGATGCGCCGTTCCGCGGCGGCGGCCAGGTCCATGGCGTGGTCGATGCCCTGGCGGAACGCGTCCAGCCCGAAGGTCCGCAGGGACAGCCAGATCTTGATGGCCCGGCTGTCCCGCGTGAGCTGGAGTCCGCGGTCCGCGAAGTTGACCTCGCGGGCGTCGGGGCCGGCGTCGCTGTCCGTGGCCTCGCGGAGCACCGTGTCCTGGAGGTAGTCGGGCATGATGTGGAAGGCTTCGCCCAACCGGTGCCCGTCCCGCACCAGCAGGCAGCCGGCCTCGAACGGCTGGTAAAGCCACTTGTGGGGATCCAGCGTCACCGAGTCAGCCTCGCCCAGCCCGTCCAGCAGGCGATGTCCCCGCTCGGTGAGCACGGCGAATCCGCCGTACGCGGCGTCCACGTGCATCCACATGGACTGGCGGTGCGCCAGCGCCGCCAGCTCACGGAGCGGGTCCACGGCGCCCGTGCTGGTGGCGCCGCCGTTGGCCACCACAAGGAACGGCCGGCGGCCGGAGGAGCGGTCTTCGGTGATGGCGGCGGCCAGCGCGTCCAGACGCAGCCGGAAGCCGTCGTCGGTGGGGATTCGTCGCACCTGATCGGAGCGGAACCCCACGATGCGCGCCGCCCGTTCCATGGACGAGTGCGCCTCGGTGGACATGTAGATGACCGCGTCGTCGTCGGGATCCAGCAGCGCCGACCGGGCGCACACCAGGGCATCCAGGTTGGCGGCGGAGCCGCCGCTGGTGAGCAGCCCCGCCGCACCGGGCGGGTAGCCGACCCATTGTTTGAACCAGTCCAGCACCAGCAGTTCGAGGGTGCTCGGACCCGCCGACTCCAACCAGGTCCCCTGGAACAGCGAGTGGCCGCGGGCGAGGAAATCGCCCAGCAGACCCGGCCAGGTGGGGCAGCTGGGAATGAACGCGAAGAAGCGCGGATGGTCCACGGACCCCGCGAACGGTATGACATGGTCGGCGAGATGCGCCACCAGCGCATCGAAATCGGCGGGCTCGTCCGGCGGCGTCTCGCCCACTTCAGCGCGAAGGCGGTCCCGGTCGCCGCCCTGCCACGCCGGCCTGGCGTCCAGGCCTGCGATCCGCTCCACCAACAGGTCCACCACCCGGTAGCCCATGCGGCGCATGGTCTCGCCGTCCAGCTCCAACGGATTGTCTCGGTTCATGTGCCTCCTTCCGCCCCGAGACTGGGCGGATAGGCGATCCCGGTCAAGCGTTGACGCGTGCCCCCGCCCATGGTACGCTCATGCGAGGCCGGGCGAATCCGGCCATTCGTGTCGATCGCACCCTGATTGCTTGAGCATGAGCGATTTCCGGTTCAACGTTTCGGATGTGATTTACGTGCCGCTGCGCGGGATGCTGCTTCGCCTGAAGCTGGTCGACGGCGAGCCTGACACCGCGCAGGTGAAGCCCGGGCGGAAGCTGCGGCTGAAGAGCCCCGGCGGCGAAGAGCGCGTGGTCACCATCAAGGATCATTCGGCCACCGGCGGCCGCGTCACGAAGAAGACGCTCATGGCCAAGCGGGAGCTGGATGTGATCATCCCCGCCGAAGACGGCATGCGCGACCAGGATCCGGTCGAGATCGGCTGGGAGGCGTTCGGCCCGGTTCGCTGACCGCGACGTTGCGCCCCATGGGCGCACGTTGACAGGATCCGTCCCATCCCGATCGTCGTCGTCGTGTTCGCCGACACGGCCGCGCGCGCTTCCCGACCGGCCGCGCCACGACCGTTGTGTCCCCGGCCCGGACCCGGACCGGGCCCGCTTCCGCATATCACGCCCCCTCCCTGGACTCGCCGGCCCGGCCCTCGTCCGCGACCATACCGGCGATGCCGGTGCCTCGGGACTCGCCCGAACAGACATCGCCCGATACACTGCGGGCGGCGGAGAACGGATCGGCGGGCGCACAGCTTGCAGATGGCCTCGAGTTGGGTGCCGGACGGTGCGAAGAGGGCGCCGGATCGACGTCCGAAGAGCACGGTGAGCCGCTCCATTCCGCCGCGTTCACAAGATCCTTGACACCCGATTCGGGAGGGTCGGAATTGATAGCTCGCCTGCATAACGGGGGAGGGTGACCATGGACATGACACCTGCCGAGCTCGGCGAGAGCCTGGCCCAGCTGGTCTGGGAGAGCTTTACCGATTTCATCGCCGCGCACGAGATGCCCGACGCTGACGGCGGTGACACCGCCGTGATCACGGCGCCCGAGGTGGTGCCGGAAGAGGTTCTCATTCTGTTCATGTGGGTGCATACCAGAGCCTGCCAACAGGCGTTCAACGGGCGGGCGGCGGCGGACGACCTCAAAGCCGTGCTCGACCAGTTCCACGCCGCGGTCTTCCAGGATCTCCAGGACGAGATCCTGCCCCGGGCACAGCTCCCCATCTTCGAGCAGCGGGTCAGTGCGCGTTATACGGAGTACTACGAGGCGGCCTCGCACAACGCCGATGAGCGGCTGGTGGAAGTGGCGGCTCGGCGCGTGACGCCGGACCGGCGCGCTCTGCCGACCATCAGCCTGGAGCTCGCCGAAGCTACGGCGGCGGCGGCGGGGCCCCTGCGCGACTTCCTGGAAGATGTGGAGATCGAGTCGCTGGCCGGGATGGACTGATCAGCCGGCCCGCAGCGCCGTCACGAGCTGCGCGCGGTCGTTGACGTCTTCCACGCGCACGTCCGCGAAGCCTGAATCCCGGAGCCACCTCTCGTAGGTGGCTTCGTCGTATGTGTTCCCGGTGTGCGTGCGCAGCAGCATGACCACCGCGAAGCGCGCAGCCCGTGGGCTTCGGCCGCGAACGAAGTCACCGATGGCGACCACGCCGCCCGGCGCCATCACCCGCGCCACCTTCCGCAACAGGCCGGCGTTCTCTTCGGGCCCGTAGATGTGCAGGACGTTGCTCAACAGCACGATGTCGAACGGGCCAGCCGGCAGCGGGTCCGCCATGAAATCGCCGCGCACGGCCTCGATGCCCGGGGCGTTCCCGAGGTCGAAGGCGTCGAGCACGTAGTCCACCGTCTCCGGCTGGTCGTAGAGGGTCACCCGGTCCACGCCTGCCGCACGCAACGCTCGGGCATACAGCCCCGGACCGCCCCCCAGATCCAGGGCCGTGCGTGCACCCGGACGCCGCGATAGCAGACGCTCCACCGTGTGCGCCACCTGTTCGTCGGTCCGGGACGCCATGGCGCCCATGAAGCGCGCAACCCGGCCCCCCGACCGCTCGCCCGGCGGACGGTCGCCGACCGGCCCGCCTTCACGCAACGCCTCCGGCAGGCGCGTGAACGCCCGGATCACCGACAGCCAGTGCGGCAGGCCGCCCGCGGCGTAGTCCGGCGACGCCGGGTCCGCAAACAGCCGCCGCCCCCCGTCCGTCAAGGTGAAGCGCCCGCCGTCCGCCGACACCAGGCCCGCGGGCTCCAACGCCGCCAGAACGATGTTCGTCGCTCTCCGGTCCAGGTCCAGTCGGCTCGCCACCGACTCCGCTGTCGCCGGGCCGTCCAGCAGCGCCGTCAACAGGCCCGTCTCCACAGCCGCCGAAACCAGCACCGCGATCTCGGCGCCGTCACGCATGTCGTTCAGCTCGTCTCTTGTCATGGAGTTGAACATAGACTTGGCCCGGTTTGAGCGCACGAAGCGTGGAACGTGGAACGTGGAACGTGGAACGTGGAGCGTACCGTACGGCGGCCGCCTCGTGAATCCTATTCGTTCGGCGGGGCGGGTTTGTTCGCGTTTTCCTGGCTGCCCTTCTCCCCCTCACCTGCCGCTGCCCTCCACTTGACGAGCTCGAACGCGGTGTGGCACGGGCGGCACCAGAACACCGCCACCGACAGGACGGAGCCGAACGGCGATAGCAGCTCCGTGTCGTGCCCGTCGCAGAAGGGGCACGGCGGGTGGGTGGGCAGTCCGTACTCGTCGATGGCCGCCGCGTCCGGAGCCATGGGGATCTTTGGCATCAGTCCATGAGGAAAGCGCGATTCGCGTCGCCGCGGACCTGCCGGATCGTGGCCTCGTCGGGGGCCGTATCGGCGGGGCGGCGGCGGGCCGGATCGAAACCCTCGAAGTCGGGACGGATGGCCCGGAAATGGTCTGTGGCTTCCACGCTGTCCAGCAGAGGGGCGACGCGAGTGAGGAATCGCTCGCGCAGGTCGGAGCCGGCGGCATCCATCACGGCTTCCTCCACCAGTGTGCGTGCTTCTTCGGTGTCGGGTCCGAACCAGCGCAGCAGAGGCTCCGCCGCCGCCGTCACCTCCGCCGTCAACGCATCCCGCGACGCGCCACCGGAAGCCAGACGCCGGAACCAGGCCGCGCCATGGGCCGCGTGGAAGCGTTCTTCCTCGCACAGCTTTTCCACCCGCTGCTTCAAAGGCGGGTAGCAGCATTCGGCCAACGCTTCCAGCTGCACCGTCAACGCCGCGTCCGCAAGGGCCATCAACGTGACGAGGCCCGCCCACGAATCCGGGGCCCGGTCCAGCAGCTCCATGTTGGCGTAGGCTGCCGGTTCCCGCCCGTGCTCCAGCCCCTCCACGTCTTCGTCGAAGTCCTTGAGCAGCGCGTAGAGCAGCCGGGCGTGACCCCACTCGTCCTGCGCCATCGACGCGCAGGCGATGCCCGTCTCCAGCTCCGGCGCTCCCAGCATCCAGTTGGCGTAGCGCATGCCCAGCAGCCGCTTGCTGTCCGCCAGCGCCAGGACCAGGTCGCGCACTCCCGCACGGGCCGCGGGCGAGAGATCCGTCACCGCCGTCACGAGCCTGCCCTCGATCCGGCGTCGGCCGCGCTCGATGCCGCGCCCGGCCCGGTTTCACGCGCCCACCAGCCGCCCGTTTCCGCTTCCCGGTTGAAAACCGGCACCATCCGGTCCCGAGGAACCACCCACATGTCGAACCAGCGTTCCTCGTCGTACGTGTTGAACGCGTAGACCTGCGCCAGCGCATCGTCCTGCGCGTTCAGGTTGCCGATGTGGTGCAGCGGCTCTCCGCGCTCCTTGCGCGCGAACACCTCGTAGATCATCCCAGGCTCCTCCGTCGCCCGTGGCTCCGACGCATCGCCATTCCGGCTACGCCGCGACTCCGAAACGCTTCAACACCGCCCGCGCTTCCGCCGTCATGCGCTCCCGCCGCCACGGCGGGCTCCACACTTCACGGATCTCCACCGACGACACGCCGGGCTCCCGCAGCAGACGCTCCTCCACGTCCATCTTCATGAAGCCCATGCACGGACAGCCCGTGGCCGTGAACGTCATGTCCACCTCCACCCGGCCGCCCTCACGGCGGACGTCGTAGATCAGCCCCAGGTCCACCAGGCTCACCGGAAGCTCCGGATCCTGCACGTCCCGCAACGCGGACCACAACCGCTCGAGGTCCCCGGGAAGCCCGAAATCGCTGTCGCCTGGCCCGCCCGGATACGTCCCCGGCGAGCGAAGCCCCGCCCGGCGATCGAGCGCCGGATCCGCCCCCACCACCGGCAACCCCGTCATGCTTCCACCATCTCGCGCACCGAAAAATGGCTGCGCTGCACCGACTCCACGTATCGCTCGTTCATGGGGCCGCGGGCCTTCCAGCGATCAAACACCTCGTCCCAGGTGATCTCACCCTCATCGAACAGCCAGTGTTTCGCCGCCGCGTCGTACCGGCACGGGAACGGGTAGTCCAGCACGTACGCCTCCGCCGCCTCATCGTAGTGCGCCGGGACGTCGATGCCGATGGATTCGCACAACGGCACCGTCGAGTCCATCCATACCTGCCGCAGCTGGTCGTTGGTCAGACCCTTCAGACGATACTCCAGCTGCCCGCTGTGGCGCTTCATGTCGTCCGGCAACCCGAACCACTCCACCGTCATGGGGAACATCCAGTCCACCGCGCGCTGCAACCGCTCCCGCGCGTCCCCGCCCGCCTTCGACAGACGCTTCATCCACACTTCCCCGTGACGCAGGTGGAACGTCTCCTCCATGTCCACCTTCACCAGCGCCCGCTTCAACGGCCCGTAGCTCGTGTTGCGGAATACGTCCGACAACAGCGTGATGCCCGCCCGGTCGAAGAACCCGTTCGCCGTCACCAGCTCCGCCCAGCTCTCCAACGGCTGATCGAATCCGTACGGATGCTTGAACTCCCGCGGCTCCCGCCCGTACAGCAGCCACTCCTTGTCCAGGCCCATGTCCTCCAGGATCCGGTACGCGATGTTCGCGTGCGCCAGCTCGTCCTGGATGATCGCCACCGCCGAGACCTGCGTGTTCGTCGACGGCGCATCCTGTGCGGCCATCCAGTACGCCGGCGCGCTCATCAGCTCCGTGTCGCCCTGCACCATGAGCTGGACAATCAGCGCCTTCCGGTACCCGTCCGTCATCTCGTCCGGCGACTCCAGGATATAGCCGTCCCGGACCTTCGCCTTGAGCTGGTCCTCTGTGATCTGACTCATCGTTGTGCGATCCGTCCGGGTGAAGCGGGGAGCATGATTCGAACGGACGTTCGTCCAAACACAATCTAGAATCGTTAGCGCTCAGGCGTCAACCCGATCTCACGCCGGTGTGGCTGTTATATTGCAGCAGTGGTTTGCAGAGTTCGGGCGCTGCAGGAGGACGATCATGAAATGGTTGACGATTGCCGGATGCGTGGCGTTGCTGGCCGCAGCACGGCCGGCCGCAGCGCAGCAGTGGGACGTGACCCGCCGGGTGTATACGTTCATAGATACGGAGCTGACGGTGAACGTCGATACGGACGCGCCGGGAACGCTCCAGTTGATGCACGGGCAGGCGGGGCAGGTGGAGGTGACCGGCCGTGCGCTGCACGGAATGGCGGCTTCGGCGTTGAGTGACGGGAACGGATCGACGCTTCGTTTGAACGCGTTGGGTGCGGATCGTGTGGAATACATGGTGGTGGTGCCGAGCAACGTTTACGTGCAGGTGAAGCTTCCGGACCGTGACGTTCCGGAAACGTTCAGCACCATGGCAGGTTCGAAGACGTACACGTGGAAAGCGACTCCAGGCCGGTCCGGGGGCATGGATACGGAGGGCGCGGTTGGCTACTCGTCCGGCGAGGAGGCGGTCGCCGAGGAGGTGGCGCCGCGGGCGCCGTCGGGTCCGGCGCTGTTCACGACGTACACGGACGCGTCGGCGCCGGAGGTGGTGTCGTTTCCCAGCGCGGCCGTGTTCCGCACGTTGACGGTGCGGCTGGAAGGGGCCCGGTTCCGGGTCGAGTCCAGCCGTCCGATGACGTTGCGGAAGGGCGACCCGAAATCCATCGCGATCCGGCCCGCAGGCCCGCCCATGGACGTCGTGCTGGTGGTTCCTGCCGACACGAAGGATTTCGTGGTGGAAGTGGGCGGCCAGCCTGCGATGGCGGTGGTGCAAGGACGGCCCATGTCCATGTGTACGCCGGTGGTGGAACAGCTCCTCGCCGGGGACCGCCTGTGGTACACGTTCTCGCCCGTCGACGGCATGTTGAGCTGTACATCGGAGCGGGTGAGAGTTGGCCGGAAAGGGACCTGACGCGTTTGCCCTGCTGGTCCGGGCGGCCCACCTTGGCCTGGACGGACGGCAGGCAACGCACATTCACGAAACCGGGAGGGGATCATCGCGAACACGCGCACACGAGTGAACGAGCAGATCCGTATCAGCCCCATTCGACTCATTGATGCCGACGGCGAGCAGCTGGGCATCGTAGCTCTGGAAGAAGCACGCGAGAAGGCGTCGGCGGCCGGCCTGGACCTGGTGGAGGTGGCCCCGGGCGCGCGTCCACCGGTGGTCCGCCTCATGGACTGGGGCAAGTACCAGTATGAACAGCAGAAGCGGGCGAAAGAGGCGAAGAAGAAGCAGCAGACCGTCGACGTCAAAGAGCTCAAGTTCCGGCCCAAGACCGACGATCACGACCTCGCCTTCAAGGTCCGCAACGCCCGCCGGTTCCTGAGCAAAGGGAAGTACGTCAAGGTGACCGTGCGCTTCCGCCGCCGCGAGATGCGTCGGCCTGAGCTCGGCCAGCAGGTGCTGGACCACGTGGCGGGCGCCCTCGACGACATCTCCAGCGTGGCATCCCGGGACCAGCGGCTGGAGGGCCGGCAGCTGACCATGATGCTGGAGCCGCAGGCCTGACACCAAACGGCGAAGCGCCCCGGGCGCCGGCCCTTTTCGGGTCGCGCGGGGCGCCTTCGAGGCTCCACCGGATGTGCGATCAGTCCGGGCTGTTCGTCGCGGCGGCGGGAGGGTTCAACGTTTCGTACACGACGCGCGTTATGTTGCCGATCAGCCGCTCCGCCGTATTGTCCCTGGTCCAGCGCCGGTCCTCGTTGGCCTTTGTCAACACGCAGATGACGAAGGGTCGCACCGGCGCGTAGACGACCCCGCAGTCGTTGCGCGCGGCGGCCAGCGACCCCGTCTTGTGCGCGACTTCCACTCCCGGCGGCAGGTGCCGCGGCAGCCCTTCCTTGTAGAACTGGTGGCGCAGCACGGCCATCATGGCATCCGACGCTTCCGGGCTTACCAGCTCCCGGCGGTACAACATCGTCAGCAGAGACGCGATCTCGTTGGGCGTCGTCATGCCCAGGCCGTATGCCTTCGCGGAGTCCGGCGCGAAGCTGTCCTCGGGGTCCGCGTTCACACGCACGAAGATGCGCGTGCGCGGCAGGCCGAGCTTCTGCATGCGCTCCGTCACCGCGTGCGGCGGCAGCTTCGCCAGCAGCAGGTTCGTCGCCGTGTTGTCGCTCAGGGTGATCATCAGAAACACGGCATCCCACACCGTGATCTCCAGCGGCGCATCCATGAATTGAAGCACGCCCGACCCGCCCGTGCGGTCGATGGCCAGCACCGTCAGTGGATCGTTCAGCCGGAGCTGCCCTTCCACGACGCGCGCGTATACATCCACCATCACCGCCAGCTTCACGATGCTCGCGGACGGGAAGCTCTCATCCCCGTTCACGGCATACATGTCCCCCGTGTTCGGGTCCATCACCGATAGACCCACGACCCCGCGATGCTCCTTGATCAGCCGCTTCAGCTCCGGCCGGGCGGACGCCAGGAACGGCTGTCGCGCCGTGTCCTTCGCCGCCTGCCCCGCCAGCTCGCCCGCACCCGCCAACCACACCGCCAGCGCGATCAGCACTGCCTGCCTCGCACCCCGGCCCGTCCATTCTTGCTTCATCTTCGGCTCACCTGCCAGACGTCACGTTCCTGCCGTGCTCCACCGCACCGTTCCGAGCCTACGGATTAGACGCTCCGCTGACCCTTTTCGTTGAACGTCCCCCGGAATGCATGGCACGAATCATGAGTCCACCCGGTTCGGACATGCATCCAGGCCCGAAAAGGGCGACGGCGGATCGAATCGAAAACCACACAGCCGAGGACCTCGCAGGCCTTGACAGGCCGTATAGATTCCCCTATTGAACGACGGTTGAAAAGGGCGAATAAATCCCCGTCCTCCGACCCTTGCAGGTTCTTGACCTGCGGGTTATGTTTCAACACCGTTTGGAACAAGTCGGGACGCTTGGACCGCGGTTCGAGCGGCCGATGGCGGACGAAGAACATCGGGGGAGACCGGTGACACCGCGGGCTCCCCCTCCGTTGTTGAAAGGAACCCGATGGCGACTGTGATGTTGGAAAACGATCGGGCGGAGTTGAAGTCGCTCGAGGAAATGAGCGACAGTGAGCTGGTGCAGGCCCATCTGGATGGCCATCCCATGGCCTTCTCGGAGCTGTACGACCGTTACCGGGACCGGCTGGTGCATTTCATCGGGCGGAAGACGGGGGACCGGGACCGTGCGGAAGATCTGGTGCAGGAAGCGTTCATCCGCGTGACGCGGCATCTGCATCGATTCGACCAGACGAAGAAATTCTCGACGTGGATCTACACGATCTGCGCGAACCTGTCGAAGAACGAGCTGCGCAACCGGTCGCGTAGCCCTCTCGTGTTGTTCCAGAAGCTCACGACCCACTGGGAGCCGGATCATCGTCCGTTGCAGTTCGAGGATTCGACGATGGAGCCGGACCGGCTGTTCCGGCATCGGTACCTGCGGGAGATCGTCGAAGAGACCGTGGAGACGTTGCCGGAGCATCATCAGCTGGTGTTCCGTCTGCGGGAGCTCGAGGGCAAGAGCTACGAGGAGATCGCCGAGATCACGGGCGTGAACCTCGGGACCGTGAAGAGCCGCCTCCACCGGGCCCGCACGAGCTTTGCGGAAAAGATCGAGCCGCTGCTCAACTAGCGAAGCGCGCATTCGCCCGTCGGTTCGAACTGCCCGGCGCCCTCGAGGCCCGGGCAGTTTTTGTTGAGGGCGCTGGGCGGGCCCCTCGGGAGCGTCACGCAGAGGCCGCAGGGAAAGCGTCACGCAGAGGCGCGGAGCCGCAGGGAAATGCGTCGGCGGATGCGTGGGGAGCACGCTTCGTCGGCTTCGCTGACTACTTTTCCTTGGGTTGAGCCGGCGTGCCGGACGTTGCCGGTGAACGGCCAACCACCAGCAACTGCCCGTTCCGGAACAGACAAAACCCTGCAAACATGGCAGACCCGCGACGGTCTTTTTGCGCGCGAGCGTCCAACCGCC
>CAZUFP010000019.1:18910-26265 GCA_964619835.1 uncultured Gemmatimonadaceae bacterium | reverse complement strand
GCCGTCCCGGCGCACGCGTGATGCTCTCCCGCGCACGCGTGACGCGGTCCCCGCGCACGCGTGGTGCTTTCCCCCCCTTCTCTGCGGCCCCACCTTACCGGCGTTCCCAACCATCGTCAGCGCGGCCGTATCTAAGGGGTCGAGATGACGATGACACGTACGGCGCCGGCATCCGGAAGGGGCAGCGTGAACGACGCGGCCGACATCGCGCTCGCGGTGGGAGGTGACACTGTCGCGTTCGAGCGCCTGTATCGACGCCACGTGCCGCGTGTGCACACGCTGGCGCGGCGCATGATCGGGCCTGAGCTCGCGGACGACGTCACGCAGGACGTGTTCGTCCGGGTGTGGGAAAAGCTGCACACGTTTCGGGGCAACGCCCAGTTCTCGACCTGGCTGTACCGGCTGGCGGTGAACGTGATTCTGGCGCGGCGGGCGAAGGCGGGGAAGCGGTGGGAGCGGTTCCGGCAGGCGGATCATGTGCTGGACGCGGCGCCGGCCCCCAGGACGCGGGTGGATGTGCGAATGGACATGGATGGTGCGTTGGAGCGGCTGCCGCCGCGGGCCCGGGAGGTGTTCGTGCTACACGACGTGGAAGGCTACAAGCACCGCGAGATCGCCGACATGCTGGGCATCACCGCGGGCACGTCGAAGTCCCAGCTTCATGAGGCGCGCATGACGTTGCGTGCGCATCTGCGATAGGGGGTCGAAGTGAGTGACCGCTGGACGGACCGGCTGTCCGAATACCTGGACGACGAGCTCAGGCCGGAAGAGCGTGCGGCCCTGGAGGCTCACCTGGCGGACTGTGCGGAGTGCGCGGCCACGCTGGAGGAGTTGCGCGCGGTGGTCCTTCGTGCGTCGGCGCTGGGGGACCGGCCGCCGCAGACGGATCTGTGGCCCGGCATTGCGGCGCGTCTTCGTCCGCAGGCCGAGCTGGCCTCCGGGCGGGCCGACGGAACGGTGATCCAACTGGCGGAGCGGCGGGTGCCGGTACGCCGGCGGTTCGCGTTCACGCTGCCGCAGCTTGCAGCGGCGGCCGTGGTGCTCATGCTGCTGACCGGGTCGGGGGTGTGGGCGGCGTTGAACGGCATCGGGCGCGGGCGTCCGCCGGTGGCTACGGCCTCTGTGGCCAACGCGGCTCCGGCTGGATCCATCCGGTTCGCCAGCTACGATGCGACGGTGCGCAGCCTGGAACAGGAGCTCAATGCGCGTCGGCCGCAGCTGGATTCGGTGACGGTGCGGGTGGTGGAGGAGAATCTGAAGATCATCGATCGTGCCATCGCGGATTCGCGGTCTGCTCTCGCGGCGGATCCGTCGAGCACGTACCTGAGCACGTCGCTCGCGCGGGCCATGCAGCAGAAGGTCGATCTGCTCCGCCGTGCGACGGCGCTGGCGGGCACGACTTCGTAAGGCAGGGAAGCCATGTTGACACAACTGATGCTCACGATGTTCCTGGCCGTGGCGCCCCAGCAGACGGACACGCTGGTGACGGTGCCTCATGGGACTCGCCTGGAACTGACCAGCCGGCGCGGCGATGTGCGGATCCGGACGTGGGATCGGGACGCCGTGCGCATCTCCACGGACGACGAACACGACGCGCTGCGCGTCGAGCGGACCGGCTCCGTGCTGCAGGTGCGGCCCCGGGATTGGAACACGCGCTCCATCGATGTCGAGCTGACCATTCCGCGGGACATGCGGATCCGGTTGGATGGCATGGACACGGAGGTGAACATCGAGGGTGCGGGCGCGGAAGTGGACGTCCAGACGCTGAACGGGGACATCACGGTCGAGGGCGGGTCAGGGTACGTGAACCTGCGCACGGTCCACGGTGAGATCGAGTTGAGCGGTGCGCGGGCGCGCGTCAACGCCGGCACGGTGAGCGAAGACATCACGTTGCACGACGTGCAGGGCGATGTCCGGGCGGAAACGGTGAACGGCGACATCACCATGACTGACATGCGGTCCGCCAACGTCACGGCGGAGGCCGTGACCGGCGACCTGAGGTACGAGGGTACGGTGCAGCCCAACGGCCAGTACTCCCTGAGCACGCACAGCGGCGACGTCGTGATGGGCGTGCCCCGGGATGCCAATGCCACGATCCGGGTGTCCACGTACCAGGGCGACTTCGAGGCCGACTATCCGGTGCGCCTCATCGGTTCGACGGAAGACCGGGAATTCACCTTCTCGCTGGGCAACGGCAGCGCCAGCATCACGCTGAGCTCGTTCAGCGGCTCGGTTCGGGTGCGCAGGCCCGGCTCATGACGCGGGATCCACGAGAGAGCGAGGCACAAATGAGACGCGTTTTCAGAACCCTGGTCAGCCTGGCGGCGTTGACTGCCCTGGGCACGGCGCCGGCGGCGGCCCAGCAGGATTTCCAGTGGCGTGGTCGCATTCCCGCGGGCAAGAGCCTGGAGATCAAAGGGGTCAACGGGAAGATCTTCGCCCAGCGCGCCGACGGCAACATGGCCGCCGTCGTGGCGGACAAGCACGGGCGCCGGGATGACCCCGCGGACGTGAAGATCGAGGTCGTGCAGCACGACGGCAACGTCACCATCTGCGCGGTGTACCCCACGCCCCGCCGGGCCCGCCACGAGAACGAGTGCGCGCCGGGCGACGGCGGCCACATGAGCGTGAACAACAACGACGTCAAGGTGGACTTCACCATCCAGATCCCCGATGGCGTCGAGTTCATCGGCCGTACGGTGAACGGTGGTGTGGACGTGAAGGGGGTGACGGGCAACGTCTACGCCCACACGGTGAACGGCAACGTCGACGTGGCGACGAGCGGCTACGCGGAGGCCAAGACGGTGAACGGGTCGGTCACGGCGACGCTCGGCGATGCCAACCTGCCTCACGGACTGGACTTCTCCACCGTGAACGGCAGTATCACCGTCGAGATCCCGGACGGCCTGAACGCCGACTTCAACGCCCGCACCGTGAACGGGCACATCGAGACGGATTTCCCCATCACCATCCAGGGCCGCATGAGCCCGCGCCATCTGCGAGGCCAGATCGGCAAGGGTGGGCCGGAGCTGTCCTTCAGCACGGTCAACGGCAGCATCGAGCTGCGAAGACGTTGATTTTCGACCGATGACCGATAACAGACGACCGCCGCGGGCTCGCGGCGGTCGTCGTGTTTTCCGGCCACGTTCACGACGAACGAACGACGTCGACGGTCGACGGTCCACGGTCGACGGCCATCGGTCGCCTACGGAGCGTTGATTTGCGGCGGCGTCGTCGCATCCGCGGCGGCGCGCACGATCTGCTCGGCGAGGGTGGCATAGCGCAGGAGGCCGATGAAAGGGAAGTCGGCGTGCCACTCGTCGGCGGGGTCGTGGTAGTGCTCGAATCGGTCCAGCAGGAGCTGCTTCTGCTCCGGGCTCACGCCTTCCCAGTTCTTCTCCGGGATGGGAAAGACGGCGGGGACGCCGTGGGTCAGGAACGGCCAGTAGTCGGCGTTGGGCGAGGCGTCGGAGAGGGTGTCCGCCCAGCCACGGGCCCGCACGAGGGAATCGGCCAGCGTACCGAGGGTGGACGCGGAGCCGCCGGCGATGCGCCACTGGACGGACGTGGCCGGCGGGGCTCCGGCGTCCAGGTTGACGACGCCGACGGTGCGCCGGAGGGGCACGGCAGGCGCGGAGACGTAGTACGTGGAGCCGAGCAGGCCGCGTTCCTCGCCCGTGAAATAGAGGAACAACACGGAGCGCTCGGGGGGGTGGTCGCGCAGGGCTTCGGCGATGGCCAGCGACATGGCGACGCCCGCGGCGTCGTCGGAGAAACCGTTGTATATGCTGTCCGGCAAGAGCCCGTGTGTGATGCCGAGATGGTCCAGGTGCGCGGCAACAGCGACGTATTCGCCACGGCGAGCCGCGGAGCTGCCCGGCAGCACGCCGCCCACGTTCTGACCGGGCATACGGGTGTACGTGCCGTGGACGTGGACCCGAACGTCCCGGCCGATGGGAACCGCGGCGAAGGGCTTCTCCCCGCGCAGACCCGCCGCATCCACGCGCACGCCTTCCAGGATGCGCCGGGCCATGGACGGTCCGGCGACGATCATGGGCAGGCGTGGCTGCCACACCGGGTCGTTCACGAGGGCATCCACGAAGTAGTGCCGGTTGGATCGCGCGGCGACGTACCGTGCCCAGACGGCCGAGTCGGGGAGCAGCAGGACGGCGCCCGCCGCGCCGCGCCGGACCCAGTCGGGAACGAGGTGTGGAGCGGCCGGGCCGGGCACGCCGATGAGCACGACGACCTTGCCGCGCAGCGTGCTGCCCGGGTTGCTCATCTGCTCGGCCGTCTGCGGGGAGCCCAGGAACAGGAGGGGCCCGGCGAAGTCGTGGAATGCGGGGCGGGCTCCGCCGTACACGGCGAAGTCCGCGTCCGTCCGGAAGACCGTGGTGTCCGAGTCCGCCACCGTGGCCGTGGTCTGGCGGTCGTCCACGGTGAAACGGGCCATGGGCACGGTCTGCCGGTAATGGCCGTCGAAGGCGGGTTCGAGCCCCAGGCGCCGGAGCTGGGCCTCGATGTAGAGGGCCGCCGCCCGTGCTCCTCGCGAACCGGCCGCGCGGCCTTCCAGCACGTCCCCCGCCAGGAAGTAGGTGTAGGCCCGCAGAGCCATCGTATCGATGGCGGCCGCCACGGCGGCGGTGTCCGCTCGCGCCGGCGTCGTGGCGCGGGCCGCCGCGGCCGGCACGCCCTGAGGCGTGAGCGCGGCGGGCACCAGCAGGGCGAGGAGTGCGGCGGTGCGCAGTGCGCGGTTCATGGATCCGTCGTTTCCGGAACGGGGCCGGCGGTCAATTGTGGGCGCTGACGACGAACGATGGCACCAGGGCCGTGGCGTGGAAAGGGGTGTTGAGACGCCCGCGGCGGAACGTTAAGCTTGCGCTGTCCACTTCTCACCCGATGCCACGGGAGCCCGGAATGCCAGGGCCGTTCCAGCGCGCAGCCATCGTCGTCCTCACCGCTCTCGCGGCCTCCACGCCGGGCTCGGCCCAGGCGCCCGCCGGGGTGCCGCGCTTCGCGGAGCCGGCCGATCCGAGCCAGTTGGAAGGTGCCGCCCGCCCCGGGTTCTACGTGGGCGACATGGGCCGGCGGGCGGCGGTGTTCGGAGACGAGAGCGGTGCCCTGGAAGTCTGGACCTGGCCCCTCGAGCTGGTGGGGAACCTGCACCTGGCGTTCGGCATTCCGGACTACGACGAGCCGCTGGACGGTGCCTCCGTCGCCCGCCGAGTGATCGTGCGTCCGGAAGGCGTCACCATCATCTACTCCCACGCCACGTTCACGGTGCGGGAGCGGGTGACCGTGCCCCTGCACGAGCCCGGCGTGCTCATCCTGCTGGACGTGAAGACGGTGCGGCCGCTGGACGTGTACGTGCGCATGCGCTCGGACTTCAACCTGGCGTGGCCGGGCGCCTTCGGTGGCCAGTACATCACCTGGTGGCCGGAGCGGAAAGCGTTCCTGCTCTCGCAGGGCGGGGTGCACCACTACAACGCGCTCATCGGCTCGCCGTTCGCCGTGTCCGGCACGTCCCAGCCGGCGCACGACGCGCCCACGCGGCCTTCCCAGTTCATCCTCAAGTTCGACCCGGCCCGCACGGCCCGCGAGCTGATTCCCATCGTCGCGGCCGGCGGTGCGGCGCCGCAGGACTCGGTGTCGGCCGTCTATGACCGGATCCTCGCCAACGCGCAGCGCTATGTCACGGAGAGGAAGGCCCACTCCGACAGCGTGCGCGACGACGAGCTCACCCTGGGGTCGCCGTCGCCCGATCTGGACCGGGCCCTGGAGTGGGCCAAGGTGAACCTGGACCAGCAGCTGGTGTGCAACCCGGACCTGGGCTGCGGCCTGGTGGCCGGGTTCGGGCCGTCGGGGCCCGGTAACCATCGGCCCGGCTTTGGCTGGTTCTTCGGCGGAGACGCGGCCATCAACTCCTTCGCCATGGACGGACTGGGGCAGCTGGACCTGGTACGCCAGGGGCTCGGCTTCTCGGCCCGCTACCAGCGGGAGGACGGCAAGATCCCGCACGAGATCTCCCAGGCCGCGGGCCGCCTGCCGTGGTTCAAGGAGTACCCGTACACCTACTTCCACGGCGACACGACACCGTTCTGGCTGCTGGCCTGCTACCGCTACTGGCTGGCCAGCGGCGACGACGCCTTCCTGCGACAGCACTGGCCGCAGATCCTGAAGGCGTACCACTGGTCCGCGGCCACGGACCGGGACGGCGACGGGCTCATGGAGAACCCGGCGGCGGGCGCCGGCGCCATCGAGGTGGGCGGGTTGGGGGAGGCCCTGCACACGGACATCTACCTGGCGGGCGTGTGGGTGTCGTCCCTCGCGGGCATGGAGGCCATGGCGCGGCACATGGGCCAGCCGGCCCTGGCCGACTCGGCGGCGGCTGTGCTGAAGCAGGCCGATGCCACGCTGGAGAAGGAGTTCTGGCTCGACGACGAAGGCATCTACGCCTTCGCGTTGCTGGAGGGGCAGGGCGCCGCCGCGGCCGGAAGCCGCCGCGCGGCAGGGCGCCCGCAGCTGAGGGTGAACGATGCCCTCACGGTGTGGCCCGCCACGGCGATGGCGTTCGGCGCGTTGGACCCGGGTCGGTCCGACCGGATGCTCCGGCGCCTGGCGGCGCCCGACGTGACCACCGACTGGGGCACGCGCCTGCTCTCGACGAAGCACCCGCTGTATCAGCCGCTGCACTACAACAATGGTGCGGTATGGCCGTTCATGACCGGCTTCACGGCGATGGCGCACTACCGGGCGCACCGCGCATGGTCCGGGTACACGCTGGTCCGGGACATCGCCCGGACCACCTACGACTTCGCCCGCGGCCGCAACCCGGAGCTCATGTCCGGTGCGTTCTACCGCACGCTGGACACGGCCGTGCCGCAACAGTTCTTCGCCACGTCCATGCTGGTGACACCCCTCGTGGAGGGCATGCTCGGCCTTCAGGCCGACGCGCCGGCCGGGGCGCTATCCGTGACGCCCCATCTGCCGGCGCGTTGGGACTCCGTCTCGGTGCGCGGGTTCCGGGTGGGCGCCGACAGCGTGGACATGCGGGTGCGCCGCACCGCCGGCGCCTATGCGCTGGACCTGCGCCGCCGGGGGCCGAACCCGCTCCGGGCTCGGGTCGCGCCGGCGCTGCCGCTGGGCGCCGCGGTGCTGCGTGTGACCGTGAATGGCCGCGACGTGCCCGTGCGCGTGGACACCACGGCCCACGACATGCACCCGGTCGTGATGGCGGTGTTGGATCCCGGCGCACGGATCGAGATCCGCTACACGGGCGGCGTGGAGGTCGCCGCGCCGTCCGATACGGTGCGCGTCGGAGACAGCCCGCACGGACTGCGCATCCTGGATTTCCG
>CAZUFP010000019.1:0-18810 GCA_964619835.1 uncultured Gemmatimonadaceae bacterium | reverse complement strand
TCGTGCCTGTCTCTTCGGTCCCGTAGCATCACACACGAGTGAGCATGGACGGACCAATCCGCGTCATCTTCGTCTGCCTCGGCAACATCTGCAGGTCTCCGCTGGCGGCCACCGTGCTCCGGCGCCAGGTGGCGCGCGCAGGCCTTTCCGAACACTTCCGGATCGAGTCCGCCGGCATCTCGGATTACCACGTCGGCGAGACCCCCGACCCTCGCATGGCGGAGACGGCCGCCCGGCACGGCGTGACCCTCACGGGCCGGGCGCGTCAGGTCCGGCCCGCGGATGTGCGTGACGCGGACTACGTGATCGCGATGGATCGGGACAACCGGGCCGATCTGCTGGAGCTGGTGGGTGGAGAGGGTGCCTCACACGTGCAGCTCCTCCGGTTCTATGATCCGGAAGCGGCCGGCGATGCGGACGTGCCGGATCCCTACTACGGCGGGCCGGCAGGGTTCGAGCGGGTATACGAGATGGTCGAACGGTCGTGCAGTGCGCTGCTGCGCCACATCCGGAAGGAAGAAGGCCTGTGATTGTGCCCGCCCAGGTGGTCGGAGCGGTGGAAGCCGCGCTCGCCGAGCGCATCGGTCGTCCCGTGCGTATCGCGGGGGCGGACCGTGTCGGCGGCGGGTGCGTGAGCCCGGTGGCACGCGTGGAAACGGACGAAGGCGATGTCTTCTTCCTCAAATGGGGCGCCGTGGAGACGTACCAGGATGCGCCGCCCGGCATGCTGGCCGGGGAAGCCGACGCCCTCATCGCCCTGGGCGCCGCGCACAACCTCCGCGTGCCCGAAGTGATCGCCGTCGACGACCGGCCCGGCGCGCCCTGGCTGCTGCTGGAATGGCTCGAGCCCGGCCCCCCGCGACCCGGCACGTGGCGCGGCCTGGGGGAGGGACTCGCCGGCCTGCACCACAACCTGGCCGAGACGTTCGGCTGGAATGGCGACAACTTCATCGGACCGCTCCAGCAGGCGAACGCGCCGTCCGGCAGCTGGCCGGAGTTCTGGCGTTCGCGCCGCCTCGAGCCCCAGTTCCGGCTGGCCATGGACGCCGGATACCTGGGCGAGGAGCGGAGGCGCTTCGACCGCCTGTTCAACGACCTGGACGATCTGCTGGGTGACGTCTCGGAGCCGTCCCTGCTGCACGGCGACCTGTGGAACGGCAACGTGCACATTTTGCGGGATGGCACGCCCGCCCTCGTGGATCCGTCCGTCTACTACGGACACCGCGAGGTGGACCTGGCCATGAGTGAGCTGTTCGGCGGGTTCGGCCGGGATTTCTATGAGGCGTACCAGGAAGTCTGGCCCCTCGACGCCGCCTACGAGGAAGGGCGTCGGGCCGTGTACCAGCTCTACTACCTGCTGGTCCACGTCAACCTGTTCGGCGGCAGCTACGTGGCGTCGGTGCGGGACCGGCTGCGCGCCTGCGGCGCATAGGACCGCCGCTACTCCGCTTTCCGCACGATCGAGATGCTGAGGCCGTCCCGGATGGGCAGGATGGTGGACACCAGCCGTTCTTCCGCGGCCAGCCGGTCGTTGAATTCCTGCATGGCCTGGACGGAGGGGGTGGGCGCGGGCTCCTCGACGATGGCGCCGTGCTGCAGGGCGTTGTCGCCCAGGATCAGCCCGCCCGGCCGCACCAGGGCCAGTGCGGCGTCGAGGTACGCGCCGTAGCCTTCCTTGTCGGCGTCGATGAACATCGCGTCGAAGACCTCGCGCCGGCTTCGAAGGTCCTGCACCACATCCAGCGCCCTGCCGACGCGCACCTCGATGACGTCCTCCAGGCCGGCCCGCCGGAAAGCCTCGCGGGCGATCTCGGCCCGTTCCGGCCGCATCTCGACAGTCACGAGCTGCCCGCCCGGTGGCAGCGCCCGCGCCATCCAGATGGCGCTGTAGCCGCCGAGGGTGCCCAACTCCAACACGCGGCGCGCGCCTACGGCGGTGAGCAGGACCTGCAGGAGGCGGCCCTGCTCCGCCGAGATGTAGATTTCCGGCAGGTCGTGGCGCGCCATCTCGTCACGGAGCCCTGCCAGGACTTCGTCCTCCTGCGCGAACAAACGGCACACGTAGCCGGACAGCGGGTCCTGCTGATCGGTCACGAAAGGGCCTCCGCCACTCGCCGCATGCCGTTCTCCAGGTCCTGGTCCGACGCGGCGAAGGAGAGCCGGACGTAGCGGTCATCGCCGAAGGCTTCGCCCGGGACCAGCGCGACTCCCGCTTCCTGGATCAGATGCTGGCACAACGCGATGGAACCGGCGTGCTGGTCGTTGTAATGGTCATCCACGCGGAAGAACAGGTAGAAGGCGCCCTCCGGCTTCACGAACGCCGCGTGCGGCATGAGCTCGCCCAGGAGCGACACCACCAGGTCGCGGCGGCTCCTGAATGCCGTGACCATGGCGTCCAGCTCCGCTCTCTCCTCCGAAGACGGGCTCAGCGCGGCCAGCACCGCATGCTGGCTCGGCGTCGCCGCGTTGGACGTCATGTGGCTCTGGAGCGCCGCCATCTTCGCGGCGAGGGACGGCACCGAGTAGGAGAAGCCGATGCGCCAGCCCGTCATGGCGAACGTCTTCGACGCGCCGTTGATGACGACGGCCTGCTCCGCCAACGCCGGGTCCAGGTCCAGCAGGCCCGGGGCCACTTCGCCCTCGTACCAGAGGCGTCCGTAGATCTCGTCACTGATGATCCACACATCGCGGTCTGCCGCCCACCGCGCCACCGCCTCGAGCTCCGCCAGCGTGTACACCGCGCCCGAGGGGTTGGACGGCGAGTTCATGAGCAGGGCCCGCACCGACGGGTCCCACGCCTCTTCCAGCTCTTCCGGCCCGACCTTGTAGCCCCGGGACTCGGGGCCTGCCAGGAAGACGGGTTCGGCGCGTGCCAGGCGGACCAGCTCGGGATAGCTCGTCCAGTACGGCGTCGGCACCAGGACGCGGTCGCCGGGGCCCGTCAGGGTGAACAGCGCATTGAAGAGCGCCTGCTTGGCCCCGGCCGTCACCACGACGCCGCCGGCGTCCAGCTCCGGGTTGGCCGGACGGGCCAGGAATCGGGCCGCCGCGGCGCGTACCTCGGGCAGTCCCGCGGCAGGCGTGTAACGGGTGGCGCCTCGCTCGATGGCCGCGATGCCGGCCTTGGAGATGAAGCCGGGCGTCGGGAAATCGGGCTCGCCGGCGCTGAGGTTGATGATGTCGCGCCCGGCGGCTCGCAGCTCCTTGGCCAGCGTCGACACGGCGATCGTGGCCGACGGCTGGAGCTTCCGGACGTTCTCGCTGAATATGACGTTGGCGCGTGTGGCTGCCATGGTGTTTCACTCCTCGGGAAGGATTCAGGAGCGGAGAAATATGGACGGCGTGCCGGTCTGCCACAAGGCAAACGCCGGACGCTTGCATGCCGTTTGCACGACGTCCAGATTACGCGACCGCGAAGGAAGGGGGAGGCACGATGGGGACTCGCGGAACGGACGCCGGATCCGGCGCGCTCGTGGTGTATGGCGACTACACGTGTGCGCTCTGCTACCTTCTGGAGTCCATGCTGGCGGATCTGGAAGCGGCCGGCGTACGGGTTGAGCGTCGCGGGATCGAGGCACGGCCCGCGCCGCAGCCGCTGCCTGCGCCCGCCGATGAACAGCTGCTGCAGAACTGGCGGGACGTGGTGGAGCCAGCCGCTGGCCGGCTCCGCGTGGCCGTGCGGCGGCCGCCCGTATGGCCGCGGACGCGGAAGGCCCACGAGCTGGCCGGGTTCGCCCGCCAGGCGAACCGGTTTCCGGAGACGCACGCTGCGCTGTACCGCGCGTTCTTCGAGGACGGCCGCGACATCGGCCGCATTGATGTGCTGACCGAGATTGCGGAAGAGATGGGGCTGGACGCCGCCGCCGCGCACGTGGCGTTGGGCGTGGACCGCTTCGCCGACGACGTGGCGCGTGCGGCCGCTGCCGCGCGAGAGCAGGGCGTCGACCGGCTGCCCACGATCCTGCGGGGCGCGGAGCGGTTGGTAGGGCTGCCGTCGCCGGCGGAGCTTGCCGCCTTCGCGAGAGGCGGGCACGCGCTGCACGCGGACCCCGACCGGCTGGGGTGACGGGCGCGGCCGAACCCGGTCGGAGCCGAGAACTTGAACCAACGGATGGAATCATGGCGGGCTATCAGCGACAGACGGCGATGTCGGACCGGGAGGCGATCCGGCTTGCGGGGGAATATCTGCCTTCGCGGATCCCCCTGGAGCGCACCGATGGAGACGATCACTCCATCACGCTGACGGGCGGCGACGGGACGGCCAGGATCAGCGCCCACCGCCACGGGCCGGAAACGATCGTGACGGCGGAGACGGATCAGCTGCGGACCTCCCGCATCGATGTGGAGGTGCAGAACTACCTGAACCAGCTTCCGTACCAACCGGAGGACCGGCAGCGGGAACACGAGGTGTGAGCCGGCCGGCGGTTCCGGCGTCTTGACAGGACAGGCCGCGAGATCCCTTTTTTGTGCATGTCGCCAGGGACCCGCGGCGTCCCCGCGCTTTCGCGGGTCCATTCAAGCAGAACTGCGTCGCTCTCGACGGGCCGATCTACCCGCGACCCTCTCCCCGGTCTTCGGCAGATCGAGCGCGCGCCGCATCAGGCCGGGCGCATCTCCGGTCTCTTTTAACGGAGTCAGGTGACGAAGTATGCCGACCATCGGTTCCCGGTCCGCAGCCCGCGTCGCGGTGCTCTACGCACTGGCCAGTATCGCCTACATCGTCCTTTCGGACGCTCTGGCCGAATGGCTGATCCGCGACCCGCAACAGTTCGCCCGGGTGCAAACCTTCAAGGGCGTCGGCTTCGTCGCGGCCAGCGCCCTCATCCTGTACCTGTTGTTGTCGCGGGAGTTGCGGCGCCGGAATGCGGACAAGGACCGGTTCCGGGCGCTGTCGGAGCGTCTCTCGAGCACCATCACGGTCCTGGACCGGGAAGGGCGCGTCTCCTACACCAGTCCATCCATTGAACGGATCACGGGATACACGGTTGAGGAGCGGGAAGGTCGGAGCGTCTTCGAACTTGTGGACCCGGACGATGTAGCGCTGGCCCGGGCGGCGTTGCGGGGGCTGCTCGGCTCACCCGGCAATGTCCAGGAGCTGGACATCCGCATGCGCCGCAAGGATGGCGAGATGCGCTTGATGGCCATCACCGCCGAGAACCTGCTGAACGACCCGGCGGTCAACGGCATCGTGTTGCACGCCGCCGATGTGACGGAGCGGCGCTCCCTGGCCGCGCAGCTCCGGCATGCCCAGAAGATGGAAGCGGTGGGCCGTCTGGCGGCCGGCGTGGCGCACGACTTCAACAATCTGTTGACGGTCATCACGGGCTGGGCGCACATGGCGCTGGAGGACCGGCGCCCGGACAGGGCTGAGCTGGAGGAGATCCTGCGCACGTGTGACCGGGCCGCGGACCTGTCGCATCGTCTGATGGCGTTCAGCCGGGGCCAACCCGTCATGAGGGAAACGTTGGACGTGAACGCAGTGATCGAGGATGCGGAAGGGCTGCTGCGCAGGCTGCTGCCGGCGGGCATCGAGCTCGTGATCCGGCTTCGTGCCGACCTGCCCATGGTGGAGGCCGACCCGGGCGCCCTCGAACAGGTACTCGTGAACCTGGTGGTCAACGCCGAGGACGCCATGTCCGGGCATGGGTTGCTCACCGTCGAAACGAACGTGCGTGACCTGGACGACGAGTACGCGCGCGCGCATCCCGAGGCCCGGATGGGCCGCCACGTGGTGATCGCGGTGACGGATACGGGCGCGGGCATGACGCACGACGTGCAGGAGCGCATCTTCGAGCCGTTCTTCACGACGAAGCCGGAGGGCACCGGTCTGGGCCTGGCGACGGTGTTCGGCATCGCCCGGCAGAGTGGCGGCCACGTGCACGTTTACAGCGAGCCCGGGAAGGGCACCACCTTCCGCGTCTTCCTGCCGGCGTCGTCCGCCGATGCCCCCCGCTCCGAGCACCCCGCCGCTCCGGCGCCGGAACCGTCCAGGGCGGAGACCGCCACCATTCTCGTGGTGGACGACGAGGCTGGCGTTCGGTCGCTCATCGCCCGCGTCCTGCGGCTCCGGGGTTACCGCGTGCTGGAGGCGCGGGACGGAGCCGACGCCCTCCGTTGCGCCGCCGAATCCGCCACCGCCCCCGACCTCGTGGTGTCGGACATCAGCCTGCCGGACGTCTCGGGCCGGGAGCTGGCACGCCAGCTCCAGGAGCAGCGTGGCGTCGAGCGCTTCCTGTTCATGTCGGGCTTCATGGAGTCGGCCGGCGCAGAGGCAATCGGCCCCCTCGGCTCCTTCATGCAGAAGCCGTTCACACCCACGGAGCTGGCAGTCAACGTCCGGGCTTGCCTGTCCGGGTGACCGCTACCCCTTGGCGTTCCCCACCCTTGTCAGCCACTCCTCGTGCGCGGGCACCCGGCCGCGAATCACGTCCATGAAGCGCTCCTGGATTCGGCGGGTGACAGGGCCCATGCCGCCGACGCCCACCGTGATGCGGTCCACGCTCCGGATGGGCGTCACTTCCGTGGCCGTTCCGGCAAAGAAGGCTTCATCCACGGTGTACAGGGTCTCGCGGGGCACGGCCTGCTCCCGCACGGGGATGTCCAGCTCGCCGGCGAGCGTGAGGATCGATGCGCGCGTGATGCCGGCCAGCGACGTGCCATCCACCGGCGGCGTGATCAGAACGCCATCGCGGACCAGGAACAGGTTCTGGCCACTGCCTTCGCTCACCAGGCCGTCCGGCTTCAACGCGATGCCTTCCGCGAATCCGCCGGCCAACGCTTCCATCTTGATGAGCTGCGCGTTGACGTAGTTGCCCGCCGCTTTGGCCGCCGTGGGGAACGTGTTGGGCCGGGCTCGTTGCCAGCTGGACACGCACACATCCACCCCCTGCTCGAGAGCTTCGGGGCCCAGATAGGTGCCCCACGGCCACGCGGCGATGTAGGTCTCCAGCGGGCTGGCGGCCGGGTTCAGGCCGGCAGAGCCGTAGCCCCAAAGCACCATGGGCCGGATGTAGCATTCGCTCAGCCCGTTCCTGCGCACCGCTTCGACGCACGCCGCTTCCAGGTCCGCCTGGCTGTGCTGGAGAGGCATGCGGTAGATGCGGCTGGAGTCGCGAAGCCGCCGGATATGGTCTTTCAGCCGGAAGATGGCCGGGCCTTCGTCCGTGGTGTAACAGCGGATCCCCTCGAACATGGACGACCCGAACTGGACCGCAAGGCTGAGCAGGTGCAGCTTCGCGTCGCCCCAGGGGATGAACGCGCCGTCCTTCCAGATCCATTCCGCTTCCATCAGTTCCGTCGACATCTCGACTCCATCCGTGGCAACGTGTGGCGTGTTTCTCCGGGCGGCCCGCACCACTGTAGCGCGGCGCGCACCCGGCGTTTCAGATGAGGGAGCGGAGCCAGCCGCCGTCCACGGCGATGGACGCACCCGTGATGTAGGAGGCCCGTTCCGAGGCCAGGAACGCCACCAGCGCGCCCAGCTCCTCCGGCTCGCCGACGCGGCCTGCCGGGATCTGTTCCGCCCAATGCCCCAGCTCCTGTTCCGGCGTCGTGCCGCGGAGTGCGGCGTTCTTCTCCGACAGCTCGATGATCCGGTCTGTGCGCGTGTAGCCCGGCATGACGTTGTTCACCGTGACGCCGTGCGGGGCCGCCTCGCCCGCCAGCGTCTTCGCGAATCCGGTGACGGCCGCACGCACGCTGTTGGACAGGATCAGATTCGGGATCGGCTCCTTCACAGCGATGGACGTGATGTTGACGATGCGGCCCCAGCCGCGCTCCTTCATACCGCCCAGCACGCCCCGCACCAGGTTCAGCACACTCTCCAGGTTCTGGGCGATGGCCACTCGCCAGTCGTCCGCCGAGAACGACTCGAACGGCCCCGCAGGCGGCCCGCCGATGTTGGTGACCATGATGTCGAAGCCGCCGAACGCCTCGATACCGGCCGCCAGCATGCGCTCCACTTCGGCCGGATCGGCCAGGTCGCCGGCCGCCTCGAGAACACGCACGCCGTGAGCCTCACGCACGGCGGCGGCGGCTTCTGACAGCGCTTCGGTGCCGCGGGCGTTCATCATCAGGTCGACGCCTTCCGCCGCCAGAGCCTCCGCGGACGCGCGGCCGAGGCCGCGGCTCGACGCCGCCACGAACGCTGTGCGGCCGGAGATTCCCAGGTCCATGGCTACGACTCGTCGTGGAAGTACGTGTCCGTGCCGTTCAGCCAGTCCTGGCGCGGTGGACTGAACACGTCCACGTCCAGCGTGTCCTCCAGCGCCTCCGCCTTGTGCGGCAGGTTGGACGGGATGTGCAGGACCTCGCCCGCGCGCACCACCACCTCTTCCGACTCATCCTCACCGAGCCAGAAATGGAGCGCACCTTCCAGGATGTACGTGAACTGCTCGTTCTCGTGGGTGTGCTTCGGCACCACGGAGCCTTTGTCCAGGTAGACGTGGGCCAGCATCATGTGCTCGCCGCCGATGACCTTGCGGTGCAGTGTGTCGGTGACACGCTCCCGGGGCAGGTCGCTCCAGCGGTAGTGGCGGGCCGTTTCACTCATCGATTCCCTCTCTTTCCAGGTCACGGGGGGCGTGCACGCCGGTGCCCGGCGTACGCAGCTCGTTCAGGTCTTCCGCCTCGAAGTACCGCCGCGTCTCACGTACCACGACGCCGGACAGCAGGATCAGGCCGATGAGGTTCGGAATGGCCATGGCGCCGTTCATGACGTCGCTGAAGGACCACACCAGCTGGAATCCGCCGGTGTGCTGCAGCTGGAGCACCGAGGCGCCGACGAAGGCGGCGAACACGAAGAGCAGGCGATAGGGCGTGATGGCGCGTTCGCCCAACAGGTACTCGATGGCCCGCTCGCCGTAGTAGGCCCAGCCCAGGATTGTGGAGAAGGCGAAGAAGGCGAGGCCGAGGGAGACGATGTAGCCGCCCCACTGCCCCGGCAGGCCCGTCTCGAAAGCCTGCACCGTGAGGGGCGCGCCGGTGAACGCGACGCCCGTCGTGGGGTCCACCTTCATCCACGCGCCGGTGGCGATGATCGTGAACCCGGTGATGGAACAGACCACGATGGTGTCGATGAACGTCTGCGTCATGGAGACCATGGCCTGGCGCGGCGCGTAGCGCGTCTGGGCCGCGGCGGCGGCGATGCCGCCGGTGCCCAGGCCGGACTCGTTGGAGAAGATGCCGCGCGCGAAGCCCCAGCGTACCGCTTCCCGCACGCTGGCGCCCAGGAACCCGCCCACGGCGGCGGTGGGCGCGAACGCCTCGCTGAACACCAGCCGCACGATGTCGTCCAGGCCGCGCCAGTTGATGGCCAGCACGATGAGGCCGCCGGCCAGGTAGAACGCGATCATGACGGGTACGAAGAAGCCGGTGACGCGGCCGATGCTGCGGATGCCGCCCAGGATCACCGCGCCGGCCAGCAGCATGATGACGATGCCGGTGGAAATGGGCGGGATGCCGAACGATGAGTGCAGGGCATCGGCGACCGAGTTGGACTGGACCATGCACCCGATGCCGAAGGCGGCGAAGGCCGCGAACAGCGCAAACAGGAATCCGAGCGCCTTGCCCGGCCAGCCGCCGACGCCGCGGGACAGGTAGTACATGGGCCCGCCGGACATGTTGCCCCGCCGGTCCACCTCGCGGTAATGCACGCCCAGCAGCGCTTCGGAGTACTTCGTGGCCATGCCGAACAGGCCGGTGATCCACATCCAGAACAGGGCGCCGGGCCCACCGGAGGCGATGGCGGTGGCGACGCCCGCGATGTTGCCCACGCCCACCGTGGCGGCCAGGGCGGTCATCAGGGCCTGGAAATGCGAGATGTCGCCTTCGGCGCCCTGCTCGCGCCGTACGACCAGGGCCAACCACAGGGAGTGCCACAGCCGCCGGAACTGGATACCGCGCAGCACCAGCGTCAGATAGACGCCGGTGGCCAGCAACAGGATGATGATGGGCAGACCCCAGACGAAGTCGCTGGCTCCCGTTAGCCACACCTGGATGGACTCCATGATCGTCGCCGTTCGAGTGGATCGAGGCGCAGGCGCATCGCCGGGGGGGCGGTGCAGTTGCGTCGGTCGGCATGGTAACCGGGTGGGCAGCGACCCTGCAAGCCGGTATATTCCCGGACATTCCGCAGAATGGAGACGGAGGTGGCATGGCGGAGTCGTTCGAGGACCTCGGCCTCAAAGCCGAGTTGGTGGAAGCGGCGCGCGCGCGGGGCTGGGAGGCCCCGTCCTCGTTGCAGAAGGCGTCGATCCCGGTGATTCGCCGCGGCGGCAACGCCGTGCTGCGAGGCAGCGCCGGGGCGGGCGTGTTGGGTGCCTACGGGCTCGCATTGCTGGACCGGATGGCCGGCCGGGAGGAGCAGGAGACCCAGCCCCAGGCCATCGTGCTCACGCCGACGCCGGAAGTGGCGGCGGCGATCGCAAAATCGCTGGCCCCTCTGGCCAATAGCGTCGGAGTGCGCGTGCACGCCTTCGGGCCCGGTTGGCCGGACCGGCTTTCAGGGGCCGCAATTCTCGCCGCAACACCGCGCGCCGTGCTGGACGCTCTCGCCGGATCCCGCCTGAAGCTGGAAGGCGTGCAAACGCTGGTCCTTGACGACGCCGGCGCCCTCTTCCGGCTGGGTGAAGGCCAGGCGCTCGAGACGGTCACCGACTCCCTCCCGCGCGATGCCCAGCGCGTCGTCATCGGCGATGCTGAAGGCACTGTCGCCGATTTCGTGGAACGGCACGTCCGGCGAGCCCTGACGTTTCCGCCCGTACCGGCCGACACCCGGGCCCAGACGCCGCCCCCGAACGCGGGCCGCGTGGGGTACATGGCCGCCGCCGACAAGATGGATGCGCTGGTGAGCCTGCTGGTGCGGGCGCCCGTGCCCGTCGTGTGCCGGACGGCGGCCCGTGCGGAGCGGGTGGCACACGAGCTGGCGTTCCGTGGCCTCGGCGATGGCACGCGCGTCACGGGTGCGGCCGACGCCCCGGCCGATGAGCCGGTGATCAGCTACGACGCCCCGTTCGACGCCGATGAGCTGGGCCGCCGGCACGCCGCGGGTGGCGCCGTGATCGTCGATGCCCGGGAAATCGCCCACCTGCGGCGCATTGCCGCGGCCGCCGGGATCGGACTGGAAGCGGTGGCCACGCCGCCGCCCGCGGGACTCGTGCAGGACGTGGAAGCATTCCGGCAGGAGCTGCGCGATGCGGTCCGGTCCGCTGACCTGGCGGCTCAGCTGCTCGTGCTGGAGCCCCTGCTGAACGAGGCCTCCCTCGCAGAACTGGCCGCCGCGGCCTGCCTGCTGGCGCGGCGCAAGGAAGCCCTCGCGGCGGACCGGGCCCCTGCAGTCGGGCGTGCGGAGGCGGCCCCGGCGGCGAAAGCGCCGCCGCCCGGCGAACCGTTCGTGCGCCTGTTCGTGAGCATCGGCCAGCGCGACGATGTGGGCCCGGGCGACATCCTGGGCGCCATCACGGGCGAGGCGGGCATCGAAGGCAGCAGGGTGGGACGCATCGACATCGGCGACACGTTCACCACGGTGGAGGTGGAGAGCGCCGTGGCGCGCCGCGTCATCGACGCGCTCAACGGCACGACGCTCCGCAGCCGGAGTCTGCGCGTGGATTACGACCGGAAGGGACCCCGCGGCGGAAAGAGCGGGCGCAAGCCCGCCCCGCGTCCTGGACCCAGACGCCGGCCCTGAACACTGCCCTGGGCCGGTGAACACGAAGAGGCCCCGGTTGGTTCGCCAACCGGGGCTTCTCCATGGGTCGATCGGGCGTTATCCGTTACTTCTTGACCGCGTCCTTGAGAGCCTTGCCCGGACGGAACGACGGAGACGTCGTCGGGCCGATCTTGATCTCCTTGCCCGTACGCGGATTGCGGCCCATGCGTGCCTTGCGCTTGCGGGTCTCAAAGGTGCCGAAGCCCGTGATCTGGACCCGGTCGCCCTTCTTCAGCGCGCCCGTGATGATCCCGCCCTTTGCGTTGAACAGCGCATCCACCGCACGCTGAGCATCCGCCTTCGTCATCTTCGTCTTGCCCGACAGCGTCTGTACCAGCTCGGACTTGTTCATGGAGCTACTCCCTCCGAAAGTGGTGACGGTTCTGAAGGTGCGCCTATGGACACCTCCGCGGGTCGTTCCCGACGCCCGCGACCCTCAAATCGGGCGAACGACTCACCCTTGCGGGGAGCCCATCGCCGGATCGAATTTGTCGGCCGAACAGATGAAGCGGGGATATTCCGCGTCCGACCGCCGAAAACGCTTCGATACGTTAGGAACGTGGGGGATTCGCGTCAAGGGAGTTCTTCGCACGATGCCTTGATGTTCTCCACATCGCGACCAGAACGTGGCTCGAAAACAATTGAATTGCCCATGACCAACAATCCCGCTGCCGACCCGACCACACAATTCGAGACGTTGCGGCAACGCAAGTTAGAGATTGCCAGCGAGATCGCCGACGCATTCCTGTCTGCGTCCGGCGCGCTTGAAGTTTACCGACTTGCTCTCGCTCGTGTCACACCCCTCGTCGATGCGAGCTTCGCCTCCGTTTTTCTGCGCGACGACGACGATCCAGAACTGCTGCGCCTCGTCGCTGCCCAGAACTGGCCGCAAAAATCGGCCCGTTATCTCAGCCAGTTGAGGATTCGCGTGGGCCGCGGCCCCACGGGCCGGGCCGTCGCCGACGTCCAGGCGGTGGAGGTGGAGAACGTCTTTGCGGACGAAGGCACGGACGAATGGCACGAGCCGGCCCGCGAGATGGGCTTCATTTCCCTCATCTCGCTGCCCCTGCGAAGCGAGCGCGGCGTCTCGGGCGCGCTGACGTTCTACTTCACCGAACGCCGCACGTTCAGCGACGCCGAACGGGACCTGCTCACCGGGGTGGCGCGACAACTGGCACGCACGGTGGAACGCGCGGACCTCATCGGAGAACTGCAAGCCGTCAACGAGCGGCTGCGTCGCCGGGCGGATGAGCTGGAACAGCGGTTGGGGTCTAGCGGCGACGCGACCGGAGGCTGAGCGCAGGACGGGCGAGGGACGGTAGGGCGGTGAAGGGCGCGAACACACGACGCGCCCGCCGCAATCGGATGGCGCCGTTCCGGAAAGATTCCGGATCGCCAACCCGGCGTGCTCGCCGCAACAGATCGGCGCGAGCCAGCCAGTCGGGCCCGCCCTCGGCCGCCGCGAGCCCCCGGTCCCCCGCCACCGGCTCCGAAGATGCCCGCACTGCGGCGGGGTCGATCCCTTCGTCCAACCTAGCGGCCATTCGGATTCCGGATGTGTGCAGGTGGGTTTCAATCGCGTGCATAGACACCTTGGTGTGACCGATCGAAGCGTGACCCGATCGAACGACCGCTCAAGATAAGGACGTCACGACGGCCGGGCAAAGGACGCGTGGAGTTGCGGTACACCGCGTACGGAGAAGCCCGCCACCGATTCCGGCGGCGGGCTTCTTCCGGACGTGGTACGGTTACTGGACGCCCAGCTCGCTCCTGGCGCCGTTGCCGTAGGCGATGAGCTCCAGGGTCCAGTTGTACGGGTCCGGCCCGTTTGCGTCGTCACTGGACGTGCTCGTGCTGCTGTACTTGACCATGCGTCCCGGGACCTTGTCGGACAGCCACCAGTCCAGGGTGCCGCCGGCCATGCCGCCGTACCGGATGTGCTCCGTGGAGAACGTGCCGGCGGGAACGTTGAGGTTCTCCGTGCCGACCTTGGCGCCCTCCATGCTCTCTTCCGTCAGCTGGGTGGGGGCGACGTAGGTGTAGGTGCCCTGCTCGACGGGCATCTCCTTGGCCTCGGTCTCGCCGGGCATCTTGCCGCGCATGCGCAGGACCTGCCCATCGGTCGGGTCGAACAGCATCTCGATCACCATGCTGTCCGGCTTCTCGCCGTTGTCAACGACGTACTTCACGCGCCACCACTGGCGGCCCTGATCATCCTTCTTGAGGTAGGCCCGCTCCATCTCCGGCGGCGTGCCTTCGCTGTCGGTGGAAGTCATGCGCCAACGCGTCCACTGGCCGGGCTGGTACTCGGTGCCCGGGAACGTGTACGACCCGGAGTGGAACGCGAGCGTGAACATGTAATTCACGTAGATGGCGGACAGTGCCGGCGTCCACATGTTCGGGAAGCGGGCTGCCACGGCGTTGCCGGCGGCCGCGCCCGTCTTCTGCCCCACGGCATTGCCGATGCCCTCACCAGTCCGGCGAGCTGCCGTGTCGATGGCGCTGTTGATGACCTGGCTGCATCCGACAGAGCCGACGATGAGCATGCCGATCAGCCCTGACCTCACGACCACTTTCATGTTGGGAATCCTCCAGCGACTCAACGGTAGGACGGGCGGGAATCGCCCGGTGGAAATAAAGGCGCACCAAGTTACGCGGGTGGACCGCGGAGTGAAAGGAACACGTCGCCGTGGACGCGGAGCGGGCTGGGCCCGGAAGGTGGGCCGACCGCGTGTGGGAAGGGTCCACCCGGTTCGCCGACGGGTAGTGTCGCTGGGGAGTGGGGCGTACATTGGGCCGGTTCGTGGACGTCCGTGCCGTCGCTGCGGCGGTGCGGTGGAGCCGGGACTGCCGAACGAGGGAACGCATGACCACAGATAGCAAGTCCGGATCCGTCGGCCCGACGGCACAGGCAGGGCAGGACGCGTCGTTTTTCGGGCATCCGCGAGGGCTGGCCACGCTCTTCTTCACGGAGATGTGGGAGCGGTTCGGCTTCTACGGCATGCGAGCGTTGCTCGTCCTGTTCATGACGGCGGCGATCACGGACCCGAACGCGGGTCTGGGATTCAGCGTCGAGCAGTCTGGCGCGATCATCGGACTGTTCTTCGCCGCCGTGTACATGATGTCGCTGCCGGGCGGGTGGGTGGCGGACCGGCTGATCGGGCAGCGCCGGGCCGTGCTGGTCGGAGGGATCTTCATCGCCCTCGGGTACTACGGCATGGCCTTGCCGAGCCACTTCACGTTCTACGTCAGCATGGTGCTGGTGGTGATCGGAACCGGGTTGCTCAAGCCCAACGTCAGCACGATGGTCGGCGAGCTGTACCCGGATCGCAGCTCCGAAGGGAACGCGCGGCGGGATGCCGGCTTCTCGATCTTCTACATGGGCATCAACCTGGGCGCGTTCCTGTCGCCGCTGGTGGCCGGTTACCTGGGGCAGAAGATCAACTGGCACCTGGGCTTCGCCACCGCGGGTGTGGGGATGACCGTGGGATTGATCCAGTACGTGCTGGGAGCCAGGCATCTGGGAGAGGCAGGATTGCAGGTGCATTCGACCGGGTCCCGGCAGATTGCGCGCGACTGGCTCAACCTGCTCCTGGGCGCCCTCGGCCTGGCTCTGCTGGGCGCCCTGCTGCTGGGTGTGTTCCACATCGGCGTGTCGGCCATCGCGCACGCCGCCAGTTACATCATCACCGCGCTGGCGCTCGGCTACCTCACCTACGTGGTGCTGTTCGGCAAGCTGCCGCCGGAAGAACGGAAACGGGTGGTGGTGATCGGGATGTTCTTCGTGGCCGCCGCCGTGTTCTGGTCCGGCGCCGAACAGGCGGCCTCGTCGTTGAACCTGGTGGCCGAGCAGCTCACGAACATGAACGTGTTCGGCTGGGCCGCGCCGGCCAGCTGGCTGCAGGCGGTCAACCCCCTGCTGATCATCAGCCTCGCCCCGGTGTTCGCCTGGCTGTGGGTGTTCCTGTCCAACCGCCACCTCGAGCCGTCCAGCCCGCTGAAATTCAGCTTTGGCCTGATCCTGCTGGGTGCGGGCTTCGGCGTATTGATCATCGGCACGTCGCTGGCCGTGAACGGCCACCGCATCAGCCCCATGTGGCTGATCGTCAGCTACTTTCTCCAGACGTGCGGTGAGCTCTCGCTCAGTCCCATCGGGCTGAGCGCCATCACCCGGCTGGCGCCTCACCGCATGGTGGGCCAGATGATGGGCATCTGGTTCATGGCCACGTCGCTGGGCGACCTGTTCGCCGGGCTCATGGCCTCCAGCATGGGCGGCGGCGCGGGCACCGGTCAGATCAGCGCGGGCGCGGCGCATTCCGTATTCCTGCTCATGACCTCGGTCGCCGTGGGGGCTGGCCTGCTCATGCTCATCGCGGCGCCCTGGGCGAAGAAGCTCATCGGCACCGCCGAATAGACGTGGCGTGGTCCGGGCCCGCCGGCCTCGGGTCGGCGCTGGCCTGGTCCTTGCCCTGCTCAGCAAGCCGATCCGGAAGCTCATGAGCGGGGTGCGCTGGTCCGAAGTACCGACGAACCCGTCCTGGGAATCCGGGCGCTCCGACGTCGAAGCGACGTCGGGGCGCCCTTCGTTTTCATCGGCTCGTGTCCCGAGCAACACGGAGAAGACGATGCTCGCAAGTGATCAGGTCAAGTCGGTGGCTCAGGAGATCGGCCGGACCGCGGACCAGCACGTCCACGAGGCGGCCGGCCAGGTCGATGTGCAGCAGCTCTGGGAGGTGGTGCGGCGGACGGCGCGTGTCATCGAGCTGGTCGCAGAGCTGGAAGGCCAGCCGGACCTGGACGTGTCCGACCGGGAACGGCGGGCGCGTTTCATCATCGACGAGCTCGAATCGGCCCTGGAGTTCGCGCGACGCGCCCGGATCGTGCTGGAATGGCAGGGAACCGGTCCCGATGAGACGACGGATCAGGACCGCTGAAGCGGCACCACCCCGAACGAAGAGGATGACAACATGACCGCAAGATCGCTGGCGTCCACGCTGACCGTGCTGGGTGCCGTCCTCGGGATGGGCGCGTGCCAGCAGTCGAGCGCACCGGGAGCGCCGTCGTCGTTTCTGGTGGACTCGGATCCCCGGGGCGCCACGATCTTCCTGGACGGCCAGTCCCGGAACATCGTCACGCCCGACAGCCTGCGCGACGTTTCGGCGGGCAGCCACACCATCGGGCTCGTACTGGACAGCGGCGGCGTCACGTACCAGTTCAACGCCCAGACCACGGTCGTCCCGGATTCCATGGCGCCCATCCGGTGGCCGCTCCTGCTGCACTGCGGTGATACCACGTGCCTCGACCCCTATATCCGCCGCATAACCGCCGCCGGCATGGACTTCGCCGTCGGCGCCAACGGTACCCTGTTCTTCGAGCAGGGCACGGGCGGCGGGCTCTACTACCCGGCCGACAGCAACGACGGCTACCTGGCGGTGGGCGCGCCCGTTTCGGCGGGGTACCTGGGCAGCTATACCCCGAGCGTCGGGCCGTCGCCCTACGACTTCTACTACTACGCGGGCCGGCCCGCCCCCGACACGCTGCGCGCCGGCGCCGTGTTCCAGCTCGACCAGCGGAGCTGGCTCCTGCCGCCGCCCCCGTATCAGCCATACCTCACGGGACGCGGCTTGAAGATGGACGAGCAGGTCGTCACGGATGAGGCCTACCCCGGCACCATCTTCCTGCGTGTCGTGTTCCGGAACATCACCGGGGACAGCCTCTACCAGGCGGCGGACGCCGCCCTCTACGGCGCCGGATCCCTCACGTACGAGAACGCGTATTTCGGCTTCGCCATCGATCCCGACATCGGCGATGCCAGCGACGACATCGTCAGCTACGTGCCCGACCAGAACATGGTGTTCGCCTACGACAGCAACTTCCAGGAGAGCGCCTTCAACACGAACCCCGACGCGCCCGCCCTCGTCGGGCTCGAGATGCTCCAGGCGCCCACCGGCACCACCATCGTCATGACCGGCTGGCCCTCCAGCTGGGACTGGGCAGGAGCCACCACGTCCGAACCCAACGCGCTCGTCTTCCTGAGCGGCACGCAGCCGGACACCACCACGGGTGCGCCGAACTACCCCGATCCGCACATCGGCTACGTGCCCACCGCGCCCGCGGACGTCCGCATCGCCGTCACCGCCGGGCCGCTGAACCTGGCCGCGGGCGACTCCGTGGTGCTTCGCGTCGCCCTCATCGTGGCGCCGCCCGTCGCCGGCACGTTCCAGTCCGGCACGTTCCTGGCCCCCGGCGACCCCACGGACGGCAGCCGGGCCATCCTCAACGTGGCCGGCACCCTGATCCAGCGCGCCCAGCAGGCCGCGAACCGGCCCTGAACGCAATACGCCGGGCGCGGGCGACCGTCCTCGGTCCCCGCGCCCGGCGTACCTCTTACGTCCGGCCGCGTCAGTCCGTCCGCATGCGGCGCTTCAACTCCTCCAGCCGCTCTTCCGCCGTCCGCAGGCGCTCGCTCTGCTCCAGACGACTGAACTCCCGCGCGTCCCGCTCCTGCTCCTCGTCCAGCGTCTCCGATGCACCCGGGCCCTGCCCCAGCGCCGACTCACGCCGCCGCAGGGCGTCCTGCATCGCAATCAGGTCCCGGCGCCACAGGTCCCGCTCCGCCACCAGCACGTCCACCTTGCGCTCCAGAACCCCCGCGTACTCCTCGTGCTTCGCCGCATACTCCGCCGCAATGTTCGCGGTCTCCTCGTCACCGATGCGCTGGGCCATCTCCTGACGACGCCTCGCCGTCGCCGCTTCCGACCGTTCCGACTCTACACGCTTGCGCGCGACTTCAATCTGTTCCTCGAGACGCGATAAATCTGACCGGGCATGCGCGATCTCCTTGCGCATCCCCGGAGCCTGACCGTCGGCCGCGTCGCCGTCATCCTGCAGCTCGTGCCAGAAATTCTCCACCGCCTGGCGCCAGGCGGTCTTCAGGTCTTCGAACATGCGCACAACGTAATACGGATCCCGCCGGCGGGTAAGACGAGAACGGCGCGGGGAGGGGCGCTTTGAGGAGGGTGCTTCGAGGAGGGTGCTTCGAGGAGGATACGGCGAGGAGGATACGGCGAGGAGGATACGGCGAGGAGGGTACGGCGAGGAGG